>JASGUQ010000032.1 GCA_030057655.1 Bacillota bacterium
AGGGTGTCAAATCCCAAACAAACATCAGCAAACTTCCCATCACGGTCAGGAACGTTGACAGCGACCAGCCTGGCGCCAAAATTGCACAGCGTGACCGACAAGCCGCGGTTGTTTTGAATGGTGAGGAGAACAGCCTCCTGCCCGGTTTCACTTTTGCCCAGAACCTGATAATTCATGAATGATCCCTCCTTTAGACATTGCCGCGCATCAGCTTCATCCAGTCGTCATAGCGCTCAACAAACTCGTCGTTGTCGCGGGATTTTTCCAGCATGGACAGGACCAGAGCGATGGCTTCCTGATCAGAGGATACGGAGAAATGGCCGCGGATTTTGGTGGTGACATCCAGTTCTTTCTCAGTAAGCAGCAATTCCTCATGCCGGGTCCCGCTTTTTAAGAGGCTGACAGCCGGGAAGAGGCGGCGCTCTGACAGGCTGCGGTCCAGGGTCAGTTCCATGTTGCCCGTCCCCTTGAACTCTTCAAAGATGACCCCGTCCATGCGGCTGCCGGTATCCACAAGGGCAGTGGCGATGATGGTGAGGCTGCCGCCCTCCTTCATGTTGCGCGCTGCGCCAAAAAACCGCTTTGGCTTGTTCATGGCGCCGGCCGCAAGGCCACCGGTCATGACCCTGGCGGTGCTTGGCATCAGAAGGTTGTAAGCGCGGGACATGCGGGTGAGGCTGTCCAAAAGAATCACGACATCCTTGCCCTGTTCAACAAGGCGCATGGCCCGCTCCAGGGTGAGCTCGCTGACCTTGGCATGGTTCTCCGGCGGCTCGTCAAAGGTGGAATAGAAGATGTCTCCGCCGACGGTCTCCTTCAGATCGGTCACCTCTTCAGGGCGCTCATCCACCAGAAGCATCATGGTATGGACATCCGGATGGTTGCGCTTCAAGGACAGGGCGATCTTTTTGAGAATGGTGGTCTTGCCGACTTTGGGTGCGGCAACGATCATGGCGCGCTGGCCAAAGCCGATGGGAACAAACAGGTCGATCATTCTTAGAACCAGATCGTTCTCTTCCCGGTTGGACAGTTTGATTTGCCGGGATGGATAAACAGGAGTAAACTCATCGAACTCAGGCCTGCGCTGGGATTCTGTTAAAGAACCATAGATTTTCAGCACATTTTCAGCTTCTTCGTCATTGATGTTGGTAATATAGACCATGGCCGCGTAACGGTCCGTCTCGCGCTGTTTGCGGGTTTTGCCCGCAACATAGTCGCCATTGCGCAAACAGAAACGGCGAATCTGAGTGTTGGAAATGTAGATATCATTGCGTCCGGGCAGCAAATTGCCGGTGCGGAGGAAGCCATAGCCATCCGGCTGGATCTCAAGAATGCCCGCGCCATCCCCAAGTTCCCCTGAGGCAAGCAAATCTACCACCTGGGTGGCCAGTTTGTTCTCATGCAAAGCATCCGGTTCCGCAAGCGACGGTTCAGGGATCGGCAGGCTCGGTTCAGGCGCTTCCTCCTGATAGGGAGGCTGCGGAACCTGCGGCAAGGCAGAGCGGAAGGCATTGCTTTGGAAAGCGCTGTTGCGCTCTGCGGACACCAGGCCGCGCGAAAAAGTCCTTTGCTCCTGAGCCTGTTGATAAGCATTTTCGGTTTGTTCTGAGGGCGTGCTTGCCGCCGCAGGGCCAAAGCGGCTGACCGTTCTTGGAACCGCCGGTTTGACCCGGGGGGGCGGATAAAGACCGCCGCCGGTCGGATCATTGTCCCGTGGAATGGTGTTGATGCCCTGGGTGATCTGCGGCGCATAGCGCGACGCCTGCGGCTGGGTCTGGACATAGGGCTGGGGATTGTGCCAGGCCCGCGACCCCTGGAGGGTAAAAGCAGGCTTGAGCTTGCCGGTTGAGGTGCGGTTTTTGTCCACATTCGGCGGCGTAAACGCGGGGCGGGGAGTCGAATCGGCAATTTCATCGGCATCATCAGCAACGATGGTTGCCTGACGAACAGGGATCCTGCTCTTTCTGACAGGCGCTTCTTTTTCTTCAGTCGGCTGGGAACCGCGTTCAGCCAGCACCTTCTGGATGCGCTCAACAATGGCCGCCTTGGTGGTCAGGTTGGACAGGGTGACCCCCTGCTCCCTGGCGTACCTCCGCAGCTCCAGGACTGTCATTTGGTTTAATTTTTCTGATTCAGACACAATTTCCTCCTTGAAATAAGGCAGTGTTTTACAATGACCGAGAATATCCGGCTGAAAAATCCAGCCTCACTGAACGGAACAGACCATTTTTATCAATTTGCACTACTCATCTGTTTCGCCATCTCAGCAAACAACATCCACATCAAGCCGTCCCCAGGTCAGCGGTATTGCATATAAGTCTTTCGTTTCTTTTTTGTTGACAGAGCGGTCGTGATATAGCAGCTAAACAAGGGCCATCGTTTCAACTCGTTTTTTACATCCTCATTCGTTCTTAAAGTGGTTGAATATTAGCATATTATCAGGCAATTAGCAAGACAAAACAAAGAATATTTGTCGGATTCATGTGAATTTACAAAGAAATTTCAGAATGTTCATTTTTTTCAAATCTGTCCTTGCATTTTTTTCATTGATGGGATATACTACCGCTTGCGTGCTGATGTAGCTCAGGAGGTAGAGCACCTCCTTGGTAAGGAGGAGGTCATGGGTTCGAGTCCCATCATCAGCTCCACAGAAAAACTCTTGCTAAGGCAGGGGTTTTTTGTTGCCTGTCTTTTTTCTTTATGAGACGTTCCTGCTGTTTCTGCATTGCTTGGCTTCATTGGTCATTTTTTCCTTCCCTTTACGAGAACATATGTTCCTGTTATAGTGGGTGTGGAGGTGAGTGCGGCATGGCAATCAAAACTTATGTGCAGGTGGAGCACGAAACTGATGAGTTGGGCATAGTCAATCCCCTTTGCCTGGTTTTTCACAAAAGAGTGTATCCGGTCGACAAGGTGCTGGAAGCCCGCCAGGCCGTTGCGGTAAACGCAGGCGGAAACGGCCTGCGCTATACCATCCGTATCGCGCAGAGGAAAACCTATCTGTTTTTGGAAGACTGCAACCGCTGGTTTGTGGAAGAAAAGGTGCCCCATGAGATCGCCAGGGTAGGCGGCCTTGTGCATGGCGATATGAGCAGGTTTTAACTCAACCATTAATCGGCACAAGACAAACACAGTGCCAGAAAAAAGGAGCATCAGCTTCCTTAGAGAAAAACTACATGAAAGAGAAAAATTACATGAAGCCCTGGATCATCTCCGTCAGTTTGGCTACGCCCACCGCGTAGCCCAAGGAATTGTCAAGGGTGTAGTCGGCGCAGGCGCGGTAAAAACCGATTTGCCTGCGATATTCCAGAATGACATCCTCCCGTCCCCCATCTTTTAAGGTGGGGCGGCGGTCAATTTTGATGTCGGAGAGAATCTGATCCAGGGGACGATCGACATGGATGATGATGCCGTGGTTTTGCATCAGCACCACATTTTCCTTGACCGTGGGCAAACCGCCGCCAGTTGAAATCACGCAGGGCGCTTCCCCGACCAATTCGACCAGGACCCCGGACTCGGCATTGCGAAAAAAAGCCTCGCCAAAGGTTTCGTAAATCTCGTTAACAGAAAGACCCATCAAATCGCTGATGCGCTGATCAGTATCCACAAAACGCAAATTCAGATTTGCGGCGGCCTTGCGGCCCAGGGTGGTTTTTCCACCGCCAGACATACCGACCAAAAAAACGTGCATCCGCAACACAGGCTTCACCCTTTCTGTATGTTTAGTGATAATAAAGTTCTAACTTGTTGAATTATAGCACAACATAAAAATAGACCGCAAGTTTTTTATGTAAAACATGAAAACATGAAGCCGCAAAAATGATTAAAGAGAAAGAAACCGCAATTTTGAGCTGCGGCAGACTGTCAAAAAACGACATTCAGGGAGGTATCGGAGGGTGAAACCCTCCGATGGTTTTCTGCGGCAGCGACATGTGCGGTGCCGCAGGTTTGGGCTTTAGCCCAAACTTTCCGCGAATTTCTGCCGACCGGGACCCCTTATAAGCCTGCTTACAAGGGAGAGGAGCTTTCATGCTTTCATGAAGCGTTAGCTTCCTGACTTCTCAGTGTCAGGAAGCGGGAGCGCAATGCAAAGCGACGAGAACAGACAGAAATTCCCGTTCTTCCCAACTCAAAGAAGTGTCCGCAGACACTTCTTTGACACGCAAAAACCGCGGTTTTGAGCCGCGGTTCAAAATCTTAGGCAGTTGGTCAGGCGGTTTTTGCCTGTTCAGCCAGCTGGGTAAAGGCCTTGGCGTCGTTGACAGCCAGGTCGGCCAGCATCTTGCGGTTGATGACGATGCCTTTGCGTTTCAGGCCGTTGATGAGGCTGGAGTAGTTCATGCCGTTGAGGCGGGCTGCCGCGTTGATGCGGACGATCCACAGGCGGCGGAAATCGCGCTTGCGCATTTTCCGGCCGATATAGGCATAACGCAGTGAACGGCGGACCTGTTCACTCGCGGCACGGTACTGTTTGGATTTGGCGCCATAATAACCTTTTGCCAACTTGAGCATCTTCCGACGCTTTTTCTGGGCGTTGACTGCCCTTTTAATACGAGCCATTTTGATTCCTCCTTAAAAAGCGCAGATTACTGCTGAATGAGCAAGCGGATGGTGGCCGCTTCTTTTTTGTTGGCCAGGAAACCGCCGGCACGGAGCTGACGGGTGCGCTTGGTCTTTTTCTTGGTCATGATGTGACCAAGGTTCATGCTCTTATGCTTGACCTTGCCGGATTTGGTGACGCGGAACCGTTTGGCCGCGCCGCGGTGGGATTTCATTTTTGGCATATCAATGCCCTCCTTACTTGTGCCGGTGAGAGAATTAACTCTGCGGCTGTGATTCTTTTTCCTGTTTAGCAGGTTTCTCTGTTTTGGGTACAAGGATCATGATCATGTGGCGTCCTTCCAGGTTGGGCATGCGCTCAATCGTGGAAATGTCACTGAGCCGCTCCGCGAACTCTTTCATGACCTTGTAGCCGATTTCGCTGTGGGTGATCTGGCGACCGCGGAAACGAATGGTGACCTTGACCTTGTCTCCCGCCTTCAAAAACTTGATGGCGTTGCGGGCCTTTACCTGAATGTCGTTCTCCTCAATGGTGGCGGACAGCTGCACTTCTTTTAAAGAGATGGTTTTTTGATTTTTACGCATCTCCTTCTCACGCTTGGCCTGCTCGAAACGGTGCTTGTCATAGTCCATCAGCTTGCAGACGGGCGGCTGCGCCTTGGGAACAATCTTGACCAGGTCAAGCCTTTGTTCCTCAGCCAGGCGGATGGCCTGCTCGGTGGGCATAATGCCCAACTGGGCCCCGTCCGCGCCAATGACACGCACCTCACGGTCACGGATCGCTTCGTTGATTGTCAGTTCTGTGCTGATTGTTGTGCACCTCCATAAAATAAATTGGCGGGCAAAACCCGCCAATTCAAATTGAATTCATGCTCTTGCACCAGACAAATCGAGTCCGTCAGGTGAGAAGCGGGCAGCTTCTGCTTGTCGCGAGTATGATCATAGGATATTTGTGTGAATTTGTCAAGCGTTAATTTGTGCCCTGCTCCCCGTTTCCGGCATCCTCAGGAAGATCCTCGTCTTCAGGAATCGCCTCAAGCGGCGTTTCTTCCGGGGATTGCACAAGTTCCGCTGCGGCTTTGCTGGCCGCATCAATGGCTTCCTGGTTGTATACAACCGTTTCCTGGGTGTTCCAGATTTCAAAAGACTGCTCATAGACCTCGTTTGTCTTCTTGATGATGAGGTAGTCCTCAATCTCCTGGCGGACGGCGTCGGTGAGGATCAGCCCGGACGGAACATCCCGCAGATAGTACAGGATGTGGATGCCAAAGGAACTGACAACCGGATCGCTGACATCCCCAACCGCCTTCATCTTCTCCGAGAAGGCTGTCTGGGTAAAAACGGGATCATAAACAATGGACTGGGCATGGACCGGATAGCCTTCTTCCAGGTTGCTCTCCACCGTCATGCCGGGGTCCGTGCCATATTCCTTGATGAGATCCAGAAAACTTTCGCCGCGGGAGAGGCGGTCATAGATCAGGGCGATGTCTTCCTTTTTGGAGTCAAAAATCGCCTGTCTGGCCTGATCCACCATCTCCTGGGTGACGACCTCAGGCGTTTTCGTTTCTGAAGCTTCAGCAGCCTGTTCAGCTGTATCAGGAGCGTCTGTTGCAGGCGTTTCAGCGGCCTCATCCTGCGTGCCGTCCTCCTCGACAGGAACTTCCGCCGTCTGGCTCTGCTCTTCAAAAGCGGCCTTCAGGGTTTCATAATTTTTAAGCAGGGCTTCATCCACATGAAGGAGGATATGCACAATACCGCGGTAGCCAGCCGGGGTATACCAGCTGGTCTGTCCGGAAAACCGGGTCATGTACTCATACTGGGGGATGTCATTTTCATAATTCTTTTGATAAAGCGCGCCCACTTCATTGAATACGGTCTGAATCTCCTCAGCGCCTGGAGCATAGCCGGCCAGAAGATACTCATTCAGCCGGTCAAAAGAAGCGTTGCTGCGGACATCGGCCAGAATGTCTTCTTTTTTGATGCCTTCGGCTTCAAAGATGGACTCCGCTTGTTTGATTGCTTCCAGTTTCGCTTCCTCGGTATCCGCGCTCTGCAAATATGCGGCATAGCTGTTGATGGCGGCTTCCCACTGCTGGTCAGCTTCGGATGCAAAGGAATCCTCCTCTTCCTGGCTGAACTTGTCAAAGCCCAGGTCCGCGATCTTCTTTTTCATGATCTCCTGGCGAACCAGCATGGTGACCACGGTCTGATAATCCGTGGCGTCCATGATAAACTGTTTCTCCAAAAACATGGGGATATAGGCTTCCACCTGGCTTTTGGTGATCTCAACGCCGTTGACGGAAGCGAGCACGGCATCTTCCTGCTGCGGAGCCTGCGTGGGCACTGTTTCCGCAAAAACGATAACATTCAAGCTCAGGATCAGCGCTATGATAAGGGACAGCAACTTTTTATTCATTCGAGTTTTCCTTTCATTTGTCCTTGGGTCGAATCATTATTGCATAAAAAACGCGCCTGCTTCAAGCCAAGAGCGGCAGGTGTTACAAAATCTTCACATTGTCAGGCATCGCGCAGGACCGCAACCTCACCATCCACGTCGCTTCTGGAACGAAGAATGGTGTTGTGCGCGGCCTTGGCCGCCAGAAGATAGGAAATCGCCTGCCTGTTCATCACCTCGCCCGGAACCACGACAGGTATGCCCGGCGGGTACACCACAATGGTCTCCGCGACCGCATAGCCGTCCGCCTCCTCGATGGGCAGGCAGATAAACGGCGCGCGCTCAGCCCTGGCGATGGACACCTTGGCCTGTACCTGAGGCGCCATGAGCGGCACCTTGCTGACAACAGCGGGGCTTAAGCCGCGGTCGATCTCAAGCAGTGCGTCCCCCAGGAAAGTCATGGTGTCCACCGTGTCCCCCATGCCGGTCATGCACAAAACGCCCTGCGGGGAGATCATTTCAGGCTCGGTATGGAAGCGGTCGCGAAGGATCTCCGCAAGCTCATAGCCATCGATGTTGGTGTCGATGGTTGAAATAAAGACCTTGCTGGGCTCAAGCCCGTGCACATTTTCAAGCTTCAGCCCGCGTTCCTTTCCATAGCCAAGCACGCGCAGCAGGCGCAGGCCCAAAGCTTTTTCATGAAAGGCTTCAAGCGCCTTGTGCCAGGCGGTGAACAGCTCGTCATGGTGCTTTTGGATCAAGCGGACACAGCTGTCAATGCTGGCCAGGAGGAGGAAGGAAGGGCTGGTGGTTTCAAAAACCGCCAGCTGCCGCTGCATCTCGTTTGCCAAAGCGGGTGTCCGGACATGGGCCAGGGCGGTCTGGGTCAATGAAGGCATGGTTTTATGCAGGGATTGGATGACAATGTCAGCGCCCGCCTTCACTGCTCCTGAAGGGAAATACGGGGAAAAACCCAAATGGGAACCATGCGCCTCATCGATGATGACAGTGAGGCCATGGCGGTGAGCGAGGGATATGATCGCGGGCAGGTCGCTGACAACGCCTTCATAGGTGGGGCAGGTCAGCATCAGAACACGGGCGTCCTGGTGCTGAAGGATGGCCTGTTCAACAGATTGCAGGGAGGTGGATGCCGCGATCTGATAGCGCAGGTTGGTCTGCGGGTAGATAAAGTAAGGGCGCAGGTTGTTGAGCGCCAGGGCGTTGTAGACAGATTTGTGGCAGTTGCGCGCCATGATGATGCTGTCTCCCGGCTGGGTGACAGAACGGATGGCGCTTAAAACACCAACGGTGCTGCCGTTGACCAGAAAAAAAGTGTGGTTCGCTCCAAAAACATGGGCCGCCAGGTTCATGGCATCCTGCAGGATGCCGCCGGCCGCGTGAAGGTGATCAAAGCCCTTGATCTCCGTGATGTCAAGCTGGGCAGCCAGGGTTTTCAGATAGGGCGCCAGATCCAAATTTCTTTTGTGACCCGGCATGTGCATGGGTAAGGTAATCGGGCAGGAACGCTGCAGCAGTTCAAGCAAAGATTCTGCCATCGTTGTCCTCTTTTCAGGTTAATCACTTACAGCCCGCTGGGCTGACGCAATGCATTATAGGCATGAACAAGGCATCAAATCAAGTGAGAAAATATTGATTGAAAATGGGGTTGATTTTTCAGGCTGAACGTAAAGACCGCCAGAAATGGCGGCGTTTTACGGTTTAATTCATGGAGCTTTCATCCACCTGGTATTCGTCAGTTATTTCAGGACTTGGTTCAACCGCAAACTCAGGCGGGTCAGTCGGCATTGGGGTGGGCGCGGGCGTTGTGGTCAAACTGACCAGGGTGTAAAGCGCCTCCTGTGTCTTTTTGTCCGCCGTGCCGTTGACACTGAGTTTGTTGTCCTTCTGGAAAGCGCGGACCGCGGCCTTGGTGCCGTCCAGGTAAGTGCCTGTTACCGTGCCCTTATAATAGCCAAGCTCAGCCAACTTTTTTTGCAGCCAGAAGACATCCTCGCCGCTCATGCCGTTTTTCAGTGTTCTGGTAAAGGCGGGAGGCCTGGAGCCGTCATAATATGGCTCCTGGGTGGGAACGGGGGTGGCGCTGTGCAGCCAGGTTTTTTTGCTGAACTCGCCCGGCTTGTGCGCGGCCTTCAGTTCAGGGTCAGGCGGCAGATCCTCCCTGATGGTGACCACGGTGCCCTTCCCCACATTGTCATACATCCATTTGGCGTCCGCGACCGTTAGGCGGATGCAGCCATGGGAGGCGCGGGAACCCAGTCTTCGGACTGAATTCATGTTGACGGAATCCAGGGAATTGGAATTGTAGATGATGGAATGGAAGGCGATCTCCGAGTTGATGCGCAGCCACCAGCGCGCTTTGCCGCCGCCCCAGGTGGGGAATTCCGCCCAGCGGGCGCGGCGTCCGGTTAAAACATGCTCGCCTACAGCGCTGGGAAAGCGCTCCGTGCCGGTGGAGGCCCAAAAAATCTTTTCAAGGTTGGTGTGGGTGCCCTGCTCATCAAGGCCGTATACCTTGATCAACTGGTTGGTGACATCCACCTCGACCGCGTAAGGGATTGGAGAGGGAGTGGGCGAGGGCTTGGGAATGCCGTCCGCGCGAACCACGTCCAGGGAAAACATCACATTGAAGGTATCCTCTCCCACGACGCCGTCGGGCACCAGGCCGTTGTACTGCTGGAACTTCTTGACTGCGTTGAAGGTGTGCTCATAAAAGCCGCCTGTAATCTTCCGGTCAAAGAACCCAAGCGCGGTAAGCCGCTCCTGGATCAGGGAAACCTGCTTGTTCTTATCCCCGTATGAAATGACGCCGGTAAATTGGGCCTCCGGCGGCGGGGTGG
Organism: Bacillota bacterium; assembly: GCA_030057655.1. Classification (GTDB taxonomy): domain Bacteria; phylum Bacillota; class Clostridia; order Christensenellales; family Aristaeellaceae; genus UBA6115. The sequence goes on from JASGUQ010000032.1 coordinate 9,814, forward strand.
GGATGGGCCTGGGGGTAACATTGGGATCCGGGGTTGGAATGACAATGTCGTCAGAATACAGCTTAATCAGCGTGGCGACATCGGCCTTGCCTGTTTTCTCAAGGCCGTTCTGCTCCTGGAAATTGCCCACGGCCGCCGTGGTGCCGTCCAGATAAGAGCCGGAGATCTTGCCCCAATAGTAACCAATCTCACTCAAGCGCGTTTGAAGGCGGCTGACATCCTTGCCGGTATCTCCTTTTTTTAAGGGGCGATGAGCGTCGCCAAAGATGATCTCCTGCAGCGCCAAATCGGCGTTGCCTGTGGTTTCAAGGCCGTAGGCCTCCTGAACCGCCCGCACGGATTTGCGGGTCGCTTCCAGGTAATTGCCGGTGACAGGGCCGTTATAATAGCGCAGATCCTTTAACCGGGTCTGCAAAAGTTTAACGTCCTCGCCCTTGTCCCCATATTTCAGCCCGCGGCCTTCGGAGGTCACAATGACCGTTTCTTCCTGATCCCCCATCTCTTCCTCCGCGTAGATCGGGGAAGAACCGGCGGGAATCAGAAACAGCAGGGCCAGAGCAAATGATAAAATACGCTTCATGCAGTACCTCACAGACTTAGTCAAGCCAACTGTAACAAACCTGTTATATAATTGCAAGATATGTTCGCCAAATAAATACAGTATGAAACAATTGAAAATGAAAAAACGCACAGTTTAAGCAGTTGACGCGGCTGGGGGATGCGGATATAATACACACACGGTCGCCATCCGCCGTTTTTTACGGCGTCAGCCAGGCGAGATGTGCGAAGGGGGGGAAAACAAGTGTCTGAGATTCGTGTCAAGGAAAACGAAACGCTGGAAAGCGCGCTGAAGCGTTTTAAGCGTCAGTGCGCCCGCAGCGGCGTTTTGGCCGAAGTGCGCAAGCGTGAGCATTATGAGAAGCCCAGCGTGAAGCGCAAGAAAAAGGCGGAAGCCGCGCGCAAACGCAAGTATTGATCGCTTTCCTGATAAAACCTGTCCTTGCGGCAGGTTTTTTGTATGTCAAAGAAGTGTCTGCGGACACTTCTTTGAGTAGGAGGAACGGGAATTTCTGCCTGTTCGCTGATGCTCACGGCCGGCAGAAATTCGCGGAATGTTTGGTCTAAAGTCCAAACCTGCGGCACCGCACATGTCGCTGCCGCAGATTACCATCAGAGGGTTTCACCCTCCGATACCTCCCTGGATATAGTTTTTTACTGTTGAAAATCATTCTATGGCTGCCTTTACAGACACAGCGATAAGCCGGACAGGGACATTTTTTGCGGGGCGGGATCAATTCTGCCCAGCGGGATCAAATCCAACCCTTGCGCCTGTTTGCCTTGTATGATAAACTTGTAAAGGTGTCTTGCGATGCCACAATAAACACAACCCATGCGGGTCACACTAAGGAGGAGTTCCATGGTTAAAATTGGTATCAACGGTTTCGGACGCATCGGCGGTCTGGTTCTCAGCGCGGCTTTGGAGTATCCAAACGAAGTGCAGGTCGTCGCCATCAACGATCCCTTTATCGATGTGGAGTATATGGCCTACATGATGAAGTATGACACCGTTCATGGCCGCTTTAACGGCGAGATCAGCGTTGACAAGGACAACAGCACCATCACCATCAACGGCAACACCATCAAGGCCTATGCCATCATGAACCCGGCAGAGATTCCGTGGTCTGAGACTGGCGCTGAATACATCGCGGAAGCGACCGGCGTGTTCACCGACACCCCCAAGGCCAGCGCCCATCTGCAGGGCGGCGCCAAGAAGGTCGTCATCACCGCGCCCGCGAAAGATAAAGAGACCCCCATGTTTGTCATGGGCGTCAACCACAAGGAATACAATAAGGACATGGTCGTCGTTTCCAACGCTTCCTGCACCACCAACTGCCTGGCCCCTCTGGCCAAGGTCATCAATGACAAATACGGCATCAAGGAAGGCCTGATGACCACCGTGCATGCCACCACCGCCACCCAGAAGACCGTTGACGGCCCCTCCAAGAAGGATTGGCGCGGCGGCCGCGCTGCGAGCGCCAACATCATCCCCTCTTCCACCGGCGCTGCCAAGGCCGTGGGCGTGGTCATTCCCGAACTGAAGGGCAAACTGACCGGTATGTCCTTCCGCGTGCCCACCGTTAATGTGTCTGTCGTTGACATGACCTGCACGCTCAAGACCCCCACCACCTATGAAGACATCAAGGCCACCATGAAGGCCGCTGCCGAAAGCAAAGACTGGGAAGGCATCATCGGCTACACCGAGGACGCGGTCGTCTCCAGCGACTTCATCCATGATTCCCGCACCTCCATCTTTGACGCCGGCGCCGGCATCATGCTCAACGAGACCTTTGTCAAACTGGTCTCCTGGTATGACAACGAGTGGGGTTATTCCTGCAAGGTCGTTGACCTGATCCGCCACATGGCCAAGGTTGACAAGGCGTAATCAAATCCCGCAAAAAAAATCCATCGGAAAGATCCGGTGGATTTTTTGATTGACATCTTCAATTATTAACGCCTTTTTATAAAATCTTTGCCCTATTTCCCAACGCAGAAGGTCGAAAACACCTCGTCCAGCAAACGCTCTGAAAAATTTTCGCCGGTGATCTCCCCAAGCGCTGCCAGGGCCTCATTGAGGTCAACAGCGCCCAGATCCAGGGGCAGGTCCTGCTGCATGGCGTTGGCGGCGCGTATTAAAGCTTCGGCGGCGGAGCGGGCCAAAGACATGTGCCTTAGGGAGGTGAGCGCGGTCTGGCCAGGCTGCCCCGCGAACTCGCGGATGCGCTTTTTCAGCAGCTCAAGCCCCTCTCCCGTCAAGGCGGACAGGCGCAGGGTCTGTTCTTTAGGCAGGTCATAAGCCTCAAAGTAATCCTCATGGCGCGGCGTCAACAGGTCTGATTTGTTGAAAAGATAAAGATTATCCATGCCGGAGATGAGGTTTAAAATGTCCTCATCCTCCTGGTCCGGCTTTCGGTCCGCATCCAGCACCATCAGCCGGAGATCCGCAGACTTAATGGCTTTTTTTGCGCGTTCAACACCGATGCGCTCCACCGTGTCATTGCTGTCCCTGATGCCCGCGGTGTCCTGCAGATGAACCTTGACCCCGTCGATCTGGACGCTGCCAGACACCAGATCGCGGGTGGTCCCCGGGATGTCGGTGACGATGGCTTTTTCTTCCATCAGCAAGGCGTTAAGCAGCGAGGACTTTCCGGCATTGGGTTTGCCGCAGATGACAACGTTCAAGCCCTCTTCCAGGATCTGGGCGGAGCGCTCATCACAGGCGGAAAGCAGGGAAGCGGCCAGAGACAGAAGATCTGGCGCGATCTCACCAACCGCTTCTTCCTGGGAGATCTCCTCCGGGTAATCAATCGCGGCGGTGACACCTGAAATGAGCCTGATCAACTCCCCCTGCGCGTCCCTGACAAAGCGCAGCGCGCCGCCTTCCAACTGCCGAAGCGCCGCGTCCCGCGCCAGTTTTCCTGAAGCTGAGATCAACTGCATAACCGCTTCAGCCTGGCTCAGGTCGATCCTGCCGTTTTCAAAAGCGCGCCTTGTGAACTCCCCCGGCTGCGCCGGAACCGCGCCCAGGGCAAAGACAGCCTTAAGCACGCTGTCCACCACCGTTTCGCCGCCATGCACCTGGATCTCGGCAACATCCTCCCGCGTGTAGGAATTTGGCGCAGGCATCAAAACGGCCATGCACTCATCCAGCGCCCTTCCCTCAAAAACAAGGTGGCCATACATAAAATAGCGCGGAGCAAAAGCCTTGCTCTTGTTGGCGGGAACAAAGAGCGCCCGCAGAATATCTTCCGCTTTTGGGCCGGAAATCCGGATCACAGCCAGGCCGCCTGTTCCGGGCGGGGTGGCCAAAGCGGCAATCGTGGTTGAAAACATAGCGCCTCCTTTTGCATTGATTATATCGGCGCTTCTTGGCCCACGCAAGGCGCTTTGATTGAAAGGGAAAGGCCGATGGGCTATAATGCGGAAAGCAAGGAGGACGAGAATGGCGTTTGCGCACCTGCATCTGCATACGGAGTACAGCCTGCTTGACGGCGCCTGCCGCATCAAGCCTTTGGCCAAAAGGCTGAAGGAACTGGGCATGGAGGCTTGCGCGGTGACCGATCACGGCGCGCTTTATGGAGCGGTTGATTTTTATAAAGAGTTAAAATCCCAGGGCATCCACCCGGTGATCGGCTGCGAAATGTATGTGGCAGCAGACCGGAAGGAGAAAACAGGCGGAAACCGCGAAGCCAGCCACCTGATTTTGCTGTGTGAAAACAACACGGGCTACAAAAACCTGATGAAATTAAGCAGCGCCGGCTTCATAGAAGGTTTTTATTACAGGCCGCGGATCGACCTTGAGCTGCTAAAAGAGCATCATGAAGGGCTGATCGCTACCTCCGCCTGCCTGTCCGGCGAACTGCCCAAACTGCTGCTTGAAAACAGGTTTGAGGACGCGAAAAAACACGCGCTCCTGATGCAGGAGATCATGGGCAAGGGCAATTATTTTATTGAATTGATGGATCATCACATCAGGGAAGAAAAAATGGTCCTGCCGCAATTGATCAAATTGTCAGAGGAGACCGGCATTCCCCTGATCGTGACCAATGACTGCCATTACCTGAGAAAAGAGGACGCGCACGCCCAGGAAGTGCTGATGTGCATCCAGACCGGCAAGACGCTTGAAGATGATCAGCGCATGCGGATGGAGACAGAGGAACTGTATGTCAAAAGCGAGGAAGAAATGCGCGCGCTTTTCCCCCATCTGGGCGACGCCATTGAGAGGACCGCGCAGATCGCCAGGCGCTGCCAGGTGGACCTTGATTTTTCAACTTATCATCTCCCCCACTACATCCCCAACGAGGACACCGGGGAAAGCAACCCCGAGCTGTTAAACCGCCTGTGCATGGAAGGGCTGAAGGAGCGCTATCCGGACATGCCGCAGGAAGCTGTCGCAAGGCTGAACTATGAGCTGAGCGTGATCAACAGCATGGGGTTTGTCGATTACTTTCTGATCGTCTGGGACTTTATCCGCTATGCCAGGGAACAAGGTATCATGGTGGGCCCCGGGCGCGGCAGCGGCGCCGGTTCCATCGTGGCTTACAGCCTGAACATCACCCAGCTGGATCCGCTGAAATATAAGCTGCTGTTTGAACGCTTTTTGAACCCCGAGCGGGTATCCATGCCCGATCTGGACATCGACCTGTGTTATGAGCGGCGTCAGGAAGTGATCGACTATGTGGCGCGGAAATACGGCCATGACCATGTGGCGCAGATCATTACCTTTGGCACCATGGCCGCGCGCGGCGTGATCCGCGATGTGGGGCGGGTTTTGGGCTACAGCTATCAGGAAACGGACCAGGTTGCGAAGCTGGTGCCGATGGAACTGAACATGACGCTTGAAAAAGCGCTGGAACAAAGCCCTCAGTTAAGGCAGATGCAGGCAGAAAGCCCGCGGATCAGGCGGCTTTTAGAGACAGCGGAGCTGCTTGAAGGCATGCCCAGGCATGCCGCCACGCACGCGGCCGGCGTGCTGATCACCGAGGAGCCGCTGACAGAGTTTGTGCCGCTTCAGACCAATGACGAGGTGATCACCACCCAGTACGCGATGGGCAACATCGCGGAGTTGGGCCTTTTAAAGACTGACTTTCTGGGCTTAAGGACGCTGACCGTTATCCGGGACAGCCTGGCCCTGATGACGCTCTCCGGTGTCAACATGACGGCGGATGAGATTCCCATTGACGACCCTGAGGTATATAAGATGCTGTCCCAGGGGGACACGGACGGCGTGTTCCAGCTTGAAAGCGCGGGCATGCGCAGTTTTGTCGCGGAATTGAAACCGGAAGGCTTTGAAGACATCATCGCCGCCATCTCCCTCTACCGTCCCGGCCCCATGGCTTCCATCCCGCGTTTTATCGAAGGGAAAAATTATCCGGAGAAGATTACCTACACAACGCCTGAATTGGCGCCCATTCTGGGCGTGACCTATGGCTGCATGGTGTATCAGGAGCAGGTGATGCAGATCGTGCGCGACCTGGCCGGGTTCAGCTACGGGCGCAGCGACGAGATCAGGCGGGCCATGAGCAAAAAGAAAAAGGACGTCATGGAGCGCGAGCGGCAGACCTTCATCTACGGCTCTGAAAAAGAAGGGGTCGCAGGCTGCCTGAAGAACGGCATCAGCCTTGAAGCAGCAAACAAAATCTATGACGAGATGATCGCCTTTGCCAGCTACGCCTTCAACAAATCCCATGCCGCCCCCTACGCGCTCCTGAGCGTTAAAACGGCCTGGCTGAAACGGTTTTATCCGGCGGAGTTCATGGCGGCGCTCATCAACTCTTACCTGGGCAATGCAGGCAAAGTGGCGACTTATATCCAGTATTGCAGGCGGAACAAGATCAAGGTGCTGCCGCCCAAGATCAACCAGTCTTTTGTCAAGTTTACGGTGGATTTCGAGGGAAATGATAAAGGCATCCGCTTCGGGCTGAACGCGATCAAGTCCCTGGGCGAAAAAGCGACGCAGCACATCGTGGAGGAACGGGAAAAACACGGAAACTACAAGGACATTTTTGATTTCTGCGCAAGAGTGGACGGCAGCAGCGTCAACAAGCGCGCGGTGGAAGCGCTGATCAAGGCCGGGGCTTTTGACGGGCTGGGCGGGAGCCGGGTGCAGTGCATGCAGGTATATGAAGGCGCGATGGACGCGGAAGCCAGGCTTAAAAAAAGCCGTCACAAAAACCAGCTGTCGCTGTTTGACATCGGCTTTGAGGATCAGCGGACAAATCAAAGCGCCAACTACCCGGATCTGCCCGAATACCCGGTATCTGTGCTTCTGGCGATGGAAAAAGAGGTGACCGGCATCTATATTTCAGGCCATCCGCTGGACGCCTACACAGGCCAACTGGATCAATTAAGCTGCTCCACAGCCATCATTGACGAATTGTCTGAGCGGGAGGACCATGGCCTAGGCGAAGACGGCCGCGCCGTTCAGATGGGCGGGCTGGTGACCGGTATCAAGCAGAAAGCGACCAGGAAGGGCGACCTGATGGCCTTTGTGACCCTGGAAGATCTGACAGGGCAGATGGAATGCCTGTGCTTCCCCCGCGTATGGGAGCACTTATCAGGCGTCATCTCAGAAGAAAAAGTATTCATCTTTTCAGGGAAACTGTCGATACAGGAGGATCGCCCGACCAGCCTGATCATCGACAGCGCAAGGGAACTGCTGCCGGATGAACAGGCAAAGAGCGTTGAAAAACCCGTCCCCAAGGCGGATGATCCCTTGCTTGCAAAGGATGCGCCTGTCAAGTTATACTTGCAAATAGCGCGTGAACAGATGCCCTCCTGTGAACGCCTGCTGAAACGGCAAAAGGGCAATATCCCGGTGTTTTTGCACATTAAAGAAGAAAACCTCACCCTTTTGGCCCCAAGGGACTGGTGGGTGAAAGAAGCGCTGGACGCGCGGGCGGATCTGCTGACGGTGCTGCCCAGCAATCAAATCAAGGTGGTGAACAAAACAAAATGAACAGCATGAGTTTATCCGTACCGGCCAAGTCTGAATGGGGACTTGTGGTGCGCACGACCCTGGGCGCGGTGGGCGTGATGGCCAACCTGTCCATTGATGTGATCGACGATCTGAGAGCAGCAGTTGAAGAAGCCTTTGACCTGGTCACGCATCAGAAACGGGTGGTTGAAAAGGTGATCCTGAACTGCAAAATAGAAGATGGAAAAATCTTCATTACTCTGGAGGCGCAGCGCGCCGCGGACTCCCAGGCCTGTGAAATGATGGATCCGGAGGTTGCCCAACTGATCATCGGCACCCTGGTAACAGAAGTAAAACTGGAGGGGGACCAGTGCGGCATTTACACCGTGCGCATGTCCTTGCCTACTGGAGCGTAAATCAGTGATGAACGCAGATGATATCCATAACGCGGCCATGCGTTATGCAATGGAGCGGACGCCGGAGGCCTTGGACGAGGCGGTGCAGGTCGCGCTGCCCTTATGCCATGCCATTGCCGCCCGCTTTACAGGGCGCGGCATTGAGCTGGATGACTTAAGACAGGTCGCGGCCATGGCGCTGGTAAACGCCTTGAAAGGTTTTGACCCGAAGCGGGGCTTGCGCTTCACCACCTATGTGACGCCGACCATCACGGGCACTGTGCGCAACTACATCCGCGACCGCGCTCAACTGGTCAGGACGCCCCGCGGGCTGAGGGAACAGGGCATGCAGATGGACAGGGCGCTGGAACAAGTGACCCAGAAACTGCACAGGGAACCGACGGTGCCGGAGCTTGCGGAGCACCTGGGCTGGACGCTGGAGCAGGTGATCAGCGTGCATGCCTCCCGTGAAAAATCCCAGGTTGCCAGTTTGGACGCCCAGGACGAGAACGGGATGATGGTGTTTGACCATCTCGGCAACCCCGAAAAGGGGTTTGAGGATTTTGAGATGCGCGAGGACCTGCGCAAAGCGCTGATGACCCTGTCAAATGAAGAGCGGTCTCTCATCAAGTTCCGCTTTCAGGAGCAGCTCTCCCAGCAGGCGAGCGCCAGGAAAATGAACTTGACACAGATGCAGGTATCCCGCATGGAGCGCCGCGTCTTAAAGCTGCTGAAAGACGTCATGCAGCCCTCATGAAACAGGCGCTGTCAAAAAAGCTGGTTGAAAGCGGCGTCTGCGCGGATAAAAAACAGGCGGACGCGCTGATCATGACCGGGAAGGTGCTGGTGAACGATGTTCCGGCGCGGGCCGGCATGATGATCAGCGAAAAGGACGCCATCCGATTAAAAGACCTGCTGCCCTATGCCTCAAAGGGCGGGCTGAAGCTTCAGGGCGCGCTGGACCGCTTCAAGCTGTCTGTCAGGGACAAGGTGTGCCTGGACGCGGGCGCGTCCACCGGCGGGTTCACCGATTGTCTGATCCAAAATGGCGCGCAAAAGGTATACGCGGTGGACGTGGGCTATGGGCAGCTGACTGGCGCGCTGCGGCAAAACGGGCGAGTTGTGAACCTGGAGAAGACCAACATCTCAGACCCCCTTCTTTTGTCCCTGGATCCCAGACCCGTATTTGCCACCTGCGACCTGAGCTATCTGTCCTTGAGGGACGCTGTTCCGGTGTACCGGGACATTTTAGGGGGCAGGGGTGAAATGCTGGCGCTGGTCAAACCGCTGTTTGAGATCGACGACCCCGCGGCCAGGCGCAGCGGGCAGATCGATGAAGGCGCTTACGAGCCCCTCTTAAACAGGCTGTGCGGGGACCTGAACAAGGTGAAGGACGCGCGGGTGATCAATGTCTGCGAAAGTCCTGTCACCGGCAACAACGGCACCCTGGAATTCTTCTTTTATCTGACATTTGGCGCGGATACGGAAGCGACTGATCTGCGTTTCGCCATTACCCGCAGCGTCCAGGCTGCGCTTTCGCTGACTCCATATGAAAAGGCAGGTGACTTGACCCTTGGGCAAGTATGACGCGCTTTGGGATGATCCAAAGCAACTGAAGAAAAAACGAATCATCGCAATTGTCAGCATTGCTGCAGTGATTCTGGTTTTTTTAATCATTGCTGTCCTTTTAGGGAAACCGATCGCCGAAGCGCTGAAGAACAAAGAGCAAGTAAGGGAAACCATCAACAACACCGGTTTTTGGAAGTATCCTTTGATGATTGGGATCGTCGCGCTTCAGGTGATCATCGCGCTGATACCGGGCGAGCCGATTGAAATCATCGCGGGTTATGTCTTTGGCGGATTTTGGGGGATGGTGCTGTGTCTGATCGGCCTTGCGCTTGGCACCTTTGTGATCATCGCGGCTGTCAAAAAATACGGAATGCGGCTTGTCGCGCTATTCGTGCAAAAAGAGCAAATGGAAAACATCAAGTTTTTCAAGGACTCCAGGAAAAGAGACGTCACCACATTTTTTCTGTTCCTGATCCCGGGTACCCCAAAGGATGTGCTGACCTACCTGGTCGGGCTGGCGCCGGTCAACATCTGGAAATATGTGCTGATCACAACAGTCGCGCGCATCCCCTCCGTCATTACCTCCACCATGGGCGGAAAGATGCTGGCCACCAACAACTTCAAGTGGGCGATCATTATCTTTGGCGCTACGCTGGTATTCAGCGGAATCAGCTACCTGATTTATAAAGCCTATGAAAAAAAACATCCTTCCAAGGATGAGGATGAGGAGTCAAGTGTTTCATCGGACTGAGCAGCTCAGACAGTTTGGCGTGACGGCGGTGGAGAACATTTTCATCACCGAGTATTTGCCTGCCGCCGACGGGGACAAGCTGAAGGTTTACCTGTACGGCTTGTATCAAAGCCAGTTTGCTGAGGAAAACTTTGGCGTTCCGGAACTGGCCGCCGCCCTGTCCATGGAAGAAAACACCGTCCTGGCCGCGCTTCGCTACTGGGAACGCCGCAGGCTGGTGGAGCGGGTGCAGGACAAGCCGCCCCAATACGTCTTCCACCACCTGGGCCAGCGCCTGATGACCGGGCAGGATCAAATCACCGCCGATGAGCAGTACGTCATGTTTTCTGAGGCCGTGAACACACAGCTTGGCAGCCGCAGGAAACTGCGTGAAAGCGATATCTCCATGGCCTATGAGTGGGTCGAAGAACTGGGGCTGAAGCAGGAAGTGGTGCTGATGCTGCTGAATCATTTCGCGGACACCAGAGGCGCGCACTTCTCCTTTAAAAGCGCGCAGACCACCGCGGTGATGATGAAAGAAGAAGGCATCAACACCCCGGATGCAGCCGAACAATATTTTAACCATTCCAAAAAAACGCACCAGGGTGCAAGGGCTGTGTTGGCGCAATTTAACCTAAGGCGCCTGCCGACCGAGCCTGAGCTGGCGCTTTACCGCCGGTGGACGGAGCAATGGGGATTTGACGAGAAATCCATTCTGGAAGCGGTCGGGGAAACCGTGGCGGCGAACAACCCGTCTTTTTCCTATCTGAACGGTATTTTAGAACGGCTGAAAAACAAAATGCCTGAAAAAGGCAAAAAGTCGGTCGCGGCCCAATTGCGGCAGGAGAACCAGGACGCGGCGGAAGTCAAGCAGATCCTGCTGGAACTGGGGCGGCCTCAGATCAGCCCCTTTACGCTTCTTCCCGCCTACTTAAACCTGAGGGAGCGGTTCCCCTTTGAAATGATCCTGCTGGCCGCCAAGTCCGTGCAGGCCAGAAACGGGATGTTTGAGGACATTGAGCCCAGGCTCCTCTCCTGGCAGGAACAAGGCTTTGAAAGCGACAGGGATGTGGTGGCCCACCTGCGCGAGTTGAAGAAATATGAACCTTTGATGCGCCAGGTGTTTGAAAACGCCGGCCAGGAAGGGCGCCCGGGCGAGAATGACCTGATGCGGCTGAAATCCTGGGAAGACAAGGGCAACAGCCGGGAATTGATCCTGGAAGCCGCAAGCCAGGCCCGCTCCGCAAGGCAGAAGCTGACCTACATTGAAAAAGTGCTGGCCAACTGGCAAAAGGACGGCATCCGGACGGTTGAGGCCGCCAAAGCCCAGACCGGCAAGCCGCAGGAGCGGCAGAAAAAGAAAGTCAGATTCTTGAATTATGATCAAGGAGCGACAACACCTTTTGAGGAAATTGACTTGTTAAAGGAGGCTAGGGAAGCCGATGGCCAATGACTTGTTGCTGCAGGCTCTTGAGGAATGCAAAGCTCGCAGGCACGAAAACCAGGCGGAAGAACAGCGCCGCATGGCCCATGCCACGGACCTCTGCCCCGAAATAGAGGTATTGGACAGCGAGCGCAGGGAGGGCATCCTCAAAGGCCTCAGGCTGGCGATGGAAGGCATCAAGCCCGAGGGCATTGAGGAAGCGACCATACGGTACAATGAGCGCATTGTGGCCTTGTTAAAGGAACATGGACTGCCGGAGGACTACCTGCAGCCGGTATACCAGTGCCTGGACTGCAAAGACAGCGGGTATGTCGGACAAGGCCCCAAAGAATTGTGCAGCTGCGTGACAAGACGGTACCATGAATTGCTTTCAGGTGAAAGCGAAAGCGAGACAAGCCCCAGCTTTGAACGCTTTGACCTGAATGTTTTTCCCCAGACTGTTTTGGATGATCAGGTAACCACGCAACGAAAATTGATGGGCATTATAAAAAAGCATTGCGAAAAATTCGCGAACGAGGTGCCGGGCGGAAAACTGAACCTGCTGCTGTATGGGACAAGCGGCCTTGGAAAGACCTACCTGCTCAAGTCCATCGCCAAAAGGGTGCGCGAGAACGGGATCCAAACCCTGACCATGAACGCAAACGCGCTGTTAAACCACATCCGGCAGGCCTATTTTGCCCGGGAAGAGGAAGTGGACCAGCCCTATTATAATGTTCCATTACTTTTGATCGATGATCTGGGGACGGAACCTCTATGGGAGAACATTACCCTGGAGCAGTTGTTCGCGCTGCTGGAACATCGCATTCAAAACAACTTATATACTGTCTTTAGCACTAATTATTCACTCGATGAAATCGAAACGAATTATGGAGCTCGAATCACTTCTCGCTTAAAAGATAAGAGAATGAGTTTAGTGTTAAGGTTCCAAGGGGATGATATTCGGTCTACATTTAAAGCTTAACTACAATTTAGTCCTCTTCCGGCGGTCTGACGCCTTTCCCGACGCCCTCAAACAGGGCGTCTTTCTTTTCCAGCATCTCATCAACCCGCGCCAGATAGTGTCCGATGTCCTTGACATTGGGGCTGCGCAGGATGCGCCTGTTGTTGGGATCCACCAGTTTTGACACCGCGCCCGCGCCCATCGCGAGCACGGTCGTCCTGTCCTCCATCATGTCGATGTTGTACAGGCAGGCAAAGCCCGGTTTGGCGTAGCCCACGTTTTCCAGGTTCCCGGCCATGTGCTTTTGACGATAGAGGTAGTAGGGCTGCAAACCGTGCAGGGCAGCCCTGCTTCTGGCGAAATCGACCATTTGTTCAACCGCCGTGGCGTCCGGCAGCGGGTCCGAATATCGGTGCATGTCGCTTGAGCGTTTGACAGCCAGGGTGTGCACGGTGAGCGCTTCCGGATCAAGCGCCAGCGCCTGGGTGATGGTTTGTTCAAACATCCCAGGCGTTTCGCCGGGCAGGCCCGCGATCAAGTCCATGTTGATATGATCAAAGCCCAGTTCCCTGGCGAGATGAAAGGATTCCAGAACCTGCCCCACGGTGTGATCCCGGCCGATCATTTTGAGCGTGCGGTCAAACATGGTCTGTGGGTTGATGGAGATGCGGGTGGCGCCAAGATCCCGGATGACCGCGAGTTTTTCCCGGGTGATGGTGTCCGGCCTGCCGGCTTCCACCGTCACTTCGCTGGTTTGCTCAATCAGGGGACGGGCTGCCAGCATGACAGACTGTAATTGTTCAACGCTGAGCGTGGTGGGCGTGCCGCCGCCGATATAGAGGGAACGCGCACGGAGGTTCCTTTTTTTCATGAGCGCAGCCGTCCCCCTGATCTCTTTGATCAAAGCATTGGTGTAGTCCGGCAGCAGCTTCCCGTCCCCCACCTCGCTGCTTAAAAAGCTGCAGTAGCGGCAGCGGGTGCGGCAAAAGGGTATGCCGATATAGCAGGAGACCTCATGATCTGAAGCCTGTTTTATGCCTTTCTGGACCTTGATGATGTCACGCAGCAGCGTTGTTTTTTCTTCGCTCAGGCGGAAAGTATCGGATACTTCCAGAAGAGCGGCGTCAAGGCCAAGCCCCCGGTCCATGGCCTCATAGACCAGCCGGGTTGGGCGGATGCCGGTGAGGGAGCCCCAGGGCAGGCGCTTCCCTGTTGCCAGAACCAGCGCGTCAAACAGGACGGTTTTGTGCAGGCGCTTGCGCAGGCGCTTGTCCGTCAGCGCGTCCTCCCCAACAAACCCTTTGGCGGACAAGGCCATTTGGTGCCTGCCTGATAAGGTGAGATGGCATTCACGATCCCGATTACCGGTCGTTTCCGTTATGACGACCTTTAAGTCCACGGATGCTAAAAGCTCCGTCGCCACCTGGACGGAGCCGAAGAAGAGGTTCAGGATGTCCGCCAGCTCCTTATGAAAACCGGGAACGGGCGTGTCGAAATAAACCTTCACTTAATGATATTTCCGGGCCCATGGCCGGGATAGAACCTGCAGCCGTGCAGGGACAGCAGCCTGCGCAAAGAAACGCGCATCTGCTCCTCGCTGCCGCCGGGCAGGTCGGTCCGGCCGTAATCGCCGTCAAACAAAGTGTCCCCGGTAAACAAATCATTTCCGACTTTGAAACACACGCAGCCGCGGGTATGCCCCGGGGTGTGCAAAACCTCAAAGGTGATTCCCGCCAGGTTCAGGGTCTGACCTTCTGACAGGTAGTCTGTTGCGGCAGGCCTTTTGTGCAGGTCTCCCATGTAGGAGCCAATGGAATAATGGGCATCATCCAGCATGACGCTGTCCATCTGGTGAATGTAGATGGGCGCGTCCGAAAAAGCGTGCAGGGCGCCTGTGTGGTCATAATGGCCGTGGGTCAGGAGGACTGCCGCTACTTTTTTGCCGTTTAAGGCAAGTTTGATTTTGTCCGCTTCATCGCCGGGATCGATCAGAACAGCGTCGTCCCTGCCATTAAGAGAAAGTATGTAGCAATTGGTCTGAAGCTCCCCTACGGGAATGGTTTGAATGCGCATGAAAAACTCCTAAAACTGTTTTTTGGAATCCAGCAGAATGGTGACGGGGCCGTTGTTCACCAGGGACACCTGCATATTGGCTCTAAACACCCCGCGTGATACGGGAAGGCCCAAAGCCTCCACATATTTGCAGCAAGTGAGATACAGTTCATTGGCCCCCTCAGGCTCCATGGCTTTGATAAAGCCGGGGCGGTTCTGGCCGCGCGCGTCACCCAGCAGGGTGAACTGGCTGACAAGGAGGACCTCGCCTTTTACGTCCAAAGCGGAAAGGTTCATTTTGCCCATCTCATCCTCAAAAATCCGCAGTTTCGCGATCTTGGAAGCGAGGTATTTGGCGTCATCCACGGTGTCGCCGTTTTCAACGCCAAGCAAAACAAGAAGCCCTTTCCCGATCCTTGAAACTTCCTGGTTTTCAACACTGACGGACGCATTCAAAACCCTTTGAACCACTGCTCTCATCGTTTTCCTCCTTATTTCGCGCTGCGGTAGGCTTCCAGCACATCCGAGCGCTTCTGCAGCCTGGTCAGCACATTTTTTACCTGTTCACGGCTTGAGACCTGGATCACCAGATGCAATTTCCTGATGCCTTTTTTGACTTCTTCCTGCATGCCAGCAGCCACAGGGGTGCCGGAATTGGCAATGAACATCATGATCTCGCCCAGGATATTGGGGCTGTCATAGACCAGGACCCGAAGACCCGCGTTAAAATTGCCGGCGTCCTCATCTGCCCAGCTGACATTGATCAGGCGCTCCGGCTCGGCCGATACGATGTTGACACAATCGGATTTGTGCACCGTGACGCCGCGGCCGCGCGTGATGTATCCGTTGATATCGTCCCCGGGCACCGGGTTGCAGCACTGCCCGAAACGGACCAGCATGCCTGAGCCCCCTTCCACATAGATGCCGTGGGTGGGCTTGCCCTGGTGCTGGATCTGTTTGGGTTCAGGAAGCGAGGCCGCTTTTTTGGTTGACGTCTGATCAGTCTGACGGCGCTGTTCCTCAATCAGGTGGGAGATGACATAGACTGAGGCAATGCCGTTGTAGCCGACCGCGCCGTAAAGCGCCTCCAGATCCGGGAAAGAATAGCGTTTCAGGAGGTTCTCATAATACTCGGGCTTGGTCAGATCGCCCAGTTTGACGCCGCGGCGCTTGGCCTCATGCTCCAGCATGTCGCGGCCTTTCTGAATGTTTTCGCCGCGAAGCTCTTTCTTAAAGTATTGCCGGATCTTCGTCTTCGCCTGCTGGGTCTTGACCACATTGAGCCAGTCCATGCTGGGGCCTTTGGAGTTTGAGGAGGTAAGCACCTCCACCCGGTCCCCGGTTTCAAGCTCTGTCGCCAGGGGAACCATTTTGCCGTTGACCTTGGCGCCTACGCAGGAGTTGCCCACATGGGAATGGATGCGGTAGGCAAAGTCCAAAGGCGTAGCGCCGCGCTGAAGGTTGAGGATATCGCCTTTGGGAGTAAAGACAAAAATATCATCCGAATAAAGGTCGGTCTTTAAGCCGTCAATAAACTCCTTGCTGTCGCGGGTTTCGGACTGCCAGTCCAGTATCTGCCGCAGCCAGTAGAGTTTTTTATCAAAGTCCCCGTCTGTTGAGCCCTCTTTGTAATTCCAGTGGGCCGCGATGCCGTATTCCGCGACCCTGTGCATCTCCCGGGTTCTAATCTGCACCTCAAACGGGGAGGGGATGGTGCGGCCGCCGATCAGGGTGGTGTGCAGGGATTGGTACATATTGAATTTGGGGGTGGAAATATAATCCTTAAAACGCCCAGGCATCTGCGTCCACAGGGTGTGCGCGATGCCAAGCACCGTGTAGCATTCAGGGATGGTGTCCACGATCACGCGCACGGCGATCAAATCATAAATCTGGTCAAAAGCGCGGTTCTGGATGACCATTTTGCGGTAGATGCTGTACAGGTGTTTGGGGCGGCCCTCGATCTCAAAATTGGTGATCCCCATCTCGCGGATCTTTTCAGACAGGGTGCTGATGATGGTTTTGATCTGCTCCTCGCGCTCAATGCGCTTTTGCCCTACCTTGGTGGCAACGTCCTTGTAGCCCTCAGGATCGATGTAGCGAAGGGCAAGGTCCTCGATCTCCGCCTTGATGGTGTACATGCCAAGCCGATGCGCCAAAGGAGCGTAGATGTCCAGGGTCTCACGGGCAATGGCGACCTGACGGTCCTTGCCCTGATAGGTCAGGGTGCGCATGTTGTGGAGGCGATCGGCCAACTTGATGATGATGACGCGGATGTCCTTGCCCATGGCGAGGATCATCTTGCGCCAGGACTCGGCCTGCTGCTCCTCCCGGTCAATGAAGTCCAGCTTGCCCAGCTTGGTGACCCCGTCCACCAGCGTTTTTATTTCTGTGCCAAACTCCTTTTCGATGACCTCAAGCGTAACGCCCTCCACATCCTCCACCGTGTCATGCAATAAAGCTGCGGCGATGGACTGGGCGTCCAACTGCAGCTCTACCAAAACGCTGGCAACAGAGATGGGGTGGGTCACATAGGGTTCTCCGCTGCGGCGAACCTGACCAAAGTGGGCGCGGGTAGCAAACTCAAACGCTTTTTCCACCAATTCAAGACCTTCGCTCGGCGTATACTTCTTCAGCCGGGCGATCATCTCGTCCAGTGTGTAGGATCCAAAAGCGGTGCGTGCCATAATGCTCCTTCAGGTGGTTAGCGCGCGATACAGCGGGCTGTTTTGAGGCGTGATGCGAATCATTGGCAAAAGGCTCTGAAAACCGCCAGACTCGTTCAGGGTGATCAGGTTCAGCTGCTCAAAAATCTTGAGGCTGATCAGTTCCTTTCCGGGATGCTTAAGCAGGTCCTTCCTTGCGCCCTTCCGAAGCTGTCGGTAAACCTGGCGCAACTCATCAAGAGACGGCGTGAGATCGCTGAAAAGAGCGGTCATCTCCGGTGAGAATGGCAGAGCGTCCACCGACAAAGCACCGGTCGCTTTTTCTGCCAGTGTCTTAGTATACACGCTGGGCAGGCCGTCTGAAAAGATGATGCGGTCAAAACGCGCAAAATTCAGGGAAAAATCAGGCGCGTAAACAATTGCGGCAAATGAGCGCGGATCCGCGGCGGCACCGGTAAAGGTCTGCAGTTCAGGATACTGCCGATGCAGATCGTTTGCTGTTTTTGCTGTATATGCAACAAACAGCGTGCCCCGCGTTCCTTTCAGTTCCGGCAATGTTTTTAATGGTTTAAGGTTCCCCTCCCCCTTGCCGTTCCCAAGCGCTGTGATCATGGCCCGGGCTTGCAGCGAGAGATCGTCCACATACGCGGTCTGGCCGGGCAAAAGCGACCTGACCTTTAATTGCGCGGTGGTTTTGCCGTTAAACTCATTCTTGTCAACTGATGCAACGATGGATACCTCTTTGGACAAGACGGTCTGCGATTTTGCCTGGCCAAAAGCAATGCCTTCGCGGACAGCCCCATTCTGGGCAAGCGTCAACTTCAAGTGGGACTGGTCAGACCCCACGGCGCGGGAGGAAACCACCTGAAGATCCTCCATCAAAAACACGGGCGGCGGGTTGTTCAGGCCAAAGGGCGCTAAAAGATCCAGTTTGGAAACCGTGTCCAGGCTGACTTCATTCAGCGTCAGGGTGGTGTCGTAAACAGTTTCCGGGATCAGGTCGTCCTCTCCAAGCTGCTCCCGGACAGCCAAATCGAATCGATCGGTGAAGGCATTCAAATCGTCCGGTTTAAGCGCCAAACCCGCCGCCATTTTGTGCCCGCCAAACCGGGTCAAAAGGTCTTTGCAAGCGCAAAGCGCGCCGTGCAGGTCGATTTTGCCCGCGCTTCTGCCGGAGCCTGAGTAATCCTCTCCGTTTTTGGTCAGCACAATGGCAGGGTAGTTCCAGCGCTCCGCCAGTTTGCCGGCCGTAAGCCCGACGACGCCGGGATTCCAATTTTCACCAAACAGAACAAGGCTCCTGATCTTGCTCAGATCGCGCCCGACAAGCTGGGCCGAGGCCTCCCTGAGCACCTGCTGCTCCACCTCGCGCCGCTCCTGATTTAAAGTTTGCAGCTCATTCGCGAGCCGTTCCGCTTCATCCCTATCCTCCGTCAAAAGCAGATCAAGCGCCTGCTGGGCGGTTGACAGCCTGCCGCCCGCGTTGAGCCGGGGCGCCAGTTGATAAGCGATCTGTTCAGACGCCATGGGGACGCCTTCCCTGATGCCGCATACCTTTTTAAGCGACATCAAGCCCAGCCTTTTGGTTTCGGACATCATTTTAAGGCCAAGGCTGACAATGACCCTGTTTTCGTCCTGCAGGGGCACCAGGTCAGCGACCGTGGCCAGCGCTGCCAGTTCCAGCGTTTTTTTGGCTTCCTCAAGTCCCAGAAGCGCGCAGGCCAATTTCCAGGCGACCCCGGCGCCGCAAAGTGAAGGAAATGGGTATTCGCCAAGCTGCGGGTGAAGCACCGCGTCAGCGGGCGGAAGTTCCTCCGGGACGGTGTGGTGATCGGTCAAAATGACGCACATTCCCTGCGCTTTGGCCTCTTTGACCTCAGAAATAGCGTTGATGCCGCAGTCCACGCTGATCAAGAGGCCTGCCTGGCCGGACAGGGTGCTGATCGCATCCATGTTGAGGCCATAGCCTTCCGTCAGCCTGGAAGGGATGTACGAAAACGCGTTGACGCCAAAGGCATGCAGCGCCTCCAGCAAAATGGCGCTGGCGCAGACGCCGTCAGCGTCATAGTCCCCATACACCGCGGCCGTTTTTCCCTGGGCCCTGGCTTCACGAATGATGGAAACCGCTTTTTCCATGTCGTTCATCAAATAAGGATCGTAAAGGTGCTCATAGGAAGGGTTTAAATAACGCTCGGCGGAAGCGGCGTCCGTGATGCCCCGCGCGGAAAGAAGGGTTGCCAAATAATCCGGATAACCCGGGATGTGGCTTTTAGCAGCGCGGGCGGTTAACTTTCTCATACTTTACTTTCTAAAAAAATGAGGGCACCTCTGCCATGAATGGCAGAGGCGCCCAAAAAGACTTACCTGCGTTTGGAAATTCTGGGATCCATGGACGCCCAAAGATAGGGGGTCAGGAAGCAGGAGGAGACCAAAGCGGCAAAAAGGCCGGTGAAAAGGGGCAGGACTGTGCCCAGCATCGCGGAATTCCCGCTGATAATGAGGGCGGAAAGGGAAAGGACGGCAATAACAGCGACCGTGAACTTAAGCGGCTTCCCGCTCTTGACCGCTTCTGCCGCAGCCTGTTCGCGCTTGAGGGAGTTGTTTGACCTGAGTGTCTGACGGGCATCCCGCAAAACCGGAACGGAAAAAACATAGCTTGCAGCGACCCCGGCGACCAGGAAAACCGGTGTGTAGGCGGACAGCGGGAAAACCAGGCTTAAAAGCGAGGTCAGAGCGAAGGACAGCAACTGATCGTGAAGAACTGCAACAGCCAGGGCCACCCCGCCGTTCAGTTCGTAGCGCACCCAGCCAAACAGGAAACTGGTCACGACGACAGCCAAAACCGCGTAAACCAGGGGCAGATATAAAACCGTGGCTTCAGCCCCGAAATTGTACTTGAGCCCGATGCCTAAAAAGGCCAAAACCAGAGCTGCCACAAACACCAACAGGGAAATGACAAGCGTTTTAAGCGCGGATTGATGAAGGCGCATATCGTTCAACCCTCCTTTTTAACAGTCGTGCTGGCGGCATACAAAGCGTTCTTGCTGCCGAACAGGTGGATGGTCTCGTTGAGCAGGATGCGGTCGATCAACTGCGTGCAAACCAGCGCCACAAGCAGCGACAGGGTGAACACTTCAGAGAACAGGCTGATCAGGCCGAGGTTCAGCATGATCAGAACGATGCCGATGAGCAAAAGGCCGACCTGCACATCAAGGCCCGCGTGCCCGCTTCTGGCGTAAGCGTCTTTGAGCGACTGCCTGAAGGAGCGTCCTGACTTGATGTCATCCTCCATGCCGGAGTAGAGCCTGAGCACCGCGAAGATTGATACCAGGAAGGGAATCGCGACCGCGATCAGGGTGAGCATGGTGAAGGCGGCGCCGATGATGGCTGCGAAGAACCAGGATAAGCCCGCCTGCAGCAGCAGGCCCCAAACCGCAACCAGACCAGCCAGGCGGAAGCGCACCAGCAAGTAGACCGCCACCAGGGCAAAAACAGCAAAAAGCGCGATGATCAAGGTCTTCTGGACCTTGTCCCCCAGAAGGGGCCCTCCGTCGACACCTTCCTCCTGAGCGGTCATCAGGAAGGGCAGGGCGCCTGAACGCAGCAGCACCGCGTTTTCACGGGCAATTTCCAGGTTGAAACCCGAGATGGAGACGATCCCCTCTGTAATGGGCTCTCCGATTCCGGGTTCGGCCAGGATTTGGCCGTCACGGTTGATGATGATCTTCTGTCCCTTCAGTTCGGTGGATTTCTGCGCGAAAGCATCCTTGCCCTCTTTATCAAACTGCATGGACAGGGCGATGTTGGTGCCGGTCTGATCTGCGTAACCAAAAGTGGCTTCGGTAACATTCTCCCCGGTCATGAAAGCTGCGCCGTCAGGGTCGGTAAAAGCAAACTCGCCCTTGATGGACAACAGCGTTTTGAGGTATTCGACATC
This sequence comes from Bacillota bacterium, assembly GCA_030057655.1. Classification (GTDB taxonomy): domain Bacteria; phylum Bacillota; class Clostridia; order Christensenellales; family Aristaeellaceae; genus UBA6115. Next base: position 31,018 of record JASGUQ010000032.1, read on the forward strand.
CGCGCCCTGGGGCAAAGTGACCAGCACCTTGCCGTCCTGAACAACAACGGCAGCGTCCGTCCAGCCAAAGTCATTCAGGCGTTTCACCAGAACATGGATGGCTTGATCCATTTGTTCCTGGGTGGGCGCCTCCGCGTCCGGGGTAAAAGTCAGGGTCACGGTATCGCCAAGACCCGCGCCGGGCACAAGCGCCTGACGCCAGGAATAGGACGTGGACGGCGTGGGCAGCCAGGGCAGGAGCTTGTACAGCCCTTCCGGATCCATATTCCTGCCGGTCACGCCAAGAACAAGAAAGACAACAGTAAGCGCCAGCGCCACAAGCAGGGTAACAGCAGAGATTAGTTTGCGGTTGACCTTGATGGGCTTTTTCATTTTATCATGAGCCATTAAAAACAATTCCTTTCATCATTTAAGTTAGGTCTAAGCGGGAAAATTACCCGGCTTCCGAAGAATAATGAAAGGCAAAAAAATGCTGCAGGTGAAACGGTTTGTCCTGCGAAATATATCCCGGGATCCGTTTAACGAAAGCAAGCCCATTCAAAGAATAGGCAACACAAGGCTGATAATCCGCGGTTTCCGTTTTGATGTCCGTATCCTGAGGAGGGGACCGGAAGGGCAAGGCGTAAAAAGCCTGGATCCGAACCGGCAGATCAACAGGCTCATCCGTTTTTTCAACAGCAAGAAACAAAAGGAGGCAGAAAGCCAGGCAAAGGAGGGAAAGCCATAAAAGACGTTTCAGCATCGCTCCCCCTCCTTTTCAGATCAATGACGGTATTATATCTGGATTTTAAAGGCCTGTAAAGCAAGCCAAGTTGACAGGAATTGACAGCAAGACTACAATTTTGAGCAAAGAAAGGCAGGATTTATGGCAAAAACTGCGCTGGTTACCGGAGGCGCCCGGGGCATTGGAAAGGCGATCGTTGAGGAGTTGACGCGGAAAGGTTACGCCGCGGCCTTTTCTTATTTAAATTCGGAAAAAGAGGCGCAAACCCTCGTTCAAGAGACCGGCGCCATCGCCATCAGGGCGGACCTGCGGGAAGAGGAGCAGGTTAACAAGCTCATCCGCAGCGCTGTTTCATCGCTTGGACATCTGGATCAGGTGGTGATGAACGCAGGCATCAGCTACTGGGGACTGACGCAGGACATGCAGGTCAAAGACTGGGATGAAGTGATGAATGTCAACCTGCGCGGCGCGTTTTTGACCGCCCGCGCGGCGATCCCCCACCTTCTTAGCCGCAAAAAAGGCAGCCTGCTGTTTGTTTCCTCCATCTGGGGCATTCACGGCGCAGCCTGCGAGGCCGCCTACTCCAGCAGCAAGGCGGGCCTGATCGCCCTGACCCAGGCGCTGGCAGCCGAACTGGGGCCAAGCGGCATCCGGGTGAACGCCATCGCGCCGGGTGTGATCAAGACAGACATGCTGGATGGTTTTTCACAGGCGGAGCTTGACGACCTGGCTGAACGCTGTCCGCTTGGGCGCACCGGAAAACCGGAAGAGGCCGCAAAAGCCGCCTGCTTCCTGCTGTCTGACCAGGCCAGTTATATCACAGGCCAGGTGCTCGCAGTTGACGGCGGCTTTAAATAAAAAGGGCTTTTACAATATCAGTCTGATTGTTTGTTCTCTTTCATTAGACGGTTCAGTTCATACATAAAGGTCGGGATGTCGGTAAACTGGCGGTAGACCGAAGCGAAGCGGATGTAGGCCACCTCGTCCAGTTTGCGCAGGGCTTCCATGACCATCTCCCCGATCTTGGAGGTGGGGATTTCTCTTTGCATGCTGTTGTAGCAGACCTGCTCAATGTGGGTGACCACAGCATCAATGTCCCCGGCGGTAACGGGGCGCTTGTGGCAGGCATGGATGATGCCCGCGCGTATCTTTTCAGGATCAAACACCTCGCGTGTCTGATCTTTTTTGATGACCAAAAGCTGAACTGTCTCCACCTTTTCATAGGTGGTGAAACGCTTTCCGCAGGAGATGCACTCACGCCGCCTCCTGATGCTGGCGCCGTCATCGGTTGGCCGGGAGTCCACGACACGGCTGTCCTCTGAATGACAAAATTGGCACTTCATAATTTCACTCCCTTTAAAACTGAGTGGATTATACCTTAAGTCGCGCCATTTTGTCCATCACCCCAAGGCTGATACAGGTTTTTAAACCACTCGCCCACATCCATGCAGTATACGCTTTCGAGGGTTTCCCTTGTAAACACCGCCTCTGTCCCGCCCAGGGCGGCTACACTGCCTTCCCGCATCAAAAGGGCATGGGTGCCGTAGCGCCTGGCCAGAAGCAGGTCATGAACCACCGAGATCACGGCGCGCCCAGGTTTTTTCAGCCAGAGCGACACCAAATCAAAGATGCTTTGCTGGTAAGCCAGATCCAGGTGGTTGACCGGCTCATCCAGAAGCAAGATCGGCGCGTCCTGGGCAAAGACTTGAGCCAGGAAAGCGCGCTGCAGCTCACCTCCGGACAGGGTCAGCACATTTTGTTTGCGCATTTCATAAAGACCGCACATTTGGAGTGCTTCTTCCACCTTGCCGGATCCGGCTTCGTCCTTTTTTGACCAGGCGGACTGGTGAGCATAGCGGCCCAGGCGAACCAATTCTTCCACTGTAAAAGCGTAATTAACCTGCTGCGACTGGCGGAGGACCGCCATCCCCCTCGCGATCTGTTTTTGGGATAATTTGGCAATGTCCCGGTCCATCAGGGCGATCTTTCCTGTGTAGGGAAGGGTTTTTGAAAGCGCTTTGATCAGGGTGGATTTGCCCGCGCCATTGGGGCCAACAAGCATCAGCCACTGCCCCTCCTCAAGCGTAAAACTGACCTGTTTGACGGCTTCCAGGTCTTTGTATCGCACGCTCACTTTTTCCGCGCGGAGCATCATGCCGTCATCCTCCTTTTCATCAGGATGACCACAAAAAAGACGGCGCCGATGAGGCTGGTGACAACGCCCAGGGGCAGTTCCACCGGGCTTAGCAGCGTGCGCGCAAGCAGGTCGCACAGCATCAGGAAAACGCCGCCGATCAACATGGAAAACGGCAGAAGTTTCTTGTGCGCGGGGCCGGTCAAAGCCCTGGTGATGTGCGGAATGATCAGGCCAACAAAGCCGATGGAACCGCCGATGGCCACGCAGATCCCGATCAAGACGGAGACCAAGACCATGACGGTGAGTTTGACGCGCCTGACCGAAACACCGATATTGGCCGCGTTGTCTTCCCCGATCGCGAAGGCGTCCAGTTCGCTTGAATGCATGAACAGCAGCGCGCCGCAAGTCAAAAGGACAGCCAGCAAAAAGAATGCTTCCTGATAACTGCTGCCGGCAAGCGAACCCAGCATCCAAAAGGTAAGCGACCTTAAGTGCGTTCCGGCAAATGTGATGAGCAGGCTCATGAGGGCGCCTGAAAACATGGTAAAGATGACGCCGATCAAGATAATGGTGCTGGTTTCAAGCGAACGATCCAGCGCAAAAGCCAGGGACAGCACCAAAAGCAGCGAAAAAAACGCGAAGACAATGGAAAGGACGGCGGTGCCCGCCAGAGGCAGGCCGGGCAGGGTGATTCCAAAAAAGATGGCCAGCATCGCGCCCAGGGAAGCGCCTGAGGACACGCCAAGCGTAGCGCCGTCCGCCAGCGGGTTTCTGAGCAGCCCCTGCATCGCGGCGCCGCACAAGGATAAGGACGCGCCCACCAGAAAAACAGACAGAACGCGCGGCAGGCGCACAGTCAAAATGATGGTGGCCTCTGTCCCGGAAACAAGCGTTTGGCCGGTCAAGGCCTTATAAAGTATTTCCGCCGTGGCGGACAAAGGGATGCTGACAGAGCCGACCGCGACACAGACCAAAAAGGCAGTTAACGTTAAAAGGCCCAGGGCGGCAAAGCGCAGGAAACGCGCCCTGCCGCCCTGAGCGTAAAAATTGTTTTTTTGCTTATTATTCACCATATACGAAGCTGTACAGGGCTTCCGCCGCGTCCACCAGGCGGGGACCGGGCCTTGTGATGGCATCAGCGTCAGCATTAAAAACCTTGTTGTTTTTGACCGCCTTGACCTGGCCCCAGTTGGCTCGGGCCATGATCTCTTCCACCGGGGTGGGTCCTTCGCCAAAATACATGGTGGTGGTAACAATGATGTCCGGGTCGCGGGACAGGACCTGTTCCTCAGACACGCTGTTCCAGCCCTCCACATCGGCAAAAATGTTGTCCAGGTTCAAAATGCCCGCGATATCGTCCATGAAGGTGTTTTTACCGGTTGTCCACAAACCGAATTCCAGGGGGGAAGCTTCAAAATAAACCGTGACGCCGGATTTGCCCGCCGCTTTTTCGCTGAGCGCGTCAAAACCCGCCTTCATGGAAGCGACCACTTCCTCTGCGTTTTCTGTTTTGCCAGTGAGCTGGCCCAAAAGCGCAACAGCTTCATAGACATCTTCAACCGTTTGCGCATCCGTCATGAAGGTTTGAATGCCGGCGTCCAGCAGTTTCTGCTGGTCTTCAACTTTTTGCCCCATCTTGGTCATGATGACCACGTCCGGGTTGAGGGCGATAATCTGCTCAAAGTTGATCTCATAGCCGGACTGAACCGAGGGCACAGACAGAACCTCCTGCGGATAGTTCACATACTCGCCCCGGCCGATCAGGACATCCTGCGCGCCGATCGCGTACAGGATTTCCGCATCGCCGGGTTGCAGAACGACCACGCGCCGGGCGGGCCCCTTTAAGGTGACCTCCCTTTCCAGCATGTCCGTCACAACAAACGGGGCTTCGGCAAAGGCGGGCAGGAACAGCAGCAGGAGAGCCAGGATCAGGGACAAGGAACGGGATGTTTTCATGGGATCTACCTCCTCCAGTTGTTCAACTGAAAACGGGCAACTCCAAAAGGAATTGCCCGCGTTAAAGCAGTCACAAAACCCCAGGAGTTAAGCGTATGTCCAGGTCTCCCGGCTTGGCTTCATCCTCGCAGACGCCTTCCCGTTTTCACAGTGGCTTTCTGTCTGCTCGTCGGCTTCACGGTTACTGGGTTAGCGCGGAAATCGCATCCGTCTTCCCATGATACCTTTTGGTACCGTGCTTTCGCACAAACACACGCGTCTTTTCAGTTGACAATTGTATTATAGTCCGATGGCGGATATGGGTCAACTCAACAGGCGTTGATCAGCCGGGCAAAGGCCCAAAGCGTTTCCGGATCGCCTCCCGCACAGCGCCCGGCCCCTGAATCATCTCCGCGAACATGCCCTCGATTATCTGTCCAAGGCCTGCATGATAAAGGTTTGTGTGAAAGATCCGCTCATCTGACAAATAGGGGCGCAATTGATCTTTGAAGCTGTCCTTTTGCCCGATCACGATTCCGGACAAGGCCTGATGAATCTCCTGTTCAAGCGGATCCGGCGCAAGCTCATAGCGCTTGCCCATATCGTCAATGCCCAGAAGATAGCGAAACCACCCGGCGATCCCAAGCGGGATCGCGGTCAGCCTCTCCGCTGATCCATATCTTGCCAAATAAGCCTTGATGGTCTCGCCGAACCGGACGCCAAGCCCCTGGGAAACGTCGGTGGACAGGCGCAGGTTGGTGTCGCCCAGATAGATGTTTGGGAAACGCTCTGAAAACAACTCATCAGTAAACGCCATGGGCGAAATGATGACAGGATCCTGGATCATCGGAATGCCCTCGTCATAGGCGACGCTTTTGGCAAAATTGAGCATCATGGGTTCTTGAAGCAGCATGCCGGCGAAGGTCTCATGGCCCAGCACAACGCCCAGGGGGCCGGTCGCAGTGTGGACAGGGTTCAGGCAGGCGGTGACCTTCATGCGCTCCGCCAGGTCCACCGTTGCCCTGTCCGTCAGGTAAACGCCTTTGCACTTGGACAGATCGGGCCGGCCGTTTGGAAAAGCATCCTCAATCACCAAATACTGCGGGCTTTCCGCGTTGACAAAAGGAGCGATATAAGTTTTGGCGGAGGTGACAATGGGCTGCATCCCCTCAACGCCAAGGGCGCTTAAATCATCCGCGATGCTTTGCGCCGGCCTGGGTGTGATCTTGTCGATCATGGTGCAGGGAAAAGCCGCCTTGCTGTCGTTGTTCAGATAAGCGATGAAATCCTCTTCCACAAAGCCCTTCTTTTTCCACTCCCCGGCGATGGTAAGGACGGCGTTCTTCAGAAGCAGGCCGTTGTGGGCGCAGTTGTCCATGGAAACCAGCGATATGGGCCATTCGCCGTCCCTGAAGCGTTCAAGCAAGAGGGAAGCAAGAATGGCGATCAGGCTTTGCGGGCGGTCGGGGCCGTTTTCGATGTCTTTTTCCACCACCGGAGAAAAACCGCCTTCCGCTCCTGACAGCGCATAGGCTTTTTCAGTGACCGTGAAAGAGACGATCTGGAGGCTTGGGGCCCTGAAAATGGTTTTGAGGCGTTCCCAATGTTCCTTTTCATCGGGGTTTACCTTCACAGCCTCCGCAAAAGCGCCAAGCACCCTGTAATCCCTTTTGCCGCTGGAATGCAGGATCACGCTGAGCGCCAGGTTGTCATGCGGCGCATAGATTCTGTCGATGATCTCATCATCATAAGCCTCAACACAGGTCAGCCCTTCATCCATCGCCCCGTTAGTGATCAGATCATCCGCAATGCCGCCCAAAAAAACGCGGAAGATATTGCCGATGCCAAAATGCACCCAGCGCGGTGTTTTCACCCCCTGAAGGCTTGCTTTTTCAACATCGTATTCCGGCAAGCGGATGCCCGCCGCTTCCCAGGGCTTTCTGTCCTTGATCCCATCAGCACTTAAACGCATGATCCATCACCCCTGTTCGCTTATTCAGATGATATCTGGGATAAATTATAGGCACCTTCATGCTTTTGGTCAATGATCCGCAAGGGATGTAGCATTGCGAACCTGACCATGCAAACACAGCCAGAACAAGGAAAATGACACTGACAAACATTGTTTTTTCTTGTAGAATACAAGGGAACAAATGAATGAGCCGGAGGAAATCTTTGATGATCATTGAGACCGTTCCCAATTTTTCAGCGGGAAGAGATCAATCTGTGATTGAGGCCATCGCGGACTGCTTCAGGGGCAGGGAGGGCGTGAAGCTGCTGGACTACAGCGCGGACAAGGACCACAACCGCAGCGTGTTTACCGTGATCGGAGAACCGGAGCCCCTGAAAAAAGCGGTGATCGCTTCGGTGAAGACCGCGCTTGAGAAGATCGACCTGACGAGCCATCAGGGGCAGCACCCCAGGATGGGCGCGGTGGACGTGATCCCCTTCATCCCCATCAAGGATTGCGATATCAGGGACGCGGACAAACTGGCCAGGGAAGTGGGGCAAGCGATGGGCGAACTGGGCCAGCCGGTCTTTCTGTACGAAAAAAGCGCGACCAGCCCCCTGCGCGAAAACCTGGCGGATGTGCGCCGGGGCGAGTTTGAGGGGTTGAAAGAAAAAATGAAAAGCCCGGACTGGACGCCTGACTTTGGCCCAGCCATCCCCCATCCCACAGGCGGGGCGACCGCGGTTGGCGCGCGGATGCCGCTGATCGCCTTCAATGTGAACCTTGGCACCGACAAGCTTGAGATCGCGAAAGAGATCGCCAAAAAAATACGCCATTCCTCCGGCGGATTCCGCTGCATCAAGGCCATGGGCGTGATGCTGGAAGACAGGCAGATCGCCCAGGTGTCCATGAACGTGACCGACTACACGCAGACCAGCCTGTACCGGGTGTTTGAGACCATCAAGATGGAAGCCAGGCGCTACGGGGTAAGCGTGGTTGGAAGCGAGCTGATCGGGCTGTCCCCCCTGCGCGCGCTCACAGACTGCGCTGAGTACTACCTGCAGATGGAAAACTTTTCAATGGAAAAGGTGCTTGAAACAAGGCTGTGAGGAGGAGATCATGAACTGAAAGACGTGGCTGCCGCGCATTTTCAGATCTGGCCGCCTCCCTTTCTTTGCAGACACTGGCCCGGTCATCATGTCAGCCCCCTGGGCTGTTTCCAGACCCTTGGCGTCCAGGATGATCATCACAAGCGAGCCAATGGCAGGGCGGTTTATCAGAAAAATCAATTCTCAAGATCCGCCCCACCACAGAAAACATCATGGGTTTTTGTTACTGATCCGGAAAAACGCTTTTTAGCAGGCGCTGGGCCGGTTTTCCCGCGATCAGGCGCTCGCCGTCGGAATAGCCTTCCTCGCAGCCTTGGAGGGTTTTGATCAGTTCCTGCCGGAGCTCCTGAATCCTCTGGCGGTATGCCGCATCGCCAATGGCGTTGCGGGTTTCATCCGGGTCGGCCTTCAGGTCGAAATACTGTTCCTCTCCGGTCTGGGAGTACCAGATGAACTTGTCCACGCCGGTCAGGATCATTTGAAAGCTCTTGCTGCCATATTCGTGCTCACAATGAAGTTTTGTACGATCGACCGGCTTGAGCAGGCTCTGGCCGTCCAGGTTTGGGGCTTCCGTGCCGGCCAGGTCGAGGCAGGTGGGCATGATGTCCCGCAGTTCCGCCAGGTCTTCCCGGATGCCATGCTGGAGTCCCGTCCATTTCGGGTCCCCTGAAATGATCAGGGGGATGTGCACGCTGCCCTGGTAGGGGCGGGACTTCTGGGTGCAGCGGTGGTCGCCCAGCATCTCGCCGTGATCGGCAGTGAAGAGGATCACGGTGTCCTCCATCAGCCTGTGCTCCACCAAACCCTGAAGAAAGCGCCCGATCTGGTTGTCCAGGTGGCTGATGCAGGCGTAATAGCCAGCCTGCATCGCGCGGATCAGCTCCGGATCTTTGGCGCCGGTTATGTTTGAGTAATGAAGGCCTTCCTTTTCCAAGGCGGCCAGGTCGTTCCAGTCCCCTGTTTTGGGCGGGGTCAGGTCTTTGTCCTTGTACATGTCAAAATAGGCCTGGGGGGCGTCAAGGGGCGGGTGCGGGCGGACATAGGACAGGGTGAGGAAGAAAGGCTGGCGCGGGTCACGGCGGCGCAGGAAATCCAGGCCTTCGGAGGTGACCCAGTTGGTGGGGTGATGTTTTTCCTCATAGATCCAGGGGCGCGCAACCCAGGAGTTGCAGTCAAGCCCCGTGTCCGTCACATCCGCCGAGATGCCCAGTTCGTCCTTGAGCCAGTAGAAATAATCATCCGCCACCCTTTGATCCTCACAATAGGCAAGGGAGGGATAGCGATACTGGTGCAGGTAGCCGTCATGCAGCTTGACATGATGGTAGCCCAGGTAGTTGCGCAGGGGGTGCACATGCATTTTGCCGACGCATTGGGTGTAATAGCCGGCCTTGCTCATCTCCCCCGCCATCGTAACAGGATAATCCCAGTCCACCCGGTCGCGGTAGCCGATCCGTCCGGTCCGCCTTTGGCCAAGGCCGGTGTGAAGGATGGCCCTGGCGGGAACGCAGGTGGGGCAGGAAGAATAAGCGTTGTTAAAGCAGGTCCCCATTTGGATCAGCGAATCCAGATGGGGCGTTTTGACATCAGGATGCCCCAGGGCGCCAATGCAGTCGCCGCGCATCTGATCCGCGATGATCAGGACAATGTTTGGTTTTTTAAGCATCTTCTTTCCTTCCGTCCTATCAGCCGGGCGATGCTGTTTAAGCCTTATACAGGCAGTTTGGTCTCGCCATAGACTTCATTGATTACCTGAGCCAGGGAGCAGTACATCGCGGACGCGCCGCAGAAGATGCCGATATAGCCGCCAATCTGGGTCACAGATTTCATGCCTGTAAAATCCCCTATCGACAGCGCAAAGAACAAGGCTGCAAGGGAAAGGAACACCACCTGAAGGCCGCGGTTGAGTTTGAGCGTTGCCACAAACATCAGCAGGGTGAAAATGCCCCAAAGCAGCAGGTACCAGCCCATGCTGGTCAAATCCGCCGGGGAAATCTTGGAAAAGGGCTTGATCCAGATCAGGATCAGGGACCACCAGAAAAAGCCGTAAGCGGTAAAAGCGGTGGCGCCAAAGGTGTTGTTCTTTTTAAATTCCATGATCCCGGCAATGATCTGCGCGGCTCCGCCCAAGGCAAACCCCATGGCCACAATCACAATGGACAATTGGATCAGCCCGGCGTTGTGGAGGTTTAAAAGAATGGTCGTCATTCCAAATCCCAGAAGGCCCAAGGGGGCGGGATTGGCGATTGGGGAAGTCTGCTTGTCCTGGCTCATGTCAAATCCTCCTATTTGCTTGCATTTTGGGTGAAGTATACCGTATCAACGGTGTTTTCTCAAGCGGAAACGCGAAAAACCAAGATTAAACAAAGACATGCAATTAATGGTTGACAGAAAACTACAAGCGTGCTATTTTATGTTTCGTTAGTCTAACTAACTTGTTTGAAGGAGGAGAGCATGGACGCATTCGCGCTGGCTTTAAATGATCTGCTGGTAAACACCTTCCACGACATTTTGAAGCTTGAAGAAGCCTCCCTTGCCAAAGCCAGCGCCAACCAGCTGAGCATCAACGAGATGCACCTGCTGGAAGCCATCGCCAAGGGCAAGGATGAGGGCCGCAGCATCACGGACATCGCGCGCGAGCTGTCCATCACCCTCCCCTCCGTAACCGCAGCAGTCAACAAACTGGTTAAAAAAGGCTATGTGGTCAAGGGCAAGCATGAAGCCGACAAACGCCTGGTGATCGTTTATCTGACCCGCGAGGGCAAAAGGGCGGAAACCGCGCACCGTTTTTTCCACCGGACGATGGTGAACGCCGCTTCACAGGGGCTGGACGAAGAAGAGAAGGCCGCGCTGCTCAAAGGCCTCAACAGGCTGCACCAGTTCTTCAAGGATCAAAAATCCCTGACGCCGGAGACTGAGACATAAACGCAAACAAACCTTATTATAATCAAAATCAATGCAATGCTAAAGGAGACACGTTCTTGAAAATACTGGGCATCGGCAGGGCCTTGCCGGAACAGGTCATCACCAATCAGGACCTTGAAAAATCCCTTGACACCTCGGATGAATGG
>JASGUQ010000033.1 GCA_030057655.1 Bacillota bacterium
TTTCAAAACATACATTTTATGGGATTCCACCGCAATATTGCTGCCTGAACCGCGGGCGTTTCAGGCTGCTGCGGATAATTTAACTGGCTAAGGATGATTTTTGTTCAGCAATGCCAGTGAGAAAACGGCGCTGAGCGGGATCACGGCCAGCGCGATGGGCAGGTGCGCGCTTAAAAGGGATAGAGCGACAAATACCAGGTAAATGATGGGCACAAACAGCAGGCAAACGAGAATGACGGCAAGGGGGGTCAAGACATCAGCTGATTGAGGCCAGACTTGATGAAACAGGATGACAAGGCCCATCATCAGGGCAAGCGCGGAAAAGAGATAGGATGCTGAAGGGAATAGAGAGGGCAAGGCAAGGCTGAGCGCAGTTGGCAGCAGCATGATACCCGCTGCTTTCTCAAGCGAGCTTGTTCCCAAGGGACGGAAACGGTCAATAATGAAGAAAACACCAAGGCTGATGAGCAGCAGAAGGCCTATAAACACAGGCTCCCCGCTTCCAAACTTCAGGAAAGTGCGGTAATCCTTCAGGTTCAGGGCTTGGGACAGCAGTTCCACCAGTCCTTTTGTGATAAAGAAGACGACTGCGATCAAAAGCAGCTGTACAATAAACCCGGTTAAAACCCTCATCGGGCGCGCTTTTTTCTGAACGACCAATGACAGGATCAGGATCAATCCCAGGATACCGATAATGTATGATATCAGGCTGGCGGTGGACTCAGGCATCACGACCAGGTTGCCGGGCAGAAAAGGGAAGAAAACAGCATCCTGATCCGCTTCCAGCTCCAGATTCTCCGCGGTTGCGAAATAATGCGTTAGCCCGACAAGGCTTGTCATGTAGTGCGCGGCGGAATCCCGGGAAAAGGTTTCATAATTGTCATTCTCTGTATGATAAACTTCAAAGCCTTCGATACAGGCGGAATTCATCCCGGGATAGCCCTCCATCAAAAAGGCGGTGAGGTCCGTGTCGTTCTCCATGCTGCGGTACACGGCGGTGGCGATGGAAAAACTGACCGGAAAGGGGACGGCTTTCTGATAAGCGCGGACAATGTTCAGGTTGTTGTCGCTGGTCTCAAACATGATCAGGGAGCCTCGGTTGCCCCTTGCTTCCGTGTTGATGACCAGTCTGACCTTCTCCTTCATTTCAGGATGGTCTTCAACATATTTCAGCGCCCCAAGCAGGCCCTGCTCCTCGCCATCCGTAAACAAAAACAACAGGTCGCGCTTGAGCGGCTGATCCTTCAGAAGCCGCATCCCCTCCAACAGGGCGGCGCAGGAAACCGTGTCATCAAAGGTGCCAGGCCCCATGATCACGCTGTCGGTATGCGCCATGAACAGGATGGTCTCCTCCGTGTCAGGGGCATCCAAAAGGATTAAGATGTTGTTCAGCACCATGTTTGGCTTATCGCCGATTCCGCTGTATTCCCGGACAAATTCCTCGGTAAAATCAAAAGGCCTGTTGCGGTAATCAGTCCAGTTCTTTAAGAGTGAGAAGATCTTGTCCATGGACAGGGCATGGGTTTCGCTGACTGCTTCATAACCCAGTTCTTTCGCGCGGGACATGATGTGCCCCTGGGTGATGCGGATACCGGGGCTGTCCACGCTGTGAACCTGAGAACTCATTATTTTCAGGTCGCTGAGCATCAGCTGAAAGTCCATCCCGGATTCAGCTTCGCTCAGGGGCTTAAAAACTTCATCCGGCAGATTTGTAACTTTTGGCGGTTTTAATTGATTGGTTCCAAGGCAGATCCCCGCGATCAGGCAGACGACCAGGGCTGATACCCGAAGAAGGGTTAACAATCTTTTCATACTCAACCTCCGTTTCGAATTTAATTATAACAAAATAGAATCAAAACAACTGTAAAGAACAGGTGAAGTGCCAGAAATTGCTTCATCAGCATTGACTGAGCGCGTGGTAAAACTTTGCTGAAGCGGAAATCAAGATGATGACAAATTTCTGCTTGCAGATTGGCAGATCATGTGGTAAACTCTACAATGCTTAATCGGCAAGGCAGGAGGTGAAGTAAGTTGCCAAACATCCGTTCATCGGAAAAGCGCGTCCGGGTCAACAAAAAGAAGAACCTGCGCAACCGCATGGTGAAAACCGGGGTGAAAACCGCCGTGAAAAAATATACCCTTGCGCTCAACGCTGATTTGACTGCTGCGCCTGAAAAGTTAAGCGCCGCGTCCAGCGCTTTGGACCGCGCTGTGGCGAAGGGCGTTCTGCACAAGAACGTAGCCAACCGCAAGAAGGCCCGCATGGCCCGCGCTTTGAACAAGGCTCAGGCCTGAGCACCACCCAAAATGCCGCAACAGCGGCTTTTTTTATATCGTTTTTATGGAGCAGAGCATGACGACCTACCCTGACAAAACGACAGCGGAACAAACGCTGCGCTGGGCGCTTGACAAAAACCCCGGGAGATGGGGGAACCACTGCAAAACGGTTGCCAGGGCAGCCCGGACGATTGCCAAAGCCGCCGGGATGAACGCTGATAAATTGGAAGTTCTTGGCCTTTTGCATGATATCGGCCGCTATGTGGGCTTTGTTGATTTCAGGCACATCGCGGCCGGCTATGATTTGATGATGGAAAAAGGCTGGACGGATGTCGCGCTGGCTTGCCTGACCCATTCCTTTCCGTACCAGCATATTGAAGCCTACAACGGTAAAATCGATGTTGGTCAGGATGAATACGAACGGTTTTCAGAACTGCTGAAAAAGGTGAAATACAACGATGAACTGCGCCTGATTCAACTGTGTGACGCGCTGTGCCTGCCGGACAGGGTGACGGTGGTTGAGGTCAGGCTGATGGAGGTGGCGCTGCGGTATGGCGTAAGCGACACTTCTGTCCCCAAATGGCGGGCCTTTCTTGACATCAAAAAAGATTTTGACCGCAAATGCGGCCAAAACCTGTATCAGTTGTTTCGGGAAGAGATTTCGGACAGTTTGTTTATTTAACCATGGCCGCCGCGATCTGCGCGGCCAGTTTTACATTGTTCAAAACCAGATGAATGTTGGATTTCAGGGAATCCCCGCCGGTCAGCTCAACCACGCGCGCGAGCAGATAGGGGGTAACTTCCTTTCCCTTGATGCCATTTTTCTCCGCGTCGGACAGCGCCTGTTCGATCGCCTGATTGATGGTGTCTTTGGGCATCGCGTATTCCTCGGGAATGGGGTTGGTGATCAGCATACCGCCTTTGTAGCCGATCTCCTTCATCGCGGAAACGGCGTCCGCGATCTCTTCCGGTGAATCCGCGCGGAGAGGAACCGCAAAATCGCTGTGGTTGGTATAAAACGCAGGCAACTCGTTTGTTTTATAACCGACCACGGGCACGCCTTTGGTTTCCAGGTATTCAAGCGTCAACCCCAGATCCAGAATGCTCTTGGCCCCCGCGCAGACCACGGAAACGGGCGTCATCGCCAGTTCCTCAAGATCTGCCGAGATGTCCATGCTGGTCTCAGCGCCGCGGTGCACGCCGCCCACGCCTCCCGTCGCGAACACGGGAATATCGGCAAGCGCGGCGATGATCATGGTGGCGGCAACAGTGGTCGCGCCGTCCATCTTGCGTGCGATGAGAAGGGGCAGGTCCCTGCGGCTGGCCTTGGTCATTTTTGAGCCCTCTTTGCCCAGGTACTCAATTTGTTCCTCTGTAAGCCCTGCGCACAATTTGCCGCTGATCACCGCGATGGTGGCCGGCTCAGCGCCGTTTTCGCGGGCAACGCGCTCGCACATGAGCGCGGTCTCAACATTTTTGGGGTAGGGCATGCCGTGGCTGATGATCGTGCTTTCAAGCGCGATAACCGGTTTTCCTGCGTCCAGCGCTTCCTGAACCTTGGGTGAGATCTGAAGATGCCGATTCATTTTATTCACTCCTTTTATCAAAAAATATCAAAGTTTTTGTGTTAAATATGTGCTTGCCGCAAGGATTCCTGCTTGCGCGGTATCTTTTAACGACAGCCCTTGCGCGATGCCCATTGCAAGGCCGGCTGTCATCGCGTCCCCCGCGCCTGTCAGGCTCACCTTTGGCATCGCAGGCGCTTCAAGATACAAGGAATCGTTTAAATCCCGGGCGTACAAGCCGTCCTTTCCAAGGGAAACAAAGACCTGCGCCACGCCGGATTTGATCAGAACCGCCGCCGCTTTTTCCACCGTGTCTTCGCCCGTCATCGCGAGGGCTTCCATCCGGTTGGGTTTTATCGCGAACAGGCGCGGCAAAAGAGGCAGGAGGCGGTAGCATTTGACCGCGCTGACCGGATCCGCAATCAAGGGGAAGGGGAGCGTGCTGGCGGCCGCGATCAGGCTGTCTTCCCTGAGGTTGGCGTCCAGAATGCCCACATCAAACTGACCTTCATTTATCTGGCCGATTTGGCGCAGAACAGCGTCCTGATCAAGCGCGTCCATCGCGCGCATGTCATTGATGGCCGCCACCATGTCTCCGGTATTGTCATGAACAGCCAGGTAGGCGGGCGTGGGGAAGCGCGTTTGCAGGGCGTATGTCAGCCCAATGCCGTCCTTCTGGCAGGCCATTGCCAGCCTGTCCTTGAAGGCATCATTGCCAAGGGGGCACAGAAGTTCAACCTTCGCGCCCGTTTTGGCCAATTGTGCTGCGATGTTATGGGCTACGCCGCCGGGGGTTACCTCAATGATGCCGGTCAATGAGTCGCCGGGTGTGAAAGTACAGTCGGTGCTGCCCAGAATATCGATGTTCATTCCCCCGATACAAAGGGCGCGCGTCTTCTTGCGAAACTGTTTATTGAGTTCCATGGCTATTTGTTAACCCCCCTCCGATTAGCATGCAGTCACCAAAACTGAAGAAACGATAGTTCTCTTTAACAGCCTCCTGATAGGCCAAAAGCGCGTTTTCCCTGCCCATGAAGGCGGAGACGAGCATCAGCAGGGTGCTTTGCGGCAAATGGAAGTTGGTCAGCAAAGCATCTGTGACTTTGAAGCGGTAACCCGGGGTGATAAAGATGGAGGTCGTTCCGCTGCCGGGCATGACCAGACCATTTTCGTCAACAACGGATTCCAGGGTGCGGACGCAGGTTGTGCCCACACATATGACTCGCCCGCTGTTTATCCGGGCCTGGTTGATCTTGTCCGCTGTCTCCTTGCTGACTTCATACCATTCTTCATGCATCTGGTGTTCTTCCACATTTTCGTGCTTGACCGGACGGAAGGTTCCAAGGCCCACATGAAGCAGCACGCTGACAACTTCAACACCTTTCCCTTTGATCTTACCCAGAATTTCATCGGTGAAGTGCAGCCCGGCTGTCGGGGCGGCGGCGCTGCCGTTCTCTTTGGCGTACACCGTCTGATAACGGTTCTTGTCTAAAAGCTGCTCATGGATGTAGGGTGGCAGCGGCATTTTGCCCAGGCGGTCCAGCACCTCCTCAAAGATGCCGGAATAGGAGAACCGGACGATGCGGCCGCCAAAATCCGTGTGCGACAAGACGACAGCGGACAACTCGCCATCGCCGAAGACAAGTTCGCTCCCTGTTTTCAAGCGCCTTCCCGGCCTGACCAGCGCTTCCCAGTCATCCTGATTGAGGCGTTTTAACAGGAGCACCTCACAGGGAACGCCGCTGTCTTTTTTGATGCCCAAAAGCCTTGCCGGGATGACGCGGCTGCGGTTTAGAACAAGCACATCACCGGGATTCAAATATTCTGGAAGGTCAAAAAAATGCTTGTGCTGCCTATTCTCTGAAAACCTGTCGCATACCAGCATCCGGCTTTCATCGCGCTTCATCAGCGGCGACTGGGCGATCAGTTCCTCCGGCAGAAAATAATCAAAATCACTGGTCTTCATCAAAAAAAGTTACCTGCACGCTGTCAGACGGGCTTTCCTGAACGGGAGGGATTTTGCCAAGGTGCTCATAGGCGGCGGCAGTCGCGACGCGCCCGCGCGGCGTGCGCTGGATAAAGCCCAATTGCAAAAGATAGGGCTCATAGACGTCCTCAATGGTCAGCGCGTCCTCTCCCGTGGCTGCCGCCAGGGTGTCAAGGCCGACAGGGCCGCCAGAGAACTTGTCGATCATGGTGGAGAGAACGTTGCGGTCCACCTTGTCAAGGCCCAGTTCGTCAACCTCAAGCAGGTTCAGGCCTTCATTGGCGACCAAGCGCGTGATCTTGCCATTTGCTTTGACCTGGGCATAGTCGCGCACGCGCTTTAACATGCGGTTCGCGATGCGCGGGGTGCCCCGGCTGCGGCGGGCGATCTCAAAAATCCCCTCTTCTTCGGCCGGCATCCCCAGAATGGAGGAGGAGCGTTTGACGATCTGCGCCAATTCCTCAGGTGAGTACAGTTCAAGCCGGAACACCATGCCAAAGCGGTCGCGCAGCGGAGCGGACAACTGCCCCGCCCTGGTGGTCGCGCCGACCAAGGTGAAGCGCGGCAGGTCCAGGCGCATGGATCGCGCGGTCGGGCCCTTCCCGATCATGATGTCCAGCGCGAAATCCTCCATCGCGGGATAAAGAACCTCTTCAACGGCCCTTGAAAGCCTGTGGATCTCGTCAATAAACAAAATATCGCCCGCGTTCAAGTTGGTCAGGATGGATGCCAGATCCCCGGGACGGTCAATGGCCGGGCCGGAGGTCACGCGGATGTTCTGGCCCATTTCGGCTGCCACGATGGTGGCCAATGTTGTTTTTCCAAGGCCGGGAGGGCCGTACAGCAGCATGTGATCCAGCGCGTCCCTGCGCTGAAGCGCGGCTTTGATATAGATGTTGAGGTTTTCTTTCACCGTTTCCTGGCCAATGTACTCGCGCAGGTTCTTGGGGCGCAGGGATATCTCGCTTTCCCTGTCCTCATCGCGATAACCGGACATTACAAAACGATCGTCCTGCATACCTTATCCTTTCATCATGGAGCGCAGCGCCTGGCGGACCAGCTCATCAGCCGGCAGGTCCCCCTGGGCCTGATGGGCTTTGGAAACGGCCAGGGCGGCTTCAGACTGGCTGTAGCCAAGGGCGGCCAGCGCCTGGATGGCTTCTCCCACAGCGCCGGCAGGCCCGGCAAAGGAGCTTGTGACGGCGCCAGACAAACTGCCCGCGACATCATCCTTGCTCAAGCGGTCCTTCAGCTCCAGCGTGATGCGCTGAGCGGTCTTTTTCCCGATGCCGGGCGCGCGGGAAAGGGCCTGCACATCCTCTGTCAGGATGGCCAGGGTCAAGTCCTTTAAGGGCATGCTGGACAAAACATTCAGCGCCGTGCGGGGGCCGATGCCGGAGACCGCGGTCAGGTTAAAAAACATGGCGCGCTCCTCCCTTGACTGAAACCCGAACAGCTCCACCGCGTCCTGACGAACCGACAAATAAGTGTACACACGCAAAAATTCACCCTTGGCAGGCGCCTGGGACAGGGTGGCCTGGGTGCACAGCAGCTGGTAACCTACGCCTGAAACATTTAAAACCAGTTCGTTGCCGCTTTTTTCAGCGACAAGCCCTTCAAGGAAAGCGTACATCTTCTGTCCTCATTTCATCAGGTGTTCAGCGGCAAAACGGCCTGCGTTATAGTGTGTCAGCGCCGCCGCCACGGCGTCCGCGGCGTCATCAGGCTTGGGATAGGCCGGCAGGTTCAGCAGCAATTTGATCATCTGCTGGACCTGGCTTTTCTCCGCCTTGCCGTAGCCGACGACGGCCTGCTTGATCTGCATGGGGGTGTACTCATACAGTTCCTGCGTGTAGCGGGCGCACCGGGCGATGGCGACCCCGCGGGCTGCACCCACGGTGAAGGCGGTGGTCACGTTTTTGGCAAAAAACAATTGCTCAAAAACGATGGCATCCGGCTCATAAATTTCAATCAGTTTGCCGACTTCCCGTTCGATCTCAAAAAGACGGCGGGGAAAGGCGGTTTCGGGGGCGGTTTCGATCACGCCGCAGGCGATCAGACTCGGCTTATTGGCCTTGCCGCGCACCACGCCCCAGCCCATCGTGGCAAGACCCGGATCTATCCCCAAAATTCGCATGCGTCATCCTCTTTTCTCATTCATCTTACAAAGCCTGACCCTGCCTGTCAATCAGGGAAAGAATCAGGCAAAAAGCGCCTGAGCATATCCTCCACATGCTTTTTGGCGAGCGAAGCGCTGTACGCTGCCTCTGATTCCAGAATCGGGCTTTCGCCCATCAGGCCCATAAACTGGCTGACTTTCAGGCCCAGCGTGTCCTGGATCAGGCTGTCAGAACCGCTTTTGGTGACCAGGTAGTAGCACAAAAGGGAGTCCGTCTGCCCGATGCGGTGCGCCCGGTCCTCCGCCTGGCTGTGAACGGCGGGGGACCAGTCCAGTTCCCCAAACACCACGCAGGTGGCTTTTTGCAGGTTCAACCCGGACGCCGCGCGGAGGGAGATCAGCATCAGATTGGTTCTGTCCTCCAGGAAACGCTTGACGGCCTGCTCCTTTTGTTGTGAGGTCTCTCTCCCTGTGACCGAAGCAGGGGAAAAGCGCTTCAGCTCCTGCTTGTACAGATCCATCACCGCGTGATGGTGGGCAAACAAAAGCACCTTCTCGCCGTTTTCAAGCAGCGCCCGCACAAACTGGGCCACATAAGGCGCTTTGACGATGCCGGTCGCCTGGCGCTCGCTTTGAGAGAGGCGGTTTTCAGACAGCGCGCGCTGGGAAGGGGAGAGGTCTTTGTTGTCCCGGTAGGCTTTTAATTCTTCGATCACCGGCTGCATCAATTTCTGCATCAGCGCGTCATCGCCGTCCACCTGGGTGACCAGCCTGCGCTTGTCCGGCAGCTCGGGCAGGACCTCTTTTTTGGTGCGCCTGAGCATCAGGCCTTCGCGCCTCAAGTGCTCGCCAAGCCATTCCGGGTGGACCACCACCGCGTTGCCGTAGCCATAGCACCATTCCCGGCTGAAGGACTCAAAATCGCCTAAAAAATGATAATCCAAAATGTTGACCACATTCCAGATCTCGCCGCCCTGGTTGTAAATCGGCGTGCCGGAAAGCCCGTAGACCCGGTCTGCGGTACTGGCCAAAAGGCTGGCCGCGCTGTACTTTTCCGTTCCGCGGTGGCGCAACTCCTGAATCTCGTCAAATACCACGGCTTTGACCCTGACTTCAGGCAGCGCGTCCTTCCAACCCCGCAGCAAAAGATAATGGATCAGGTAGATGTCCGCCTCAGGCAGGGGATAGGGCTTCAGACCTTTGATCACATGAACCCTGGGGCTCTTCCCTTCAAAGGACAAAAAGCGCTCGATCTCTCCCTGCCAGTTGCTGACCAGGTGCGGGGGAACCACCACCATCGCGGGAAAAGCCTGAACAGAAGCCAGGGCCGCCAGGGTCTGGACCGTTTTCCCAAGCCCCATCTCATCCGCCAGCAAGCCTCGCTTGGTATGGCAAAGCCAGCTGGCCCCGTATTGCTGAAACGCGCGCAATTCCCCCTGAAAATGTCCCTGCGTGTTTTGATAAGCCGGCGCGTTTTGGCGGAAGGCTTCCAGGGCCAGGTAATGGGTCTGTGCTTCTTTGAGTGCCGTTTCCCAGCGCTCCTGATCCTGCGGCATCACGGCGAGGGGATAGCGCTGCATTAGCCAATTTAACTCACCAACCAGACGCCTGTGCGCGCTGAAACGGGCAATGCCCCGCTTGCCGGAGTCCGCGCCTGGAAACAGCCTTTTTACCAGCTCGGTCACAGCCGGGTCGCCTTTGATCAGCCAGTAATTGCCTCTTTTTTGATAGGAGAGCGTGCCATAAAACCGTCCCTGATCGGTCCCCGGCTGCAAATAGCGGGGCAAGGCGGGAACTTGTTCAGATATTATTTCACCAACAGCTTTTTGCGGTTCATCCTGATTCAGGTTTGTTTCAGGCAGACTGAATTTTGCTTTTGTATGCGAACTCCCCTCCGGCACAGCAATGCCCCACAATGTGGACAGGCTGACAACGGCAAGGGGCTTGCCCAGAAGGGTATCCGGAAGCCCGGGATCCCGTTCCGTGATCAATAACAGGGCTTTCACCAAGGGGGAGGCGAGGTAGCGGGTCAGCTGCGCCAAAAGCGCCTTCAGGTTGGGGCGCTTTCTCTTAATCTCAATGCCGATGCCATGAGCCAAGAAATCGATCCTGCATCGGGGAGCGATCATCACCTCATGCTGATGGGCAATGCCCTGATCGCTGAGCGCCCTGGAAACAAGCTCATGCAGTTCCTGCTCGCTGATGGTGACAGGCGCGCGGATCTCCCGGACAGCCGCAACGATGGACGCTAACAAAGAATCAACAACCTCCTAAACAATCGGTAATTATTATAACTTGTGACGATTTTGTTTACAATGTTTGTGATTTGAAGAGCTTCCGTCTGCTCGGGGAGTTTCAAAAGTCTTATCCGAACAATCATTTCTTTATTTATAAAAACAAATCCGGCACACAAACAAAGCCCCAGCCAATCCCGGCTGGGGCTTCGCAGCAAGTCTTTGGCTGCAAGTACGGCCTTAAAAGGTTCTTAACGCCTGGGATTCTGCTCGTTGATGCGGGTCCAGTCTTTTACAGGCAGGTTTTTAAGCGACTCAGGCAGAACCCCGTCTTTCCTCAGCACAAAGCCCAGGTCGGCATTCAGGTTTCGTCCGCCGCTTGGCACGACAATGTTTTCAGCCCAGGCCGTTGTGTCCTCAGTGGGGGATAAGACGCTTGCCACCAGAAGGAATTCCGTCTGCTTAATTGTGGGCTTGATTTCAGAAGGCATTTCGACCACCAGGGTGTAATTCCCGGGGAACAGCTTGTTAAACAGGTAGCGGCCGTATTGGTCGGTGGTGGTCTCATTGGTCAGCTGGTTGTACTGATACAATTTGATGACCAGGCCCGGAATGCCCGGCTCGCCGGAGTCCTGCATGCCGTCCTTGTCCAAGTCAAGCCAGGCGTAATCACCCAGTTTGCCCATCGCGCCCATGCCGATGTCCTGCTCTGTTTTCTTTTCGCCCATGTTCAGTTTGATCAGTTCGCTCTCACCGGATGAGCTGTCCATCCCGACCAGGTCGGACAGAATGACGCTGGGCCGGATGGCTGTGTCCAGCTGCCTTGCAAAGCGGTAGGCTTCAGGAAGATTGACGGAGAGGCGGTAGGAGATGGGCATCAGCCGTAAAAAGGCGAATTTACCATCAGCGCCTGTTGTCGTTTGCTGGATCAGGGCGTCATTTTCATCAAGCAGGCGGATCTCCAGGCCCCCGATGTCCTTCTGGCTGCCGTCCATGTTCCAGACAGCGCCTTCCATCCTGCCAAGCTGAACGATAGCAAGCTCAAGGTTTGCGTTGTCCTTATCAAGCGTGACCTGCGCTGTCCAAGTTCCATTCTGATCTTCTGCTTCAGGCGCGATCAGCAAATGATCAGCAGGAAGGGCAAGGCTCAACTGATAAACGCCCGGGAAAACATTCTCAGAAACAAAGCGACCTGTTTCATCCGTGTCCAGGGTGACTGTGCTTCCGGTTCTTAAATGGGTCAAGGTCAACTGCGCTTGAAATGCGTTGTCTGTATCGCTGAGGGATTTGCTCAAGTCATTGTCATAAAACGCGTTCCCGCTGACAACAATGGGCTTAAGCGCCGGGATCAGCGCGCCCTCGATCCTGTCGCCCATCTTGATGGCATACTCTTTGGATGACTGCCCTGTGATATTGGCAGGGACAAGCCCCTTGTCATTCACGTCGATCGCGTAGCCTTCACCGGCTGCAACCGTTGCCGTGTAAGCGCCCGGCCGGATGCCTTTGATCTCATAAAGGCCGTTTTCATCGCTCTTGGCCTGATAGGATTCGCCTGTCCTGTTGTTGACAAACTCGATGCTGACCTGACCCAGCGGCATGTCATCCTGGTCAAACAAAGCATTGTTGTTGATGTCGTGGAAAGCCTGTCCGGACACAGTGCCTGTTTTCACCGCGTAAAGCGGGCTCATCGCCAGTTCATCGCTGGCCTTGACGCTCAGCGCTTCGGTAATCAAGGTTGTGTCGTCAGTCATTGGCTGGCTGAACTTCGCGTCCTCAGGCAGCGTATAGGACAAATAATAGGTGCCGGGCAGCGCGCCCTTTAAGGAGAATCTGCCGGCTTCATCCGTTGTGGCGATGGTGTATTCGCTGATATCTTGCTGATTCTCGTCCAGCAGTTTGATCTCAACACCTTGAAGGCCCTGAGCCTGTTCTGAAAATCTGGTCTCCTCATCGCCCAGAAGCACTGCGCCCATGATCACCGCGGAGCGGAACGCGCCGGCATCCATGTTTTCAACGGCGGCGCCCGGGCCGACTGTTACAACATCCGTTTCTCCATGCGCGACAGTCTGGCTGACAATCTTGTTGACGATGCCCGAAGCGGTCTCAGCTTGTTGTGAAAAAACATAAGGCGAGATTAGCGCGAAACGAACCTTGTACTGGGCGGGGACAAGGCCGGTCAGAGTATAATTGCCGTCATTGTCCGTGACTGTTTCAGCAGCCACATTGCCTGCCTGGTCAAGGGCAGCAACCGCGAAGCCGGACAGACCCGCTTCATCCGGATCCATCTGACCGTTTAAGTTTTTATCCTCAAACAGGGTGCCTGTGATGCTGCCCGGCAGCGTCGCGCCTGCGTACAGGCTCAGGGTTTCGCCTTTTTGAAGCGTCTTCACGGTTTCAAGGGTAGATGAGGCGCTCAATGAAGAAAACGCGTTTCCCTCATTGCCGCCGTCGATTGTGAACACCTGTCCGTCCGGCAGGCTCACCCGGATCGTGACTTCGCCATCCCTGACCCTGGGGAAATAAACCTGTCCCTGGGCGTCCGTTGTGGCGCTGGCCATGACCTGCCCGTTTGAGATCAGCTCCGCTTTGGCATTCATAAAAGGCGGTTCGCCTTCATCCAGAAGGCCGTTCACATTGCTGTCCAGAAAAGCGGTCAGACGGATGGAAGAGGCTGGCATGACGCCAATGGGTGAAAGAACTGCCGGTCTGTCTTCCAGCACCTGGATGTTGACTGTCTGGCTCTGCGCGTAGCCGTCATGAAACACAGAAGGGCTGCCCGGCAAGGCAAACATCACGCCGTCAGGCAGTTCCGCCGTCAGGCTGTATTCGCCTGCCTGAAGATTTTCAAACAGGAAAGGGGCGTCCTGCGTTGTGGTCATGGTTTTGGTGACATCCATGCTCAGATGGGTCAGCGTCAGGATCAGGCCCTGACATCCGCCTTCACCCGCGTCCTCAGCGCCGTTCATGTTGCTGTCCATCCAGATCCGGCCTGATAAAGAACTAGCCATGACGCCGCCGATGCCCATCCCCTGGCTGCGCACCAGCGTAAAGGAATCAGAGGTGCCCACATTGCCTTCTTGCGGATGGATCACATTGTAAAAAGGATTGAATTTCGCGCCCAAGGGTCCAACGATGTAGGGCGATGGCAGGGTCGCGCGGATCTTGTAGGTGGCGGGGGTCAAATTCCAGATCTGCAGTATTCCGTCCGAGCCGGTCTTGCCCTGCGCGATTACATAATCTTTCCCGTCGTGGGTGAAAAGCAGCTCAACCTCCACGTCTTTTAACCGCGGTTCGCTGCTCATGCGGCCGCCGTTCATGTTCAAGTCGCCAAACGCGGTGATGGTGATGTAAGCGCTTCTCTTGCCCGCGCTGATCAACTGACGGTGCTTCCCGTCCTGGCTCAGGCTGAACACACTTGTCCTGCTGTGCCTTCCCTGGGCCGGGAACATGAGCGCGCCGTCACTTTCAACAAACACATGGTTGTAATCAACCGGCAGGGAGACCTGGAGGTAATAATCCCCGGCGTCCAATGCGTCAAAAAGAAAATATCCTTCGTCATTTGTTTGCGTCTGTTTCACGATGCTCTCAGATTGGCCGTCTGATTTGATCAGGGTGATCTCAGCTCTGTCCAGCGGTTTCTCGCCCCTGTCCTGCACGCCGTTTTCGTTCCCGTCGGCAAACACCACGCCCTCAACAGAGGCGGCGCCTGCCTGCACAACCAAAGCAGGAAGCAAGGCCGCCAAAAAAATGAGGGCCAGAAACAGGGCTGCTTTTTTCCGAATCAAAATCAACATGCGACCTCCCAAAACTGGTATCTTGTCCTTTGGACGGGACTCGTGTACGCTTAATCATCCATGGGATTGTGCTAAAATAAACGCGCGGAGGGACAAACAATGAACGACGCAGACTTCATGAACCTTGCACTGATCCAGGCAAAATCGGCATCAAACGAGGTGCCGGTCGGCGCTGTCATCGTCTTTGAGGGCAGGGTGGTGGCGCAGGCTTATAATGAGCAGGAATCCCTTCAAGACGCCCTTGCCCACGCGGAGATGCTGGCCATTTCAAGAGCGCAGAAAGCGCTTCAAACCTCCCGCCTTTCAGGCTGCACCCTGTACGTTACTTTGGAGCCCTGCCCCATGTGCGCGGGCGCCATCATCCTGTCCGGCATCAAACGCTGCGTTTTTGCCGCTTTTGATCAGCAGTATGGCTGCTGCGGCAGCGTATACGCGCTTCCGATGGACCCCGTGTTCAACCACCGTGTCCTGTGCGAAGGTGGTTTGATGGCCAAGGAATCAGAAGCCTTGCTGGACGCTTTTTTTAAGGTTCTGCGCGCAGACAAAGGCTGAATCATCCCCGTTTGCGGCAAACGAATTATAGCATTGCGCATTCCCGATGGCAAATGATTGACAGCGGAAAGCAATCGGGCTATCATGAACAGGAAATAAAGGAGAGGTGAGCAAGATGGAGATCAAAACTTTGAAGACCCGTGACCTGAAACTGAGCATGGAAAATGGCGGCTGCGGCGAATGCCAGACCTCCTGCCAGTCCGCGTGCAAAACTTCCTGCGGCGTGGCCAATCAGCCCTGCGAGCAGGAAAAATAACAAATCACATTCATAAAGGACAAGGAAGCCGCCTTCAACAGGCGGCTTTTTGGGAGGAACATGATCCATACCTTTACCGTCCGGGGTTACTCCATCGCGCTTGATGTGTTTTCGGGCTCTGTCCATGTGGTGGACCGCGTGGCGCTTGAAGCCATCCGGCTGTATGAATCAAAGACCCGGGAAGAAACAGCATCATCCCTGATTTCCCTTTTTCCGGATGAACCGGACCTGACTGAGGAGAACATCAACTCCCTGCTGGACACCCTGGGCGAGCTGAAAAGCGCCGGCAAGCTGTATTCTTCAGACGACTATCTGCGTTCAACTGATCTCTGCCGGAAAGACAGCGCCGTCATCAAGGCGCTTTGTCTGCATGTGGCGCATGCCTGCAACCTGACCTGCTCCTACTGCTTTGCCGGGCAGGGCAAGTACAAGGGGCAAACGGAATTGATGAGCGCGGAGACTGGATGCAAGGCGCTTGATTTTCTGGTTGAGCGATCGGGGAAAAGACGCCACCTGGAAGTGGACTTTTTTGGTGGGGAACCTCTGCTCAATTGGGAGGTTGTCAAAGAGATCGTGCGTTACGGGCGCGAGCTTGAAAAAAAGCACAACAAGCTGTTCCGCTTCACCCTGACCACCAACGGCGTCGCGCTGGATGAAGAAATCATGGCGTTTTGCAACCGCGAGATGCACAATATGGTTTTAAGCCTGGACGGCAGAAAAGAAATCCACGATCATTACCGCGTGGACCACAAAGGCCGGGGCAGCTATGACATCATCGTTCCCAAGTTCCAGGAGTTTGTCCGGTCCCGAAAGGACAGCGGATATTACATCCGCGGCACCTATACAAAGAACAACCTGGATTTTCTGGAGGATATCCGGCACATGGCGGACTTAGGGTTTACCCAGCTGTCCATGGAGCCTGTCGTCACAGCGCCGGACGACCCCGAGGCGCTGACGGAAAAGGATTTGTCCATTCTGTTCAATCAGTACGAGGAGCTTGCCCTTTTGATGCTCAAGCGCAAACGCGAGGGCCGGGGTTTTGATTTTTATCACTTCAACATCGATCTGGAAAACGGCCCCTGCATCAAAAAGCGCTTAAGCGGTTGCGGTTCAGGCACCGAATACCTGGCTGTCACGCCCAATGGAGACCTGTATCCCTGCCACCAGTTTGTGGGGGACGAGGGCTTCAAAATGGGCAGCCTGGATGAGGGGATCGTAAACCTGGGCCTGCAGGACGAATTTGCTAAAAACACCCTCTTCTCCCATCAGGAATGCAGGGATTGCTGGGCGCAGCTATTTTGCGCGGGCGGCTGCGCTGCCAACGCCTTCCACGCGACCGGAAGCATATCAGGCGTTTATAAACTGGGCTGCGAGTTATTTAAAAAGCGCATCGAGTGCGCTTTGATGCTGCAGGCAGCTTTAACGGAAGCATAAAACGCCTGAACATGTGTCAGGCGGAAGTGATCATTTTATTCCTGGTTGTTTTGATCTGCCCTGGCTTTTTTCAGCCAAATAGAGAGCACCGCGACATCCGCAGGCGTCACGCCCGGGATCCTGCCGGCCTGGCCCAAGGATACAGGGCGAAGCCGGCTTAATTTCTGCCTGGCTTCAATTCGCAGGGAAGAGATCCCTGAATAATCAATCTCATCAGGGATCAAATAATTTTCCATCGCCGAAGCCGCCTTGATCTGGGCGGCTTCGCGCTGCAGATAGCCGTCATACTTCAGCAGGATCTCCGCCTGCTTCCTGGCTTCAGGGGTGATGTCCAAATTCTCAAGATGAATCTCTTCACCGCGCTTGTACGCGTCCATCTGCCCTGAATCCTTCAGGTAGCTGATAAAGGCTTCGCTTTCTTTGCGCTTTTTTTCCATGCGAAACAGCCGCTCATCAGTCGCCAGGCCCAACTCGTGCCCGATCTGGGTCAAACGCAGGTCCGCGTTGTTCTGTCTTAAGGACAGGCGGTACTCAGCCCGTCCGGTCATCATCCTGTAGGGTTCATCAACGCCCTTGCTGCTCAGGTCATCAGTCAAAACGCCGATGTAGGCCTTGTCCCTTGTCAAAATGAAAGGCTCTTTGTTTTTAAGATACAGACTCGCGTTGATGCCTGCGATCAGCCCCTGGGCCGCTGCCTCCTCATACCCGGAGGTGCCGTTGATCTGGCCGGCAAAAAACAGCCCGGGAACCCGCCTTGCGTGCAGCGCGGGGGAAAGCTCGGTCGGATCGATGCAGTCATATTCGATCGCGTAGGCCAGACGGGTCAATACGGCATGTTCAAGCCCCTTGACGCTTTGGTACATCGCTCTTTGGACATCCTCCGGCAAACTGGAGGACAGGCCCTGCGCGTACCATTCAATCCCATGTTCGGTCTCCGGTTCCAGAAAAACCTGGTGCCTGTTTTTGTCAGCGAACCTGTGGATCTTATCCTCAATGGAAGGACAGTACCTGGCGCCCGTCCCTTTGATGGCGCCTGAAAACATGGGGGAGCGGTGCAGGTTCTGCCGGATGATGTTGTGCGTCCTTTCGTTTGTCCAGGTCAGGTAACAGCTCAGCAGGTTTTTGGGCTGCTGCCTTTTTAAGAAAGAAAAAGGTTCTGCCGGTTCCTCGCCCGCCTGCTCCTCCATCAAGGAGAAATCAATGCTCCGGGAGTCGATTCTTGCAGGCGTTCCGGTCTTAAAGCGCCTTAATTCAAACCCGAGCTCTTTCAGGGATTTGGACAGGACATTGGCGGGCTGAAGGCCCTGAGGGCCGCTTTCCCAGCTGACATCGCCAATGATCACGCTGCTGTTTAAGTAAACGCCGCTTGCAACAACGACAGCTCTGCACGGGATCATGGAGCCCGTCATGGTCAAAACGCCGCAGACCCTGCCATTCTCTGTCAGGATCTCACGGGCCTCGCCCTGGCGCACCTCCAGGTTTTCTTCTGAGAACAAAACGGCCGTCATGACTTGCTGATACACCCGCTTGTCGGCCTGTGCCCGGAGGGAATGCACAGCAGGGCCTTTACCGGTATTCAAGGTGCGCGACTGCAGGGTGGCCTGATCAATGGCAAGCGCCATTTGTCCGCCAAGGGCGTCCACTTCGCGCACAAGCTGGCTTTTTCCTGTACCGCCAATGGAAGGGTTGCAGGGCATCAGCGCGATCGCGTCCAAGTTCAGCGTGATCAGCAGTGTTTTATGTTTTAGCCGCGCGCAGGCGAGCGCCGCTTCGTTTCCGGCGTGTCCCGCGCCGATGACGACAACATCAAAATGGGTTTCTTTGGTCATTCGTTCTGGCTCTCATCCTTTTATAGCGTAAATGGCTGGCTCCGGGCTTTCCTTGATGCTGAGAGATGACATGCTCATACCGCTTCACCGCGGTTTGAAGCACGGTTTCCCAGGGGACCGGAATGCTTCTGTACGCTTCCTCGCCAAGTTTTTTCAAAAGCTCTCTGTTATTCACAGAAAAAATCAAAACATCCGCCAGGCTTTGGCTGGTGTCCTCGCATAAAAACCCGTTCACCCGGTCGGTGATGCTTTCAGCCGCTGCGCTGCCAGCTATCGCGACGGAGGGCGTGCCCATTGCGGCAGCCTCCCTGATGACCAGGGAAAAGGTATCGTACAGGGATGGAAAAACAAACAGATCCGCCCTCAAATACAGGGCGTCCAGCGTCCTGGTGTCCCTGATCATTCCCGTCATGACCAATTGTTCCGAAATCCCCAGTTCCTGGGCTTTTTTGATGATCTTGTCCGTATCCGGGCCCTGGCCGGCTAAGACAAGCTGAAACCGCGGATTCTGCGATTTTAGAATGGAGCAGGCTTCAAGGATCCTTAAAATATTCTTTTTCCAGTTGATCTGGCCGACAAAAAGCAAAACAGGATCTTCATTCAGCCCGAACTTCCTGCTGACTTCAACAACCGCTTCATGATCCTTTGGACGAAATTCCGTGCCGTTGCCAATGACTTCAATGTGCCCCTGGAACCCGTATTCCCGAAGGACCTCAGCGCTGGAACGAGAAACAGCCCAGACGTCATCACATTTTTCATAGTATTTAACGATGCTGCCGACCACTGTTTTCGCGATGGCTTCGCTTTTGGTGACCTTCAAAAAGTCATCATAGTATTTTGAATGAAAGGTGGATACCAGGGGGATATGCCTTTGCCTTTTTAGCCGCAGCGCTTCCTTGCCGGCGCCAAAAGGGCTGTGGGAGTGGACGATATCAAGATCGATCATGTCCATCCGCTTCACATAATGCGCGTCCATGACCGCGGCTCCGGTTCTGTACTGCGGCGTGGTCGGGACAGAAAAACCGGTAAAATCAACCAATTCAAAAGGGTAGTTCCCTCTGTGCCCGGTATCGTACATGGGGGCGGAAACTGTTACCTCGTGGCCAAATTTGGGCAGCGTATTCGCGTACGCGACAACCACCCGGCCGACCCCGTCAACGACCGGCAAAAAGGTATCTGTCATCAGACCGATTCTGATCGTTTTCACCTCCTCCATCCTGTTTTATTACAGGACAATTTCATTATATGCATTCCTGCATTAAATAACAACTTTCGCGATTGACAATCAATCAGTGAAAAGCTATCCTTAATATGTAAATAGACGGAGGAATACTATGCGCAACAAGATCGTTTTGGGTGTGATTGGTGCGGATGTGCACGCGGTTGGCAACCAGATTTTAAACTATGCGTTTACGGATGCGGGTTTTCATGTGGTCAACCTGGGCGTGATGGTATCCCAGGAGGAGTTTATTGAAGCGGCGATCGAGTCTGATGCGGACGCGATCCTCGTTTCTTCTCTATACGGGCATGGGGAGCTGGATTGCCAGGGCTTAAGGGAAAAATGCGACGAAGCCGGGCTTAAGGACATCCTCCTTTATGTCGGCGGGAATATCGTGGTTGGCAAGCAGCCCTTTGAAGAGGTCGAAAAGCGCTTCAAGGCAATGGGGTTTGACCGCGTTTTCGGGCCTGGGACGCCGCCTGAGGTGGACATTGCCGCCCTGAAAGAAGACTTGAACTGGCCAAAAGAATGAACGCAGCGCTCCTGATCGATTTTGGCTCGACCTATACCAAACTGTCCGCGGTCGATCTGGATGATGCCCGGCTGATCGGCAGATCCCAGGCTTTCACCACTGCGTCCACGGATATTTCAATCGGGCTTCAGAAAGCCCTTGATCAGTTACATATAAAAATCGGAGCCATTGATTTTAAAGTGCGGCTCGCGTGTTCCAGCGCGGCGGGCGGGCTTTCCATGGTTGCCAGCGGCCTGGTTCCAGGCCTCACCAGCAAGGCCGCGAAACTGGCAGCTTTCGGCGCCGGCGCCAAAGTCATTAAAACTTACGCCTATCAGTTGACCCTTGAGGACATTGAGGAGATCGGCCGCATCAATCCTGATATTTTGCTGCTCAGCGGCGGCATTGACGGAGGAAACAGCGAAGTCATCATTCACAATGCAGGCATGCTGGCAGGCGCTTCTGGAAGTTTTCCTGTAGTCATTGCCGGAAACCGGAGCGCCCAGTCTGAATGCGAAGCCGTTTTGAGGCAAAGCAATCATCCCGTGTATACAGCCCCTAACGTCATGCCGGAGATGAACGTGCTCAACATCGAGCCGGTCACCAAGGTCATCCGGGAGATCTTTCTAAAAAGGATCGTTCTGGCCAAAGGACTCAACAAGGCGAGCGCGCTGCTGGACAACATTTTAATGCCCACGCCTTCCGCTGTTTTGTCCGCGCTGACCCTTTTATCCAAAGGGATCGGCAAGCAGCAGGGGCTTGGTGATCTGATCGCGGTGGACCTGGGCGGCGCGACCACGGATGTTTATTCCATCGCAAAAGGCGACCCTGTGAACCCCAGCACAGTGTTAAGGGGGCTGCCGGAGCCTTTGGTCAAGCGCACGGTGGAGGGCGACCTGGGCATGCGTTACAACGCTCAGGGCATTTTTGAGGCGATCGGCGGCGATGTTTTGTGCGATCTGAGCGGGCTGTCCAAGGAAACGGTTAGCGGTGTTTTAAAAAGATACAGGGAAGATCCGGCGGCCTTGCCCGCTTCGCCTGAAGAAAAAAAGGCGGATCAGGCGCTTGCTTCCGCAGCCATTTCCCTGGCAATGACCCGCCACGCAGGGCGTTTGGAGCGCGTTTTTACACCCATTGGCCCTGTTTATGAGCAGACCGGAAAGGATCTGACCCAGACGGAGCGTTTGATCGTTACTGGCGGCGCTTTGATCTACGCGGATGATCTTGACAGGATCGTGGAAAATGCCCTCAAACTGCCGGACGCGATGTCTCTTGTCCCAAGAAGCGTCAAAACGGTCAGGGATAAGGAATACCTGCTTTCCGCCATGGGCTTGCTGAGTTCTTATGCTCCTGAGGTTTCTTTCTCGCTGATGAAAGCATATTTTGGAAAGGATGATATGTATGCAGCTGACTAACAAAAAGTGGGATCTGGATTTTTTCATGAATCAGCGCCAGGAAGTGCTGAAAGCCTGGCCCACAGGGGCTGAAGTCGATCTGGACGAGGCGTTGGCTTATCAGGCTGAAATCCCCAAGGAGAAGCGCTTTGTCAGCAAACTCAATGAGGCGCTTAGAGACGGGAAAACCCTGATCCAGCCGCGCGCCGGCGTGCCGTTGATCAATGAGCATATCGTGCTTTTAAGCCATTTGGAGCAGGAGGGCGAGGCAGACCTGCTGCCAACCACCATTGACAGCTATACAAGGCTGAACCGCTATCAGGACGCTCAGCGCGGCATCGAGGAATCCAAGACCTCCGGAAAGGCGATGCTCAACGGCTTCCCGGCTGTCAATCATGGCGTTAAAGGCTGCAGGATGGTCACCTCCGCGCTGAAAAAGCCGGTGCAGGTCCGCCATGGCACCCCGGATGCCAGGCTGCTGGCCGAGATCACGCTGGCGGGCGGGTTCACCAGCTTTGAGGGCGGCGGCATCTCCTATAATATTCCTTATGCCAAAAACGCCCCCCTTCAGGATACGCTGTTCTTCTGGCAGTACTGCGACCGGCTGGTCGGGTACTACGAGGACAAGGGCATCAGCATCAACCGTGAGCCATTCGGCCCCTTAACAGGCACTTTGGTGCCGCCCTGCGTCTCAAACGCTGTGGCCATCATTGAGGCGCTGCTGGCAGCGGAGCAGGGGGTCAAAAACATCACGGTCGGTTACGGCCAGTGCGGCAACCTGATCCAGGATGTCGCCGCCATCCGCGCGCTCAAACAGCAGACCATGGAGTATCTGGACCGCTTTGGGTACAAGGACATGGAGGTCAGCACCGTTCTTCATCAGTGGATGGGCGGCTTCCCCGCGGATGAGGCCAAGGCTTTCGCGGTCATCTGCTGGGGCAGCGCCGTGGCAGCCCTTGCCAACGCCACCAAGGTCATCGTTAAGACCCCCCATGAGGCGCTGGGCGTACCCACCAAAGAAGCCAATGCCGCCGGTCTCAGGGCCACCAAGCAGGTCATCATGATGCTGGCGGACCAGGCCATCGCGGATGGCGAGCGGCTTGAACACGAAATGGCGGTCATCAGGGAAGAAACCGACTGCATCCTTGAAAGAACCCTGGAGCTGGGCGAAGGGGATCTCGCGATGGGCGTTGTCGCAGCCTTTGAAGCGGGCGTCATCGACGTGCCTTTCGCGCCAAGCCGCTACAATGCCGGCAAGATCATGCCCGCACGCGACAACGAGGGCGCAGTCCGTTTCCTGAACGCGGGCAGGCTGCCGCTTAACCAGAAGCTGCTTGATTTCCACAAAAAGAAGATCCAGGAACGCGCGGACGCGGAGCACCGCGGGGTTTCTTTCCAAATGGTGATTGACGACGTGTACGCGATTTCAAAAGGCCGCCTGGTAGGCAGGCCGCACTGATAGAAAGAAGGGTTTGTCATGAAAATTACCAAGGTTGTCTGCTCAAAAGGAATGACCGGCTTTTATTTTGATGACCAGCGCGCCATCAAGCTGGGCGCCCAGTCAGACGGCGCCATGTACATCGGTGAGCCTGCCACGCCCGGGTTCACCCGCATCCGTCAGGCCGGTGAATCCATCTCCGTGATGATTTTTCTGGAGAATGGCCAGTATGGCTGGGGGGATTGCGCGGCGGTTCAGTATTCCGGCGCCGGCGGCAGGGATCCCTTGTTCCTTGCGGACACCTACATGTCCCTGATCGAAAACGAAGTTGCTGCGCATCTGGTCGGTCAGGAGGCGGATGAGTTCAAGCGCCTGGCCAAGGAGATCGACGGGCTGAAGGACAAAAATGGTCATCATCTGCACACCGCCATCCGCTATGGCGTGTCCCAGGCCATCTTGGATGTCGTGTCAAAGGCCAATGGATTAAACATGTGCGACCAGGTCGCCAAAGAGTACGGCACCCGGGTTTCTGAAAAACGCCTGCCCATCTTTACCCAGTCAGGCGATGACCGTTACAGCAACGCGGATAAAATGATCATGAAAGGGGCTCCGGTTTTGCCGCACGGCCTGTTCAACAGCGTCAAGAAAACTGGTCAAAACGGAGAGAACCTCCTGGCTTATGTCAAATGGCTCGCCCAGCGCGTGAAGGATTTCACTCCTTATGAGGGCTATCATCCGGTCTTCCATATTGACTGCTATGGCACCATCGGCCAGATTTTTGGCGCAGACAACTACATCGGCATGGCAGATTTCCTTGAAACGCTGGCGGAAGCGGCCGATCCCTTCCATCTGAGGATTGAAGGCCCCATGGATTCTGACAGCCGGGAAGCGCAGATGAAGGACATGAGGGGCTTAAGGGAAGAGATAGACCGCCGGGGGATCAGGGTGGAACTGGTCGCGGATGAGTGGTGCAACACGCTGGAAGATGTAATTTATTTCGCGGACAACAAGGCGGGGCACATGATCCAGATCAAAACCCCGGACCTGGGCTCCATCCACAACACGATTGAAGCCGTTTTGTATTGTGAAAAGACCGGTATCGGCGCCTACCAGGGCGGCACCTGCAATGAAACGGACCGTTCCTGCCAGGTCAGCGTCCATTGCGCCATGGCCACCAGGGCGGAACAGGTGCTGGCAAAGCCGGGCATGGGCGTTGATGAGGGCTACATGATTTGCTATAACGAAATGGAACGCATTTTAGCGCTGCGCGCGGCCGGTATTGGCGTTTACCGCGGGTAAAAACGCTGCTGGAGGTAACATGATGGACGAATTTCGCATCCTATCTACAACGGCCATTTTAGGTTATGGGTTTCCAATGGCTTCCTTTGAGGAAGGGATGAAAAGGAAGCCGCACCTCATCGCGGTGGACGCCGGGTCCACGGACCCCGGCCCTTACTATCTTGGCGCAGGCGTATCCTTTACCGACAGGGACGCTGTCAAGCGCGACCTTGAAATCATGCTCTTGTCCGGCATCAGGGAGAACATCCCTGTCGTCATCGGGACTGCCGGCGGCAGCGGCGGGAATCAGCACCTTGAGTGGAACCGCCAGATCATTCTTGAGATCGCGAAGGAAAACAAGCTGCATTTCAAGATGGCCGTCATTCAGGCAGAGATCCCAAAAGAACAGTTGAATGAAGCCTTCCAAAACGGCAAAATCAAACCGCTTTCCCCGGCGCCTGAATTGACCAGGGAAAACCTGGACGCTACGGTCAGCGTTGTGGCGCAGATGGGCATTGAGCCCATCATCAAGGCCCTGGACGAAGGCGCGCAGGTCGTTTTGGCTGGACGCTGCTATGATCCGGCTGTCTTTGCGGCTCCTGCTGTCCGCGCGGGCTTTGATCAGGGGCTGGCCGTTCACCTTGGCAAGATTCTGGAATGCGCCTCCATCGCAGCCACGCCCGGTTCCGGGTCCGACTGCATGTTTGGCTATCTCCGCTGCGATCATTTTGATGTGGAGCCGCTCAACCCCATCCGCAAATGCACCACGCTTTCCGTTGCTGCCCACACCCTGTATGAGAAAACAGACCCCTACATCCTGCCGGGGCCTGGCGGGCATCTGGATCTGAAGGGGACCAAATTTGAACAGGTCACGGACGCCATTACCCGGGTTTCAGGCAGCAAGTACGTTCACGCTGAGCGCTACACCATCAAATTGGAAGGCGCCAGGCGCATCGGCTACCGCACGGTGTCCATCGCCGGCGCACGCGACCCGATCTTGATTGAACGCATTGACGAGATCGTACAAGGCGTCAAAGAAAGGGTTCAGGACAATTTTAAGAGCCGCGGAATCGAATACAATCTTCTGTTTACGATTTATGGCCGGGATGGCGTCATGGGCAGCCTGGAACCCAAGCGGTACCCTGAAGGCCATGAGATCGGCATTATCATTGAAGCGGTGTCCGATACCCAGGCGCACGCGGACACCATCTGCGCTTTTGCCCGCTCCACCATGCTGCACTACGGCTATGAGGGCCGCAGAGCCACTGCCGGCAACCTGGCCTTCCCGTATTCTCCAAGCGATTTTCATGCGGGTGAGGTCTATGTGTTCAGCGTGTATCACCTGCTTGAGGTAGATGACCCCTGTGAATACTTCCCCATCCGGATGGAGGAGGTCTGAGATGAAAAAATCAATCACGGAATTAACCAACATTATCAGGAGCAAGAACAGCGGGCCATACGAGTTGACCATGGACCTGATGTTTAACTCAAAGGAAAATTATCAGCGTGTCTGTAAGTTAGGCTTGATCAACAAAGAATTGGTCAGCAAGCTGTATCGGATCACGCCGGACAAGGTCATCGGCATTGTGCATTTTGATCCAGCCAACGCCATCAAGATCACCATCGTCAGGCCCATCTGTTCAGGCGATCTTGGAGAAACCGATGTCTATGGCGCTCAGCAGCATGCCCCCCTGCTTGACATCATGGTGGATTTTCTGGATGAGGGGGTTCAATGAACCTCATCACAAGCCCAGAGCCATTATACAGCGTGTATTTCGCTCCGCGCGGATACGCGCGCATGATCCAGATCGGGCATTATATCGCCCAGCGGCATCTTTTCGCGACAGATAAACTCATTGGCATCATTGGCGACGCGGGCAGCGGAAAAAGCCTGCTTATCCGCGGCATGTTCCCGGGCCTTGAGCTGACCAATGATGACAACGGCGTCAATGTGCGCCCCTTGCCCCTGCTGGACATCGACGCGACCGGGTTTTATCAGGCGCATACTTATCACATGGATGTCCGCTTTGAGTCCGCCTTTACGCCGCTGTCGCAGTTGGCGGACGCTGTTTTAAACGCGCTTGAGCATGGGAAAAGGGTGATTATCGAGCATTTTGAGCTGATCTACCCCCTTCTTAACATCAATGCCGCGATCCTGATCGGCATCGGGGATGAGATCATCGTGTCCCGTCCAACTGTTTTTGGGCCGGAGCCGGACGACATCGCCCGGACAGTTTTTGCAAGCATCAAATACCGCCGGATGGCGCATACTGCTGAAGACTTGACCGAGCATGTGCTGATGAACCTGAATGTTGGCAAATACAGCCACGGGGATGTCAGGCGCGGGTTCTTTTTAAGGTTTGACCGCGCGGTCAACCTGGACATTCCGCGCTTGCAGGAAGAAGTCCTCTCCATGATCCGGCAGGATCTTCCAATCACCTACAAGGATCATCAGCATATCTACATCGGAAGCATACTCCATCTCTGCACAGGCCCCAGGATGCATGTCAACTCAACCGGAAAGATCGAACAGTTCCGTTTTTTAAAAGACCTGAAGTATGACGCGCTCAATGAGAGCTTTATGCTGGTTGGGCTGGTCGGGGAATCCGCCAAGGGAACAGACCACGACCTCAACCAGATCATCGTTGGTTAAACAAGCCGGTGCTTCAGCCATTTGTCGCTTTTAAAGCGCCAAATGAAAAAGATTGCGCGGGCCAGCCAGTCCAGGTACATCGCGTACCAGACGCCATGGATTTGCAGGTTCATCAGGTTGCCAAGCACATAGGAGCCGATCAGACGTATAAAAACCACACTGAAAACTGCCGCGTACATCACAAACTTGTTGTCCCCGGCTGCCCTGAGGCTGTTTGGCAGGCCAAAGGCAGGCGTCCAAAGGAAGACGGACACCGCGCAGTAGATCAGGACCATTTTGCGGGTATGCAGATAGGCGTCCCCGCTTAAGTTCAGCATTTGGATCAGTGGATTAATAAAGATGGCAACCAGAGAGGCTGTCAGGACAAAGGAAGCATAGGTGGTCATCTGCAGCCGTTTGCTGAATTGTTTGGCTTCCTTGCCCTGCCCGGCGCCGATGCACTGGCTGACAATGGTAATGGTGGCCAGGTTGATCGCGTTTCCGGGGATACCTAGATAGGTCGAAATGGTGTTGGCGGCTGCGTTGGCCGCGATCATCGCGCCGGAATAGCCAGCGATCATGATGCCGATAATTAATTTAACGGCGAGAAAGATGATGTTTTCAAATCCGCTTGGCAAAGCAACCTTCAGGATGCGCTTGTTTGTTTCCGGAAGAAACCTGACCTTTGTTGGCCGCGTATAGTGGATGGGGGCGTGCTGGTTCATCAGCATATAGGTTACAATGGCGGCTCCTGAGAGCCTGGAAATGATGGTGGCGAGGCCAGCGCCTGTCACATCCAAATGAGCAACCCTGATGAGCAGGAAGTTCAGCAGGATCTTGACGGTGTTCATGATGATGGATGTTATCATGGACATTTTGCTGTATCCCTGCGCGTACAGCATGCTGATCCCGCTGTTGTAAAGCGCGAGGAAGGGGTAGGACAGGGCTGAAAGCATCAGGTATTGCTGCGCATATCCCATGATGCCGCCGTTGACCTTTGGGTACAAAATATGGAGCAGGGGAGAGCGCAGAAGAATCACTGGCAACGCAATGCTGACAGAAATGATCAATACCATCAGGGCAGATTGAGTGGCGGTGTTCTCAGCGCCCTTCCTGTCCCGGTTTCCGATGTATTGCGCCGCGATGATCGCGCCGCCCGCGCCGATGGCCAGGAACAGCTGGGTCAGCAGTTGGTTGATGCTGTCCACCAGGGAAAAAGCGGCCAGGGCCGATTCGCTGATTCCCGAGAGCAGCATGGTGTCGACCATGCCGACCAGCACGATCATCAACTGCTCAAACACCAGGGGGATGAGCAGCTTTTGAATGGATCTTTTTGTAAACAGATTAGACTCTGACAATTTCAACCAATACCTTTGCCATTTTATTCAGCGCCTTTACAGGCAGGAATTCATATACGCCATGGAAGTTGATGCCGCCGGTGCCCAAATTGGGGCAGGGCAGACCGCGGAAGGAAAGCCGGGCGCCGTCAGTGCCGCCGCGGATGGGGCTTTTAGCAGGCGTCATCCCGCAGGCGCGGATGGCGTTTTCCGCCCGCTCAATTACATGGGGAACGGTTTCAATGATGTTTCTCATGTTCTGGTAGCTGTCTGTAATGATCACCTGAGCCGTGCCTTTTCCGTACCTGCTGTTGATCGCCTGAGCCGCGCTCTGCATAACGGTCTTTTTCTCTTCAAACTTTTTCCGGTCATGGTCGCGGATCAGATAATCCATTTCCATGTTTTCCTCAGTTCCTTTTACCTGTCTTAAATGGAAGAAGCCTTCATATCCTTCTGTTTCCTCAGGGGTTTGCTTCTGCGGAAGCAAATGGTGATAAGCCATTCCAACTTTGACCGCGTTGATCATTTTGTTTTTGGCGCTGCCGGGGTGGACGTTTCTGCCTTTGATAAGCACCTTGGCGCTGGCGGCATTGAAGTTTTCGTACTCAATCTCATTGATGCTGCCGCCGTCCACTGTATAGCCAAAGTCAGCCTTGATCTTTTCAAGGTTTAAGAGCTCCGCGCCGCTTCCGATCTCCTCATCAGGCGTAAAAACAAGCCAGACCTCGCCGTGCGGGATATCTTTCTGTTTGAGCAGGATCTCTCCCGCCGTCATGATTTCCGCTATACCAGCCTTGTCGTCCGCGCCCAGCACGGTCGTTCCGTCGGTTACGACTAATTCTTCGCCAACATACTGCTTCAGCGCGGGAAAATCTTTGTCTGACAGAACGATGTCCAGCTCCTCATTCAGCACCAGGTCCTGCCCCTCATACAGAACAACACGCGGATTAAAATCCCGCCCGGGCACGGCGTCCGCGGTATCAATGTGCGCGATGAGTGCAATGACAGGCGCCCCTTCTGTATTTCCCGGAATCTTGCCATACACATAGCAGTTTTCGTCCAGGCAGACTTCCTCACAACCCAGGTCTTTCAACTCCTGCTCCAGCATCCTCGCGAGTTCCCACTGTCCCTTTGTGCTGGGGGTGGTGGTCGCGTTCTCATCGCTTGTGGTATCGATTTTCGCGTAGCGCAGGAAACGCTCAAGGGCCTTGTTCATATCGTTCTCCTTCTGAAAGTCATCACATTTTCAATTTCACCGGTCTGCGGGAACATGTCAAAGGGCTGTGAGGCGACAGGCTCATATCCGCCTTTCATCAATATGGCAGCGTCCCTGGCCTGGCTGGCCGGATGGCAGCTGATGTAGATGATCCGGTCCGGCTTGGCGTCCATCATGGCTGACAAAACATGGCTGTGCGCGCCTTTCTTGGGCGGGTCAAGAATGATGGCGTTGGCTTTTAGCCCGCTTGCTGTCAGTTTAGGCAACTCTCTCTCCGCGAAACCGGAAATAAACGCGGTGTTGGTCAGCTTGTTGTTCCTGGCGCTGATCCTGGCGTCTTGAACAGCTGATTTGGACAGCTCCAGGCCGATAACTTGCTTGAAATGCTTTGAAGCCAGCATACTGATGGTACCAATTCCGGAATAGATGTCAACCAGGGTATCGTTTTTATCCTGCTCAGCCTGTGACAGGGCGTAACGGTACATCTCTTCCATGATCTCATGGTTGACCTGGTAAAACGAAAAAGGGGAGAGGGAAAAATTGAGCCCGTCAATCTGCTCTGTCAGCGCGCTCCTGCCGGAAAGATGCCGTGCTTCCTTGCTTCTGTCATCGGCTGCATAAGCATAAACGGACACAAGTTCCGGAAGGCTTTTGCAAAGATCGTCCGCCAGCTCTGAAAGATAAGGGAGGTCGGGGGCATCGCAGCCAAGAAGCAGCATCAGCTTTCCATCCCGGTCATTTCTGGTCACAAGCTCGGAAACCGGGCTGTCAGGTTGTTTTTCACGATCGGGAAATCGCCTGTTCAGCCAGGACACAAGGGATTTGACCGCTTTGTTGGAGGCCTCGGACGCGATTGCGCATCCTTCTGCCACGACAAGGTCATGGCTTTTCCCGGCAAAAAAGCCGGTCTTGAATCCTTCGGCTCCCGCAGCCACCTGCCAGGTCGTCTTGTTGCGGTAATGCCATGGTTCCTTCATTCCGATGACCGGCAATACCTTCAATTTGATCCCGGAAATTTTGTACAGCGTGTTCTCTATCCCCTGACGCTTCAGTTCAAGCTGCTGTTCATAAGCCAGGTGCTGCATGGAGCATCCGCCGCATTTGCCAAACACCAGGCATCTTGGCGCCTGTCTGTCGGGTGAAAAAGAAAAAACCTTAACCAGGCTGGCCAAGGCATGGTTCTTTTTAACCTCTTCAATTCTGAGCAGAACTTCCTCCCCCGGCAGAGCATAAGGCACAAACAGAACAAACCCCTTGACCCTGCAGACGCCTTCACCCTGAAAGCCAAGGCTTTCAACAACTGCGGATATTTCCTGCCCGGGGTGCAGCAAACTTGTCACCTCCGAAAGTTCTCAGTATTCTTTGCCTTCAAAACGCCTGCATAAGGTGTACTTGGAAATGGCGCTCCGGGATGCCCAGCCGACCGAGGTGGAAATGATGCTTTTGATATATTCAGGTAAGACCCGGTTGAATTTTACTTCAAGGATCACCTGATCCGCTTCAAGCGGTGGGGTCGTCGGCAAGGCAGGGTTAAACAGATCGTGGGAGAACAGCCCTGAGCGCAGCTGCTTGTCAAAGGTGATGCGCACATCCTCAACCGGGTGCATGTAGGCTTCCCGCACATAGTCAACAATCACGACAGGCCTCAGCAGGTTCAGCCGCATCTCGCGAAACACTTCCCGCAGCAGGCCTGAACTGGTGTTCTCAAGCCCGGTCGGATCCCCGGTCATCAGCTGCTCGCACAGATCACGGCTGATCTGCGCCTGGCGCTTGGCGATGTAGTTGTCATACTTGCTCTTGCATTCCATGCGGATAAAACTGTCTGAGCAATTGTAGATTCGGATCCTGTATTTATCGCGGTTCTGCACGCCCGCGATCTTGTCGTGCAGCGCGTCGTCAAACACCGTGTCAAAATACAGGGAGCGGATGTGGTATTCCGCGTTCTCATCGCTGTGTTCATCCTTTTTCAGCACGGAACGCAAAACACGGGACAGCACCTGGTACTGCCCGTTGTTGATAAAAAACTTCAGTTCGTGTCGGACAAGCGGCGGCATCTGATTTAAACCGCGGTCTCGTTCTGCACCGCGACCAGGGTCGCGTCATAAACGCCCTGGATGTCCAGCATGTGGCTGACGATGTCTGCGCGCTGGTTCAGCCTGAGGTCAACTGTCATCTCAGCGCCTGAACGGGTGATGGTCTTGCTCCTGATCCTGTAGTTGCGAACGCCCCTGTGCAGTTCCGCGTCGATCTCCTGTTCAGCCGCGGGGTCATAGTGCAGCACAAGCAGGTAGTTTTCATTGGTGCGCATCCTGATATAGGACAGCGCGATCATCATTACCGTGATGACAGCGACCACGATGACCGAAATGATATAGAGCTTGGTTCCGATCAGGATCCCCATGGTGATGGCCCAGAACATGTAAGCGGTGTCGATCGGGTCCTTCACCGCGGTCCTGAAGCGGACGATGGACAGCGCGCCGACCATGCCCATGGACAGCGCGACGTTGGAGCCGATCGCCATAACAACTGGCGCAGTGACCAGGGTCAACAGGATCAGGGTGGTGGTAAACGTGGGGTTATACAGCACCCCCCGATAGGTCTTGCGATAGACCAGGGAGATCACCACGCTGGAGATCAGCGCGAACAACAAAACCTGAAGCACATCAATCGTACGGATACGGGAGAACTGGTCAGACCACCAGGAACTCAACGCGATATCTGACTTGCTCAACTCGCCTGTAACCTGTGCCAACATGCCCATCTAAAGAACCTCCATGCTCCATTCTGGTAATGTAAACTATTATACATTAAAGACGGGTTTTAGCAAACTCACTGTGATAATTTTGTAAAGAATAATGTTTGACGCACAACGTTCTTCATGCTACAATACCATTCGCTGGTTTACCGGCTTGCCAATATAGCTCAGTTGGTAGAGCAGCGGTTTCGTAAACCGCAGGTCAAGGGTTCGAGTCCCTTTATTGGCTCCAGCGAGGTGTAGCGCAGCTTGGTAGCGCGTTTGGTTCGGGACCAAAAGGCCCAGGGTT
This sequence comes from Bacillota bacterium, assembly GCA_030057655.1. Taxonomy (GTDB): domain Bacteria; phylum Bacillota; class Clostridia; order Christensenellales; family Aristaeellaceae; genus UBA6115. Next base: position 32,117 of record JASGUQ010000033.1, read on the forward strand.
CAAATCCCTGCACCTCGACCACAGAGAAACCCTTGAAAAACCAAGGGTTTTTTCAACTTTGAATTGAAAAATCAAGTAATAACCTTTTCCTTTTTTGATTTTATCATTTTCCCCAACCATATCGCCCTTTGAGTTCAACAAACCTGACCAATTCAACCGTTTTAATATTGATTTCGCCATTGTCTGTCTTCATAACAAGTTTAAGTTCCTGAAAACTCGGCGGACCGACTGGAATAACCATCCTGCCGCCAATTGCCAATTGATTGACCAATTCATCCGGCAAGACGCCCGCTGCCGCGGTTACCATAATTCTGTCATACGGAGCAAATTCTTGCCAACCAATGCTGCCGTCCCCGATCTTGTAACAGATATTCGAAAAACCTAATGCTTCTAACCTATTCCTGGCCTTTTCGGATAACGCATCAATTCGTTCCACCGTATAGACTATGGCTGACATTTTTGCAAGAATGGCTGTCTGAAAGCCTGAACCGGTTCCAATCTCCAACACCTTGCTGTCGTGCTCAGGCTCCAGAAGCCGCGTCATTTCCAAAACAAGGCTTGGCTGTGAGATTGTTTGACCGAAGCCTATGGGCAAAGGTTCGTCTGTGCCTGCATATTCTTTCATGTTGTTTTCGACAAAAAACGAGCGATCCAGTGAATGAAAATATGTTTCAAGCTTCTTTTGATCCATTGTTTTACCTCGTTTCTCGTTAAATATATAATATATTCAGCTCCCATTTAAACCTTCACCTTTAGATGAATTATATCAAGAAAGAACATGATCTGTTCATATACAATTCTATTTTATATGTGTCAGCCTTTTCATGAAAGCCGTTTCTTGATCGCCGCCTCCGCGAAAGCGTCCAGCCTTGCCATGTAGCCGGCTGAAGTTTTGAGAAGACTGTCAAGCCAGCGCTGCGGGATCTGATCTTTTCCATACAGCGCGCCAGCCAGCCCGCCCGCGATGGCGCCAATGGTGTCCGCGTCCCCGCCCAGGTTGATTGCTTTCACCAGCGCGTCCTCAAAAGTGGCGGTTGTCAGAATGGCGTGGAGCGCCGCTTTGAAGCTTTCCACCACGTAGCCGGAGGGAATTGGTTTAAAACACGGATCAGTCAATTTCCTGTAATCATAATAGGGGATAAGGGGCTTCACCCTTTCAAGTTCCTCAACCAGTGTTTCCCTACCTGGATTATTCAGGAGAGCGCTGATAACCAGGCAATAGGCCGCGCAGGCCTGACCCGCCTGAGGGTCGTGATGCGTCATGGCCGAGAGGCCCATTGCGTGTTTTTTGATCTCTTCTTCATGAGTGTAATAAAGCCCGACATAGACCGTTCTCATCAGCGTGCCGTTGCCTGCGCTCTTCCCATTGGTCGCCTGATGGGTGTCCTCGCTGGCTATTTTCCAGTCCTCTTCATTAGGCAGTTTTTGATCCGCTTGCTTGGCAAGCGATTTTGCTTGATGGATGGACATGGAACAAGTGACGCCAACATCCTTGGGGTTTGTGGCGTACCAGTCCAGAAAATGCTTGCCTGCTGCTTCTACCGGATGCTCCGGATCGTCCAGAATACCCTGCGCCACTGCGACAGTCATCTGGGTGTCATCTGTAATTTCACCCGGCTTTACATTCAGCCAGCCGCCCGACAGCATGTCCCTGACCGTTCCATGAGCGTGAGCGATTTGTGAGGCACTCATGAACTCCAGCGGCGCGCCCAGCGCGTCGCCTGCGGCCACGCCGTACAGCGCGCCGTAGATCAGGTTTGACAGGCCTTGATCATGTGCCATGCGTTTTCTCCTTACTGACTTTAAAGAAATTTGATTACATTCTAATTATAATTGATATTTTCCGCGCTGTCGCCGTTGATGACCGTATCGTTGAACAGCGCCTGCGCGGCCTTGATCTTCTGCTGCATCTGAAGCGTGACTTCGCTCACGATGCCGCCCATTCCCGCGATGATGCGGTCGATCTGAAAGCTGCCGCCGAAGATCTTCAGATCCACGGTGTAGCGCTGTTTGGTCACTTCCTGCGGAGTGTACTCGCTGTTCACCGCGCGGAAAGCGGCGGTGGGCTGAGTCAGCAGGCGGGTATACCCGTAGGTCAGGGTGGCGCCGCCGCCAGTCGGGCTGACGGCATCGTCAAAGGTCAGGGCGTTGAGCAGGAAGTTGGACTTCCGAAACTCATCGATCACGCCCATTTGCAGGGCATCCTGCACGTTTTTCTTGGCTTCGATTAAGGTTACTGCCATGGTTTAATCATCCTTTCATTTGTGCTTCCAGTCCCGCCCTCACGGCGTCCTGGAAGGTTTTAGGGGCTTCCTTGGGTTCGCCCCCGGCAGGCGGGTTAAAGCCACCTGCAGGCGGTGCTTTGGGTTGTTCCGTGTCAAACAGGTAGCTGTCGGACTTCTGCAAGCCTTCCAGTGCCTCTTTCAGGCCCTTCACGCTGCCGTCTTCCTGCAGTTCCAGTTTGTCCAGGTCCAGCAGCGCCAGCGCCGCCTTGGCGTTCTTCGCCTTGGCCTGGGTCAGCGCCACCTGGATGGCCGCGTCCTTGCGGATGGATAAAGCCTGCGCGTCCTTCTGCTTGAGTTGCTCCTGCAATTGCTCAATGGACTTGGCCGCGTCTTCCCCGGCCTTCAGCTTGGCGTTCAGGCCCTCAATCGCGCTGTCGCGGTCCTTCACCTGGCCCTCCAGGGCCTTCTTGTCGTCGTTGACCTGCTTAAAGCGGTCATAGGGCACATGCTCCTTGAGCACGCGGTCTGCGGCCTCTTCGCTCAGGCCCAGCTCCATCAGCTCCTGTTTGGTCATGGGATTCCTTTCTTCACCTCCGCTTTTTACGGGGTCGCGTCCCGCTGAGGCGTGCCGGATTGCCGCTCCGGCTGGCGAAAAATGTATATGCAAAAGCCGCCTTCTTAGGGGTGGCCTGTTGCCTTGTTCGCAGATTTACACTTTTCTGCGAATACGATTTCTGCTATTCGCAGATACAGTCAGTTGGGAGGTCTGTTGCCGGGTTAGGGTTGGTTAGGGTTGATTATGGTTCCGGATGGACAGACAAGCGTACCGGAGGGTGCTGACTGCCCATGACAGACAAATAAACGCGCTTTGTTTTAGCGAGGAGCTCCAACTCTTCATCGGTCAGCTCCCAGCAGGTTTCATGCGCTGTCCCGCCGTAGTATTGATTCTCGTACCTTCTGGCAGGAAGGTCATAGCAGCCCGGCGCGGTAAAAACAATGTTTGTGTTTGCTGTCTCTACAGGATCCATGTTCCCCTCCAATCAAAAAGCACCGCGCGTCTGCTTGGTGCTTGGCTGTGCTGTTCTTTGTTCTACCCTGCGTACAAGATGTTAACAAGCTCTACGGCAATTTCACCGTCTTTGGATAAAATGCTTTGTCTTTCGTGCGCTGACTGTGCAGCTGAAACCTCATAGTCTACGCACATAGAACCGATAAATTCACTCCATTCAGGATGCGACTCTCTATCGAGAATTTCAGGAAGAGGCGGTTCGCCTTCAGGCCTTACCGCATCGGTCTTGCTTTCATCGATAAATGGATAAATCTTTCTTCGCAGAAAATCAACTTGTTCGCTGTTCAGCTTCATAAAGTTACGAACCTCCTTTCTTTGTTTTCCTTGGTTTGTTGATAACTGTTATCATATTGCCGGTATCAGGATTAAGAACCGTGAAGCACTTTTCGCCGTAATAGCGTTTGCTTGGTCTTCCGCTTTTGTCGATAATGCGATCTGATTCTCTGTAAGGCGTTTCAAGTGATTGCTTTATATCACTCAAGGTTACACTTCGGTCTAAGATACGTTCACTGATATGGTGTGACACTCCCGTTATCTTGACACCATCAACCGCCACAAAACCGACAAGGTCAGCTTTCACTTCTTGATGTTTATTATACCATTCTTTGGCGGTGTAATCAATTTTTCCGGCAACGCTCTTATCTTCTACCTTCATCGCATATCGAAGGTCATTATAGCGTTCACTGTCTGCCGCTCGCATTTGTCTATAACCACTAAACGAGGGCGCATCATCCGGGAGTACCCTTTTAATTTTCTCCCATTCCTTCCGGTCCCGCAGCCTGTCCGCGTGCTCCTTCTGCGCCTTCTCATACCGCTTGCGCTCTGCCTCCCCCCGGGGGTCCAGGTCAAATGGTTTCTTGGCATCCTTGAGCGCTTCCTGCTGTTCGGTCTCCGTCTTCTGGTTCCAGATGTAGGGGAGAAGCCGATGCGCGCAGTTGGGATGCACGGTCTTGTAGGTCGGCCATCGCGGCATACCCTCCCGGATGTGCGGAAACTCGCGCCGGGGGTCGCCCTCCGGCAGCTGATCAACTTCCACCGTCCGGTACACCCTGCCCTGCCTGGGTGCGCAGACCTTGCAGGTGGTGTTGTGCGCGGTCATCTTCACCAGCACCTGACCCATCTCTGTCATCTTGTCCAGGGTGCCGGTGTTCGTGGCCTCGGCTGTCGTTGTCCTGGCCACCAGCTCCGCGTAACTGTCCAGGCGCATACTCCCGCGCCCGTCCCGCCAAGGCACCCGCTCCATGAAGCCTTCTTCCTGCAAGCGCTGTTCCATCAGCTTGGTGGTCTCGCGCACCGTCAGCATCTCGGAAAACTTCTTGGCGGTCACTGTAACGATACTATGAAAATCAGCAATTAAAAAACCGCTGGCGATAAACCAACGGTTTTTGTAAAAGCAGACCTTTTACTTGACGATCTCCGGCAAACTGGCCGCGGCCACGGACTGACCCACGCGCCTGGCCTTCTCATCCGGCAGATCCAGTTTCATCTGGCTGGCAAGCTCCGGGAACTCCAGGGCCAGGGTTTCCTTTGCCTTTTTAATGATGAGGTCGCCGCCCAATCCGCTGGTGACGCGGCCCATGATCAGCACCTGGCTGATTTTGTAGAACAGGCTGTACCAGGCGATGGCATAGCCAAAGTAAACGCCGATGGTCTCAAAAATCTTGATGGCTTCAGGGTTTTTGTTTTCCAGTTCTTTCTGGACCACCTTCAGTTTCTCAGCCGGGGTGTTCGCGTGGCTTACGTCAATGCCCGCGGCAGGCGCCAGTTTGATCACAGCGTCCTGGGAGAAATACTTGACCCCGCAGCCGATGTCGCCGGACCATTCATCCTCCATTGCCTCGTCGCTCAGGTCCACCGGCACAAAGGCCAGTTCGTTCAGCCAGCCCATGATGCGCATCTGATCGTCCACATAGCCGCCGGCCTCGCTGGTGCCCATGGCGATACCCAGCACCTGGCCAACGTTTAAGCCCATGGCGCCCGCCAAAGCGGTCACATCGCCGTCATTGGCGACCACCAAGGGCACGTCGCCAATTTCTTTGGCGGCGTTGATGTAGATGTTTTTGACCTTGCTGTCAAACTGGTCGCGGGGCACCGCGATAAACAGCGAGGCCACCATCGCCTTGTTGTCAATGTAGACGCCCGCGCTGGACACGCCGATGGCATCAACGCGCGGCAGGTGGGAGGCGGCTGTTTTAAACGCTTCAACGATGCCGTCATAATGGTACTGGGGGTCGCTGGTCACCTTGGGATGCCAGACCACTTCCTCAGAGTACAGCGTCTCTCCGTCCATCACAGCGGACACTTTGCGGTCAGATCCGCCCGCGTCAAATCCGATGCGGCAGCCATCCAGGTGCTTGCCGATGGAGCTGGCGTTTTCCTTGGAGTGGGAGAGTTCTTCCACATCAAACGCTTCTTCCACCTCAAAGGGACGCTCATAAACGGTGGCCATGAAGTCCGCGTCAAAAAAGCGGGAGCCGCCTTCCCTGTACGCGGCTTCCAGGTGCTGGTGAACCATGGGAGAACCAGCGGTTATGATCTTGTACCCGCCGCGAACCCACAGCAGGCTCTTGACCAGGCGGTCAACCAGTTTGATGGTTCTTGTATCATCAGCGCCCTGGGGCAGCAGATCCATCCGATAGGACGAATAGAGGCCGCCGGAGCGCACGATGCGCACAGCAAAGGGGACGGGATTGCCGCTTTCCTTGACGGCCTTCTCGTAGTCCCTGTATTCAAGTGACAGGGGGAAGAACTTGGGATCCAGGGGGGTCTGCATCTTTTTCATGTCATTCACCTCTTGTATATTTTAAAGTGCCCTTGATGAACACCTTATGTGCCTGCATATCCTGGTCAAACAGCACAATGTCCGCGTCCTTGCCCTCTTCCAGGGTGCCTTTTTCGTTCAGCGCCCCGATCGCAAGGGCGGAGTTGTGGGTGGCGTGATAAACCGCCTGGGCGTTGGACAGGTTGGCGTTCTCACGCAGGTTGAAAACTGCCTGGTTTAATTTCAGCACGCTGCCCGCGATGGTGCCGTTGCTGAGGCGGCACTCAATGCCCTTGACAAAGATCGGCTGCCCGCCCAGCGTGTACTCGCCATCGCCCAGCCCGCCCGCGCGGGTGCAGTCCGTGATCAGGACAAGCTTCTCTTTTTTGATGTCCCGCAAGAAGGAGAACAGACCGGGATGCACATGGAAGGTGTCCGCGATCAGCTCGGTCGTGACCGGGGCTTGGAGCGCCGCGCCCACAACGCCAGGGTTGCGGTGGTTCAGGGGGCTCATGGCGTTGAACAGGTGGGTCACATAGGATGCGCCAGCCTTGATGCCTTCATTGGCCTGTTCAAAGGTCGCGTCCGTGTGCCCGATGGAGACCACAATGTCGGACTCCTCCGTGATCTTGCGGATCGCCTCAAGCGCGCCCGGCATCTCAGGAGCCATGGTCAGAATGCGGATGATGTCCTTGTGCTTGAGCATCTTGTCCGCGTCCGGAGGCAGGATGGCGCTTTCCGCCTGCGCCCCCTTGCGCCTGGGATTGACAAAGGGGCCCTCCGCGTGCGCGCCCAGGATCTGAGCGCCGTCAAAATCCGCGTGCGCGCTTTCAGCCTTCAGTTTCCGGATATTATCAAAAGCGGCCTCGATCTCCTGCCAGCTGACCGTCATGGTCGTGGGCAGAAAAGAGGTGACGCCGTTTTTCAGCAGGCCCTTCGCGATGATGCGGATGCCTTCCTCGTTGCCGTCGGAGGCGTCCTCGCCCAGGTAGCCATGGATGTGCAGGTCGATCAGCCCGGGGGACACCAAAAGCCCCTGAGCGTCGATTACTTCACAGCCATCGGGGATCTTGTCGGTGGGCACCAGGCCCAGTATTTTGCTGTCAAACAGCAGCGCGGCGTTTTTGACCTCATTTTCGCCGATTAAAAAGGTACCGTTGATAATCGCTTTCATGTAACTGTTCCGTCCTTTGAGCAGAAAATATTTTACTTGTATAGTATACAACAAAAGATGGGATATTTAAACCGCCTGGCGACAAATACAGGAATTGTTCTACAAATCGCCTTGCTTTAACGGCTTGCACCGATTTGACACGATCGCCCGGATTGCCTTATATTATTTCCTGTGAATAAGCAAAATGATTCAAACTTGGTGTTTAAAACAATGAAAGGAGGGAGTTCATTTGTTTCGTTCTTATTCTAAAAGGGACGCGGCCTGGCCGGAAAACCAGGCAGGCGCGCCAGAACAGCGCTCCCGTCCTGTTTTTGTCAACCTGAAGAACAGACTGCATTTTAATGGCGTAAACAGCCTGCTTGAGCCAACGACCCGCCACCTGAACGAAGCACAGTATAAAAGGATGCTCAGCGCCTGGCAAAACCTGGAGCAGTACCATGTTTATGGCTGTCTCCATCATACCCGGGTCGTTGGTCTGATTGCGATCGAAGGCAGACCAAATGACAACGCGCGCATCTTAACAATCGCGGTCGCCCCCGGTTACAGGGGGAGGGGGCTTGGGCGCAGGCTGGTGGTGGAAACCTTTTGCTCATTAAAGCTTCTGGTCTTGTCATCAAGAAGCCTTGAGGAAACCCTGCCCTTTTATCAGAACCTGCATTTTGTGGTCTGCCCTGAAGAAAACGCTTCAAAGGAACGGCCGGTTTATTCATGCGTCTTGACTCGCGAAGCCTTATATGCTGCCTATACGCACGAGTATTCCGCCGGCGCGGTCCTGTATTGCCAGAAGAACAAAAAGCGGATGTATGTCCTGGTTACGGAGCTGTCCGGCAATACCGGTTTGCCAAAAGGCCATGTGGAAGCGGGGGAAACCAACGAGCAGGCAGCCCTCCGGGAGATCTATGAGGAAACAGGTCTCACAGCCAGCATTGAACCGGGCTTTGGCGGGGAGATCGTCTATCCCCAGGGCAGGGGCATGCTGAAGCATTTTACTTATTTTTTGGCCCGGTTTGACGCTGAGCAGGAAGTGCAGTCGGGCGCGGATGTGCAGGCCCACCTTCTGCCGTATGACCAGGCGATGAAACGCCTGTCCTTCGCGGATGTAAGGACGATCCTGCGCAAAGCGGAAGAAATGCTGGCTTTGCGGGATGCGAATCAGGATGCCGTTGAATTCCCGGAGTAAACCCTGCCTATAGCTTGATAGGGTCAACTCCGGGAATTGAATGATTTGTACACACTCAACTTCTAGCTTGTAAATTAAAGCGGTCAAAATACCATAGCCACAAAAGACTGGCTATGTACGCGAAGCCGCCCGCGAGCAGTATTGTGATACACTCCCGCTGTATCTCCCAGCCAAAGGAAGGGCCGGTCAATACCCGAACCAACAAGGATACAAGGAAATAACAAAGAGGCAAAGGGATCAATGCTGTCAACCAACGCTTGAATTTCTTGTTCCGGCGCAGAAAAAATAACAGGAAAAACAGAAAAACGGATACAACGAGCATTATGATCATATAGTAGTTAGTGGTTATGCGGGGAAGAAGAATGATGTTTTCCTCTGTACCTTGACCATGCATCAACACCGCTTCTTTTCCGGGATAAGCATAATAAACATTCTCATTTTTATCACCTGATCCAAAAGTTGATAAGGTATTCAACAATTCAGAAGGCTTCGCGTCATAAAGAGTTACATAATAATTTCGGCCTTTATCGTATCTTGTGCCAGAGGAAATGGATACGGACGCGCTTCCATAATAATCAAGTTGAAAAACACCGTCTTCACCTTTGTAAACTTTGATTTTCCCTTCTTCATAAGGCACATACTGAATTTTTGTCATCGCATAAAATGCCATCACCGCAGCAAAGCACACAGTCATGGCGATTGCTGTAGCCAGTATCCGCCGTTTCAGTTTTAATTTGCGACTAACTTTCAGTAAAGGCAAGGTTTCATGCTCTTTTTCTATATTATCCACTTGCGCGTTATGAAAGTTCTTTTGGCAGTCGGCACAGGTTTTCAGATGTGCCTCAATCAATTCATTGCTTTGATCGGAGAGCAGGTTTTCCTGATATAAAGGCATCAGATCCTTTGCCAGAGCGCAGGGGATTGTCGTTTTAGAATTATTCATTCTTTCTCCTTTAAATGATCTGTTAATTTTTTGCGGGCACGATGGTAAACTACGCAAGCCCAGTTGGCAGTTTTGTCAAACAGTTCGCCGATTTCTTGAAACCCAAGTCCGCCCATTACACGCAGGGTAAACACTTCTTTATAAGGCTGATCCATTTTATGCAGAGCCTGGTGCGCCCGTTTTGATTCATCGCCTTTAATAAACTGTTGCTCAAGATCGAATGGATCCGGCAGAGTGTCCGGAAATTCAGCAATGGGCCTGATTTGTCTTTTTCTGACATAATCCAGAAAAAGATGTTTTAAAATCTGACAAAGCCACACACGCAGTTCACAGTCACCTCGAAATTTGTGAATAGATTCCAAGGCTTTGATAAAGCAGTCACTGGTCAGGTCTTCAGCGAGCGCTTCATCTCCCTGTGTCAGATGCAGGGCATAGCGGTATACATCAGTAAAATGAGCTCTGTATACCCCTTCAAAATCGTGCAAGTTTTCACCTCCTTAACCATAAGACGAAGGAAATACAAAATTCTTACATAATCAGAAAAGTGCCGAACTCTTTTTCCGGCACTTAAGCTTGTTATATATAAGCTTCAGTCAAATGAAACAGTTAAAGTTTTTTGTGCCGCTTTTTTTCAAAAAAGCGGCCGTACCCTTATTCCTTTCCTCACACAACATCCGCCGGCATCTGCGGCATCGGCCCAAAGTACTCGGTCATCTGCGCGTCTGTCAGGTTGAACCACTCCTTCACCTGCTTCCAGCAATTGGTCGGCCTTTTCTTGACAACGTTTTTCATGCGGCTTACGCGCGTGTTCCACCAGCGCATGCTGCCGTCAACGGTCTGCGGCTGCTCAGAGGAAATGCTCTTTAAGTGGTAACTGGCCCAGCGCTGGAAGTGCATCATCATTTCCGGCTGCAGCAGGTTGTAGCATTCGTCGATCTGCGCCAGCATCACGTCCGTTGTCAGGATTTGGAAGATCTCCCCAAAGCGCCTTAAAAACTTGTCCTGCATTTCCGGGTTCTCCAGCAGCTTGCGGATCAGGGTATTGTCAATGGCGCGGTTCACGCCCGTGCCCCTGGGATCCAGGATGATCTTGATGCCATTGAAGTTGGAATCAAACAGACCATAGTCCAGGTCAAACAGGATCCAGCGCCATTTGCCGCCGGGCAGCTTGTAATAGCGGATGTTGCCGGTGTCGCTGTTGGCGAAAAAGGCTTCAAAGATCATGTAGTCAAAATAATTGTCCACATCGATCCGGTCTGTTAAATATTTCAGATCCTCAGGATTGGTCGCGGGGGAAAGCGTCTTGGCCTTTTTGACAAGTTCCTTGTACTCGGCGTTGCTGCCCCAGTAGGGCTTGCCGTTGGCTTCCAGGATGGTCATGTTGTCCGCTTCCTCAAGCGGGATGCCTTCATGCTGGGCCACAAAGTACCGGCTCACGCGCTCACGCAGGTTGTAATGACCCCAATACTGGCCGTTGAGGTAGACGATGACAGGCTTCCAGGCCTGGTGAATGACGGTGGTGTCGATCAGGTCCACCAGGCGGGATTGAACCCCGTCAGCCATCCGCGTCCACACCGCGTCGTTGCCGCTGACGCGCAGGACAATGGACTTGTACTGGTCAAAAGGCCGGTCTTCAAACAGCGCGGCATTAAAATATTTCGACCCAAAGCGTGCCCTGGCATGCACTTTGAAGGATTTTTGCGGCATGTCAAGGGAGTATTGGCCAATGAGGGCAAAGGTGACGCCCTGGCTGAAGATCACCTCATCGGTCTTGGAATCAAACATCTCGGCGTACCCGGGGCGGTGGATCTTCCCATGCTTGGCATAGGTCGGGTAGGGGTTTTTGAAGGGGATTTTTTTATAGCTGTTGATGTCAATGCCCTCTCCAATGGCCAGCATGCCGGTGTCTGGATCCCAAAGTTCAAAGGGATCGGTGGTTAGCGCCACAACAGGCAGAGAAAAATAGGTTTTCATGACATAGGTCGCGGTCACGATGTCGGAGGGATGAAGGCCGGGAACAAAACAGCGCGCCCGGAGCACGATGGTGTCATGGATTGGGATGGGCTTGGAATACACATGCCCGTTTTCAATGGTCGGGATGGCGCCGTCCAGGGTATAGCGGATCTCAGCGCCCTCAGGGGCAGTAATGGAGATCAGCAGGTTCTCCTTGTACAAGCCGCCTTGCTCAGACAAGACAGGCAAGGGAGCGAAGCCCGTGAACCCGACGCTGTTGACAGCGCCCGGCGTAGGCTTCTCGAAATAAAAAAAACCGCTCCAGTCGGCCGCGCGTCCGTAAGAAATGTCTGTCGGGATCTCGGGCAGCACCATTCTGTCCAGCACCCGTCCCTCTGGATCAGACAGGGTGACGACCTCGCCGCCTGCCCTGGCCAGGGCGAAACTGGCGCGCAGGTTTGCGGCATCGGTGCCGGGCGTCTTGCTTTTGTCCAGGTGGATCACCTTGTATTCGCCTGGCCAGATGCTTGTACCGTTTGGAAACTGCCACTTGCGCGGCCAGGAGAGGTTGTCGGACAGCCCCCAGCCTGAGATGTCCACCACCTGGTCGCCGGCGTTGTAAATCTCCGCCCAGTCGCTGAAGGGCATGCCGGCTGAGACGGTGACGGAGTCATTGCTGCTCATCGCCTCGGTGATGTAGACCTTATAGGGGTTGACCGCCCTTAAATACTCATCCGCCATTTTAAACCCGGCGCTGTCATTGGCCGCTCCGGGGGTGGGCACGGTGAACACCGTCCATTCGCCGTTTGTGGTGTTGCGGCCATAGCTGTGGTCCACCGGCATGTTGGGGTAGGTGATGCGGTCCAGCATCTGCCCCTGCCTGGTTGACAGGGTGACGGTCTCGCCCTCGCCTGAGAGGGAGAAATTGGTGTGCGGGTATGAACCGGGGTTCTCCCGGTTTTTGCCGGAGGCGAACACCAGGTAGTATCCGTTTGGCGCGATGGCTGCGTCATCCGGGAAAAGCCATTTTGTCGGCCTTTGCGCGTTGTCGGACAGGGCCAGGCCGCTTAAACTGATCTGTTCATTGGTGTTGTTTTTGATCTCGATCCAGTCGCTCAGGTCGCCGTCCTCATCGCGGAGCCCGCTTCTGGGCGCGGGGCAGACCTCATTGATAACCAGTTTGCCGGCGATGATCAAATTGGTTCCGATGAATTCATCATAGCCTTCCTGGGTGTTTGGATAACCGGGCGTATACAGCTCGCTTTTTACAAAGGTGCCGTCCGCCTGCAGGGCATAGACCTCGTTCGCGTTGAGGGTGGGGGTGTCCTCCACCTTGTCCAGAACATAGCCGTTTCGGTCAAACAGGTAGACGCTGCAGGTGATGGAAGAAAGTTTGAACTTCGCGTGCAGGGGCAGGCCAGCTTCATTCTGGTTGGTGCCGTCGCAAAACACGATCAGGCGCTCATCAGGGTTCAAGGTGATGTCCGGGAAAATAAAGCGCGCGCGGTCAGGCCGGTTGGACAAGGTCAGCCCATCCAAAGAAAGGACCTCGTTTGACACGTTGGTCAGTTCAACCCAATCAGGGAAGTTGCCGTTTTCATCCGGAAAGGCAGATGCGTTGTCCGCCATGATTTCTGTAATGCGAAGCCCGGCCGACTCGCTGCTGCCTCCATCGCTGGTGGGAATATTCAGCGCCTTCTGGGTGATTTCCGTTGGTGAAATAATTAAGAACAGGGCGATAATGCCCAGACAGAACAAGAGCAGACCAAGACGGGTTTCCCCGCGTCTGGCTCGCCTGGGTGTATTCCGGCCTCTTTTGTTGGTCATCGTGTTTCCTTCCCGGATTAATCAGTATTCTCTCAGCACAAAAATGGTCTGGCCTTCGTTCATCCCGGTTTCCATCCTCAGCACCTTTGGATGCCCCTTAAACTCCTCCCGGAGCATGTCGCGAATGGCGCTGCCCTGGCGGTAGCCGTGGATAATTTTCAGGCGATAGTCAGCGGAGGTCGCGCGCGTCAGGGCCGAAGAAACAGCGATCCTCGCCTGAAACAGGTTCTTTCCGTGCAAGTCCAACTCCATACTAAACCCCTTCTGACTAATCATGGACAGTATAATACACAAAGCCCTTGCTTTCAAGGCGAGACATGGCTGGGATGTTTGCTTGTTCAAGCGGGATCAATCAAAAAAGCAGGTCACCTTTTGTTGGGACCTGCCTCAGTGTTTAACCGGAATGAATTTTACTTCTCGTTAAGCAATGCCATGAACTCCTCGCCGGTGATGTTTTCCTTTTCAAGCAGATGCGCGGCGATGCGATCCAAGGCTTCCGTATTCTGCTTAATCAGCTGGATGGCGTCTTCCTCACATTGTTTCAGGATGTCACGCACCTCCTGGTCCACCTTGGCGCTGGAGGCGTCGGAGCCTGAGAACACCGCCCGGCCGTCCAGATACTTGTTTTCCTGCGACTCAAGCCCCATCGGGCCAAAGGTATCGCTCATGCCGTATTGCGTAACCATGCCGCGGGCCAGGGAGGTCGCGCGCTCAATGTCGTTGGATGCGCCGGTTGTAACCTCGCCGTACTTAATGGTTTCAGCGGCGCGTCCGCCCAGCAGCGTGGTGATCTGCTGAAGGATCTCTGATTTGGTCATCAGGTACCGCTCTTCCGTGGGCATGTTCATGGTATATCCCAGGCTGCCCAGGGTGCGGGGGACGATGGTGATCTTCTGCACAGGCTGTGTGCCGGACTGCAGCGCCGACACCAGCGCGTGTCCCACCTCATGATAAGCGACCATTTCGCGCTCCTTGGGGATCATGACGCGGTCTTTCTTTTCCTTGCCAGCGATAACCACTTCAACCGATTCCATCAGATCCTTCTGCTGCACCTTGTCGCGCCCTTCCTTGACGGCCAGGAGCGCTGCTTCGTTGACCATGTTGGCCAGGTCGGCGCCTGTGGCGCCGGAGGTAGCCAGCGCGATTTTGCGCAGGTCAACATCATCATGCAGTTTCACGCGGGCAGCGTGGACTTCCAGGATGGCTTCACGGCCCGGCAGGTCGGGGCGCTCCACCACGATGCGGCGGTCAAAGCGGCCTGGGCGCAGCAGCGCTTTGTCCAGAACCTCCGGCCGGTTGGTGGCGGCCAGCACGATGATGCCCTGTTTGCCGTCAAATCCGTCCATTTCGGTCAGCAGCTGGTTCAGTGTCTGCTCGCGTTCGTCATTGCCGCCCATGCGGCTGTCGCGGGATTTGCCGATGGCGTCGATCTCATCAATGAAGATGATGCAGGGCGCGTTTTTCTTTGCCTGTTCAAACATGTCGCGAACACGGCTTGCGCCCACGCCCACAAACATCTCCACAAACTCACTGCCGGAGATGGAATAGAAAGGCACCCCGGCTTCGCCTGCTACCGCTCTTGCAAGCAGGGTTTTGCCTGTTCCGGGAGGGCCGACCAGCAATGCGCCCTTGGGCTGCTTTGCGCCGATGCGCTGGTATTTTTCCGGATTTTTAAGGAAATCAACCATCTCCAGCAGGCTTTCCTTGGCTTCATCCTGGCCTGCCACATCGGAAAACTTGACGCCCGTTTGGTTTTGCACGTTGTATTCCTTGGCCTTGCTCTTGCCTACGCCAAACATGCCTTTGCCGCTGCCCATTTTCGCGGACATTTTGCGGATAATGAAGGCATAGAAGCCATACATCAGCACCATGGGCAGAACCCAGGACAGCACGAAGCTTAAAATGGGTGATGAGCGTGTTTCATTGTATACCTTTGAGAAGGTAACATTTTTCTCATACAGACGGGTGGTCAGTTCGGGGTCATCCATCGCCACTGTGGTATACACAACACCGCGTAAAATATCCGTCGAAACAACGCTGACACCCAGCGCCCGCTGGACGACCTCGGGATTGGCGTCCTGGCGCAGGGTCAGGTAAATGTGTTCCTCGTTCAGTTCGACCCGATCCACCTGGCCGGCCTCTACCAGCGTCATAAACTGGCTGTATTGGATGGGCACCGTGGACGAAGCCAGACGGCGGGCGGTCAGGAAGTTAAACAGGATGGTAATGGCAAAGATGATCAGCGCAATATTAAACCACTTGGAGTAATTGGGCCTGTTGTAGGGCGAATAACCCGGTGATCCGCCGGAAGAGCCGTTTGGCGCACTGCCGCCCGGGTTGCTCTGCTGGATGTTGTCGTTCATGTCAGGGCTTTGGGTAGTGTTCTTACTCATTGTGTATTCCTTTCTTTTAATAATTCGGTGCCGCAGCACCCGCAGTAACGGTTGATCGGGGGATTGAATGACTGACAGACAGGGCAGCGGGTCTGGTTCTGCACGCGGTTGAGCAGCTTCTTTGCCGCGATCATCTTTTCAGTCAGCGTGTTGGCCTTTTTTGCAGTTTGTTCAGCGGCTTCCAGCATGCTTTTTCCCGCCTGAAGGTAGAGGTTGTTCAACTCGCGTTCCAGATGATGCACGGTGTTCTCCAACTGCTGTGATTGTTCTGCGGTAATTGTTCTGTCCGGCATATTTTCCTCCTTTCTCACCATTAATATAAATTATAATTAACCTATAAGCCAGCGACAGAAAACGAAAAGCGAAAGATAACGGACAAATAATTATTATTGTTTTGAATTGTATTATCAGGTAAAAGAATGATAAACTACAAATAAAGTTTCGGAAGGATGGAAACGTCATGAAACGCAAAAGCGACCTTCGGATCATCAAGACAAAAAGGGCTTTGGTTACGGCGCTGTTAGATCTGCTAAAAAGCAAACCGTTTACCAAGATTACGGTCAACGATGTTTGTATTCAGGCACTGGTCAGCCGCAGCGCGTTTTATGCGCATTTTTTGGACAAGTATGATCTGGTTTTGTACAGCCTTGACCAATTGCACGAGCAACTGTTTGAGCAATCAGAGAACCGCAGCTTGCTGGAGCAGCTCCGTCATATTCTGCAGCAGGTGCAGCGGGACAGCCGTTTGTTTTCCAATTTGCTTTTAGCTGAATATGATGGCGAGCTGATGGCGCTGCTGCGCAAGGGTTTCATCAAGCAATTGGGGAACAAAACGAATTGCGCCGCTTTGCCGGAACCTGTTGAGATATCCGCCCTTTTTTATGCCGCTGGTCTTGCGGGCGCCATTATACAATGGGTCAGCACAGGCATGACCTATTCAGTGGAAGAAATGGCTGCGTGCCTGGAGGCGCTTTTACCAGCGGATATCCGGGCTAACTCATGACACATGCTTCATTTCGGTGAACATTTCCGCTTGCTCTGAGGATGTTAAGAATAGAGCGCAACAAGGTTTGCCAAAGTTAAAAGGCCGGGAGCGTTTAATATTCCCGGCCTTTCACTTATTCTATTTCCAAGGATAATCAGCGTCTGATCTGTTTACATGTTCCTTACAGAATATACTCGTCCTTGCTGCTCGGCTGGTTCTTCATTTCGTTCTGTTTGCTCAGGTATTTTTCGCCCTTGTTGCCAAGCACGGCATAGGAAGCGATCTTGCTTTCCTCAACGCCCGGCTGGTTGAAGGCGTCAATGTCCAAAAGTTCGCCCGTGTAGGCGGTGACCAGCTCATAGAAGTAGAGGAACTGCCCGATGGTATGCTCATTGACCTCCGGGAAGGTGATGGTCTGGCTCATGCGCCCGGCGCGGAGCAGCGCATACTGGGTCCCCTGGTATTCCGCTTCGATCAGCTGATTTAAGGTCTTTCCGCCCAGGAAGGCGACGTCCGGGAACTCCTCACAGCCATGCGCGATCGGGGTGGTGGCTCTGAAGTTTTCAACGCGCAGGAAGGTGATGATCTTGTCATAGGGGCCTTCGGTATAAAGCTGCAATTGGCTGTGCTGGTCCGTTACGCCAAGGGACTTGACAGGCGTCTGCCCGACGTTGAGCGCCATGCCCTTGCGGGATACATTCTTGCCAAGGCTTTCCGCCCACAACTGGCAGAACCAGTCCGCCATGTATTTAAGACTGTCCGCGTAGGGCATCATGACCTGGATATTGATACCCAGTTCTTCCATGGCGATGTACTGGATCACAGCCTGCAAAAGCGCGGGGTTCTTCCAGACCTCGTCATCTTTGCAGCGTTTGTCCATGGCTTTGGCCCCTTCCAGCATGGCCTTGATGTCAATGCCGCAGACAGCGGCCGGGAGCAGGCCGACCGGGCTTAATTCGCTGAAACGCCCGCCGACGGAGGAGGGGACATAGAAAAGTTTGAAACCTTCCTTCTTGGCCAGCTTGATGAGGTTGCCTTTTTCTTTGTCCGTGGTGGCAATGATGTGATCATGCCAGTTCTCGCCCACTTCTTTTTTGAGCAGGTCGGAGATGATCAGGTATTGGCTCATGGTCTCGGCGGTTCCGCCGGACTTTGTAATGATGTTGAAGCAGGTTGTCTTGATGTCGATCACGTCCAGCAGCGCTTTCATCCGCTCAGGGTCAATGTTGTCCTCCACATAGAAGCGGGGGCCGCCGCGCTTGTCGTCATTCAGGTCGTTGTAATGAAGATGCTTCAACGCCTGATGGACCGCGATGGGGCCAAGCGCGCTGCCGCCGATGCCAAGAATCACAAAGGTTGAGAAGCGCTCGCGCACCTTGGCTGCGGTTTCAAGGATGTCTTCAACGATCTCATCCTGGTTGTAGGGAAGCTCAGTCCAGCCCAGCCAGCCGGTGCCGCGCGCTTTGTTCACTGCCTGCCAGGCCATTTTAGCCTGATGCGCTTTTCCGTCCACCATGTCCTTGCTGATGCCGTACTGATATCCAACCATGTCAGCCATCAGGTGATTGACGTCCATCTTAATTTCCTTGCCCATAACGACCTCCGTATTTTTGTTTTTTTGATTATATCATATTTTTTTGTCACTTGCTCGGCATTTTACGCATTTTATATGATCTACGGGCGTATATGAGAAACGCTGCCTTTTATTTTACATTGAATGGCGGCTGTGATATAATTTTTTAATCACAAACCAAGGAGCGGTTGAATTGAACGATCTTTTGCTCAGCGTGATTATTCCGGTGTACAATGCGCAAGATTCTCTCCCCATCGCGCTGAATTCGGTGTTCAGCCAGGGGATCGACTCAATGGAAGTCATTTTGATCGATGATGGCAGCAAGGATGACAGCCTGGCTGTCTGCGAGCAATTCGCCAAACGGGATCAAAGGGTGAAGGTGCTCAGCCAGGCGAACGCGGGACCCGGGGCTGCAAGAAATGCCGGCCTGAAGATTTCCAGAGGCAGGTATGTCTGTTTTGTGGACAGCGACGATCTTTTGACGGAAGGCGCGCTCCCCAAGATGCTCCAAATGATGAAGAAGGATCAGCCCGACTTGCTGATCGCTCACTTCAACATCCTGATGAACAACCAGTCCTATGACCGGGGCTATATCAAAGACGATCGCCTGATGAACAGAAGGGATTTTTTCCACGCCCTGTCTCATCGTCCCGGCAGTTATTACTACAGCGCGCTGTGGAACAAGCTGTACTGCGGCGACATCATCAGAAAACATCATCTTTTCTTTGATGACTCCTATGCCTGGGGCGAAGATTTTGAGTTCAACATGCGCTACTACCACTATGTAAATTCCGTGTCTTTCCTGAAGGACCCAGTCTACAACTACAAAAGGACCTACTCCGGGCAAACCTGGCGCACGATGTTTGAGTTTGGCGATTCCCTGAAGATCAAGGCCAGGCTGTACAGGGCCTTGAAGCGCCTCTACCACAAAGCCGGTCTGCTGTCCCAGTACCGCATCTACATATTCCGGTATATTTTTAATGTCACGATCAGCACCTGATAAAACAACACATATTTATGCAGGCACCTGCTTTACAGATGTCACGCTGTTTCCGGGCGTTGACAGGGGATGGCCGCTTGAAATCATCAAGGATGGGGCTGCGGTTTTGATACAGCCCAGATTTGCTTGCTAAATCACCGCAAACACCGTATAATCAAGTGACTAACCTGGGGTGTTTATCATGACAGCTCCGGGTGCCGTGTGCGGCTGCCGTCAGGCAGCCGAACTATCATTTTATCAGGTGAAGATTAATTTGAATTTGGAGAGAGATTATGAGTAAACAACATGAACACAGTGGGAAAACCGTTGTTTCAGTCGAAGGAATGAAAAAGCTGGAAGAAAAGCTCCAGTACCTGTCCACCATCAGAAGGGCTGAGGTCGCCGAACAAATCGCGGTTGCCCGCGGCTTTGGCGATCTGTCAGAGAATGCTGAATACGACGAGGCCAAGAACGAGCAGTCCCGCCTGGAAGCGGAGATCATTGACCTTGAGAACACCATCCGCACCGCCATTGTCGTTGATGACAGCGATGTGGCCACCGACAAGGTCAACTTCGGAACGACCGTGCGTGTGTATGACGACGAGCTGAAAGAAGAGGTGGAATACACCATCGTCGGCGCCAGGGAGTCCGATCCCATGAACAACCGCATTTCCAACGAAAGCCCCATGGGCGCGGCGCTCCTGGGCAAGAAAAAGGGGCAAACCGTCAAGGTGAATGCGCCGGGCGGAGTTATTACCCTGAAAATCAAAGATATCCAGCACAAGAAGTAAGGAGTATTTAATGTCAGAGCAGATCGAGCGCAGCCAGGAGTTTTCAGAGCAGGAAGGCATCCGCCGCGATAAGTTGCAGCAGTTGATGGACGAGGGGAACAACCCCTATGTCCAAACCAAGTATCCGGTCAGCCACACCAGCGATCAGGTGATCAAGGGCATCGACAAGCTTTTGGATCAGGAGGTCAGGATCGCAGGCCGCATGCTCAGCCGCCGGGTCATGGGCAAGGCCGCATTCGCGCACATTCAGGATAGCCGCGGACAGATCCAGGTCTATGTCAGGCGAGACGATGTCGGTGAAGCGGAATACAATGTGTTTAAGTCCTATGATATCGGAGATATTATGGGCATTCGCGGCAAAGCTTTTGTGACCAGGACGGGTGAAGTCAGCATTCACGCTGAGGACATCATCCTTTTAGCCAAATGCTTAAAACCTCTGCCTGAAAAATGGCATGGTCTGCAGGACATGGACCTGCGCTATCGCCAGCGCTATCTGGACATGGTGGTCAATCCCGAAGTCCGCGAGACTTTTATCAAGCGCACCCGCATCATCAACGCCATCCGCCGTTTCTGTGATAACCGCGGTTTTCTGGAGGTGGATACGCCCATCCTGCATACCCTGGAGATCGGCGCCGCCGCGAGACCGTTTAAGACCCACCACAACACGCTGGACATCGACATGTTTCTGCGTGTTGAAACGGAGTTGTATCTAAAGCGCCTGGTGGTCGGCGGGTTTGACCGGGTGTATGAGATCGGCCGCATCTTCCGCAACGAAGGCATGGACACCAGCCACAACCCGGAGTTCACCTCCATTGAGCTGTATCAGGCATACGCGGACTATGAGGACATCATGAACCTGGCGGAGGACATGATCCGTGAGACCGCGATTGAAGTCAATGGCAGTCACAAGGTGACCTATCAGGGGGTGGAGGTTGATTTTACCTCTCCCTGGCCGCGCATCAGCATGGCGGACGCAGTTAAAAAAGAATCCGGGATCGATTTCTTCTCCTGGGAAACGGATGAGGACGCCAGAAAGTGCCTCAAAGAGCACAAGGTTCATGTGGAGCCCCACTTCACCAAGGGCGACTGCCTGGCAGAGCTGTTTGATGAGTATGTGGAGGACAAGCTGATCCAGCCGACCTTCATCATCGATTATCCTGTTGAGATTTCTCCCCTGGCTAAGCGCAAGCCGGACGATCCCAGGCTGACCGAGCGCTTTGAATTGTTCATCACGGGGCGCGAGTTCGCAAACGGCTTCTCCGAGCTGAATGACCCCATCGACCAGCGCGCCCGCTTTGTCAGGCAGGTGGAGGAGCGCATCAAACTGGGCGGCACCAACGCCTCAGTGGATGAGGATTACCTGAACGCCCTGGAATACGGCCTTCCGCCAACCGGGGGCATCGGGATCGGCATTGACAGGCTGATCATGCTGCTGACGGACAGCGCTTCCATCCGCGATGTGCTGCTCTTCCCCACCATGAAACCCCTGGCATAACCATGAAACTTCGCGTCAAAAAAACCTGGGCGGATTTCAGGCATCATCTGCAGTACAGCGCTTTGATTTATCCCCTGATCATCGCGCTGTCCATCGCGCTTGTCAACCTGATTTATACGCAGACGGCTTATCGCCCTCCGCAGGAGAAGCGCATCGACATCTATATCCAGTCTTCTTCCGCGTCACAGGAGTTTGTTAACGAATTTATCACGCCCATCTGGGAAAGCGCGGTTCCGGACATGGAGCTGGTCAACGTTGTTTTATTGATGTCGCCCGGCGGGGAAAACGACTACTATGCCAACATGCAGCTGATGACTTATATTGCCGCAGGCGAGGGTGATATCTATATGCTGTCCAGTTCTGATTTCAAGCGTTTTGCTTCACAGGGCGCTTTTGTTGACCTGGGTGACGCGATTGAACAAGGACTGATCGATGTGAACGGGCTTGAAATCAACAGCGCCAAGGTGGTCGAGGTTGATATAGATGCGGACGGCAACATGGTCGCGCTTGGGGACGCCAAGCAGTTTGGCATTCCCGCCGCAGGTTTGTACAAGTTTGCTACCGATCTTTCGATCGACAACCGGGACATGGTTTTGGCTGTCGCTGTAAACAGCAACAATGAGGAGCCCACCATCCGCTTTCTGAATGCCCTGGTTCAGGCGACCCGCGCTGAAGTTCCGGATTTCTTTAAGTAGGTTGATCATGAAGTATCAGGCTGTCATTTTTGATCTGGACGGTACCCTCACAGAATCCTCCCTGGGTGTTTTAAACGGGATTCGTTACGCGTTTGATAAATTAAAACTTGAACATCCCGATGAAGCGACCCTGCGCCGCTATTTGGGGCCGCCGCTGCATCAAAGCCTGATGGAATTTTCAGGCTTCACCCCGGAGCAGGCAACTCTTGGGCAGGATTACTACCGTGAATATTATGATGTGACCGGCGCCTATGAGAACATGGTGTTTCCGGGCATTCGTCTGCTGCTGCATACCTTAAAAAACCTGGGCGTTTACCTCAGTGTCGCGACCCACAAGACCATGCAGACAAGCATTGAGGTTTTAAAGGCTTTTGACCTGTACCGGTATTTTGACACGGTGCAGGGCCCTTTGATTGAGGAGGATCCTGAACCGGATAAGGCTGAGCTGATCCGCCGCGCCAACCCCGGGGGCTTAAAAGCGGTGATGATCGGGGATCGCGCCTCGGACGCGAGCGCAGCCCATCAAAATGGCCATGACAGCATCGCAGCCTTGTATGGCTATGGCCATAAGGAAGAGTTTGAAAAAGTCGGAACCACCATGTTCGCTGAGTGTGCGGATGATATCTATGCATTACTTGGTATTGAAAAACCTAAGCCAAAAGGCTTCTTTATCAGTTTTGAGGGAAATGACGGCTCAGGGAAGTCAACCCAGGCGAAACTTTTGGCTGAACACCTCAGGCAGACCGGACATGATGTTCTCCTGACCCGGGAGCCTGGCGGGACCAGGGTGGGGGAACGAATCCGGGAGATCCTGCTGGATCGTGACAACAACGACATGGAGGACCTGACAGAAGCCATGCTGTACGCGGCAGCCCGTGCCCAGCATGTCAGGCAGGTCATCCTCCCCGCGCTTGAAGCAGGGAAAACCGTTGTTTCAGACCGCTTTGTGGACTCCAGCATCGCTTATCAGGGCGCGGGACGGGGACTTGGCATTGATCTGGTGCGCCAAATCAACGCGCCCGCGGTGGAGAACTGCCTCCCGGACCTGACTGTCTTTTTGAAACTGGATCCCGAAGTCGGGATGAAGCGCTTTTCCGGTTCCCGCGAGGCGGACAGGCTTGAACTGGCCGGGGAAGAATTCCACCAGGCTGTGGCTGAAGCTTTTGAAAAGATCATCACAACAGAAGAACGGTTTGTCACCGTCAGCTCCAAGGGCAGCAAAGCGGACACCGCGAAAACGGTGTACGAGCAGGTGTTGGCCCGGCTGAACGAAAGGGACCTTCCGTGACCAGGGTTGTTGTCGGCATGTCAGGCGGGGTGGACTCCGCTGTCAGCGCCTTGCTGCTCAAGCGGCAAGGCTTTGATGTGATCGGCGTGTTCATGAACAACTGGGAAGAAAAGGATGAAAACGGCGTCTGCACTTCCCAGCCGGACTGGGAGGATGTGCAGAACACCTGTGACATGATCGGCATTCCCTATTATTCCGTTAATTTTGCAAAAGAGTATGAAGACCGTGTGTTTTCACATTTTCTGAATGAGTATCAGGCCGGAAGAACGCCAAACCCGGATGTCCTTTGCAACCGTGAGATCAAGTTCCGCGCTTTTTTGGACTATGCTATGAAAATCGGAGCCGAAAAGATCGCGACCGGCCATTTTGTCCGAACAAATGAGCAGGGGCAATTGTTAAAAGGCGCTGATCCAAACAAAGAGCAGAGTTATTTTCTGTATATGTTAAAGGATTGGCAATTGAAAAAGAGCCTTTTTCCTGTCGGAGGCCTCCTGAAGTCCGAGGTTCGGGAGATTGCCAAATCAGCAGGTTTGCCGGTCTCTGAAAAAAAGGATTCCACCGGCATTTGCTTTATCGGGGAAAGGCGCTTTAAAAGCTTTTTAATGAGCTATCTTCCCGCCCATCCCGGGGACATGGTGACAGAGGACGGGAAGGTGATGGGCCGTCACGACGGCTTGATGTACTACACCATCGGCCAGAGAAAAGGCCTTGGCATCGGCGGACAGGGCGACGGCCGCAGCTGGTTTGTCGCGGACAAGGATATGATTAACAATCGCTTGATCGTGGTTCAGGGGGAGGATCATCCCAAATTATACCGGGAGGATGCCCGGCTTGAGCAGATCACCTGGACAGGCGACGCGCCCCGCCGGGAAGGCGAACCTGTTTCCATCAAGGTCAAACTCCGCTATCGCCAAAAGGATCAGGGGGCCACGCTCACTTATCAGGGTGATAAAGGGAGCCTGGTGTTTGATGAAAAGCAGCGCGCAGTCACCCCCGGTCAAAGCGCGGTGTTTTATCAGGGCGACGTCTGCCTGGGCGGCGGGATCGTCGTTTAAAGGCTGACCGCGTCCGCTTCTGCTTTTACAATGTAATCAATGAACACGCCGTTTACGCGGATGGCGTAGTGCAGGTCGTCATAAGGGAATAAAGCCATTTCGCGTTTACCGTCAGGCAGATAAAAGATATAGTTTGTCAGCGGCTGATCTGAAGCCGGAACAAACCCTTTAGGCAGCCTCCCGCTGTGCTTTAGAGCCATCAATTTTAGGTATTCCCGGACAAAATCATCCGAAGGCACTTCTTCGCCTGAAAGCGTGACGGAGGGCTCATACAGAATGTTTCCGTCCTGATCCCGCTCAATCTCATTGTTGGGCAGGATTTTTTCAACAAACTCTATCCGATACTCATGCTTTGCGCCGTTTCTTTCAACATCCAGCCCTTGAAGCCTGTTCAGCGGCAGGGTGACAGGATTTGGGGAGAGCAGATTCTGTACATTCAGATCGCGCAAAAAACCCATGGAGACATTGGTAGCCTGATACACCTTGCCCTCATACAGGCAATACAGCCCGACTTTGTCGATGTTGTCCCCAAGCGCCAAGGTGATCGTCTGTTCGGGTATATCTTTGCTGCCGACGATCGCACCGTCCTTGTCATATTCCGTGATGGTGCTTTTGGACAAATGAAAACGCATCACGCGCCTGGGCGGCATCAGCCCCAGCTCTTTCTTGTTCAGTTCCTCTTCACTGCCATAGTACTGGGCAAAACGCATCTTCCCGACAGCGCCTAAAAACTGGCTGACTTTTACATGATCAAGCGGGTAACGGCAAGGCGTTTCAAGCTCCCACAACCCTTCCTGATGGGAGAGAACAAAGCTCTCATCGCCCTCCACCGCCACGCTGTCCACAAGCTTTTCATTGAAATTGATCGCCGGGATCACATGCAGGGAAGCCAGACTGCGGTCAAAATGTTCACGAGTCTCCGGGGACACGAAATAGATTTTATTGTCATTCTCAAACATCAGGTAATCTGAGGGGACTTCTGTCTGCGCGGAATTTCCGAACACCAGCGTCAGGCTGCTTCCGTCTTTATATTCCGCCTTAACGCGCGGCGCGTTCTCTCCAAGACCCAACAGCTTAAGCGAGTTCTCATCCGTATGCACCTCGCCAGCCAGCTCGTTTGCCACAAGCATGGTCAGGTCCTTGACCATCATGGACACTTCGATCTGATCCGCTTCAAAAAAGGGGTGGCCTTCCACCACAAATTGCTCTTTTTCCCGCAAAAGTGTGAAGCCTTCCCCCTTCATGTTTGTAATCTCCATCCGGGTCAAGGTGTCCTCGTCCTGATTGATCAGGGTCACGCTGAGGTCTTCCAGGGGGCTTGGCTTTGGCACAGGCTTTCGCTGAAGAAAATAAACAGCCGCTACGGACAAAAAAAGGACCGTGAGGACGACTGTCAGCGCCTTGATGCTGATTTTTCTTTTTTTCTTTCTGACAGGCTGCATCTTATCTCCTGTTTCGCTTCATTAGAACCGGAATGGCGGCAAGCGCGGTCAAAGCCGGCAAAAGCACGATCAAGAGAATTGGAACAGCAGGCTGCGCGATGCTCATCTGCTCGCGCACCAGCTTTTTGGGCGCGATGTCCAGGTTGATGGGCTCTGATGGGCTTAAATAATTGACCATATGCAAAAGAAACTGCGCCCCATAGGTCACCTCGTGCAGCCAGCTGTCAAGCAGGATGGCGGAATTGCCGATGATCATCGCTCGCGCGTGCGTGCCGTCCGGGTGCGCGTAGTCAGACAACAGCGCGACATAAAACTGCCCGGTTTCCTCACCCTCTTCATAGGCCAGGGTCTGGTTCGCTTTCTCAATGGATTTGATATAGGCAATGCCGGAGGTCAGAAGGGGCTCAGCCCGGACAGAGTCGCCCATCGCGGTGATCTCAAAGGCCCTGGCGCCCGGCAGCCTCAACCGGATCTGTCCGGCCCCGATCAAGGGCGCGGTCGGTTCAGTCATGTCCATGTAGGGCGTGAGGTAAAGGGGATTGTCAATATAAGCGTTCAGGTCGGCGCCCTCAGCGACCACGATGCCGGGCTTTCGCTCAAAACCCATCAAGCGGTAGAGCGAGTCAAACTTGGGTAAATTGTCCGGGTCATTGTAATCGCTGGTGATCAGCATGGGGCCGCCTGCCTTTGAAAACGCTAGAATTTTCTTGAGTTCGCTGTCTGTCAGGTCCTTTTGCGGGGAGAGGATCATCAAAAGATCCTTGGGGTCAAGCGTGTCGCCTTCCAAGAGGTTCACGCGGCTGATTTCAAAGTGATGGCTTTTTAAGAAGCCTTCCATGTAGTTCGTGTCGGTTTCCCCGATCTCCCCGTGTCCCGTCAGGATACGGATGCCAGGAACCGTGTCCATCGTCAGGTAAACCAGGGCCTCCACGATGCTTTTTTCGTAGGAGATGCCGGAGAGCACAAAGTTTTGTTGCTCTGTGTCAAAACTTTGCTCAAGATAGTCATAGGTGCTGAGCACCCGTGTTCTTCCGGTTGCTTCACACCGGAGGATCAGGGAGTCGGCAGTCACCTGTTCGTCGTCCAGGTCGCTTGAGATGGTGTTGACCAGCATGGGATTTTGCACCAGATTTTCCTTTGAGTAAGTAAAATTTGGAGAAAGTGAGGCCAAACGGTTTAATAGCCCCAGAAGCGACTGATCTTCCATGCCCGGGCTAAACAGGGCATAGGCATGCACCTTGTAAGGCAGGTTTTTCATGACCTTGGTGGTCTGTTCGCTCTGGGTGGTGACGCTGTTGAAGGAGAAATCGATCCTCAGCGCATTGTCCTTTTCAAGTTTGTCAAACACAGCCGAAGCGAGAACCCCGGTCAACACAAGGATTAGGCTTAAAATGATCGGAAGGCTACCTGTAAACAATTTTTTCAGCTTGCTTCTCATGACTTTCTCGCCCTTTCGATGTAAAGAACCGCCATGCTGAGGACAAGCGCGCTCAAACTGAACACTAAGTAAAAGAAGGCGTTTGCCGGGCTGAACTGCGCGCTGATAAAGGGGACGAAACGATCATAGAGGCTGAAAAAAGAGATGGAAGCGGAGAGAAAACCCGGGATGGCCGCGGTTTGAGGCAGCAGGCTGATCAGCCATACAAACAGGTTGACGCCAAAAGCGACCGCTGCGGAAGAAACGGTGTTCTTAAGACCGCTTGTTACCAAAAGATCAAGCGCGATGAATGCGCAGCCCTGCAGCGTAAAACCAAGGTAACCGGTCAGCACCTCCATGATGTAAAGCCTGGAATACACCGCCACCAGGATGGGATAAAGCAGGCTCAGGATCACCGCGATCAGCAGCACGCTGCAGGCAGCCAGGTATTTTCCAAGAATGATCGCGGGGATGGACAAAGGGGCGCTCTTCAGCAGCAGGTCTGTCCTTCCGCGGCGCTCTCCGGACAGCAGCCGCATCACCAGGATCGGTGTCAGCAGCATCCAGACATAGCTCATCATGCTTAAAAACGGCGCGAAATCACTGTTTCTCGGCTGAAGGTTGTTCAGGTAAAAAATCAGGCTCGCGATCGCCAAAAACACCGATACAAACAACCAGCCGGTGGGCGTATAGAAATAGGACTTCAACTCTTTCTGATAGACGGCTTTCATGTTGAACGATCCCCGTTTGTGCTGGTCACCCGCAAAAAGAGGGATTCCAGGGTATCTGAAGCCGGGGTCATCTCCAGGATCGGCGCGTTCAGGCCGGACAGCAGCGCCATGAGCTGGGCCGGGAAGTCTGAACCGGCTTCAGCTTCAACCATCACTTTTGTGCGTTTTTGCTCGCTTTCATTGATCAGCCGCGCGCGCCTTACGCTGCTCAATTGCCGCAGCGGGCAAAGGATTTTTGATGGCGGCCCGTCGATAACAAGACGGTAAGAGATGCTGTCGCTGATTTGCGACTGCCTATGGTCCATTTTCAATTGCCCCTGATGCACGATCAGAACGCGGTCGCAGATCTCCTGCACCTCGCTTAAGAGATGAGAGGAGAAAAGGATGGTCCTGTCTTTTGACAGGCGTCTGATCAACTTTCTGAAGGCTACGGCCTGTACCGGGTCAAAGCCGGCTGTCGGCTCATCCAGGAGCAGCACTTTCGGATCCGCGCACAAGGCCTGCGCCAGACCGACCCTTTGGCGAAAACCCTTTGACAGGCTTCCGATCAATTGATTTTTAACCTCAGACAACCCGGCCAATTCGATCAATTCACTGATATGTTTTTTGACATCGCTTTTGATAACATCCTTGATCGCGCAGCAGAAACGCAGGTATTCGCTGACCGTCATCTCCGGATAAAGCGGGGGCACCTCCGGCAGATAGCCCAGGCTGCTTTTGGCTTCCCGGCTTTGGGTCAGCAGATTTTTGCCGTCTATGATGATCTGCCCTTCGCTTGGCGTCAGGCAGCCGGAGAGCATGTTCATGATGGTTGTCTTCCCGGCTCCATTCTGTCCAAGAAGGCCGACGACCTCGCCTTTTTCCGCAGAAAAGGTGACTTTGCTGACCGCCTTAAACTTCCCATAGAACCGGGTCATGTCCGTTGCTTGAATCAAGGTCTCCTCCAAAACTGTTCTTATTAAATTATACCATGCGAGGTAAGGCGGTTGATGAACATTCTGTGAAAACCATCCATCCTTGTTCGAGGCTGAAAATCATGTTAAACTGAACTTGTCAGGAGGGCTTATGAACAGCTATCGTTTTCAGAAGAAGCCTGTTTTTCAGCAGTACGGAACCAAAAATCAGCAGCGTGTCATTTTGATTTTGCTGATTGCATTTATGATTGCCGCCATTGTCCTTGGCATTCTGTACTCAGACAGCATTATCTTTAAAAACAAAACCATTGCCCAGCTTGAAAGCCGCATCAACAGCAACCTGGTGGACGCCATCGGGCAGGTCAGCCGGATGGCGGGGTCGGTTCAGTCCAACTCCGCCTTCAAATTGGGGCAGATCCGCCAGCATGTTTTTGCCATGGAGAACCTCAATTCCATCAGCGTCAGCGTCAGGGGAGAATCAGGGCGATTGATCCCCCAGGAAGCGCTGACCGCGATTTACAGCGTGCTTGACCGTTATGAAGTCGCTGTACAGACCGCGACGGGGAACGTCCTGGAACTAAGGACGCTTCTGCTGACCCACCTGATGTCCCTGCAGCAGGTTTTGACACAGGAGTTGTAGTCAAGGCTTTATCGGCACCTGGTTTTAGTAAGAATACAAACTGGATAAATATCCTTCAGCGCTTCTTTGGCAAGAAGCGCTTTTTCTTCCTCTAAGAAAACGCCAAAGACACAGGAGCCGCTGCCTGTCATCTGCGCGAAATCCGCTCCCTTCTGATAAAGCGCGCCAACGCAGGAAGCGATTTCAGGCAGCATTTCGGCAGCGGTTCTTTGAAGCTGGTTATGGCAGGAAGCGAACAGCCGTTGATAATTCCGCTGTGAATATGCCATGACGGCTTCATCAATGTTCGCATGCTTTTGATCTGCGCAGAGGTCATAACGTTTAAATATCTCAGCAGTTGACAAGCCCGCATCAGGCTGGATGATCAGCAAAGGAAGGCTTTCTTCACATTTCGCTTCTTCAATTACTTCCCCGATACCACTGACCCGCATCAAACCGGGGTACAGGCAAAGCGGCACGTCCGCGCCCAGTTTCACGCCGATCTCCGCTAATTGCTCAATCGAGAGGCCGGTCTTCCAAAATTCATTCAATCCCATTAAGGTCGCGGCCGCGTCGGCGCTTCCTCCGCCGAGCCCAGCCTGGCTTGGGATGCGTTTATTCAGGCGGATATGGGCGTTTTGTGAAACGGCGCAGGCGTTCTTCAAAGCGTAAGCGGCCCTGACCACCAGGTTTCTTTCATCCATCGCGAGGCCCGGATCGTCCGACTCAAATACCATCTCATCACATGGTGAGATCGAAATGTCATCGCACAGTTCTATTCGTTGAACCAGCATGTCAAGCAGGTGATAGCCATCCTCCCGCGTTCCTGTCACATTCAGCGCCCAGTTGATCTTAGCGTAAGCCTTCACCAGCATGCTGCCTCCCTGGCCCTTCTTCCGCCCTTGCCAGTGTAAAGCGGAAGCTTGCGCCCTCATCGCTGTCCATCAGTTTGATGCTCTGCTCGTGCTGTTCTAAAATGGCCTTTACAATGGCAAGGCCAAGCCCCACGCCCTCGCCCGCTGTGTGGGACTGATCCGCCTTGTAAAAACGCTCAAACACATGGTCTTTGTCCTCTTTGGCGATGCCGATGCCATTGTCTGAAACCGTGACCGCAAGGGTCTTTTTATCAAGCGTCTGCACAGATAAAGTGATCCTGCCGTCCTTTGGCGTATACCGGATGGCGTTGTCCATCAGGTTGATCAGGACCTGTTCGATTTTTTCCTTAACACCCAGGGCAAACATGTTATCCTGCTCAAAATCCGTTTCAACGGTGATGCTCTTCCCTTCGATCTGATTGATTCGGGTGATCAGCACCAGGCGGATCAGTTCGCAGATGTTGAAGGGTTCCATGACGAGCTTTGCCTGCGGCGCTTCCGCCCTGCTCAAAGTCAGAAGGGCAGAGATCAGTTTGTTCAGCCTTTTGCTCTCATCCAGCACGATCTGCAGGATCTGTTTTTGATCCTCTTCCTTTACGGTGCCGTCCAGCACGCTTTGCACAAAGCCCTGGATGCTGGTCATGGGGGAGCGAAGCTCGTGGGAGAGGTTCGCGATAAAGGCTTTTCTGGTCTCCTCTGTGTCCTGGATCTGTTTGGCCATGTGGTTAAAGGCAAAGGCCAATTCATTTAACTCGGTGAAATCGGTTTTCTCAGCTGGCGGCGCAGGCAGCCCTTTTGCGATCAGGCCTGCGGAAGCGGCCATTTTCCGGATGGGAGTTGCCAAACGCCTTGAATAGAAATAGGCGACGGTGGCCGCCACCACAAAAGTAAACACCGCCGCGAGCGCCGCCTGCTTCCAAATGCCTGAATAGGCGTCCGTCATCGTCTGCGCGGCAGTCTGAATATAGACCGCGCCGACGACCCTGTCATTTTGCAGCCAGGGCACAGCCACGGTGAACATGGGCCCAAGGCTTCCTTTGGTTTGAAGAATGACCTCCTCACCCATCAAAACACGCGTCAGCGTGCGCGTGATGTCCCCGGTTTCCAGCTGGCTTGCCAGCTCCCTGTTTTCGCGGATCACATCGGAAAAATACCCGGTCACATTTCCAAATCGGTCAACCACCAGGCAGTAGGCGGCGTAATCCTCATATACCTGGCGCAGTTTCCGCGCCATCATCTCCCTGGTCGCGGTGCTGCCGAAACTGAACAGGTCGCCCATGCCAAGAGCGCTGCTGTCGCTGGCCAGGTAGGCGATGTCATAGGCCTGCGCTTTCAGCGCGTTTACCCGGCTGTCGATCTGTGCCTGGCGGGAAGACAGCGCAAAAACGGCCAGCATCAACAGTACAGCCAAAAGGATAACACCCACCAGCACCATCAGCAGCCTGCTGAGGATGCCTTTGTCAGCGCTCTTTGTATTCAAATTTGTATCCCACAGACCAGACGGTGCGAATGCTCCAGCCAAAGCGTTCGCTGTCGGGCAGTTTTTCTCTCAGGCGCTTGACATGCACGTCCACCGTGCGGCTGTCGCCAAAAAAATCAAACCCCCATACCTTTTCCAGCAATTGCTCGCGTGTAAAGACCTGGTTTTGATGCAGGGCCAGGAAATGCAGCAGTTCCAGTTCTTTGGGCGGCATGGCCACAGCTTCGCCGTTGAAGGTCACCTCATAGCTGCTGATGCTGATGGTAAGCCCCGGGAAGCGCAGAGCGCCGTCCGTGGATTCAGTGCTTGCTGAACGGCGCAAAACAGCCTTGACCCTGGCCAGCATCTCCTTGGGATCAAAGGGTTTGGTAATGTAATCGTCAGCGCCGAGTTCCAGGCTTTTGACCTTGTCAAAGGTATCTTCCTTGGCGCTCAGCATAATGATGGGGACCTTGCTTGTTTTTCTGACCTCGCGGCAAACATCCCAGCCGTCAACGCCGGGCAGCATGATGTCCAAAAGGATCAGGTCAGCGTCCCTCTGCCGAAGCGCCAACAGCGCTTCATCGCCCCTGGCGTAATGGCGTACCTCATAGCCTTCCTGCTCCAGGTAGAGCCGGATCAGGGCCGCGATGTTGGGGTCGTCATCTACCACAAAAATAATCTGCTTCATCGTATCACTTGCTTTCGATTTGATGCCTTCATTATACCATGCAATTAAACAAAAGCAGCCTTGATCAAGCTGCTCTTGCTCTTTATTTCAGGGTTACCACGGTGACGCCGCCTTCGCCCTCGCCATACTTGCCCGCTCGCTGCGAGGCGATGTGGGGGTGCTTGTTCAGATGGGTCCTCAGCCCTGTCCTCAGCACGCCGGTGCCCTTTCCATGAATGATAAACACCTCATGAAGGCCGGCCAGGATCGCGCTGTCCAGGTAGTTGTCAACAGCTGCCATGGCTTCATCCAGCGCCATCCCGCGCACGTCGCACTCCATCTTGACACTGCGTTCAGCCGCCTTGGTAGCGGAACGGACTACGGTCTGTTTTTTGGCTTTAGGCTGGTCAGCGGGCTTTAACTGATCCAGCGGCAGGCGCATTTTCATGGCCCCGGCCTGCACCTGAACCTCGCCCTTGGCGTCCGGCAGGCTTAAAACTGTGGCTGGCGCGTTGTTGACCAACAGCTGGACATGCATGCCGATCTTCACGTTCTCAGGCCTGATCTCGTCATTTTCCTCGTCCAGATTCAGCCCGGATGACATCTCGTCCGTCAGATCGCGCAGGCGCTTTCTTAATTGGTTGACCTGGTTGGGGTCGGCCAGCTTCAGGCTTTTAAGCTCATTGAGCACTTCAGCGCTCTCACGCTTGGCTTTTTCAACGATGCGCCGCCCCTCCTCACGGGCTTTGACCCTGGCGCCTTCCCGAAGCGCCGCCATCTCAGCCCGCAATTCCTCGGCTTCTCTTTTTAACCTGAGGGATTCGTTCTTCAACTGTTCCGCTTCCTCGCGGTCTTTTTCCGCAGCCTGCCGCTGGGTCTGGGCGCTTGCGATCACGTCCTCAAACAGCAGGTTCTCCCTCGTCAGCAGCCGTTGGGCTTCCTCAATCAGCCGGTCTGACAGGCCCAGCCTTCTTGAAATCTCAAAGGCGTTGGACTTGCCGGGCACACCGATGGACAGGCGGTAGGTCGGGGACAGGGTGGACACGTCAAATTCCACGCTGGCGTTTTCAACCCCGGGCGTTGCCAGGGCAAAGGCTTTCAGCTCGCTGTAGTGCGTTGTGGCGACAGAGCGGATGCCCATCTTCAGCATTCTCTGAAGGATTGCCTGAGCAAGGGCCGCGCCCTCTGTTGGGTCGGTGCCCGCGCCCAGCTCGTCAAACAGAACCAGGTCTGTATTGTCCGCTTCCTCCAGGATGGAAACGATGTTCTTCATGTGAGAAGAGAAGGTGGACAGGGATTGCTCTATGCTCTGCTCATCCCCGATGTCCGCGTACACATTCTGGAACATCGCGAGCGTCGTGCCCAATTGCCCCGGCACATGCAGCCCGGACAGGGCCATGAGCGTGATCAGGCCCACGGTCTTCAGTGTCACGGTCTTGCCGCCGGTGTTGGGGCCTGTGATAATTAAAGTCGTAAAGGTATCGCCCAGCCACAGGTCGCAGGGCACCACCTGATCATCCGGGATCAGGGGATGGCGCACCTTCACCAGCTTGATATAGCCCCGGTCGTTCATTACAGGCCTGATCGCGCGCATCTGCCTGGCCAAAGCCGCTTTTGCAAAACGGAAGTCCAGTTCGATCAGGATGTCCAGGTTTTCAGAGATGGTGTCCGCTTCCGCGCCGACTTTTGCCGACAGTTCGGCCAGAATGCGCTCGATCTCGATCCGTTCCTTGGCCTGCCATTCTTTTAATTCGTTGCCGGCTTCCACCACAGCCATGGGCTCCACAAACAGGGTGGCCCCTGAGGAGGACTGGTCATGCACCAGCCCCGGCACCTGGGAGCGGTACTCCTGCCTGACCGGCAGCACATAGCGGCCGTTTCTCATGGTGATCAGGCTGTCCTGCAGGTATTTGGATGAGTTGGCGCCATGCGCGATCGACTGCAGCTTGTCGCGGATGCGGTCATTGCAAAGGCGCATATGCCGCCTGATGTCAGACAGCGCGCTGCTGGCGTTGTCAGCCACTTCTTCCTCAGAGATCAGGGCGTCGCTGATTGCGCGCTCCAGATTGCGAAGCGGGGTCAGCCTTGCTGCCAGGGCCGTCAATTGTGGGGTGCGGTTTTGCTCGTCCTCGCCCAGGGCGTTTTTCGCGGCGGAGCTTGCCCTTAACAATTCCGCGATATCAAGCAGCGTGCGCGGGGGAAGGGTGGATCCCTTTTGCGCCAGACCCATAAAGGGGCTCACGTCCTTAAAATGAATCAAAGGGTTGTCGCCGCGGCGCAGCAGGATCAGCAGCGCTTCCTCTGTCTCGTGCTGGGCGCGCTCCACCTGCTCCAGCCGGTCATAGGGCAGCAGGGCTTCGCAGCGCATTTGCCCGGGCTCAGTCAACGCCAGGGCAGATAACTGTTCCTTGATTTTATTAAATTCCAGTGTTCGCAGCGCTTTTTCGTTCATGGTCTCAATCCTAAAAATTATTCTACGCCCAAAAGGGCTCGGCCCGGGTCCAATGGAAGAATGTCCTTTACAGGCTGCCCGCTTTGAAGGGCCTTGTAATATGAAACGATCCGGACGGCTTCCTCTTCCGTATCCAAATTCCTCAGGTCAACCAGCCAGGACATCTTTGGGGAGAGGCCGCCAAGGTTCCTCGTCTTGTGGTGAAACAGGCTGATGACGCAGCCCTTGTCAAAATGTGTCGGGGCAAGCGTGTAGGAGGCCGACATCCTGTCCGTCATTGTTTGTCCTCTTACACCCGCGCCGCGGTCGCAAAATGTGCAGCCGGCTCTGTTTTTGGACAAGCCCCGGCGGACCCGCTCCGGGCAATGGTTGAGCAGCATGATCAGCGGCCGCCCGTATACCGGCAAGATCAATTCAAGGATGTCTGGGTCCAGGGCTTCGATCTCTGACAGGCTGAGCTCATGGGACAGCACACAGGCCTTTACGCCATAACTGCAAAGCGTTTTTAATGATTCGTTGTTCCAGACATGGATGCCCTCGCCTGAATAATCGGCGCCTTCCCCAATTTGAGAGAGGTTGTCCGCCATCAGGCTGAGCCCCATTTCACTGGACAATTGAAGGATCCTGTTCAGATCCTCATCCCTCATCTGCCTGGGCAGCAGAAGGACATCATCTTTGTTCAGGCTTTTGAGCTGCTCTTGAAGCCGCCCGGTCCGGTAGTCGTCCGCATAAAAGATCAGCTTGTCCGCTCCCGCGTCTTTGATGGCCTGTCTGTTGACTCCGGTTTGAACCAGCGCGTAAAGCCGTGTTTCTCCGGGCGCAGCGCAGTTTTGGGCGAAGGAATGTTTTGCTTTCAGCACTTTCGGCAGTTCATGCGCGCTGATCAATGCTTCCTCCAGCTGCTCAAGCGCCTCTCTTCTCAGGGCGTTCAGCTCAGAGGAAAGCATGAAGACAGGGGAGGAGCAGTTGATTTTGAGTCCGTCCAAAACAAACGGTGTGCCGCCCGTTTTCCCAAGCAGACGCCCGATGGTTTCTTTGTTCAGCGGCTGTTTCAGGGCTGGCCTGGCGGTTTCACCCTTGACTGTCACTTGCGCTTTGCCGCTTGTCGCATTCAGGAAAGCCGGTTCTCCTGCTGCAAGGCTCAATTCCGCGAAATAGGGCAGGGGCGGCAAAATACCGGCGTCCTGCCTTGCTTTTTCAAGCTGACGCTCATCCGCGAGCCGATACACTTCATCACCCGCAGAGGGATTTTGCCTCAGCCTCAGGGTCGCGATATCGCCGGAATTCACATCCGGGCCTGAATAGATCAGTTCCTGTTCTTTCCTGCCCCTGACCTGAAGCCCGTCGCCGTTGTGCAGGGGCAAACTTAACTTGGCCTGGGCTAGCACATAGCCGTCACGGGGTTTGAACGACAGGATACTGCCCATCTTGACCCCAAGGTGGGAGACCCGCTCAGGCCCGATCAGCAGGCTGTCCTGATCAGAAAAAGAATGTCCCGAAGTAAACCCGCGGCTGAAGATCTGCTTGAGTTGCTCCTGATCCTCCTGGCAAGGGCGCGGGCCCTGCCCGTTTAGAATGTCAGCCAGCGCTTTTTTATAAATGCCGGTGACAATGCCCACATACTCAGGGCGTTTCAGCCTGCCCTCGATCTTGAAGCTGGTGACACCCGCGCTGACAAACTCATCAAGATGCTCCAGGGTGTTCATGTCGTGCATGGACAGCAGGGCGCCCCTGTGATCCTTGTAGGTATACTGCAGCCGGCAGGGCTGCGCGCATTTGCCGCGGTTGCCGCTTCGCCCTCCGATCTGGGAGGAAAACAGGCATTGGCCGCTGACAGAAACGCACATCGCGCCATGCACGAACACCTCGGTCTCAATCCCGGTCTTGGCCACTTCCCGGATGTCGGAGAGCGTGCACTCGCGGGCCAAAACCACCCTGGAGATCCCAAGCTCCAGCAAGCGCTCAGCGCCCCTCGCGTTATGGACGCTCATCTGGGTGCTGGCGTGGACGCACAGCCCGGGAAATTCTTCTTTGATCAGCTTTACAAGGCCCAGGTCCTGGACGATCACGGCGTCCGCCCTCAGGCGGACAATGGTCTTGAGCAATTGCCGGATGCTGTCAAGCTCATTTTGCTTAAGCAGGGTGTTGACGGTCACATAAATCCGTCTGCCGTACAGGTGCGCAAAGCGGATGGCTTTTTCAAGCGCAACATCATCAAAGCCTACGCTGGCCCGCGCGCCATGCGCGCTCGCGCCCAGGTAGACGGCGTCAGCGCCCCCTGCGATAGCGGCTTGAAGCGCTTCCATGCTGCCGGCAGGTGAAAGGAGCTCAAGTCTCATCCAGGGAATCCTTTTTTATTTCATCCAACTGCCTGCGCAAACGGGCAGCCAAAGCCTGGGCTTTGATCAATTCATCCGCCAGTGAAAGGCAGACGGCAACCGCGCAGGCTTCCGCGTTTAACGAAGGGTTCTGGCTGGCGGTCTCACTGATGCGCCGATTTACGACATCCGCCAGCAGCGTAAAATGTTCCTTCTCATCAAACCCTGTCAGCTGGTAGCTTTTCCCGGCCACCTGCACGGTAACGGTGTTGGTTTTGATCATTTTAGGCGTGTAAAGGGGTACTCAAGGCCGTTTGTTTCAACACGGATGCTTTTAATGACCTGATCCACCAGCGGCTTATCTGCATGGTTGCGCTTCTGGGACACCACCTGATCAACCGCTTCCATACCGCTTAACACCTTGCCAAAGGCCGCGTAAGCGCCGTCCAGGTGCGGGGCGTCCGCCACCATGATGAAAAACTGGCTGCCGGCGGAGTCCATGCGCATGCTGCGCGCCATGCTCAGCACGCCGCGCGTGTGCTTAAGGGGGTTGCTGACGCCGTTTTGCGCGAACTCGCCCTTGATGCTGTAGCCGGGGCCGCCCATGCCAGTGCCGGTGGGGCAGCCGCCCTGAACCATGAAGCCGGGGATGACCCTGTGGAAGATCAGCCCGTCATAAAAGGAAGAATTGGCCAGGGCGATGAAGTTGCCAACGCTTTCCGGCGCGGTTTCAGGGTACAGCTCGCCGGTGATGGCCTGGCCGTTTTCCAGGGTGATCGTAAAAACAGGATGCTGTGACATGATGTTCTCCTTTGATAAGTTTTCATTATTTTCCGCAATTGCGGGGAGGATGCCTGATAATACCATGAATATGAAGGCAGCCACAAGAATAATGAGCCTGAACAGGCCGCTTTTACCGGTTATAATTTGATGCTGGAATTTTTTTGACATTTGTTTGCGTCTCCTTGCTTGTTTTTGCCGTCTTCATCGGATGAGGTTATTGTAACAGATAATGCCTTGTTTGCAGAAAAAACATAAATATCGGTTTTGCCATGAAGAGGGCCATGGGTTCAAAATAACAGCAAAATCTTCTGATTTCTTCATTTTCGACTAAAGAATTGCAAAATGCCGCTGTTTTTATAAAAAGATTAAATTCAAGGCTTGACAACAGGGCCGAGGTTTAGTATTATCAAATTCGCCGCTCGTTTGCGGCAACCTGCGGGGTGTAGCGCAGCCTGGTAGCGCACGTGCTTTGGGAGCATGGGGCCGGGGGTTCAAATCCCTTCACCCCGACCAGTTTCCCAAGACACAAGCCTTCGTGGCCCCTTGGTCAAGCGGTTAAGACATCGCCCTTTCACGGCGGTAACATGGGTTCGAGTCCCAT
Organism: Bacillota bacterium; assembly: GCA_030057655.1. Taxonomy (GTDB): domain Bacteria; phylum Bacillota; class Clostridia; order Christensenellales; family Aristaeellaceae; genus UBA6115. The sequence goes on from JASGUQ010000033.1 coordinate 70,784, forward strand.
AGGGGTCACCACTTTTTTTCCTTCCTGCCGGAGCAACCGCACTACGGGCCTTTAGCTCAGTTGGTCAGAGCGGCCGGCTCATAACCGGTTGGTCCGGGGTTCAAGTCCCTGAAGGCCCACCACTTACCTGGCCCGGTAGTTCAGTTGGTTAGAATGCCAGCCTGTCACGCTGGAGGTCGAGGGTTCGAGCCCCTTCCGGGTCGCCATTTTCCTGCTGGTTGGGTCTTTGCTGGTGTAGCTCAATTGGCAGAGCAGCTGATTTGTAATCAGCAGGTTGCGGGTTCAAGTCCCTTCACCAGCTCCACATGGATGAGTTCCCGAGTGGCCAAAGGGAGCAGACTGTAAATCTGCCGTCACAGACTTCGGTGGTTCGAATCCACCCTCATCCACCAAAAAGCGGCAATCCTCTAGGATTGTCGTTTTTAGTTTGTTTCTTTTCCTGCTTATGGTAAAATACGATCAGAAAAGGAGGTATTCAAGTGATTTATGATAATATTCCTGAAAACTACATTACGCCTGAACGCTTCCGCGCCATCATCGAGATTCCCAAAGGCTGCAAAAGCAAGTATGAGATCGACAAGGAAACAGGCTTTTTAAAGCTGGACCGCATCCTGTACACCTCCACCCACTATCCGGCCAACTACGGCTTTATCCCGCGCACCCTGTCCAATGACGGCGATCACCTGGATGTGCTCGTGCTCTGCACCGAAGCGCTGGTCCCGCTGTGCTCGGTGGATGTGTATCCCATCGGCGTTCTGATCATGTCCGATCAGGGGAAGAAGGATGAGAAGATCATCGCCATCCCCTTTGGCGAGCCGCAGCTGAACAGCTGGAAAGACCTTCAGGACATCCCGCCCCATATGTTCGACGAGATCCGGCATTTTTTCTCCGTTTATAAGGAACTGGAGAACAAGATGACCCACGCGGAGGACTTTTATGGCGCGGAGCAGGCGAAACAAACCATCCGTGACTGCATGGACGCCTATCTGAAAAGTCAAGAAAAAGCAGAATAGGAGTATCTATTAGCGCATTCAGGGAGTTCTCCATCACAAAAATAAGGGGACGTCCCTGATAAAAGATACCGTTGTAAAGTGATTCGATTTGTTCTAATATATGCATACATAATGCAGCGATGCTTCTTGAACAAATGGTCTCAAATAATAGTTCTGATTGCATTGCGCTGAAAAATAGATTATAGTTTGTATGTAAAATATCGTTGCGAGGTAGATATGTCCAGTCAAATGCTCAATGATATTCTGGAAGAAGAAAAGAAAGCGGCAGACCTAATCAGGGATGCGCATTCCAGCGCGAATGAGATCGTGAAAAACGCTGAAGCCAAGGCAACGGAAAATGAGCGAAAATCCGCCATTGAAAACCGTTCTTTATTTCAGCAGATATTGGAAAAGCGGCGCAGCGACATCGAACTTGAGCTGCAGGGGCGCAAAAATGTTTTGCCCGCCGATATGCTCAGCAGCTTAACTGTATCCGGCAGCAGAATGACGCAAGCCGTTGAAATCATTGTAGAGGGGATTCTTCATGGCGATCGTTGATATGCAAAAGATCGATGTTCTTGTCATGAAAAATGATGAGGAACGTCTTTTAAAACTTTTGCAAAAGGCCGGCTGCATTCATTTTACCAATGTTCGGGAAAATGAAATTGATTCCATGCATCAAAGCCGGGCCCTGCGCAATGAAGACAGGCTCAACCGTGTAAGATGGGCGATTGGCCGATTGTCCAAGTTTGATACTGAGAAAAAATCCATGTTGGCTCCTTTGCCCGCTGTCGGGCTTGATTCCTTTGATGAGGAAATGGTCGGCGAGACAATGGCGGTCGTGGAACGCCTGGAGGGTTTGGAGCGTGAAGCCGGTGAGATCAAAGGCGTTCAAACCCGGACCCATCAGTTGATCGAACAACTGCTTCCCTGGCAGGAACTGGATCTGTCGATTGAGCAGCTGAATGACACCGCCTCCACCCGTGTTTTTACCGGGCACATGCCCAAGAAAAATTACCAAGAGTTGATTGAAAGATGGCTTGGTCGTCCCGTTGTGATACAGCAAGCGGGCTCAGACCGCGATGACCTGTTCTTTGTTTCATACGCGCACCGCGCTGCGGCCAATGAGTTTCAGGAGGAGATGCGCGCCCTGGGCTTCCAGCATGCCGTGCCTCCTTATGCGCTTGGCAAGGTCAGCGCTGAATCGGCGCGGCTTAAAAATGAGCTGGTCACATTAGAATCAAAAGAAAATGAGGTGCAGGGCAAGGTCGCGGAACTGGCTGTGCATTTGCCGCAGCTGCGCCTGGCTTTTGAAACGCTCAACGCGAAAAAACAAAGGATGGACGCTGTTGAGAAGTTCGCTCATACCGGATCGGTCAGCTATTTGTCCGGCTGGATCCCAAAACCGTCAGCAGAAGCGCTGTCAAAGCAGATCATCAGCTCTTTTAAAGGCGCGCAGGTCATGATCTCTGACCCTGAAGAAGGGGAAGAGCCGCCTGTGCTGCTTCAAAACAGCCCCCTGGTAAGCCCTTATGAAGCTGTAGTTACCGGGTTTGCCCTTCCCACTCCCGGCTCCATTGATCCGACTTCGGTGATGATGCCCTTCTTCGCCTGCTTTTTTGGAATGATGGTGTCCGATGCCGGCTACGGACTGCTGATGGCGCTCCTGATCCCGATCCTGATCAAAGTGATGCAGCCGGCTGAAGGCATGAGAAAGATCATGTGGATCTTGGCCGGCGGCGGCGTTTTGACCGTATTCTGGGGGTTCATGTACAACACCTGGTTTGGTTTTGCGCCCTGGCCGACTGTTTTTGATCCTGTCAACAATTCCCTGCCTGTCATGGCCCTCTGCATTGGGCTTGGTGCGCTGCATCTGTTCGCGGGCCTGGCCCTTGGCGCAGCGCAGAATATCAAAAAAGGCGACTGGCTGGGCGCCGTTTATGATCAGTTGAGCTGGGTGATGCTGGTGGTCGGGCTGGGGCTTTTGATGCTGCCGCAAACATCGGAAATCGGCAAATGGATGGCAATCATCGGCGCCGGTATCATTTTGCTGACAGCCGGACGTGATAAATCAAAGAACCCCTTCAAACGCCTGGTATCAGGTTTGGGCGCGCTGTACGGCGTGACCAGCTGGATATCCGATCTTCTTTCCTACATGCGCTTGTTTGGCATGGGTCTGGCAACCGGCGTTATCGGCATGGTCATCAACCAGTTGGTCGGCATGATCATGGCAGGGGGTGTCATCGGCATCATCATCGGTGCGGTGGTTTTTGTGGGCGCACACCTCTTTAACGCTGCCATCAACATTCTTGGCGCCTATGTCCATGCCTGCCGCCTTCAGTACATTGAGTTTTTTGGCAAGTTTTATGAAGAAGGGGGCATCCCTTTCAACCCGCTCAGGTTCGCGCCGCGCTATGTGCGGATTACGAATAGATAAAAGCCCACTCGAAACAATTTTCTACAGGAGGAACCCCATGATTACAATTGGTCAAACCCTCGCATTCTTCGCTGCCGCTCTCTCAACGCTGCTCGCCGGATACGGCTCCGCCAAAGGCGTTGGACTCGCTGGTCAGACCTCTGGCGGTGTGTCTACGGAGAATCCTGAAGTAAGCTCCAAAATGATGGTTCTTCAAATTCTGCCCGGCACCCAGGGGATCTACGGCTTTTTGATTGGCGTCATTATTCTTGTAAACACCGGCGCTTTGGGCGGCGAACTGAAAGCGGTCAGTTTTTATCAGGGGCTTATGCTGGTCGTTGCTGTGCTGCCGGTTGCTGTTGTCGGCTGGCTGTCAGCCATCAATCAGGCGAAGGTCGCTTCTGCCGGAATGCTAATGGTCGGTCAGCATCCTGAGATGTCCGGTAAAGCCATCACCATGACGGTCATGGTCGAGACCTATGCTGTTTTGGCGCTTTTGGCTTCTTTCCTGATGGTTAATGCTGTAAAACTGTAAAATGAGCAGCATGAATACAAAACCGATCATCGATCTGATCCGGTCGGAAGCAAAGGACTCCGCGAACAAAGTCATCCTGGACGCGAAAGACCGGGCTGAGAACATCCTGGAGCATTCCTCAAAGCGTCTGCAGGAAACGCTTGAACAAACCCGGGCGGACGCCGAGCGCGAGGCTGATCTCCTGGAAGACAGGATGCGCAGGATGGCTTCCCTTGAGCAGCGCAACGAACTGGTTGCCAAAAAACGCGCTCTGATTGATGAAGCTTTTTCAAAAGCGCTTGACACGCTGAACAACGCGCCCAAAAAGCAGGTGGCGGATTTGATGACGGACCTGGTGTTAAATTACGCTGTGGGCGATGAAGCGCTGATGGCGGGGGAAGTGAATGACGGCTTCTTTGATGAGGCTTTTGTTAAGAACCTCAACAATAAACTCGCTGAGAAAAATAAAAAAGGCGCGCTTACCATGCTTGCGGAACGCGTTCCGGGGGTATGCGGTCTTTTCTTAAAGAGCAGCAGGAGTGAGATCAACTGCACTTTTTCAGCGCTGATTGAAACCAGGCGAGAGGAATTCGAGTCCAAGGTCGCGGACATTCTGTTTGCGAAAGAAAATGATTAAGGAGATAGCCCGATGCCGCAGACAAGCATAGCCTACGCAGTTGGCCGTGTCAGAGCCGCTGTCAGAAAGCCGCTTGGGGATGCCCAGCTTGAGCGTCTTCTTGCCGCGTCCTCCTATCAGGAAGCGCTGCAGTTGCTGGGTGAGATGGGCTGGCAGGACACCGATCAAAAGGATATCGACCGTTTGAGCACCCAGATTCTCGAGGAAACTTGTGATACATTCAAGAATATTTCTTCAGAGCCCGAATTAACGGAAGCCTTTCTGCTTCGGCATGACGCGCAAAATTTGAAGACGCTGATCAAGGCTCGTGTTTTAAACACCGCTCCTGAAAGCCTTTCCGAGTGCGGCACGCTGAAAACAGACATGCTGCGCCACGCGGTCAATGAGCATGATTATAAAAAACTCCCGCCCATGTTTCAGACCACGATGAATGAACTGGAAAAGAAGATTGCGCTGACCGTTGATCCCATGAAAATTGACGTGCACATCGATCAGGCCTTGTACGCCGAGATTGGTAAACGCAGCAAATCCTTTAAATCAAAGGCAGCCAGGCAGTATTTTACCGCCTTTGTGGATTTTAAGAATGCTGTTGCATATCTCAGGCTGTTTGCAATCAACAGGGCTGAAAAAGACTTCATGAACGTCAAATTGCCCGGCGGGCTTGTCGCAAATCCAAAATGGAAAAACATTCTTGAAAAGCCGGAGAGGTTGGCCGGCGCGTTTAAGGGCTATCCGGTTCCCTTGGTCGTTGCCTTATCAAGCGCGCAGACAGACTCTTCAAAAATCCCCTCCCTGGAGAAGAAGGTTGACGACTACCTGCTCTCCTTATTCCGGCCGTATAAATATGAGCCCTTTGCCATAGAGGTTTTGATCGGCTGGCTTTTGGCGCATGAGCGTGAAGCCGGGGCGGTGCGTCTGATTATGGCTGGAAAGCAGAATGATTTTCCTGAAGAACTGATCCGTGAAAGGCTGCGTGAAGCATATGGCCGATAAGTTATTAAAAATGGGCGCTGTGGGGGAAAGCGACGCGATCCAGGCTTTCAGAGCCATCGGCGCGGTCGCCGTGCCTGCCACAACCCCGGACGAGGTCACTCAAGCCTTGCACCGCTTGGCGCGCGAGGGTACCCCTGTTATTTTTATTACGGAATCTGCGGCGCGTATGGCTCCTGAAGCCATCAGCAGGTATGAGCAGACCATGGAGACTGCGGTGATACCGATCCCCGGCATCAAGGGGAGCGACGGCTACGGCGAGCAAAAGGTGCGCGAGAGCGTCATTAAAGCCATCGGCGCAGACATATTAAATCAGAACAATTGATTGAAGACAGAAACGAGGAGACGAACATGGCCCAGGGCAAAATTGTAAAAGTCGCAGGCAGCTTGATTGTAGCGGAAGGGATGTCCTCTGCAAGGATGTTTGATGTTGTCCGCGTCAGCCGTCACCGCCTGATCGGCGAGATCCTTGAGTTGCGCGGGGATCGGGCTTCTATACAGGTATATGAGGAAACCAGCGGTCTTGGACCGGGCGAGCCGGTTGAGTCCACCGGAGCGCCGCTGTCTTTGGAACTTGGGCCTGGCCTGATCGAGTCCATTTTTGACGGCATCCAGCGCCCGCTGGTGGACATCAGGAAAAAAGCCGGGGACCGCATTACCCGCGGCATTGAGCTGCCTTCCCTGAATCGTGAAAAGGAATGGGATTTTGTGCCGGTCGTCAAACCGGGGGACAAGGTCGCTTCCGGCGACGTTATCGGGAGCGTTCAGGAGACCCCTGTCGTTTTGCACAAGATCATGGTTCCATACGGAATTGAAGGCGTTGTTGAATCAATTGAACAAGGCAGCTTCAAGATCGAGGACACCATTGCCGTTGTAAAGGGCGAAGATGGACAGGTCCACCATTTGTCCATGCTGCAGCGCTGGCCGGTGCGCAGGGGGCGTCCATATAAGGAAAAATTATCTCCTCAGATGCCCATGGTGACCGGGCAGCGCGTCATTGACACCCTGTTTCCCATCGCTTCAGGCGGTGTTGCGGCCATTCCCGGCCCCTTCGGTTCCGGAAAGACGGTCGTTCAGCACCAGCTGGCCAAATGGGCGGACGCGGACATCATCGTGTATGTCGGCTGCGGCGAGCGCGGCAATGAAATGACCGACGTTCTGATGGAGTTCCCGCAGCTGCATGACCCCAAGACCGGCGAAACCCTCATGAAGCGCACGGTTTTAATCGCCAACACCTCCGACATGCCGGTTGCCGCGCGTGAAGCCTCCATTTATACGGGCATCACGATCGCCGAGTATTTCCGCGACATGGGTTATCGCGTGGCCATCATGGCGGACTCCACCAGCCGCTGGGCGGAAGCGCTGCGCGAGATGAGCGGACGCTTGGAAGAGATGCCGGGCGAGGAAGGCTATCCCGCTTACCTGTCCAGCCGCATCGCTGAATTCTATGAGCGGGCAGGGCAGGTGGTTTGCCTGGGGAGCGACGGGCGTCAGGGCGCGATATCCGCGATCGGCGCGGTCTCCCCACCCGGCGGCGACATCTCAGAGCCTGTTTCCCAGGCCACCCTGCGCATTGTCAAGGTGTTCTGGGGGCTGAGTGCGCAATTGGCATACAGACGGCATTTCCCGGCGATTGACTGGCTTTTATCCTATTCGCTGTATACGGACAATCTTTCAGAATGGTTTACCGACCATGTTTCTCCCGAGTGGGAGCAATTACGCCAGCGCACCATGCAGATCCTGCAGGAAGAAAGCGAGCTGGAGGAGATCGTCCGCCTGGTCGGCATGGATGCCCTCAGCTGGAAGGACAGGCTGACCATGGAAGTCGCCCGTTCCATCCGCGAGGACTACCTGCACCAGAACGCTTTTGACGAGGTGGATACCTACACCTCTCTTACCAAGCAATACCGCATGCTCCGCCTGATCCTGGATTATGCTGACAAGGGGCAGACAGCGCTTGATGCAGGCGTGAATCTTTCTGATGTTATTTCCATGAAGGTCAGGGAGCGGATTGGCCGCGCGAAATACATTCCGGAGGATTCCCTGAAGTATTTTGACGAGATCGAAGACGAGCTTGCTTTTGAAACCAATGAATTGATTAACCGGGGAGGACTGTAAGATGCTCAAAGAATACCGCACCATCAGTGAATTGGTCGGCCCGTTGATGCTGGTCAATGAGGTTCAGGGCGTCACCTACAACGAACTGGTGGAAATCAAGGAAGCTTCGGGCAACATTCGCAGGGGAAAGGTGCTTGAAGTCAACGGCGATACCGCGCTGGTCCAGCTCTTTGAAAGCAGCAATGGCCTTCAAATGGACACCAGCACCGCGCGCTTCCTGGGACGCAGCATTGAGCTGTCCGTGTCTGAAGACATGCTTGGCCGTGTTTTTGACGGAATGGGCAATCCCAAAGACGGTGGCCCTGCCATCATTCCAGACAAGCGCATGGACATCAACGGCGTGCCGCTCAACCCCGCTGCGCGCGATTACCCAAGCGAGTTTATCCAGACCGGTGTTTCTGTCATTGACGGCCTGAACACCCTGGTCCGCGGCCAGAAACTGCCTGTGTTCTCAGGCTCCGGCCTTCCGCACGCGCAGTTAGCCACACAGATCGCGCGCCAGGCCAAGGTGCTGGGATCTGACAGCAAGTTCGCTGTTGTTTTCGCGGCGATTGGCATCACTTTTGAGGAAGCTGATTACTTTATCAGCGACTTTAAGCGCACCGGCGCCATTGAACGCGCGGTTCTTTTTATGAACCTGGCCAATGACCCGGCGATTGAGCGCATCTCCACCCCGCGCATGGCGCTGACAGCCGCTGAGTACCTTGCCTATGAAAAAGACATGCATGTCCTGGTCATCATGACCGACATCACCAATTACGCAGAGGCTCTGCGCGAAGTTTCTGCTGCGCGCAAGGAAGTTCCCGGCCGCCGCGGCTATCCGGGCTACCTGTACACAGACCTTGCCAGCATGTATGAAAGGGCCGGCAGGATCGTGGGCAAGAAAGGTTCCATCACCCAGATTCCGATTTTGACCATGCCGGAGGACGACAAGACTCACCCCATCCCTGACCTGACCGGCTACATCACCGAAGGCCAGATCATCTTAAGCCGCGAGCTGTACCGCAGGGGCATTCAGCCGCCCATTGACGCGCTGCCCTCCTTGTCACGTTTGAAGGACAAGGGCATTGGTGAAGGGAAGACCAGAAAAGACCATGCCGCCACCATGAACCAGCTGTTTGCCGCCTATTCAAGGGGCAAGGACGCAAAGGAACTGGCGGTGATCCTGGGCGAAGCGTCGCTGACGGACATGGACAAAAAATACGCGGTCTTTGCCGACGAATTTGAAAAAAATTATGTCGCGCAAGGCTACCGTACAGACCGCACCATTGAAGAGACCCTTGATCTTGGCTGGAAGCTTTTAAGCATCCTGCCAAGGGCGGAACTTAAGCGCATCAGGGATGAAATGATCGACGAATTCCTGCCCAAATCAAAGGAAGACGAAGAGGGAGAGAACTGAGATGGCCGTCCTCCGCGTGAACCCGACACGCATGGAATTGACCCAGATGAAGCGCAGGCTGGTTACGGCCAAGCGCGGTCATAAGCTGCTCAAAGATAAAAGGGATGAGCTGGTTCGCAGGTTTATCGAGATCGTCAAGGAAAACCACCGCTTAAGAAAGCAGGTGGAGGAGCAGCTTAGCGGCGCGCTCAAGGACTTTGCCCTGGCCAGCGCCGTGATGGAACCGGGCGCGATGCGCCAGGCGCTTTTGTATCCTGCCCGTCAGGCGTCAATCACGATGGATAAAAAAAGCATTCTGTCCGTACAGGTACCGGTGTTTAAAATGGATGAGAACAGCCTGAGCGAAGCTGTTTTGCCGTATGGCTTGGTGGATACTTCCGCTCAACTGGACGGCGCGATTGAAACCATGACAAACACCCTGCCGCTGTTGATAAAGCTTGCTGAAACCGAGAAAACCAGCAGCCTTTTGGCCGATGAAATTCAAAAAACCCGCCGCCGTGTCAACGCGCTGGAGTATGTCATGATCCCCCAGTTTGAGGAGACCATCCGCTACATCACCATGAAACTGGAAGAGAATGAGCGCGGCGCTTTGACCCGTCTGATGAAGGTCAAGGACATGCTGGCTGAGCGGACGACCTAAGAAAGCTCTGATTTGTTTTCTAAGCCCATCCTGATTGATCTTCATCAAGTCAAAACGCAGTCAAATAAATCTTTTATATGAACGGTCATCATGATAATGATCGTTCTTTTTGTTCTTTCTCCAGCACAGAGGCCAAAGCAGAGAAAAATATTTTGCTTGACAAGCTAAAAACTCTTGGATATAATACTGCTTGCGCCTTGGACATTGGGGAATGGTGTAACGGCAGCACCTGCGACTCTGACTCGCATTGTCTAGGTTCAAATCCTGGTTCCCCAGCCAAAATGCCTCTGTGGTCTAGTGGCCTAGGACACCGCCCTCTCAAGGCGGCAACACGGGTTCGAATCCCGTCAGAGGTGCCAACAAAGTCCTGATCTAAGTGTCAGGGCTTTTTTAGTTGCAAAATGACAGCGCCCCGGAATCAAGGGGCGCTGTCAAGTAGCTGGAGATAAATTATTGCTGGAAGTCCGCGCTCTGTTCCAAAGACTTGCTGTCCACCTCTGCCTTGAGGGCTGCGATCAACCGCGCGTGGGTGATGTCATTAAACGCCTGTCCCTTGCGGTTGCGGACAGAAACAGTATTTTCCTGCGCTTCGCGATCCCCAAGAACCAGCATGTACGGGATCTTCATCATTTGCGCTTCACGAACCTTAAAGCCGATTTTTTCGTTTCTTGTGTCCAGCTCAACGCGGAAGCCGGCGTCTTCCAGCTCGTTTTTTAGTTTGATTGCCGCTTCATCCACGCGGTCCGTGATGGTCAGGATGCGCGCCTGGACAGGGGCCAGCCACAGGGGAAAGGCGCCCGCGAAATGCTCTGTAATGATGCCGATGAATCGCTCCATCGAGCCCAGCACCGTGCGGTGGATCATGACAGGGCGGTGCTTTTGCCCATCTGCGCCGGTGTATTCCATCTCAAAGCGCTCTGGCAGGTTCATGTCAAGCTGCAGGGTGCCGCACTGCCAGCTGCGTCCAAGGCTGTCCTGCAGGTGGAAGTCGATCTTCGGCCCGTAGAAAGCGCCGTCCCCTTCGTTCAGGGTGTAGGGGATCTTCAGTTCTTCCAAAGCTTCCCTTAATGAATTGGTGGACAATTCCCAAAGCTCATCAGAACCGATGCTGTTTTCCGGCCTGGTGGACAATTCAACCTTGTAGGGGAAGCCAAAGTCCTGATAAACCTTTTCGCTGAGCCGGTAAACGCCCACGATCTCCTGCTTGATTTGCTCCGGCGTCATGTACAGATGGGCGTCGTCCTGCGTGAAGGAACGCACGCGCATCAAACCATGCAGCGCGCCTGATTTTTCATGCCTGTGAACCAGACCCAGTTCGCCCACCCTTAAGGGGAAGTCGCGGTAGGACCAAAGCCGGCGCTTGTAAGCCAGGATGCCGCCGGGGCAGTTCATGGGCTTGATCGCGTAATCCTGATCGTCAATTTTGACGGTGTACATGTTTTCCCTGTAGTTATCCCAGTGTCCGCTTTGTTCCCACAGGCTGCGGCTTAAGATGAGCGGCGTCTTGATCTCCTCATAGCCGGCCTTGCGGTGAAGCTGACGCCAGTAGTCTTCCAGAATGTTGCGCAGCACCATGCCCTTGGCATAAAAGAAGGGGAAGCCGGGGCCTTCGTCCATCAGGTCAAACAACTCAAGTTCACGGCCAAGCTTTCTGTGGTCGCGCTTCTTGGCTTCCTCGATCCTGGCAAGATAGTCGTCCATTTCATCCTTGTCATAAAATGCTGTTCCGTAAATGCGCTGAAGCATTTTGTTATTCTCGCTCCCGCGCCAGTACGCGCCGGCCAGGCTGGTCAGTTTAAACGCCTTGACCTTGCCCGTTGAAGGCAGGTGCGGGCCTGCGCACAGGTCAATAAAATCCCCTTGCTTGTAAAAGGACAGCTCCTCGTCTTCCGGAAGATCGTTGATCAATTCAACCTTGTAGGGCTCGTTTCTGGATTCCATCAGCTTGATGGCTTCATCCCTTGGCAGGGTAAAACGTTCCTCGCGCTCGTTCTTTTTGATGATGCGGGCCATTTCCTTTTCGATCTTCTGAAGGTCATCCGGTTGGAAGGGCTCTTCAACATCAAAATCATAGTAAAATCCATTCTCGATGGACGGGCCGATGGCAAGCTTTGTGTTTGGGTAAAGGTTTTTTACCGCGCTGGCAAGAACGTGGCTGGCTGTATGGCGCAGCATGTGCCTTGCTTCGTCATCCTCAAAACCAAGGCTTTCAAGGGTTCCGCCATGGGGCAGGGGCGCCATCAGCTCATAAAACTCTCCGTCAAGGCGTACCGCAAGCGCGTTTTTGAGCGCGTCTTTATCAAAATCTTTGATGATATCAATCGCGTTCATGCCTTCCTGGAATTCTTTTGTTTGACCGTTGAATGTAATCTGCATACTTCCTCCTTATTATCACAAAAAAACATCCATCCCTCGCTTGGGACGGATGATGTGTCCGTGGTTCCACCCAGATTGCCGAAATCGGCCTCTCTTTGACGCTGTATCGTGCATCAGGCGTTCATGTCAGGCGGCGGTACCGTTCTGCTCCTTGCCCGGATGCGATTTCAGCCTTGTCGCTTCCTCTCTTGGGGCGGTTGCAGAGGGCTTATCCACCCTCAACCATGAATGTCGCCATTATATACCCGCTGCCTTCAAACCGCAAGTGTTTCTTGCGCAAGTCAGCGAATCGCTGATTGGCAAACCTTTTCAGACCTGTGCAAAGGTGTTATAATCGATCCATTAGGGAAGGAGGGCTTTTCATGCGGAGCATGACCGGTTACGGCAGGGGACAATCATCCAGAGAGGGTCTTAATCTCACGGCTGAAATCAAGACTGTAAATCATCGGTATCTGGATATATCCGTGCGTTTGCCCAAATCCCTGCTTTCCCTTGAAGTCCCTTTGAGGAAGCGGCTGGCTGAGCGGTTCGCCCGCGGCAGGATCGATCTATCCATCACGCAGGATGCTTCAGGCGCCCAGGCAGCCCTGGTCAGCGCAAACCTGCCCCTTGCCCATGAATACGCGCAGGCGGCGCAGCAGGTGGCGGCAGCCGCCGGCGTAAAAGGCAGTCTGAAGCTGAACACCCTTTTGACCCTGCCGGAGGTTTTAACCCTGCTGCCCCTGGATCTGGAAGCGGATACGATGCTTGAAGCGGCTCTTGAGGCTTTGAATGAGGCCTGCGACGCCGCGGAAGCAGACAGGGCCCGCGAAGGCGAGCAGCTTCGGTTTTTCTTCAACGAACACATAGCTCGTTTGGACGAGACGCTTTTGCTTCTGGCTGACGAGGCGAAGAAGCAGCCCCTTCTGGCGCGTGAAAAACTGGAAAAGCGGCTTTCGACCATCCCTGATATTCAGGTGGATCAGCAGCGCCTGGCCCAGGAGATCGCCTTGTTTGCCGACCGGTGTGACATTACCGAAGAGATCACCCGCTTAAAGGCGCACACCGCCCAGATGAAGGAATTGCTTTTAAGGCAGCAGCCATCCGGGCGTGACATGGACTTTTTAGCCCAGGAGATGAACCGGGAAGCCAACACCATTTGCAGCAAATCCTCCTCACTGGAAGTGACCCGCTGTGGTTTAATCTGCAAAAGTGAAATTGACAAGATTCGTGAACAGATTCAGAATGTGGAGTAATTGAAATGAGAAAGAATTTCGCCGATTCAGGCGCCGTGAAAAAAACGCCGGTCCGCAGGGGAATGCTGATCGTAATTTCCGGGCCTTCCGGAACAGGAAAGGGCACCTTGTGTGACCGTCTGATCAAAACGGATGAAAACATCACTTTTTCAGTCAGCGCCACCACACGCAGACCGCGTGAAACTGAAAAAGACGGCGTTCACTACCATTTCTTGACAAATGATCAGTTTGACAAGCTGCTTCAGGAGGATAATTTTTTGGAGTACGCAGTTGTGCACGACCATCGTTACGGCACGCCCAAAAAACCTGTTCTTGAGGCGCTTGAACAGGGCAAAGACATTCTTTTGGATATTGATACGCAAGGCGCATTAAGCGTCATGGAGCAGATCAAGGATTGCGTGTCCATCTTTATCCTGCCGCCCACCTTCTCCTCCCTGCGTTCAAGGCTTCATACCCGAAATACCGATGACGAGGCCGAGATCAGAAAACGCCTCAACAACGCCAGGGATGAAATTGAGAAGTATGTCCACTATGATTACGCGCTCATCAATGATGAGCTCGAGAGCGCCTTTCAGCGCCTTGAGAGCATCATCGCATCGGAGAGGATACGCACCCTGCGCTTCCATCCTGAAATTCCCGAATAAAAAGAAAGAGAGAAATCACATGGCCATCAATGAACCAGGCATCCAAACCCTCATGAAAAAGGCGGACAGCGCCTATACCCTCGTTGAAATGGTAGCAAAGCGAGCCAGGCAGCTGGTTGACGGCGCACAGCCTTTAATTGAAGACAGCGATAAAAAGCCCATCGCCACCGCGATTGATGAGATCCAGCATGGTTTGATCACCTATCACCGCAATTTAGAGGACGAGGAATAAGAATCACAATGTACTCCGGCAAAACGGTTGTCTTGGGCATATCGGGCGGCATTGCCGCCTACAAGGCTTGCGAGATCGTCTCAAGGCTGCGCAAAATGGACATTCAGGTTAATGTCATCATGACAAAAAACGCCTGTGAATTCGTGCAGCCTTTGACGCTGCAGACCCTGTCGCTCAATCCCGTTGCCGTTGACACATTTCAAAGCCCGCAGACATGGGAGGTTGAGCACATCGCTTTGGCCAAAAAAGCGGATGTGTTTTTGGTTGCGCCGGCGACTGCCAACGTGATTGCCAAAATGGCAAACGGAATCGCTGATGACATGCTGACAACCACCTATCTTGCAACGGAAGCAAAAGTGCTGATCGCTCCAGCCATGAACACCGTCATGTGGCAGCACGAAGCCACACAGCAGAACATGGAAACCTTAACAGCAAGAGGCGTTCACACGGTCGGGCCTGACGGCGGCTTGCTGGCGTGCGGGGATGTCGGAGCCGGGCGAATGAGCGAGCCGGAGCAGATCGTTCAGGCCTGCCTCAGTTTGCTGAATGAGAATCAGGATCTTAAAGGCAAAAAGGTGCTGGTTACCGCGGGGCCGACCCGTGAAGCCATTGATCCGGTTCGGTTCATCACCAACCGTTCCAGCGGGAAGATGGGTTACGCGATCGCGCAGGCCGCTGTTTCGCGCGGGGCGGAAGTGACCCTGGTATCGGGCCCTGTTGATCTGAAGCCGGTCACAGGCGCGAAAACAATCAAGGTCACATCGACCCAGGATCTGTATGACGTGATGATGGAAAACGCCCCTGATTACGATGTGCTGATCCAGGCAGCGGCGCCGGCCGATTTTAAAATGGAGCAGGCTGCAGAGCAAAAGATCAAAAAGAACGCCGACGGCAATCTGGTCTTGAGCCTGGTTCAAACTCAGGACGTGGCAAAAGCCGTAGGTCAATTTAAAAAGCCGGGTCAATTCTTCGTCGGTTTTGCAGCTGAAACCCATGACACCCTTGAAAACGCGAGAAAGAAACTGACCAGCAAAAACCTGGATCTGATCGCGCTCAATGATGTGGGTCAACCCGGCGCAGGCTTTGATGTGGACACCAACATCCTGACCCTTGTTTCAAATGCCGGGGAAGTTGTTCTGCCCCTGATGAGCAAAGCAGAGGCAGCGGACAAACTGCTGGATGAGGTTATAAACCTCATGGGAAAAGGCTCTGAAAATGCCTGAAAGTCCCGGTTTTGCCCATATCATCGTTGACATAGCCAGCAACAACACCGACCGCGTTTTTACTTATCGTGTGCCTGAGGGTATGCGGCTTTTAGAAGGCACCCGCGTTCTGGTGCCTTTTGGCCGGCAGACGATAGAAGGCCTTGTGTTGGGGTTTTCGGATCAGTCCGACCTGCCTGATGACAAAATCAAGTCAATTATTGAACCGCTGGAAGATTATCCGGCCATCCTGCCGCCTTTGGTTGACCTCGCAAAGGAAATCAGTTCAAAATCGCATTGCCCTCTGGCCCTTGCGCTTCGTTTGATGATCCCCCCTGAAATGCGCTCAGGCCGCGTCAGGATTAAAACACAGACGGCAGCCAAATTAGAAATCCCTTTGTCCATGCTGGATGAAGCCATCTCAAAGAATTCCCGCTCTTCAAAACGCCGCTTGCTCTTGAGTTTGCTGTCTGACGGGCTCACTCACCCCGTCAACGAGCTGAAAGCCCTGGTTCGCGATCCATTGCCCAGTTTGAAGAAACTTCAGGATGACGGGCTGGTTGTCCTGAGCGAGGAAGAAGTACTGAGGTCTCCTTACGAAGCCGCGCCGCCTTTAGCAAACGAGCCGGTGCTGACCGAGGATCAGAAGGAGACCTTGTCGGAGATCCTTCCCGCAATCAGGCGGGGTGATGGGCGTTTTCTGCTGCATGGCATCACAGGCTCCGGGAAAACCGAGGTGTACATTCATTCCGCCAGGGAATGCCTGAAACTTGGCAAGGGCGTCATCGTTTTGATCCCGGAAATCGTCCTGACTCCACAGATGGTCAATTGGTTTCGCTCCCGGTTTGGCGATGTGGCGGCCGTGCTCCATTCCAGGCTGTCAGCCGGCGAGCGTTTTGATGAATGGCGGCGTATTCGTTCAGGCAACGCGCGGCTGGTCATCGGCGCGCGCTCCGCGGTTTTCGCCCCGGTAAAAGACCTTGGTCTGATCGTGATCGATGAAGAGCACGAACCAAGCTACCAGTCTGAGAACACACCAAGGTATGACGCCCGGGACATCGCGTTATCAAGGGCGGCGCGTGAAAATGCCAGCCTGCTTTTGGCCAGCGCGACGCCCAGCATCCTTTCTTTCGCCAAGGCGCAAAGAGGGGATTACATGCTCCTTGAAATGCTCTCGCGCGTCAACAAGCATCAACTGGCTCAGGTACACCTGGTCGATATGCGTGAAGAGCTGCGCTTGGGCAACCGCTCCATGTTTTCAGGTCTTTTACTTGAAAAACTGCGAAAGACCCTGGATGAAGGCCACCAGGCCATGCTGTTTATCAACCGCCGGGGGTACGCGCCAAGCGTCATGTGCCGAAAATGCGGCGAGGTGCTTTCCTGCGCGCAGTGCGATGTCAAATTGACTTATCATCAGGCTGACAGGATGATGCACTGTCATTATTGCGGTTTGGAAACCCCATTGCCCAGGAGCTGCCCAAACTGCGGGAGCGGATTTTTAAAGCCGCTGGGAGCCGGAACCCAGAAGATCGAAGAGGAGTTCAAGGCCCTTTTTCCAAATGTAAGCACGGTGCGTCTGGACGCGGATACAACGACCGGCAAGGATTCTCACGAACAATTGCTCAACCGCTTTCGTTCTGGTGAAGCCAGGGTCATGATCGGCACCCAGATGATCGCGAAAGGCCTTGATTTCCCTCAGGTCACTTTGGTCGGCGTGGTTTTAGCGGATTTAACGCTGAATATGCCGGATTACCGGGCGCAGGAGCGTACTTTTCAATTGCTCACCCAGGTCTCCGGCAGGGCGGGGCGGGCTGATCTGCCGGGCGAGGTCGTTATTCAGACCTACAAGCCGGAGCACTATGTGATTCAACATTCTGCCGCGCAGGAATACAGGGGATTTTTTAACCAGGAGTTTTCAAGGCGAAGGCAGCTGCTGTATCCGCCTTTCACCATGATGGTCCGCGTCCTGTGCGAATCCAGGCAGGAAGAGGAATCAAGGGAGGTTTCTGCCCGGGTGGCGCAGAGGATCAATGAGTATTTATCAGGAGAACCAAGGCTCAAGAAGCGCGTTCTTTTTGTCCGGGAGGACGCTGCGCCCATCAAGCGGATCATGGGCCTGTACAGAGCGCAGGTGCTGATGAAACTTCTGGAGCACAAGGACAGCGACGCGATTCTTGCTTTTTTAAACGAATTGACCGGGGAAGCTTGGCCATGCAAGGTCAGCCTTGAGATCAACCCCGGCAGCCTTGCATAAAGTACGGAGGAACAATGTCCAAGAAAAAGATTTTTACCATCGGTGCGCAGGAACTGCGCATGAAAGCCAACCCCATCACCAAGTTTGACGGCCGCCTTGGCGTAATCCTGCGCGATATGGCAGATACCATGTATCAGTCAAACGGGATTGGCCTGGCAGCGCCCCAGGTGGGCATCCAGCGCCGGATGGCGGTCGTGGATGTGGGGGATGGGCTGATCGAGCTGATCAACCCTGAGATCACCTCAAAAGAAGGGGAATGCGGCATGGCGGAAGGCTGCCTGAGCGTCCCCGGCAGAAGCGGTTTTGTTGTAAGGCCTGAAAAAATCACTGTAAAAGCCCAGGACAGGACTGGAAAAGCCTTCACCCTTGAAGCTGATGGTTTGCTTGCGCGCTGCATTCAGCACGAACTTGACCACCTGGACGGCATCCTCTATGTGGACAAGATGGAGTATGAAATTTTCCCGGAAGACGAAGAAGATGATGATCCAACCACGGACAGGAAATCTTCCGCGGGTAAAGAATGATGCGCATCGTTTTTATGGGCACGCCTGAGTATGCCGCTGTCAGCCTGCAAGCGCTGATCAGCAATGGTTATGAGGTTGTCGGGGTTTTCACCCAGCCGGACAGGCCGAAGGGGCGGGGCAAGCAGATGGCTGTTTCTCCGGTTAAAGCGCTGGCGCTGGATTACCAGATTCCGGTGTTTCAGCCGGTCAAAATCAGGGCCGACGGTGTAGAAGCGCTCAAATCTTTAAATCCGGACCTCTGTGTCACGGCAGCCTTTGGTCAGATCCTGTCGGAAGAAATACTGGCTGTTCCCCGCTTGGGCACTGTCAATGTCCATGCTTCGCTTTTGCCCGCTTATCGCGGTTCCTCGCCTGCCAACTGGGTCATTATCAACGGTGAAAAAATCACCGGTGTCACGACCATGATGACAGACAAAGGCATTGACACCGGGGACATTCTGCTGCAAAGAGAGGCCGTCATTCAAGACGAGGAAACCGCCGGTGATTTAACGCTGCGGCTGGCAAAAGAAGGCGCCGATCTTTTGATTGAGACTTTGGAGAAGATAAAAGACGGAACCTGCGAAAGAAGACCGCAGGCGGAAGCAGAGAGCAGCTATTATCCGCTCCTTAAAAAAGAGGACGGGCGGATTGACTGGAGCAAATCTGCTGAAGAGATCGCCAACCTTGCAAGAGGGCTCAGCCCCTGGCCTGGCGCATTTTCTGATTCCCCCTGGGGTGTTTTAAAAATTCTCTCTGCAAGAGCTGCGAATCGTGAAGAGAAAGGGATGCCCGGTGATATCGTTGTTGGTGACGAGAAAAACGGGCTTTTTGTTCAGACAGGGAACGGTTTGCTGGAGATCCTTACCTTGCAGGCGCCTGGCGGAAAGGCCATGAACAGCAAAGATTTCTTAAGAGGTCATCCGCTGAAAGAAAACAAAACCATGAAAAATGAGGTAATCGCATGAGCGACCGGGACCGGGAAAACAGGGAAGAGAATGATTTGAGGAAGCTTGATCAAGCCCAGACTCCGGGCACAAAAAACACTTTCTCCAGACAGTCTCAATTTTCCGCATCAAAGGAAAAAGGGTTTTCAGGGAAATCTTCCGCCAAACCTTTTGTTCAGCGAGCTTTCTCTGGAAAGCCGGAAGCGGAAAAAACCGCCGCAGCAGGCGGAGAACGCCGTTATGGCCGCCCTGCTCCTGAACAGAGGAAAGCCCCTGCGTTCACTGGAGAACGCCGCTATGGCCGCCCGGCTCCTGAACAGGGGAAAGCCCCTGCGCCTGCCGGCGAGCGCCGTTATGGCCGCCCGGCACCCGAACAGGGGAAAGCCCCTGCGTTCACTGGAGAGCGCCGCTATGGCCGCCCTGCTCCTGAACAGGGGAAAGCATCAGCGCCAGCCGGAGAACGCCGCTATGGCCGCCCTGCTCCTGAACAAGGGAAAGCTCCTGTGCCTGCCGTAGAGCGCCGCTATGGCCGCCCGGCTCCTGAACAGGGGAAAGCCCCTGTGCCTGCCGTAGAGCGCCGCTATGGCCGCCCGGCACCCGAACAGGGGAAAGCCCCTGCGCCAGTCGGGGAACGCCGCTATGGCCGTCCTGCACCCGAACAGGGGAAAGCCCCTGCGTTCACTGGAGAACGCCGTTACGGACGTCCTGCTTCTGCGCCTGCGCCCGCTGCAGGCAGTTACAGCCTGAAGTCAAAAGATAAGGAAAGACCTGAACCGATCTTGAGCCAGGACGCGCGTCAAGCCGCGCTTCTGGTCTTAAACCGGGTATTAAGTGATGGCGCCTATGCCTCTTTGTCCCTTGACGAGGTTTTTTCAAATATGCGTTTAATCCAGAAGGACAAGCGCCTGGCTGCTGTCATCGTCTATAAAACCGTTGAGGACCTCTTAAAACTGGATTACGCGCTTGGAAAGTTCCTTCAGGACGCGGAAGCCTTGAATGGTAAAATCCGCAACATCCTGCGTTTAAGCGCCTGCCAGATCCTGTTAATGGACAAGATCCCTGATTTCGCAGCGGTTAACGAAGCGGTTGAGTTGACACGGGCAAACGGGTTTGAGGAGATGACCGGCCTTGTCAACGGGGTGTTGCGCTCTTTGATTCGATCCAAGGATGATTTGGCCTGGCCGGAACCTGATTCGCCGGATTATGTAAGCGTCACATACTCCATTCCGCAGTGGCTGGCGGACACGATCATGTCGGGTTATCCAAAGGACGTTGCGGAGCAGATCATCGCATACCGCAACCCGGATCATGTAACGACCATCAGGCGCAACCGGGTTTTAACCAGCAAAGAAGAGATTCGAGCGCTCCTTGACAAAAAAGTCTGGGAGGTCAAAGACGGCCAACTGGAAGACGTTTTCTATGTCAAAGGCGCTTCAGACATAGCAAAAGACACGGACTTTTTAGCCGGACGGTTTTCGATCCAGGGTGAGGGCAGCATGCTGTCCGTTCTGGCTTTGTCGCCGGAGGTTGGAATGACCGTGCTTGACTGCTGCGCGGCGCCTGGCGGCAAAACATGTTATATGGCGGAATTGATGCAAAACACCGGCCGTGTGCACGCCTGGGATGTCCATGAGCATCGCGTTGACCTGATTTATGCCCAGGCGGAGCGTTTAAGGCTTTACAACATCCGGCCTGCTGTCAGGGATTCATCCGTTTATCTTAAGCGCTTTGACCAGACCATGGATGCCGTTCTTTTGGACGCGCCCTGCAGCGGGACAGGCGTGATGGACAACAAACCGGATATCAAATATCGTCTGACAGCAGAAGGGCTGGCAGAACTGGTGACCCTGCAGGCGCAACTGCTTGAAACCAACGCCAGATATGTGAAATCGGGCGGCATTCTCGTTTATTCGACCTGCAGCATCCTTCCGCAGGAAAATGAAGAACAGATCAAAGCCTTTTTGTCCGCACACCCGGAATTTGTTCTTGATGAATTGCCCGCGTCCTTCCCCGAAAGGTTCGCGCAACATCAAGGAGACCATGGTATTCAGCTGCTGCCGCATCGTGATGGTGTGGAAGGTTTCTTTATAGCCAGGTTAAAGCGGAAATGAACACCGATAAAAAGCAGCTGACAGGTTTTGATCTGAAGCAACTGACCCAATGGATCAAAGAATTGGGCGAGCCGGCTTTCCGTGCGAAACAAGTCATGGAATGGCTGGTCAAGGGCTATGATTTCAATGAGATGCGAAACCTTCCCGCTGATTTAATCGTAAAACTTCAAAACAACGCTGTGGCGCAGCCGGCCACGGTCCTTGAGCGGCATGTTTCAAAAAATGACGGTACCGAAAAGCTTCTGTTCAACCTTGATGACAGTCATACGGTGGAAGGTGTCGTCATGCGTTATAAGCATGGTATCACGTTCTGTCTTTCGACCCAGGTCGGCTGTGCCATGGGCTGCGCATTTTGCGCAAGCACCCTTCAGGGCAGGCTGCGCAACCTGACAGCTGGTGAAATGACAGGGATGGTTTACCTTGCCAACCGCATGGTCAAACCGGACAGCATTTCAAACATCGTCCTCATGGGCAGCGGCGAGCCGCTTGACAATTATGATGAAGTGCTGGCTTTTCTCCGGCTGATCTCTTCAAAGGAGTCCCTGAACATCGGCGCCAGGCATATTTCACTCTCTACATGCGGCCTGCCTGACAAAATTCGCGCTTTGGCGGATGAGAAAATGCAGGTAACTTTGTCCGTTTCACTGCACGCGTCCAATGACGAGGTCAGAAAACAGATCATGCCGATCGCCAAAACACACAGCATCAAATCTGTTCTGGACGCTGCCAAATACTATTTAGAGCAGACCGGACGGCGCGTTGTTTTTGAGTACGCGCTGATTCAAGGGATCAATGATCACATCGATCATGCCCGCGAATTGGCGTCCCTTCTGCGCGGAATGCAGTCGCATGTCAACCTCATCCCCTTAAATGATGTGAAGGAAAGAAACCTGCGGGCCTCCACAAAGGCCCAGGTCGAAGCCTTTTTATCGGAATTGACCCGGTTGAAAATTTCAGCTACCGTAAGAAGGCAGCTTGGGGATGATATTTTCGGCGCCTGCGGGCAGCTGCGCGCAAAAAGGCTGGGAACTTCATTTGCGGACAGCGCGGGAGATGAGCGATGAAATTTGTTACGCGCACACATAGGGGCAATATCCTTCAGAACAACCAGGATTCTTATTTGAATGTACAGGACATCACTTCTTTACATGCTGTCGCTGATGGAATGGGAGGACACCTTGGCGGCAATGTGGCAAGCGCCATGGCGATTGATGCGCTGAAGACCATAGACCTTAAGTCTCAGCCAAATGAGCAGGCTCTTCTTCAAGCGGTCGACCTGGCAAACCGGTCGATCTGGGAGCGTCAGATCAATGATCCAAGCTTATCCGGCATGGGAACGACACTGACCCTTCTTTGGGAAGGGAGAGACACCCTGTTTTTAGCGCATGTGGGCGACAGCAGGGCCTATCACTTCAAAGACGGCAAGCTGGAACAGGTCACGTCCGATCATTCCCTGGTTGCTGAGTTGCTCAGATCAGGCGTTATAACGCCAGAAAAGGCGCGCAATTATCCTTATCGCAACGTAATCACCAGGGCGGTGGGAACAAACATCAATTTGCGGGCCGATATCATGCGCTTCCCCCGTTTGCCCGGGAGCCGCTGGCTGCTTTGTTCTGACGGTTTGACTGAATATGCGCAGGCTGAACAGATCATTTTCGCCATGGCCCTGCCCCTTGAAGAGGCTGCGGATCATTTGCTGCAAGTCGCCTTACATGGCGGCGGCAGGGATAATATCACGCTGACCATGCTGGAGGTGCTGAAATGATCGGCACCATTCTGATGGAGCGTTATCGCCTGGATGAACAGATCGGGGAAGGCGGCATGGCATCGGTCTTCAGGGCCATGGACTTACGAACAGGCCATCGTGTCGCTGTGAAATTCTTAAAGCAGGAACTGCAGAACAACCCCGAGTTTTTAGACCGTTTCCGCAGAGAGGCGACTGCCGCCAGCCGCATGTCGCACCACAACATCGTGAACCTGCTTGACATTGGCGACGATCCTTCAAGGCCATACCTGGTGTTTGAGTTTGTTGACGGCAAAACTTTAAAAGAGATCATTGCAGAACACGGCCATTTGCCTGAAGGCACGGCAGTTCAGATCGCGATCCGTATTTTGTCAGCCCTGCGTCACGCGCATGAAGCCGGCGTGGTGCATCGTGACATCAAGCCTCAGAATATCCTGGTTGACCGCCAGGGGTACATCAAGGTTGCGGACTTTGGCATCGCGCGAATGGTGGGCGCCAACACCTCCGACCTCGAGAAAAAACAGGGCGTTATGGGCTCGGTTCATTATTTTTCACCTGAGCAGGCCAAGGGCGAAACGGCAACCTTTTCTTCGGACCTGTACTCAGTTGGCTGCGTTTTATATGAAATGCTGACCGGAAAAATGCCTTTTGAGGGCGAGACCCAGGTCTCCATTGCCATGCAGCATGTTCAGGCGGAAGCAAAACCGATCCGCGAGCTGGTGAAGGATGTTTCTTCGTCTGTTGAGGCTGTTGTTATGAAGGCCATGGCAAAAGAGCCGGCTGACAGGTATCCTTCAGCGCTTTTGATGGCTCAGGCGCTGCATTCCGCTCTCTCATCAACCTCAACCAATGACGAACCTGTGTTCGTCAACGATAAAAAGCAGAAATTAAGACAAAAAGCCAGGCAAAAGGCGCTTAGCAAAGCCAGAATCCTGATGATCCTGCTTGGTATGGTTTTGATGCTTGGCATTTTTACCGGCGCTTACTTTATTTATGTTGATATTGTCAACACCACCAAAACGCCTTTGCTGACCGGTTATCTGGTTGACCAGGCTGTTCTTGAAGCCCAAAAAGAAGGCATAAGGACCAAGATCATCAGGAACCCCAGCGCTGATGACCCCGTGGACGTCGTTATCGACCAAAGCGTTGATTTCGGCTCACCGATTAAACGCGGGGACGTCCTTTTGCTGATCGTTTCTTCAGGTCCCATCAATAAGCCGGTGCCCAAAGTAACCGGGCTTAGCCTGGAAAACGCAAGAAAACAGTTGGAGCGCGTCTCACTTGAAGTGCTGGTCGTCAGCGTCAAGATGGACCCGATGCCAAGGAACACGGTTCTTTCCCAGGAACCGCAGGAAAACATCATGGCAGACGCAGGAAGCATTATTCAGCTTGTTGTGTCAGCCGGCCAGGTTGAGGTTCCCGACTTAAGCGGCATGATCTGGACTGAAGCGAGCGATGTTTTAAAGAAATCAAAATTGCTTCTGGGCAAGGTCGAGTATATTGAGATCGCGGATCCTGCCCAGCAGGGGCGCGTTGCCTCCCAGCTTCCCCTTGCAAAAGAATTGTCCGCTGAAGAGGCGGCGGTGGACATTGTGGTATATGTTGCCAGCAGCCCGCAGGAGAAGCCTGAACCAAATGGAGGAAATCCTTCATGATGATGAGTGGAAGGCTGGTCCAGGGGCGCGGCGGCCTGTATACTGCCAGGGACGAGAACGGGCAGGAGTATGTCCTCAGAGCCAAAAACCGTTTTAGAAGAGAGGGAATCAGACCGCTGGTCGGCGACATGGTTCGCTTTACACCGGGAAAATTGGATGAGCACGGCTGGATTGAGGAAATTTTGCCAAGAACCAGCTACAGCATCAGGCCGCCTGTTGCCAACATCACGCAGTTGATTATTTTACTTGCTCCGGAGCCCCAGGCAGATCTGCTGCTGTTGGACAAGCTTCTCATTTTTGCTTTCCGTCAGGGGATCATCCCTCTGGTTCTGGTCAACAAATCCGACCTGGATGATGAATTGGGCGAGAGTATTAAAAAATCCTACGAACCCGCGGGTGTCAGGGTGATCGCAGCCAGCGCCTATGAGAAAACAGGATTTGATGAACTGAAGGGCCTGATGAAAGGCCATATCAACTGCTTTGCCGGACAGTCCGGCGTCGGGAAAAGCACGCTGATTTCGCGCCTGACAGGTTTTGATCTGGAGACAGGCGCGGTCAGCCGAAAAACCAGAAGGGGCAGGCAGACGACGAGGCACATCTCTTTTATCGAGCAAGACGGCTTCACCCTGCTGGACACCCCTGGTTTCAGCCTGTTTGAACTGCCCGATGAGGTGGAGCCGGAACACCTTCGTGATTTCTATCCGGAGTTCACAGACCTTCAAAGCGGCTGCCGGTTTGAGGTATGCCTGCATAACAAGGAGCCTGACTGCGCTGTTCAAAACGCGATGGAACAAGGATCGCTTGACCCTGGCAGGCTTGAAAGATATCGTATTTTATTGGATACCCAGATTGAGAAAAGGAGCAATCGTTATGCTTGAAATCGCACCCTCTGTCCTTGCAGCCCACCCCTTATATGTCGCCCGGGATGTCAAACGCCTTGTTGATGCAGGGATCAAAGTGCTTCACCTGGATATCATGGACGGCCATTTTGTGCCGAACATTTCCTTTGGACCGGCCATGGTTTCATCGCTCAGCAAAGAATTTCCGGGGATCGAACTGGATGTGCATTTGATGCTGGCGGAACCGGAAAAGTATACAGATACTTTTATGAAAGCAGGGGCGCACAGCATCACCATTCACAGTGAGATCAGCGCGGATTTGCTGCCCATCCTCATGAGCATAAAACGCGCCGGCATCAAAGCAGGCCTTTCCGTTAAACCGGGCACCCAAATAGACAGGATCAGTTCTTATCTTGATTTGATTGATCTGGTGCTGGTGATGTCTGTTGAACCGGGCTTTGGCGGCCAGAAACTGATACCGGACACCTTGCCAAAAATCAGCCTGCTCAGGGAGAGGGGATTTACCGGAACCATCAGCGTGGACGGCGGTGTGAACCTGGAGAACAGCCGGGAGGTTCTTTCCTATGGCGCGAACAGGCTGGTGATGGGGACGGCCGCCTTTACCGCGGAAGATCCAAAAGCGCTGTTTGACCAACTTCTGAGCACATGAATCCTCCCATTCAGGATTTTCAGTACAAGATCTCGCTGGGTCAAAATTTTATTTTTGACGAGGCCCTTTTGTCTTCGCTTGTAGAGCAAACCCCGTTGAAACCGGGGGATGCTGTGCTTGAGATTGGCGCCGGCAGGGGGGACCTGACTTTGATGCTTGCAAAAAAGGCCGGTCAGGTGATCGCCCTTGAGATCGATGAGCGGCTTGAGAAGGTTCTTTTGGATCGCTTTTCACGTTTGGACAACATTCGCCTGGTCATGGGGGACGTCATGAAAACGGACCTTGGCGCTTTGATGGAACCCTATGGCGTTTTTCATGTTGTCGCCAACCTTCCCTATTATCTGACTACGCCCATTTTAAGCATGCTGTTCCGAACGAGCCTGCCGGTTTTAAGCGTCAGCGTCATGGTTCAAAAGGAAGCTGCCCAGCGCGTTCTGGCAAAGCCCGGGACGCCGGAGTATGGCCCGCTTGCTGTGATGGCGGCTTTAAGAGGCAGGCCATACGAGACCATACAGGTGCCAGCTGCCTGCTTTACGCCCCCGCCCAAGGTGGACAGCGCCTTTCTGGTCATCCCGTTTATAGAAAACCCTTTGCTTGACGCGGGGGAGATCGCTTTATTTGAACGGGTCGTCGATTCCGCTTTCTTTATGCGCAGAAAAACCCTGCTGAATAATTTGATGAAAACATTTAATTTTACAAGGCAGCAGGCATTGAATTGCCTGAGCAACTTGGGGATTGACGAAAAAGCCCGCGGCGAGACATTGGACCTGGATCAATTCATTGCGCTCTACCGGCAAATAAAAAACGAAATTAACTAAAATGTAACAATACTGTAACACAAGTTTACAAATAAGAAATAACATGTTATCATGCTCTCACCCTGAGCAAAGGAGAGCAAGCATGAAACATTTTCGTTTAACAAAGTTCGCAGCCATTCTATTAAGTTTGCTGCTTTTATTATCGTTCAACGCAAAAGCGTATTCTCCCGACACCCTTTACTTAGGTCAAAGAGGAGAACTTGTCCGTGCGATGCAATCCGGTTTAAATTCAATTGGCTTTAAAGTCGTTGCGGACGGGGTTTTTGGGAAAAAGACGGAAAGCGCGGTTATTGCTTTTCAGCGGCAGCAAAAATTAACTGTGGACGGCCTTGCCGGAAAGAAGACCTTGGAACTTCTTTACCAGCTTGCGCCGCAGTTCAAGCCTGCAGGAGTTAATGCTCCTTCAGAAATTGTCCCACCAACAACCACAAAAATAGACTCAAATGATTCAATAACAAAACCCTCAGGAACCATGTATGTTTACACCGCAAACAAAGGTTCGCTTAATTTAAGAAACAGGCCTTCCTCCGGGAAGACCACCATCGCTCAAATACCGTATGGTACTTCCGTATCTGTCTTAAGCAGCGGGAATGGCTGGACAAAGATCTCAGTTAACGGCAGGACAGGCTATGTCGTTTCCTCCTTTCTAAAACCTGAATTGAAGGAATCGGCATCGGCGCCTTCTGCTGAAGAAAAGACAAGCACCCCGAATAAAGGCAGTTTGCCAAATAAGGGGAAGCAGGCACAGGTTATCACCGCAAATCGAGGAAGTCTCAACCTGCGCAGCAGAGCGTCTTATTCCGGAACTGTTCTCATTCAGATTCCGCATGCCGCATCAGTACAGGTTTATTCAAGCAAGGGTTCCTGGAGTAAAGTTGGCTATAACAACTACACAGGCTATGTTGTCAGTTCATTTTTAAAAATGTCTTCTGCCGCTGCACAAAAACCTGCCCCTGCAGATGCTGTAAAGCCTGATGAAACAAAACAAGACCAGGCTCAAGAAGAGCCTCAAGAAGAAAAAATCTTTTCACGCGTTCTGAAATCCGGCATGAAGGGCGCTGATGTGAAAGAACTGCAGACTCGGCTGGCTGGTCTTAAATACAAGCTGACCATCAATTCAGTGTATGACGAGAAAACAAGGGAGGCAGTCACCAGCTTTCAAAAGCAGAACTACCTGAAGGCAGACGGTATTTTTGGTTCAGCAAGCGCCGCGCTTCTTTTAAGCGGATCAGCCCGATCAGCCACCGAACCCAAACTGTCCTATACGACGCTGAGGATCGACAACAAGGGCGACAAAGTCACACAGATGCAAAAGGCGCTCAAAGCCTTAAAATACCCGCTCAGCGTCAACGGCAGCTATGATGTCCCGACCCACCAGTCTGTTGTCGCTTTCCAGCAAAGAAACGGTCTTGCGATCACCGGAGTCGCCGATCCCATGACACAGTCAGCCATTTTCTCAGCAAAAGCAAAGGATTACAGCACGCCGGCAAAAGGCATCGGCGCTTCTGAAGGAAAGGGCGGAGGGCCGTCCAAAGGTCAGGTTAAATTGCTTCACTGGTTTAATGACGTCAAAAAAAGCGCCTCAGCTGGCCAAACTGCAACTGTGTATCATCCTGGCAGCGATTCCAGCTTTAAGGTTCGCTTTTATTCCATGGGACATCATGCTGATTCCGAGCCATCCACCTGGAAGGACACCCAGATCATGAACCGTGCCTTTGGCACCCCCTCCTGGAACATCAACACAGTTTACGTTAAATTGCCGGACGGAAGATGGACCCTGGCTTCCATGCACAACAGGCCGCATTTGACCGGCGCTGTCAGCGCAAACGGTTTTGGAGGTCACCTTTGCATCCATTTTCTGCGGGACACGGACGAGGTGAACAGAAACGACCCCAGGTATGGAGCAAACAACCAGCGCGCAATCAGAAAAGCCTGGCTTGCCTTAACCGGTGAAACGGTGGACTAAATTCTTAAATTGCGAAATAAATAAAAAACCTTCCCGCTTTTGATCAAACAGGGAAGGTTTTGAATATACGATACTGCTGTTCCTATCTGATCAGCATGAATGCCACAAGGAGAACAACGCCCAAAGCGAAGAGGATAAGGCTGAATGAGAGCGTGCGCAACAGGCGGCGCATGAATGAACTGGTATTCGACCACATATGGGCGTACAGCCTGATGTAATAATGCTCCTCTTTTGGTTTCATGCCGAATATTTTTCTAAAGGTTCCAGTTGTAACATCAGCGACTCTGCCCAAGTTCCACGTCAGCCGGTTTCCAATGGGAACCATGGTTTGAACGTCATACACAGGTCTTAGGATGGTGCGGAGCAGAAGAACGGAGATGCCATCCACCATGCTGTCAAAAAGACAGGTAACAAAAGTCATCACATACCCTAACCCAATTCCGATCTTTTCAGAAGCATTAAACCCCAACCCAATCAAGGTTCCCAAACGCAGAAGCATCCTTAAAACCGGGCGGTAGAGGCTGTTCTCAAGGTCCAACCACTCAGGCCAGGGGTTGATGTAATCCTTCTGCCCATCATTGTTCTTGACATATAAAAGCTTGCGAACAACGAACAAATAGAGCAACAGACCGATCACCAGGGATTTTAGCCCGCCTGACAAGTTCACCCAAGCCAGATAACTGACAGCGTGATCAGGTTCATGCGCCATCAAAAAGGGCAGGGAGCGGTTTGCAAGATCAGTCAGGATGCCTTCAGAATACAACCCCAACACGAAAAGCAGAAGAGCGGAAGCGCCGAGCGCGACAGCGGAAATAGGCGTCATCGAGGAACCGGCCTTGTCATACTCTTCCTGCTTAGTGGGGTGTTTCTCAACAAAAATCGAGATGAATAATTTCAGCATGTAGCAGAATGTCAGGCCTCCGGTAATCACAAAGACCCATTCCGCGAACTGATAGGCAAGGGCACACTCTTTTAGCTCTTGCAGGTGGTGAATGTATTCAATAATCCCTTCATGTAACAGGGTCTTGGATGCGTATCCGCTGAAATAGGGGATCCCGCTGATGGATGCGGCGCCAATCAGGAAAACAAGTTTCAGCCCATGCCGCTTGCGTCCGTAGCCCCTGATCTCGTTTAAGTTCAGTGAATGGGTGTTGATATAGATGACGCCTGCTGCCATAAACAGAACCAGTTTGATCAGGCTGTGGTTGAGCATATGCAGCACCGTGCCCTGGGCAGCCAGCGCGTTGTGTTCTCCCAACAGCGCCTGGGTTCCAATGCCGAAGAGGATAAAACCGATCTGGCTCATGGAGGAGCAGGCCAGGGTACGCTTTAAGTCAATGGAGAACAAAGCCAGGAGCGCGCCCAAAAACATGTTGATCAGCCCGAGCAGCATCAGCAGGTTTCCCCATGAAACATCAGAAAAGAACATCCTGCTTGAAATAACCAGAATGCCAAACACCCCAACCTTTGTCAGAATGCCGCTTAAAAGCGCGCTGGCGGGCGCAGGAGCGACCGGATGTGCCTTTGGCAGCCATACATGCAGCGGGAACATACCCGCCTTTGCGCCAAAACCGATCAGGATCAGAATACCGGGCAGGAAGTAGTCATCTCTGCTCAAGGTTTTTGAAATATTGTTCAGGTCATCAAATTTCAGGCTTCCGGTTTTCAGATGCAGCATCATCAAACCCATCAGCATCGACATTCCGCCAAGGATGGCGATGGCCAGATAGGTCTGTCCGGCACGCCTTGCGCCCGGCGTTTCCTCATGGATGACCCAGCAATAGCTGGTGAATGAGAGGATCTCAAAAAACATGAAAGCAGTGATCAGGTCGTCAGACAGAAAGACACCAACCGTCGCGCCCAAAGTCAGCAGGGTGAACAGGGCATATCGGCCATGCGCGTGACCATGAGCAAAATATTGCGGTGTAAACAGGGAGGTCATCAGCCACATAAAGCCCGCGACAAGTACATACAAGGACCTGAAACCATCGGCTTTCAGGTTCAATCCAAATCCGATGATCCCTTCACAGGAAAACGCAAATGTTTTTTCGTCTCCCCAGGCATTTAAGAACAGCCAGCCCGCAAGCGCGGTTACAATAAGGGTAACAAAGCCCATGAAGTAAAGCCCGCTGTCAGCCTTCTTTTTAGATAAAACATAAGAAGGAACCGCCGCTATCAGGGGGAGAGCGACCAGCAAAGGTAAGAAAATATTCATCCGCTCATCCTCCTTAAATGGCCATAGACGCGGTCCGCGCCAGGTAGTTCAATAACGGAACAGCGAAAAAACTCAACGCGATCATCATCGCACCCAGGCTGAGCAAGGTTACTTTGTAGCCCAAATCAGTTGGCTTGATGATGCGTTCATCCTGAACAGGCCTGGTATACATGGTGATGGCAGGCACAAGCAGATAAATGGAGGTGAGTATCGCGCTGATGATCAGAGCAAGGACGCCAAGCAGGGGCAGGATCCCGCCTTCTTGTATGGCAGCAATGGCCAGATACCACTTGCTGACAAAGCCGATCAGGGGTGGAATGCCTGTCAACGCAAGGGAGCCAAGCGTAAAGACCGCGGAGACCATTGGCATCTTCCATCCCAGGCCGCGAAGGTGATCCACATAATAGGCGTTTGCATTCTGGTTGTAGACGCCGGAGGTGAAAAAGAGCGTGATCTTCATGATGGCATGAAAGATCAGATGAAGAAGGGCCGCTGTCAAGCCCTCCCTGGTCATGAGCATACATCCAAAGACAATGTAGGAAAGGTTGGACACCGTGGAATATGCAATCCGACGCTTGAGATGCTTTTCCTTGAGCGCCATGACGCAGCCAAAAACAATGGTAAAAGCGGAAAGGAACAAGGGAATGGTTTGCGCGTAGCTGTCTTTGAGCACAATGATGCCAAAAGAGAAATAGGTGACGCGGATAATCGCGAAGACACCGGATTTCACCACGGCCACCGCATGAAGCAGGCCGGTGACAGGCGTTGGGGCGACAGAGGCATCCGGCAGCCAGTCCTGCACCGGAAACACAGCGGCCTTCACACTGAACCCCAGGAAACTGAGCAGGTAGCCATTGCGCAGCTGCGTGCTGTTCTGCAGGGAGGCGGTTGTAAAGAATCCGCCCGGGACAAACTCGGTGGTCCCGCCAAAGTAAACCAGGTAAACCAAGCTGACAAAGGCGAAAGCGGATCCGCCGAGGGAGTAGTACAAGTATTTTAAGCCTGCCCTGATGGATTTCTGGCTGCCGCCATGCATGACCAGGGGGAGGGTGGACAAGGTCATCATCTCATAGAACACATACAAAGTCAGCAGGTTCCTGCTCATCGCGATGCCCAGGGTAACCCCGTAGCTCATCATGAAGAAGGTAAAGAAAGAGGTCTGCTTTTCTTCGTTCTTCATATAGGCAATCGCGTAGATGATGGAAATTGGCCAGAGTACCGAGATAAGAGCAACAAACACTTTTCCCAGATGATCAAGGCGCAGCGCAAGATTGAGCTGCTCATTAAACCGGATCAGTTCCAGCCCCGGAATGTCTGAAAAAACAGCAATTGCAGCCAGAACGCTGGTCAGAAGACTGGCGATGATCATGTACCAGTTCCGGACTTTGGTTTTTAACTTGATTGCCGGCATCAGCGCTCCGGCCAAAATCGGCAGCATGACGGCCAAAAGGAGAATCATAGCATTCCTTTCACGATGTCAAAACAGTGAATTAGCAAGAGCGGTAAATGCCTCGATCATCTGACCCGGGAAAATGCCGAGTACAGCGATGGCCAAGGTCAGGATGAGAACCGGCACAGTCATGATGGGCGCAGGATCCAGTTTTTCTTTAAACTGATTAACAGGTTCGCTTTGTCCCATCCCGCCAAAGAAGGCAGAAACAGCGGGCGGCAGCAGGTAGCCGGCGGTCAGCATCGCTGAAACCAGCAGGACGATTGGAATCAGCCAGCTGTATACCTCAGTTCCGGAGATCAAGGCGCCTTCCGCGATGTACCACTTGGCGATAAAACCGCCAAGCGGCGGGATCCCGACCAGAGAGATCGCGCAGATGGTAAACATCCACATGGTCCAGGGCATGCTCTTGCCGATGCTTTGCATTTCATCCACACGGGTGACACCGGTTTTATAGATGATGGTGCCTGCGCAGAGGAAGAGCGCGTCCTTGGTGAGCGCGTGGAAGACGATTTGTAAAAGGGCGCCATTCAGGGCCATGGTGTCCAGGATAAACAAACCGGACAGAACATAGCTGACCTGGGATACGCTGGAATAAGCCAGGCGCTTTTTCAAAACCTTTTCGCGCAAAGC
This sequence comes from Bacillota bacterium, assembly GCA_030057655.1. Classification (GTDB taxonomy): domain Bacteria; phylum Bacillota; class Clostridia; order Christensenellales; family Aristaeellaceae; genus UBA6115. Next base: position 103,981 of record JASGUQ010000033.1, read on the forward strand.
CAGGATCGATCCCATAAACACCGTGATCGCAGCGCATCCCAGCAAGGTCCACTGCACCCAATTGCCGCGAATAAAATCCGGGCCGATCACATAAAAGATCATCCGGAAAATGGCCAGTACGCCAGCCTTGGTGATGACGCCGGAGAGAACCGCGCTGGCAGGGGCCGGGGCCACCGGGTGGGCAGTCGGCAGCCAGCCATGCATGGGGAACATACCGGCCTTGGTCGCAAAACCGATGATCGTGATCAGGACGATAACCTGCATACCAGTGGTGGAAATGTTCAGGTTATCTACCAGAAGAGAACCGCCTTCCACAAAGTAGGGGGAGGAAATGTTGGGGGTCAGCATGAAGATGCCAAGAAGCCCCATCGTAGCGCCTGCAACCGAGTAGATCAGGTACTTGATGCCTGCGGCCACCGCTTCCTTGGTACGACTGTGCAGAACCAGGGGAACAGAGATCAGGGTCATGAACTCAAAGAAGAGATACATGGTCACCATGGTGCCGGATAATGACAGGGCCATCAGGGCAGCCAATGTCATCAGATAGAAGGCGTAATAGGTCTTTTCGTTCTGTTCATGCTTCATGTACTCAAAGGAATAGAAGCCGGAAATTGTCCACATCAACACCATCACGGCCGAAAACACCCGGCTGGTGCCATCTGAACGCAGGGCAATGGGCAGCTGCTTGGTCATCTCAAAGAGGACGATCGTGCGCTGTGCGTCAAAGGCGACAAAGAGCACCACCAGGCATTCCAGCAGCATGATGGCCGCGACAAAGATGTTGCGGTCTTTCCTGCTTTGATTCAACCATGGCAGAAAAACCAGCATGAGCGAACCAACCGCGGGCAGCAAGATGGCAACCAGTAAAAGAATCCCTTCCATTAGGAAAACCTCCTTGAGAAATCAGGCAAAAGTTTGCAATCCTTTTTCAATTATTTTCATTACCGGCTCAGAAACAACACCCAGCAGGAAGATGAGAAGCGCAGAAACACCAAGCGCTGCCGCCACATACCTTGGCATCTTCTCTTTCTCAGGGTACACGATGTCAGCTGGCGGTTTGCGATAAATGCTGACCACCGTATGCAAAAAGTAGACAGCGTTCAGCAGCGTGCTGACTGCCAGCGCGATCAGGACAAGGGCGCGCATGGTGCCAACAAAGTTCATGCCTGCGATCGCAAGGTTCAGTTTGACAATGAACCCGCCAGTAAAAGGAATGCCGACCATGCTTAAACTGGCAAAGGTGAACGCGATCCCTGCCGGTACATTCCGATACCCCGCGCCGTGCAAGAAATGAAAACGCTTCCTATCGCCTGACACATTCACCAGTTCATGGGTAGACAGGAATAAAAGGGATTTTACAACCGAATGAACCAGCATCTGGAAAACGGCTGCTTCAACGCCTGCTGCGGTGCCCATGCCAATGCCCATGTAGATGTAGCCAATCTGCGCGACTGAGGAATAGGCGACCATGCGTCTGATATCCCGCTGAAAGATTGCGAAGATCGAACCCACCATCATTCCGGCGATGCCGCAGTAAAACAGATAGAAAGTCATGTCCTGAGAAATGATGAAATCAATGCCGATCACGCGATAATAAAACTTGATCAGGATAAAGATATAAGATTTTCCGATGATGCCGGAGAGGAGCGCGCTGCTGACAGGCGGCGCGAAGGCATAGGTGTCAGGCGCCCAGCCATGAAAGGGGAACATCGCGCTTTTGATGCCAAGTCCGGCTGTAATCAGCGCGATGACCACCACCAAAGGATCTGTGTATTGGCCTTTTTCAACCAAGCCTTGGATGGTGTCATGCAAAGGCTCCATCAACAGGTGGCCTGTGATTCCATACAGCATGGAAATGCCCAGCAGCAGCAGGCCCGAACCAAACAGGTGCATGATCATGTACCTGGTGATGGCAACCAATGTATGTCCGTTTTGCCTGACCAAAACCAAAGCGCAGGAGGCGATGGTCATGATCTCGATGAACACATACACCGTGAACAGGTCATTGGTATAGATCAGCACCAGAACGGCCGCAAGCGCCAGGTCGATCATGATGCAGTAAAGGTTGGTCTTCTGTTCGGACACAAAGGTGGGGGAGTGATAAAAGCCCGCGATGACCGACAGGAACAGCACTGCTGAAAACCCGGTCGCGGCCAGCGCTTCAAGGCGGCCAATGCGGATCTCATTGCCCCAGGGCGCGGGAAAATGGCCCATCATAAAGGAATAGGAATTCTCCAGGCTGGTTGTCAGGTTCAGGGTAAAGATGCTCATCACAAGCACAGCCCCGGATACAAAAAACGTCACCCATTTTGCAGCACGGTGGTTGAGCATGGAGGTGAGGATGCCGGCAGACATGCACAGAAGAATGCTGAAAAAGGGGAAATTATGAACAATACTCATCAGGCGTCCTCCCCCTTGGCCAGCAGCATGATCGCGTCAATGTCAAGCGTGCGGTACCTGCGGTATAGCCGTATGGTCAAGGCCAGCATGATCGCGGTGAAGCTGACCGCGACCACAATGCCGGTCAGAACAAGACCGGTCGGGATCGGATTGATATAAGCTTCAACATCCTGAATACCGTCAACAACGATGGGGGCTTTCCTGCCATTGATGTAACCCATGGATGCCAAAAACAGGTATACGGACGTATCCATAATATTCAGCCCAATGATTTTACGGATCAGATTGCGCTGGAGCAGAAGAATGGTAAGTCCGATGCCAAAGAGGATTACAGAAACTGTCTGTTCCAGGTTTTCATACAACAATTCCCACATACTTCCCTCCACCTTACAGACCGCCCTTGCGGAAGAGGGCATAAAAGATGTACATCGTGCAGGCAACAACCATGCCAACCGCGATGTTCAGCGGCAGGATCAGCCCGCTGGACAGGATGGCGCCGGGGGTACCCAGGGGTATGCCGCTCTCCATCCCGTTTGCACCCATATAGAACGAATAGGTTTTGGCGAGGGCGTAGAAAGACAGGGAGATAAAACTGACCCAGGAAAAGGTGCTGTAGGTAAAGAACCTGCCCGCCTTTTCAAACCCGAAGGAATCCAGATACAAGATCAATCCGGCGCTGATGATCGCCCCGCCAGAGAAACCGCCGCCGGGGGAAAGGTGTCCATTTAAAATAATATAAATTCCAAACAGGAAAATGATGGGCACCAGCACCTTCGCCGCTCCCTGCAGGATGCGGTCATTGCGCGGCTCATAATGGCGGTCATCCGATTCCTCGGCGATCAATTCCATCACCGGCGAGCCATCCTTGTTGCGGTCGATCCTCAGCAGGATCAAAACAGCGCTGGCCGCAATAAAAAGAACGGTGGATTCGCCCAAGGTGTCAAACGCTCGATAATCCAGAATCATCCCTGCGACAATGTTCATTGCGCCTGTCTCATCAAGCCCTTTTTCAATGTAGCGGGCGGTTACTTCGTTGATGCCCGGGGATGTTTCAGATCCAAAGCGGGGCATTTCCGCCACGGTCCTTAGCAGGAAAAAAATCATCAGGCAGGCCAACAGGAAAGACAGAATCACATAAAACCGGGTAAAAACCTTGCGTCCCCTGGCATTGATCCATGAACGCACATTTTGGTCCTCAAACTTTTCGATCATCAATTTGCGCTCATGCTTGTTTGCGCTGATTTCATCAATATAGGCGTCATAAACAGCGTGATTGACGGGATCCGGAGTCTTTACGCTGATCTGATTGATGATCTCATCATCAAAAGCTGAATAACCATCAAAAAACCATTTCTTGATTCGGGCCTGCGGGCGTGATTCCCAGTCGCTTCTTTTTTTACTCATGCTCGCGGTCCCCTTTGATGGCATGGATTTTTTTAAGCGTGACAAAAAACAGCACGCTGGTGATGCCGGCGCCCACAGCCGCTTCCGTGATGGCCAGATCCGGGCTTTCAAGCATCATCCAGATGATGGCCATGATCAAACTGTAAGCCATGTAAACGATCAGCGAGGTCAGCAGGTTTTTTGTCAGGCTGACGGCCAGCGCACAGACGATCAGCATGCCCAGCAAAAAAATCTGAATAAAGCTCATGAATCTTCCTCCATCAGATGTTCAGGACTTAAAGGCAACTGATGCCATTGCGGGTTCATGGTCACCTCAAGCCTCGCAATCAGGTGGCTGTTGACCGGGCTTGAAAACCAAAGGAATACGATGATCAGGATCAGCTTGAACACTGTCCAGATATCCGGAGCGTTGAAGGTCAAACCGATCAGGCAAAACAGAATGCCCAGCGTATCACCCATGGCGGCAGCGTGCATGCGGTTTAAAACATAGTCGAACTTATAAACACCTACAACTGCTGTGATCATGATCAGGAGGCCTGAAACAAGAAAAGCGAAAGAAAGAATAAAACGCAGCCAATCAAGCATTTTTCTGGCCCTCCTGTTCAAGCTTCGCTTTGCGTTCAAGGAAGACACCCATGTACACCTTGCACAAAACCACGACCGCCAGGAAACTGATCATGGCGTACAGCAATGCCACATCCACCAGGTAGCCTTCTCTGAGCATCATGGCGATTACTCCGACCATGATCATGACTTGGGTACCAATCATGTTGATGGCAACGATCCTATCAGGGATGGACGGGCCTTTGACCGCGCGGATAAAGGCGAGGACAACAAGAACGACCAGCACGCAGAGCGCGCCGATATAAAGCGCCTGATAAGCGTTCTGAATGTTCATGGCTTCTTCTCCTCAAACCATTTGGCCTCCTTTTCAAGAAGCCTGCGTTCAAATTCACTGTCAAACAGCCCTTCTTCAAGGCTCTCATCCAAACAGTGAACCAGGTATTCGTCCCCGTTCAGGTTGACGGTAATGGTTCCGGGAGTCAAGGTGATACAGTCAGCCAGCGCGACCCTTGCCGCCTTGCTCTTCAGTTTTGTTTTAAAAACAGAAAGCTTGGGAACGACCACTTCCTGGTCAGTCAGGATCATGCGCATGACGGCAAAATTCGCCAACGTGATCTCCTTAATCAGCAGCCAGGCATATTGCAGGTATCCCGGGAAAAATTTCGCGATCTTCCACTGATTTTTAGCGTTCAGGGAGGGGGCGACGAAACTTCTTACAAACCAGGATAAGGCGCCAGAAATAATGACCCCAAAAATGATGAGTTCCAGGGTCACCTTGCCATTGAAAACGATCCACAAGCAGAACAAGGCCAGAAAAACCAACAGCTCACCCTCTTCTTTCACAGTCAAACATTTGGCATGATTGGAATACAGCTTGATTATAGCTTCCCCTTGCAGAATGTCAAATGATTTGCGGCTTTAATCAATTTTGCCCGCTTTATCCGCATTCATCTGGGCTTTTACACAGAGTTCAGCGGCCAAAAAGGCATGTTCCTGGGTCATTGCAAGCTCCGTCCTGTGGATGCAGTCTGAGATCAGCCTGCCAAAGAAGGGGAACCCCACCTTGCCCGCTGCATCAAAGCGCTGTTCGCCGTCCTGATTGACAAGCAGCACAACATCACCCCGATCATCCTGGGTGCAGATATCAATATATTTACGGATTTCTATGTATCCTTTGGTGCCCAATATCATCAGCCGACCATCGCCCCAGGCGGGCAGGCCGTCCGGCGTAAACCAGTCCACACGGAAATAGCACGAACAGCCATTTGAGGCAACCAGGTTCGCTTCCCCGAAATCCTCCAGTTCAGGGTACTCGGAATGCGCGTAATTGGCGACGCGGCTATAAGTTACTTCCGCATTTGAAGCATTGGCGTAAAACAGAAACTGTTCGATCTGATGGCTGCCGATATCGCAAAGAATGCCGCCGTACTGCTCTTTTTTAAAGAACCAATCAGGCCTTGATTTGGCGTTAAGCCTGTGCGGCCCCAGGCCGATGACCTGGATCACCTTTCCGATCGCGCCTTCCATGATCAGCTGTTCCGCGTAGACTGTGCTTTCAACGTGCAGGCGCTCAGAATAATAGACCATGTACTTCTTTCCGGTTCTTAAAACAGCCTCGCGCGCGCTTTTTAATTGCTCAAGCGTGGTCAAAGGGGCTTTGTCCGTAAAATAGTCTTTTCCGGCTTCCATGACCTCGATCCCAAGGGGGCAGCGCAGGTTTGTGACGGCAGCGGAAGCGATCAGACGGGTCTCCTGATCGTTTAACACCTCTTCCTTGCTTTTCGCGGCTGTGGCCTGGGGGAAGGCTTTCAGAAAAGCCTCAACCTTAACAGGGTCTGGATCATAAACATATTTCAGCGTCGCCCCGGCTTCCACAAGGCCGTTGCACATGCCGTAGATGTGCCCGTGATCCAGCGCGACCGCTGAAAAAACAAACTCGCCCGGTTTTACGACCGGAACCGTTTTGCCCTTAGGGGCATAATTCATCCCGTCTGACTTCATGTTGCCTCCAAATCGGATCCCAAAATGTGAGCATCAGCATTTTATACGATCATCTTATCTATTCGATTGATGAAAGGCAAATATCATACATGTTTTCATGACAAATTCCTATGCTTGCAATGAAGCTCCAGGCTCAACAACTCCAATATTATCCCAATGTAGAACTTGACTTTATGACAATTTCATTTCAAATTCACACAATTATTAAAATTTACAAAATATTGATGTTCATTTATTACAAATGTATGTTATAATCATTTCGCACAAGACATTAATTGCGCAAGGAGCGTACCATGCAAAACTGGCTGTCATTACCAAACAGGCAAACGATCAAGAGGCTGACCTTCCAAAAACAGCTCTCTCTTGCCCAGAAAGCGCTTGTTCATTGGGCCAAAGTGGATGATTACACCGCGGTGTTGGACATGGATTGCTCAAACGGCAAACTTCTGGAATATTATCTGAATCGATATCATTTAAGAGCCTGCGGCATCTCTTCAAGCGCTGAGGAATTAAACGCGTCTCAAACCCTGCTGAACAACAAGGCTGAAGTTCTCAGGGCAGACAAGCACGATATTCCTTTTAGGTCTTCCAGCTTTGACAATGTGTTTATTTCAGAACCCTTCTATGACCTAAACCGCTTTACAGAAGTGTTTGATGAGGTAAAGAGGGTGATAAAACCTGGCGGACAGGTCGTAATCGCGGTAGCGGGACATCACCTGTTGTCCAGAATAGGGCATCGGTTCAAAAATCGTTCAGGCATTCAGTCTCCTGAAAATCCGTTTCATCTGATGCAGCTCCTTCACAGGCATGGGTTTACCGATGTTTCCATGCGGCTGTCCAGTTTTCAATACGCGACGGTGTTGGCCTATTCCGGCTCTCCCAAAGAGCAGCAATGACGATCAAGCGAGAAACCGATATAAAATCCAAATATGCCTTTCCTTTAAAAAGAATCGTTTCTTTTTTATCTGCTTTTCTTTTTGTTTTCATCGTTTTTTCCAATGGGTCGGCGAAGGCTGTTCGCGATTTTCCTGCAAAGGTACGCGTTTTGCTGACCGAGTATCAAAAACTGACACAGATCAAGATTGGTGTTCATGGCGCATACACGCTTGATAAGAACATCAGCTTTCAAAAAGGCAGTGAGGTTGTTGTTTCGCTTGTCAAAGACAAACTTCAGGTTAGTTATGAAGGCATGGCTTACCTGACCGGAAAAGAACTCACCTTCTATCAGCATTCACAAAATGAGTTGGAGGAAAACGGCCTCCGGTTTCAAGACACGATGAACCTGTTTCCAGGCGACCTGAAGATCTCCGCAAAAGAAGGAAGGCTGGAATTGATCTCCTCATTGCCTGTGGAAACATATTTGCAGGGGGTCGTGCCCTATGAAATGGCGGATGAATTCCCCCTTGAAGCCCTAAAAGCGCAGGCGGTCGCTGCAAGGACCTATACGCTTGCGCGCATGGATCAGAACAAATCGTATGACTTGGTGGACAACACGAATGATCAGGTCTACCGAGGCGTTAACCCTGAAAAAAAGAATGCCATCCATGCAGTCAAGGACACGGAAGGGTTGGTTTTATTTTACAAAGAAAGCCTGGCCAGCTGTTTTTATACCGCCAGCAACGGCGGATTTACCGAATCTGCATACAATGCGTGGGGCAGAGAACAGATTCCATATTTGATCATTCAAAAAGATCAGTACGATTTAGACAACCCTCTTAGCATCGTCAAAAGAGCGTCAATTGCCAAACAGCATCAGGAAGAGAATGAAACCAGCGGATTTTACCAATATCTTATCAAAGCGGTTGAAGAAAAACTTCTCATTCAGTCCAATCATTCGAATGTCTCAGGAATTAAAATCAAGGGGATCGCCGGGCTCACTCCGCACACCCCTAAATATCAGGGTCAGGCAGAAGGGGTCATGAGCTTGCTCAAAGCCGACGTCATCGTCGAAACAACAAGAATGGTGGAAGTTCAAAAAGCTCAGGAGGACGATGAGGTCAGTTTGACACAGCCCGCAGAAAAAGCGCTTCCCACAGAAACAAAGGGAACGCGTGAGTTCATAGAAAAGACAGAGCAGCATCATGTTTCAGTGGACATCCCCATTTTTCCGGATCTTGAGAAAATGCTGAATCTTTCCATCAACAGAAATGAAAATGAGATTGTCAGTACAGCTGAAACGGATCATTCGTTTGTGATCGAATTTCGAAGGTACGGACACGGCGTTGGCATGAGCCAGCGCGGCGCGGAATGGATGGCGAAGAAGTACGACTGGAACCACGAGCAAATCTTGCGCTTTTATTATCCCGGTACTGAACTGAAGAAAGTCAACATCAAGCAGGAACCGCTTCCCAGCCTTTTTGCCGCCTTCCTGACCACGCCGGGACCCGCGCCCACAGCGACGCCAAGGCCGACTTTGATGCCTCAAAGTGAAAAACCAAAATCCGGTCAAAGCATTGTATATGTAACCGGCATCAAGGAGAATTCTTCCTTAAACCTTCGCGCGAAACCAGATTATCTGGGGGAGATCATCACCAGGCTGTATTTTGGCCAGGAACTTCTGGTCATTAAGCGCCTTGAGGATGGCTGGCTTGAGGTGAAAACCGATGCGGTTCAAGGCTACATCAGAGAGGAATTTGTAGGCAATCAGTAGGAACTGAATTTGATTTTTATAAATGAGGGACTTGAGGTACAATCAATCAGGTTCTTTTAGCTGAAACCATTTTTGAAAAAAGGAGTTATGATGAAACCGATTTTTAAGCCGGATATGCTGGAATTTATGACGAATATCAGGTTCAACAACAACAAATCCTTCTTTTTGGAGCACAAGGACGAGTATGAAAAGAAGGTCAAACAACCCTATTATCGCCTGATTGAGGCCCTGACGCCCACCATGCTGAAAATCGACAGCGGCATGGAGGTAAGGCCCTACAGGGTACTGTCTAGGATCTACCGGGATACACGGTTTACAAGGGATAAGTCACCCCTTCGCGACCATCATTGGATCGCTTTTCGCCATACTGGCGAACCAAGAGAAAAAGCCGTTGTTTTCTGGTTTGAAATAAGGCTGGAATCAGTCAACTGGGGGCTTGGCTTCTGGGGAGAGAATAAAAAGGCCATGGAATTGCTCAGAAGGCGGATGATCGCGAAGCCTGATGAGATCATTGGCCTGCTCAATCAATTAGATAAAGATAATTTTGCGGTTGGAGGAAGCATCAATTCAAGAGTGGAGGTGCCAAACGGCCTGCCTGAAGCGCTGCATAAATTCTACCGTCTAAAGGAAGTATACGCGACGAAAAGAAACATCAAACCTGAAAGCGTATTTGAACCAGGGTTTGAAGATGTGCTTGCTGCTGATTTTAATGCTTTGGCGCCCCTGTACCATTTGCTGAGGGGATGCTATGTGCTCTCCGAACAGCAAATACTTTAGTCTGCCTAAACAGACTTGGGTTTAAAATCAAAGCAGCAAACCAAAGTATCAAGCTGAAGAGTGCTATGAATAATAGAAAAACGGCCTCACAAACAAATGTGAGACCGCGTTACAGCAAGATTATTTAAAGCGAGCGGAAAACCGAGACCACCTTTCCGAGAATATCAACTTCTTTTACAATAATGGGCTTCATGGCGTCATTTTCCGGTTGCAGGCGGAAATGCCCTTTTTCTTTGAAGAAACGCTTCACAGTTGCGTCTCCTGATACCATCGCCACCACGATGTCCCCGTTGTTTGCGGTTTGCTGCTGTTTTACGACAATGTAATCGCCGTCAAAGATACCGGCCTGGATCATGCTGTCGCCCCTTACAACAAGTGCGAAATGCTGCCCGTCTTTCATCATAAAATCCGGAATGGGGATCATTTCTGAAATGCTCTCCTCCGCAAGGATCGGGGAGCCGGCTGCGACGGGGCCAAGCAGGGGAACAAGCGTAAAAGCGTCTTTTTTGCCGTTTGCTTTATCAATGACCGCCATAGCACGCGGCTTCATCGAATCACGTTTTAAAACGCCCTGTTTTTCAAGCCGTTTCAAGTGGCCATGAACGGTGGAAGTGGATTTTAATCCGACTGCCTCACAGATCTCGCGGACAGAAGGCGGAAAACCGTTTTCTGCGATCTGCTCAAGAATAAAATCCAGGATGCGTCCCTGGGTTTCACCGTGTTTTCTTTTCTTTTGGAGCTGATCCTGCGTCATTTGATTCCTCCGATTTTAATATGACCATTATACCATGCAAACATATGTTTGCAATAGAAAATTTGATGATCTAAAATGAAGTGAAACAAATCACAAAAAACAGTAAAGTATGCCGATAAAAACTTGTTAAGAAAGGCATAGGCGTGATATTATATCAAGCGAAATCTGATTGGAGGGCTTTGATGCTGACACTGTTTTTGGACGCGATGGGCGGTGACAACGCACCGCAGGCAACCTGTGCGGGCGCGGTCATGGCTTTGCGTGCGGACGCTGATCTTCGTTTGATCTTAGGCGGTATACCCGAGGTGATCAAACAGCACCTGACAGACGCTGATGATGTGATGGACCGCATTCAAATTTTGAACGCCCCTGAGATCATCACCAACAACGAATCCGCTGCCATGGCCATCCGCCAGAAAAAAGAAAGCGCTGTGGTCAAAGGCATGCTGATGGTGCGTGAGGGAGAGGCGGACGGCTTTATTTCTGCCGGCTCCACTGGCGCGACCCTGGTGGGCGGCATGCTGCGCCTGGGACGCGTCCCTGGCATAGAGCGTCCGGCCCTGGCGCCTGTGATGCCTGGAGAAAACAGCGAATATCTTCTGATTGACTGCGGCGCCAATGTGGACTGCCGTCCGGAATACCTGGCGCAGTTTGGCCTGATGGGCGACGCCTACATGCGCAAGATGCGTAGGATGAAGAGTCCGCGCATCGGCCTTGTCAACAACGGCGCTGAGGAAGAAAAGGGCAGTCAGCTCTATATAGAGTCCCACAAACTGCTCAAGAAGGAGCCGATCAATTTTGTCGGCAACATTGAGGCCCGCTATATTCCTGCCGGTCAGGCTGATGTGATCGTATGCGATGGGTTTGACGGCAACATCATTCTCAAGTACACTGAAGGCATCGCTTCTGCGCTGATGGGCATCATCAAGCGGGAGCTGATGGCGGACACGCGCAGCAAGCTGGGTGCGCTGCTATCCAAACCGGCCTTTAAGCGCGTAAAAAAGATGATGGATTACACCGAGGTCGGCGGAGCGCCGCTTCTGGGTGTGCGCGGCGCGGTTGTAAAGGCCCATGGATCCAGCAACGCCAAGGCGATTGCAAGCGCCATCCGCCAGGCCACGCTCATGGCGCGCAACCAGGTGCCACAAGCCATCGAAGAAAACCTGAACAAACATTAATTTAGATGGAGGAACAACAGATATGCTCATGAAACAGATTGTCGATTTGATTTCCAAACAGCTCAAGGCCGATGCCAGCGCCATTACCCGCGAATCCCGCCTTGTTGAAGACTTGGGCGCCGATAGCGCCAATGTGATGGTGCTGATCATGGACCTGGAAGACCAGTTCAACATTCAGATCGAGGATAACGCCATTACAACGCTGAAAACCGTGGGCGATGTGGTGGACTACATTCAGGAACTCCAAGGGTGACAAAAAAGGATCCCCCGCTGCTGCACAAAGGGGCAGCAGCCTTTTTTCATGATGAAATCAGCGAAAACAGGCTGATGGACGCTCTGCATTATCAGTTTAGGGACCAATCTCTCCTGAGGACGGCCTTGACCCATCCTTCCACTGCGCAAAAGAAAAACAATCAGCGGCTGGAGTTCTTGGGTGATGCGGTGTTGCAGCTGGTCATCAGCGAAGTATTGTACACTTCAATAAACGATCAGGAAGGCAAATTGACCTTTAGAAGGCAAAAGCTGGTGAACGAAAAGGCTTTAGCCCGGATCGCTTGCGGCATCGGCTTGGGGGACAGCCTGATCATGGACGCTTCTTTAAGCGCACAGGGCGGCAGGCGTAATTCAGCCATTTTGGCGGACGCGATGGAAGCGGTCCTGGCGGCTGTTTACCTGGACGGCGGCTTTGAAAAAGCGCGGCAGATCATTTTATCCCTGTGGGATGACGCCATCAAAACAGCGGACGCGAACCTTGACCCCAAAGGAACTCTGCAGGCGATGTTCCAGGCGGAGGGGCTTAGCGAGCCTGAGTATCAGGACATCCTGGCTGAGGGACCTGCGCACCAGCGTTTGTTTACAGTGGCTGTTTTTAAAAGCGGCCAGGAGCTTGCCCGGGGGACAGGCACCACCAAGCGCCTGGCCCAGCAGGAAGCCGCTAAAAAGGCAATTCTTTATTTGAAGGAGGAAGGTGAAGCATGAAGCTGATCAGGCTTGAACTGTTTGGCTTTAAATCCTTTCCTCAGAGGACATCCGTACAGTTTGACGAGGGCATCACCGGGATAGTCGGCCCCAATGGTTCCGGGAAAAGCAACATCGCGGACGCCGTCCGCTGGGTGCTTGGCGAGCAAAGCGCGAAAGCGCTTCGGGGCGCCAAGATGGAAGACGTCATCTTCGTTGGCACGCAGAAACGAAAGTTGATGCCTTATTGTGAAGTTTCACTCATTTTTGATAACCAGGATCAAAAGCTGAAAAACCCGCATACCGAAGTCATGGTCACCCGCCGCGTTTACAGGAGCGGTGAGGGCGAGTATTACCTGAACAAGAAATCCTGCAGGCTGAAGGATATTGTTGAACTCTTTCATGACACCGGCATTGGCAGGGAAGGTTATTCCATCATCGGGCAGGGACACATCGACGTCATCCTCTCCGGACGCGGGGAGGAGCGAAGGGCAGCCTTTGAGGACGCGGCAGGCATTGCCGCCTACCGTTCGCGAAAAGAGGAAGCAGAACGCAAGCTGACCCGCACCCAGGAGCACCTCTTGCGCGTTGGCGACCTGTTGGAGGAATTGGGCAGCAGGCTGGAACCCTTAAGGGAACAAAGCGAGGCCGCCCGTGAATACCTTCAATTGTCCGCGCGCCTGAAGTCCCTGGACGCCACCATTTTCTTAGCCCGCCATGATCGTTTGAACAAGAGGATCACTTCCCTCAAGGAGAACAATCAAGGCATTGCCGAAATGGTCGCGCTTCATGAAAAAAAACTTGAAGAAACCAGGCAAAAGCGGCTGGAGAATGAAGATGACCTGGCTTTGGCAGAGAGTGAGAGCGAGCGTGTCTCCGGCATCCTGCGTCAGCAGGAGGATGCGCTGAGGGAACAGGCGGTCTTGAAAGAGCGAAGCGAACAGACCCTGCAAATGGCCGTCTCGGAGGAAAAGACCAATAGGGACAGCATACAGGCGCTGGAAGAAGAAATCAAAGAGCTTGAAAACATGCTTTCCTCATCCTCCAGCGAGTCTGACCGTGAAAAGATGCTGCTGGATGAGGCGGACAAGGCTTTAAGCGCGCTTGAGGAAGAGGAAAAGAAGGCCCAGGACGCCAGGGAGCGGGCAGAAAACGCCCTTGATGAGCACCGCAGCAGGCTCCTTGAATCTGCCAACAGCCGCACCGATGCCAGGGAACGGCAGGCACGCCAGCAGGCGATGCTGGCCCAGGCGAAAAGCCGCATCAGTGATATTAAGAACAATGAGGCCCTTCTGACTGATGCTGTCACAATCGCGGAGCAGGAAGAAACAGCCGCGAAAAATAAATTAAACGATACCCGGGACGCCGTTAACGCGCTGTATGAACAGTTAAAGCATACTGAAAGCAAATTGTCTTCGGATCGTGAGCAGGTTCGTTTAAAAGAGCAGGCTTTCAGCCAGGCGCAATTGGCTTTACAGAGGGATAAGGCGCGTCTGTCCGCGATGGAGGAGATGGCGCGCTCTCACGAAGGCTTCTTCCAGCCGGTCAAACAGGCACTGTCATACGCCAAAGGAAACAGGAAGGTCTTTGGCGCGCTTGCCCAATTGATCGACGTTCCAAAGGAACTGGAAACCGCGATAGAGATGGTCCTGGGCAGCGCGCTGCAAAACATCGTGACCCAGGATGAGGAAACCGCGCAAGAACTAATCGATTATCTGCGTGAAAAGCGTTATGGCCGCACAACATTTTTGCCGCTTTCTGCTGTCCGCGGCAGAGCATTAAACCCCAATGAACGCGCTGTTTTATCCATGCCCGGCTGCCTGGGGGTTGCCAGCGAGCTTGTAAGCTATGATACCAAGTATCAGGATGTTGTAGAATCCCTGCTGGGGCGCACCGTGGTCGCAGAGGACTTAAACGCCGCCATCGCCATCTCCAGAAAAGGGCGTCAGGCTTTTCATGTTGTTACGCTGCAAGGGGACGTGATGCGTTCTGGCGGCGCGATGACCGGCGGCTCCGTTCAGAGTAAAACGGTCAGCTTGCTTGGCCGGGAGCGGGAGATCAAGGAGTTGTCCGCGTCCATCAATGCGCAGGCGGAAAATCTTCTCAAAGCCCAGCAAGCCTTCAGCGCGTTAACAGCCGAACTGAAAAAGACCGAGGAAATTGCTGTAAAAGAACGCCTGCACGCCCAGGATGAGGAGATCGCCATCGCCCGCGAGGAGGAGCGCGTCAAGCAGGCAAACGAACGCCTTGAAAACGCCAACCAGAGGCTTTCACAGTCAAATGACGCGAAAACCCAGCTTTTGGAGATGATCGCTCAAATCGAGCAGGACCTCAGCGGCCTGGATCAGGCCAGCAAGCTGATCGACGAAGACCGCGAGGCGATGGAGAAGGAAGATCTCCGCCTAAAAGCAGAAATGGCCGCAGCGCGTGAGGCTGCGGAGAATTTGCGCGAGCAGCTGGAGGAAGCCCGGGAGAAAAAGGCCCACCTTGCGCATCGGCTGGACCTTGTCCACAGAGACAGGCAGCGCTTTGAAAAGGAATGCGCCGCTTTGCGTCAAAAGCAGGACAGGCTGAAACAAAACGGATCAAGCCTTCTTGACAAGATCGCCGGTGAAAAACAAAAAGCCGCAGAACTAAGCGGGATGACGGCTCAGATGAATTTGGAAATTCAGTCCGTACGCGATTTGAGCGCACAGGCAGAAGGCAAGCGCCGGGAGCTGACCGCGCTCCAAAAGCGGCTCATGGACGATATGGAGACAACGCATCGCCTATATAATGAGGACAGTCAAAAATTGCACAGGGGCGAATTAAGCCTGACCAGGCTTCAGGAAGAGCTGCACACCATCACGGCCACCCTGTTTAACACCCATGAATTGACTTACGCCCTGGCAGCAGAATGCGCGCTGAATGAGAACACCGAATTGCCTGCGCTTGAAAAAGAAGCGGGGGATATCCGCAAACAGATCAAAGACATGGGCGCCATCAACATCCACGCGCTGGATGAGTACGCTGCGACCCAGAACCGCTTTAACGACCTGTCAGTGCAGCGGGATGACGCCCAGCAGGCAAGGGAAGACCTGTTAAACCTCATCAAACGCCTGCAGGGGCAGATGGAAAAGCAGTTTGTGCGCGAGTTTGCCCTGCTCAACGAATACTTCGCGGAGACCTTTAAACGGCTGTTTAACGGCGGACAAGCCAGCCTGAGCCTGGCTGATCCCAGCCAGCCGCTTGAGTGCGAGATTCAGATCAAAGCACAGCCGCCAGGGAAAAAGCTCCAGTTGCTGTCGCTGCTCTCAGGCGGTGAGCGCACTTTGACCGCGATCGCGATCTTGTTCGCGATGCTGAAGTTAAAGCCCACACCGTTTTGCATTTTGGATGAGATCGAGGCGGCGCTGGATGACGCCAACATCTACTCCTTTGCAAACTACCTCAAAGAATACAGCAAGGACACGCAGTTCATCGTGATTACCCACCGTAAGGGAACCATGGAAAGCTGTGATATGCTCTATGGCGTCACCATGCGTGAAAAAGGCGTGTCTGACATCATCTCCGTAAACCTGCAGGAATACACCGCTTAAAAGGAGGACAATATGGCCGGTTTCTTTGCCAGACTCAAGCAGGGCCTATCCAAAACCCGCAATCAAATGACCACACAGATTGAATCATTGACCGCTTCAGGCGTCCCCATTGACGAAGATTTCTACGAGGAACTCACCGACATTCTGCTCTTAAGCGACGCCGGCGTCGCAGCCACCGAGGTCATCATCGGCAAGCTGAAAGCCCAAGTTCAGGAGAACAAAGTCAAGGACGCCGGCCAGGCGCGTGAAATGCTCAAGCAGATCATGATTGAGGAAATGAACATTCCGCGCCCGCCGCTCAACTGGCCCATGGTGATGCTGGTTGTCGGGGTCAACGGCGTTGGAAAGACCACAACTGTCGGCAAATTGGCTCTGCGCTTTAAGGAAGTGGGCAGGAGCGTCACCCTGGCCGCTGCCGATACCTTCCGCGCGGCCGCTGATGACCAGCTTCAGGTTTGGGCGGATCGGGCGCAGGTGCCGCTGATCAAGCAGCAGCACGGCGCTGACCCCGCGGCAGTCGTATTTGACGCGATCGCGTCTGTAAAAGCCAAAAAGACCGACCTTCTGATCGTGGACACCGCCGGACGGCTTCATAACAAGAAAAACCTGATGGACGAGCTTGGCAAGATCCGCCGCGTGATCGACCGGGAGTTTCCGGAGGCCACCGTGCGCAGCATGCTGGTGCTGGACGCCACCACAGGCCAGAACGGCTTGAACCAGGCCAAGATGTTCCGTGAGGTCGCCGACATCAACGGCATTATCCTTACCAAACTGGACGGCACCGCCAAGGGCGGTATCGCGCTCGCCATCAGGCAGGAACTGAACGTTCCGGTCTGGTACATCGGCGTGGGCGAGGGGATAGACGACCTGCAAGCCTTCAACGCGAAAGAGTTTGTCGAGGCGCTGTTTTAAGCAGATTATAGATAAAGGGAATACGCCGGGTAATGCTTTTGAAAAAGCGTCCCCAGACCCCTTTGAAAACTTTAGAATTATTTAAAAAATCGTTCTTTTGCTTCTTTTCTTTCAAAGAAAAGAAGGCGTTCTCCGTTTCCTTTCCGTTCTTATTCATAGAAAAAGCCCCCGCAATAAGCGAAGGGCTTAGGTTATTTAGAATACTCTTATGATCCGGACGGGAAGTCGCCCTGGAAGAGGATGCGCTGGGTGCCCTGGCCTGCGAGGCCGTCCTGAACAAGTCCTTTTCTGCGCTGGAAGTCCTTGACAGCCTGGGTGGTTCCAAAGCCGAAGAAACCGTCCACAGTTCCGGTATAGTAGCCTTGATCCTTCAGCGCCTGCTGGAGCTTGCGAACAAGAGGACCGGAATTCCCTTCCCGCAGGGTGACATAGCCGCCGGCCGGATTGGGCGTCACATTGACATAGTTTGGGATGCGGGTCGGCGCGCCGCCTTGCTGATTTGTTCCGGTCGAGCCTGCCTTGTTGGCTTTGGAGCTGAACAAAGCCTGATAGGTGCTGGAGCCGACACGGCCATCCGGGCTTAAGTTGTTGGCGCTCTGAAAGGCTTTAACAGCCGCTTCGGTGGATGCGCCAAAGTCACCGTCCACGCTCCCGGTGTAGTAGCCAAGATCCTTCAGTTTTCCCTGAATGCGGCGTACAGCGCTGGAGTTCTTCAGCCCGCGCTGGATGGAAGTGCCGATGATGCCAACGGAGCTGGAGGTGGACCGGGCGGAAGATGAATAGAGTTTCTTAAGGGTTTCCTGTCCTGCAACGCCGTCAGAATAGGAGGTGTTGCGGTCCTGGAAGGCATAGACAGCCGCTTCCGTCATGTCGTCAAACCGGCCGTTTGGCTGCCCCATGAGGTACCCCAAATCAATCAGCCGCTGCTGCATGCGCCTCACGTCACTGCCGGTGGAGCCGTTTCTCAGGTAAACATCGGCTTTGATAACCGGTGTCGCGGTCGGCCTTGGCGTGGGTTTCGCAGTGGGCTTGGGCGGAAGAGCAGAGGATGAATTTAATTTATTCAAAGTCGCTGTGCCGGCAATGCCGTCCACATACAGGTTGTTGCGGGCCTGGAAGGCTTTTACAGCGGCTTCTGTGCTCTTGCCAAAATCGCCGTCAACAGAGCCGATGTTATATTTCAGATCCTTCAAACGCCGCTGAAGATCGCGAACGGCAGGCCCTTTTGCCCCAAGCTTCAGCACCATCGGAGTGGGCGAGGGCGTCACAGCACCGGGGGTAGGCGTAACCGTAATCATACCACCCCAGATTGAAGCTGTCGGTGTGAGGAAGGGCTGATTGCTGCTGATGATGCTGCCCCAGCCCCCGGGGGATGGAGACGGATCGATGCCGGGAGAACCGGATGGCAGGTTGATTACAAACCCGGTTGTGGGCGTGGGGGATTCCTGACCCGGTTCAGGCGTGGGCGTGCCGCGCACGGGAAAAATCGGATCGTCGATATCGCCCTCATTTGTCTGGATCGTGGTGTCCGGCGTGGCCGTGCATCCGGCAAGAATGGCGGCAAACAGCAACAAAGCCGCCAACCGGGCGAATTTTACGATTTTTTTCCGCTCCATGTTTAACCATCCTTAATCCGGAAAATCCGGTGTTCTTGACAACCCTGGCTGTCCATCCATAAAACGCGGAAAGCGTCTGATTTCATCCATTGGTTTTTCTTGAAAAACCATAGCAATTACCTATTTAACTTTATCATATCAGGTGGTGTAAATCAATATAATTTTAACTTGAGTTTTCGTATGTTGATTATGATTTTCGCTTGATTTGCTGATTGTTCAGTGATTTAAGATGAATTGTTTCTAAAATACACTTATTTCATTAAAAACGGGCGTTTTTATATCGTAAAATGAG
>JASGUQ010000034.1 GCA_030057655.1 Bacillota bacterium
CTATATACTTTTTT
The DNA here is from genome assembly GCA_030057655.1 of Bacillota bacterium. Classification (GTDB taxonomy): domain Bacteria; phylum Bacillota; class Clostridia; order Christensenellales; family Aristaeellaceae; genus UBA6115. The sequence continues at coordinate 15 of JASGUQ010000034.1, forward strand.
GCCCAAAAACGGGTATTCCAACAGGTTGATTTTTCGATTATCCTTAACTTGAACAGATATTTCCGCACATGATCTGATGCTGACATCCCCCGCCTGGAACAAAACCAGCCGGGGATACGGGCAGACAGCCGCGCTTGAAGAGCATGAGGGACGATTTTCTGTTCTGATGGATACGCAAAAACAAAAACAGGAGGAAACCGAGATGAAAAAAATCCTTGCCGCAATGCTCGCCGCCCTGATGCTTGTGACCTTCCTTCCCCTCACCTCCCAGCCTGCCCGGGCTGCAGGGGTCACTTTCGATGTTCTTTGTCCCGTTGACCATGCTTATGTCGGCGAAACAATTGCATGGCGGATTGATAATATATCCGGGGGCAGCGGGTTTTTTGAGTACTCTTTAGAAGTCTGGAAGGACGGACAGCTTTTTATTGAACTTAAGAATATCGATAAATTGCGTTATCAGTTCCTTTCACCCGGCAAGTATAAAGTTTTGGCACGGGTTAAGGACCTTGGCGATGGCGGAAAAGAATACTCTCAGTTCAGCGATGAAATCACCGTTAAAGCAAATCCCTACAGGATCACCAAGGTGGAGCCGCTTGGCCCAACCAGCCTTAGGATCTCCTGGAACGCGGTACCCGGCGCGATAGAATACCACCTGTTACGCAGCACCGACATGAAGAACTGGGAATGGATCAAGAGCACCACCGGCACCTCCTTTACCAACACCTACTTGAAAGCCGGCACACGGTATTATTATTCAGTGGAATATTACACTCTTGGTGTCTGGGGCATTCTAAGTAATACCGCCTCCGGCGTGCCCATGGCCAAGACCCGCATCACCAGCATCACCTCCCCCTCAGCCAGGCGGATCAGGATGACCTGGGCCAAGGCGGCGGAGGCCTCCGGCTACCAGGTGGCGATGGCCAGCAGGGCAAACGGCAATTACAAAACGGTTCGCATCGTGACCGGCGGCACCACGGCCATCTTCTCCGGGGTCCGGTCCGGCTCCGCCCTGTTTTTCAAGGTTCGCCCCTACAGGCGGATCTACACCACCACCTACTGGGGCCAGTACAGCGCGTACAGGAGCGTCAGGGTCAAGTAAACATCCTTTTGCATACCAGTACGAATGGAAACAGGTAATTTTGCTGTCTATATTAAAAAAGGAGGAAACCGAGATGAAAAGAACGCTTGCCGCAATGCTTGCCGCCCTGATGCTGCTCACCTTCCTTCCCCTCGCCTCCCAGCCTGCCCGGGCTGAAGAGGTCACTTTCGATGTTCATTGTTCCGTTGACCATGCTTATGTCGGCGAAGTGATTATATGGAATATTGTACAAACAGAAGACGGCCAGGGAGGCAGCGGGTCTTTTGAATATGCCTTTGACCTTTACAGGGATGGTTCGCTTCTCCTTCAAGGGAGTTTTTCTTCAAGTGAACTCATGCAGTATAATTTCACCTCGCCCGGCAAGTATATGGTCAAGGCGCAGGCAAGGAATACGGCGACCGGCGCAATATACGAGTTCTCCGGCACAGACATCAATGTCACCGCAAGTCTCAGCAGGATCACCAAGGTAGAGCCGCTTAGCGCCACCAGCCTCAGGATCACCTGGAATACGGTACCCGGCGCGAATAAGTATTATTTGTTCCGCAGCACCAACATGAAGAATTGGATCTTGGTCAAAGAGACCACCGCCACCTCCTTTACCGACACCTCTTTAAAACCCGGCACAAGGTATTTTTACAAGGCAAATTATCGTAGGCGAGGTGTTGTCGGATGTACTCGCAGCCCCGCCGCCGCCGGCGTGCCCATGGCCAAGACCCGCATCACCAGCATCACCTCCCCCTCAGCCAGGCGGATCAGGATGACCTGGGCCAAGGCTGCGGGGGCCTCCGGCTACCAGGTGGCGATGGCAACAAGCCCAACCGGCAATTACAAAACGGCGCGCATCGTCACCGGCGGCACCACGGCCATCTTCTCAGGCGTCAGGTCCGGCTCCGCGCTGTTCTTTAAGGTGCGTCCTTACAGGCGGATCTACACCACCACCTACTGGGGCCAATACAACGCGTACAGGAGCGTCAGGGTCAAGTGATCTGAAAATCGACCTTCCATAAAAATAAAAACAGGAGGAAACCGAAATGAAAAAAATCCTTTCCGCTTTTTTGGCCGCCCTGATGCTGCTCACCTTCCTTCCCCTCGCCTCCACACCCGCCCTGGCTGACCTGCCTGATGTTGAGTTCACTCTCACAACCTCCGCCACTTCCATTTATGTCGGCGAAACCATTTTTTGGGATGTTTCTGATATAATACACGGCAGTTTTGGACAAAAGTATGAATACACCATCTACAAGGATGGTGCGATGATCGCGTATTATCCTCCAAGCCATGGAAATGATGCGGCAGACCGCCACTTTACCCCCCCTTCGCCAGGCAAATACAAGGCCGTCGTCAGGGTTATTCCTGTGAATCCTGATCAGACGGGGACAAGGACCAGCGATGAAGTCACGGTCACCGCGCGGCCCGTCAGCATCAGCAAGGTTGAGACCGAAGGCCCCGTCAGCCTGAAAGTTTCCTGGGATCAGGTGCCATACGCAACAGAATACGAGCTCTGGCGCAGCGACAATCAGAACACGGGCTGGAAGAAAATCAAAACGCTCGCCGGGACATCCTTGACCGACGCCTCTTTGCTGCCCGGCACGCAATATTTCTACAAGCTGCGCTATCTGATCCCGCACGCTGATTTGGACGGCTACTTAAGCGAGTTCAGCCCCGTTGCCGACGGCGCAACCGCCAGCGTACTCATCGGCAAGACCCGCATCACCGGCATCACCTCGCCCGCGAGAAGGCAGGTCAAGCTCACCTGGTCAAGGGCCCCGGGGGCCTCAGGCTATCAGGTGGCGCTGTCCACAAGCCCCAACGGCGCTTATAAAACGGTGCGCATCCTGCCCGGCACCACGGCCACCTTCTACGGGGTCAACCCCGGCTCCCTCTTCTTCAAGGTCAGGCCTTACAAAAGGATATCCAAAACCCCCTTCTGGGGCCAATACAGCATGATGCGGAGCATCAGGGTCAAGTAAAACATTCCGATTTTCGCCGCCGGCCGCAAACCGGCGGCTTTCTTTCGGTTCGGGAACGGCGCGAAAGCCGGATCTCCCGCGCATATGTGGTATCTGGCACCCTTTCATCCATTGCCAAACTCATTTCTTCGTGATAGGTTTATTCTGTTGGTGTGTTCTATATGCTTTTTTCAATAAAAACCATGCTCCAAAACCGTCCCCAATAATCCTTTAAGGAGGAAACCCAGATGAAAAGAATGCTTGCCGCGATGCTCAGCGCCCTGCTGCTTGTGACCTTTCTTCCCCTCGCTTCCCCGCTTGCCCGGGCCGGCGCGGCAATCCCCGAAGTCACCTTCGATGTTGTTTGCTCCGTTGATTTTGCTTATACCGGTGAAACGGTTGAATGGAAGATAATAAACCTTAACGGGGCCAGCAATAATTTGCTGTTCGCTTTGGATGTCTTCAAGGACGATCAGCCTCTTAGCGATCAAGCGTACAATAGCAGCTCTGCCAGGTATTACATGTTCCGCTCGCCCGGCAAATACTGTGTTCAGGGATGGGTCATGGATCTGGATAAGGGGAAAGAGTATCCCGGCTTAAGCCAAGAAATCACCGTAACCGAAAGCCCTGGCAGGGTCATCAGTGTGGAGCCGCTTGGCGCGACCAGCCTCAGGATCACCTGGAACAAGGTGCCCGGCGCGACGAAGTACAGGCTGTACCGCAGCACCGACATGGTAAACTGGGATCTGGTCAGAGAGGTCTCCGGCACCTCCTTTGCCAACACCTACTTAAAGCCCGGCACGCGCTATTACTATTCCGTGAAGCACTCAAGGCCGGGCGTCTACGGGGGCTGGCTGAGCAATTATGTCGCCGGCGTGCCCATGGCGAAAACCCGCATCACCAGCCTCACCTCGCCCTCAGGCAGGCGGATCAGGATGACCTGGGCCAAGGCGGCCGGCGCCTCCGGCTATCAGGTGGCGATGGCGACCAGCCGAAACGGCAGTTACAAGTCGGTCCGCATCGTCACCGGCGGCACCACCGCCATCTTCTCCGGCGTCAAGTCCGGCACCACCCTGTTCTTCAAGGTGCGCCCTTACAGGCGGATCTACACCACCACCTACTGGGGCCAATACAGCGCGCCAAGGGCTGTTAAAGTGAAGTAACCCCGATTTTGCAGATCAACCGCAAAAGCCGTCCGGAATTGAACCGGGCGGCTTTGTTTGATGTATTTTTCGGTACCATTTCTTCTATTGCCGCTTTGGTTTTTTGTGATATGTTTGATTTAATTAGAGGTGTTCTTTCCTCTACCCATGATGTCCCGGCAGCATCCGGGCCGCGAAACCCCTTGCAGACGACCTGCGATACCAGCCCGCAAAAGCAAAACACAGGAGGAAACCAACATGAAAAGAATGCTTGCCGCGATGCTCACCGCCCTGATGCTCCTGACCTTCCTGCCCCTTGCCTCCCCGTCCGCCCAGGCTGCCGTCAGCGCCCCGGTCACTTTCGATGTTCTTTGTTCTGTTGACCATGCTTATATCGGCGAAACGGTTCAATGGGAAATTACGAATTTACAAGGCGGCACCAGGCCCTTTGAATACGGTTTTATCATCCTCAAGGATGGCGAGGTCCATGCTGTATACACCGATGTCCCAGTCCCCTCCGTGTACTTCACTTTCACCTCCCCCGGCACATACAAGGCTGAGGGATGGGTAACTGACAGGAGCGGCAATGACATTGATTATCCCAGCGCTGAGATCGTGGTCACCGCAAATCCCTGCAGGATCACAAGGATTGAACCTCTTGGCGCGACCAGCCTCAAGCTCACCTGGAACAAGGTGCCCGGCGCGTATAAATACCACTTGCTCCGTAGCACCGACCTGAAAACCTGGACCCAGGTCAGATCGACCGCCAAGACCACCTTTTCCAACACCTATTTGACGCCCGGGACGCGGTATTTCTACCAGGTCGCCTTTGAAAGACATGGCGTTTTCAACACGGCGATGGGTCCCGTCGCCTCCGGCGTGCCCATGGCGAAAACCCGCATCACCAGCCTCACCTCCCCCTCAGGCAGGCGGATCAGGCTGACCTGGGCCAAGGCGGCCGGCGCCTCCGGCTACCAGGTGGCGATGGGCACCAGCGCAAACGGCAGCTACAAATCGGTTCGCATCGTCACCGGCGGCACAACCGCCATCTTCTCCGGGGTCAGGTCCGGCTCCACCCTCTATTTCATGGTGCGGCCCTACAGAAGGGTCTACGCCGCCACCTACTGGGGCCAATACAGCGCGCCAAAGGCAGTCAAAGTCAAATAAAACCAAACAAACAAGCCGCCCGAAATACAACTGGGCGGCTTTCTTAAACAAAACACAGGAGGAAACCGACATGAAAAGAATGCTTGCCGCTTTTTTGGCCGCCCTGATGCTTGCGGCCTTCCTTCCTCTCGCCGTCCTGCCCGCCCGGGCTGCCGGGGTTGCTTTCTCCGTTAACAGTTCCGTTGATCCAGCGAAGCCGGCATTTGTCGGTGAAGATATCTCATGGTGGATTCGTGATGTGTCCGGGGGCAGCGGGGATTTTCAGTATTCTTTGGACATCTGGAAGGACGGCGCGCTTTTTATCCGGGATGGGTGGCATGGAGCGACGTACAGGTTTTATACATTCACCTCGCCCGGCAAGTATAAGGTAAGGGCATGGGTTAAGGACAACGGCGATGGCGGAAAAGAATACTCTCAGTTCAGCGATGAAATCACTGTCAAGGCAAGTGTCAACAGGATCACCAAGGTGGAGCCATTGGGTGCCACCAGCCTCAGGATCACCTGGAACAAGGTGCCCGGCGCGGAAGCGTACGGCCTGGAACGCAGCACCGACTTGAAAAAATGGGACTTCATCAAGGCGACCCCTGGCACCACCTTTGCCAACACCTACCTAAAGCCCGGCACGCGGTATTTTTACAGGGTATGGTATTTTAGACCGGGTCTTAGCGGATGCAAGCCCAGCCCAACTGTTGCCGGCGTGCCCATGGCGAAGACCCGCATCACCAGCCTCACCTCGCCCTCAGTCAGGCGGATCAGGATGACCTGGGCCAAGGCAGCCGGCGCCTCCGGCTATCAGGTGGCGATGGCCAGCAGGGCAAACGGCAATTACAGGACGGTTCGCATCGTCACCGGCGGCACCACCGCCATCTTCTCCGGCGTCAAGTCCGGCTCCACCCTGTATTTCAAGGTGCGGCCTTACAGGCGGGTCTACACCACCACCTGCTGGGGCCAGTACAGCGCGTACAGGGCTGTTAAGGTCAAATAAAAACAGCGAACAAGCCGCCTGGAATACAACTGGGCGGCTTTCATGGCCAAACCAAAACAAAATTAAACACAGGAGGAAAATGACATGAAAAGAATGCTTGCCGCTTTTTTGGCCGCCCTGATGCTTGTGACCGTCCTTCCGCTGGCTTCCCCACCTGCTCAGGCTGCAGGAGTCACTTTCTCTGTTAAATGTTCTGTTGGCTACGCTTATGACGGCGAAATGATTAAATGGTGGATTGATGACATATCCGGAGGCAGCGGGTCTTATCAATACATTTTTGACGTCTATAAGGACGGCCAGCCTTTTAATGTAGAATTTTGGCATAACGAGAGCTACAGGGATTATATCTTTCCCTCGCCCGGCAAATACAAGGTGGAGGCATCCGTTTGGGATACGGTCAACAAAGACACATATAATAAGTTCAGCGCTGAAATCACCGTCAAGCCGAGTATCAACAGGATCACCAAGGTGGAGCCATTGGGCCCAACCAGCCTCAGGATCACCTGGAACAAGGTGCCCGGCGCAATAGATTATGTACTGTACCGCAGTATTGATATGAAAAACTGGAAAGATATCAAAACGACCACCGGCACCTCCTTTTCCAACACCTATTTGAAGGCCGGCACACGGTATTTCTACATGGTAGACTATTCCAGAGCTGGAGTTAATAACTATCCGGAGAGCCCCGTCGCCTCCGGCGTGCCCATGGCGAAGACCCGCATCACCAGCCTTACCTCCCCCTCAAGAAGGCGGATCAGGATGACCTGGGCCAGGGCGGCGGGAGCCTCCGGCTACCAGGTGGCGATGGCGACCAGGGCAAACGGCAGCTACAAATCGGTTCGCATCGTCACCGGCGGTACCACCGCCATCTTCTCCGGCGTCAAGTCCGGCTCCACCCTGTTCTTTAAGGTTCGTCCTTACAGGCGGGTCTACACCACCACCTACTGGGGTCAGTACAGCGCGTACAGGAGCATCAGGGTCAAGTGATGCTGAACTCCTTCGTTCAGTATTAGAGTCGTTTTTTAATAGTCAACCGCGAGCCGCCCGGGTCAGCCGGGCGGCCTCTTTTGTTTCATGAAAAGCGCGTAAAACCGCCCTTTCGGCTTTTTCAATGTGGTTTGTGGTACCATTAATTCCATTGCCGCCTTGGTTTTTTATGATATGTTTAATTTAATTAAGAGTTGTTTTTTCTTTTATCTTCTGTATTTGTTGCATAATCGAACCACAAACCCCATCCTGACCATTCTTTAACGACCAAAACAAAACACAGGAGGAGACCGACATGAAAAGAATCTTTGCCGTGATGCTGGCCGCCCTGATGCTTGTGACCTTCCTTCCCCTCGCCTCGCAGCCCGCTCAGGCTGCCGCGAGCGCCGGAGTCACTTTCGACATTTTTTGTTATGCTAACCCTGCCGATCCTGCTTTTGTCGATGAAGTGATTGAATGGAAAATTAAGAATGTATCCGGAGGCAGCGGTGAATACTTGTATGCTTTGGACTTATGGAAGGACGGTCAACTTTTTTATGAATTAGACTGGTCTAAATATAAGTTTGCATTTTATTATTTCCCTTCGCCCGGCAAGTACAAGATAAGGGCATGGGTTTGGGATACGGTTAACAACAAAACATATGATAAATACAGTGATGAATTCAATGTCAAGCCGAGTGTCAACAAAATCACCAAGGTGGAGCCTGTCGGCGCAACCAGCCTCAGGATCACCTGGAACAAGGTGCCCGGCGCGATAAAGTATTACTTGGGGCGCAGCACCGACATGAAAAACTGGGAATGGATCAAAGAAACCACCGGCACCTCCTTTGCTAACACCTATCTGAAGGCCGGCACAAGGTATTTTTACAAAATATGGTATTACCGCGATGGAGTTGAGGGCTCCAAGAGTCCTGTCGCCGCGGGCGTGCCCATGGCCAAGACCCGCATCACCAGCATCACTTCCCCTTCAGCCAGGCGGATCAGGATGACCTGGGCCAGGGCGGCCGGCGCCTCCGGCTACCAGGTGGCGATGGCGAGCAGGGCAAACGGCAGCTACAGGACGGTTCGCATCGTCACCGGCGGCACAACAGCCATCTTCTCCGGGGTCAAGTCCGGTTCCACCCTGTATTTCAAGGTGCGGCCCTACAGGCGGATCTACACCACCACCTACTGGGGCCAGTACAGCGGGCACAGGGCGGTTAAGGTCAAGTAAAACCCCCGTTTTTGGACATCAATCGCATAAGCCGCCGGTTCATGATGGGCCGGCGGCTTTGTATATAAAAAAAACTATCAGTCATTCCGGTGCGTCTGATCCGCGCCCTCCTTGTCAGGCGGCAGGAGCGGGGCGTCCATGCGGCCCTGGTAGGCCTCCAGCGCCTGCAAAAGCGCCTTGGGGAAGGGCACCCCGGCCACGGCGGCGTTCTCAATGACGGACAGGGCCTCGTTGGCGGCGTAAAAGCCGATGACGCTGAGGCGGCAGACGGTGCTGCGCAGCAGGCCGTCCAGGGCGTTGCCCAAAATGACCAGAAGCACCATCAGGAGTTTGCGGGTCAGCCCGCTGAAAAACTGGCCGGAGCGGAAGCCGCCCTGCGCGGTCTTGTCGCTTTTCCGCAGCAGGGACAGCGTGAGGCCGGAGAGGATATCCAGCCCCATCAGCAGGAACAGCAGGGTCAGGGGCGCGTCCCAGCCGCCCAGAAGCTGAAGGACAAAGGCCAGGGCGACCATCAGGACCTTGGAAAGCGTTTGAAAAAACATGGGGTTCCTCCTTTATCAGTCGAACAAATCATTTTCAGGCGGGGCAAGCGGCTTTGGCCTGGGGAAGAGGCGGGCCATGGTGGGCGCGTCCGCCTGGCCCGTGGGCGGAAGGCCGGTCACCTTTTGAAAGGCGACCACGGCGGCGGCGGTCTCCCGGCCGTATTTGCCGTCCGCGCCGTATCTGGGCAGGTAATAGCCCAGGCGCAGCAGCTGGGCCTGCAAAAGCCGCACCAATTCGCCCTGCGCGCCGATCAAAAGGCTTTGCTCCTGAAGGGGCGGGTCAAGCGGCGTCCTTAGCGCAGGGGCACTTCCTGGAAAGCGGATCTCCGGGCCTGGCTCCGGCAGAAAATCCGGAACCTGGAAGCCCCTGGGGATGGCAAAATGGGTCCAGGGGTAGGCGGTGAACTTTGTTTTGATCACGCCCAGGCGGTGGGAGCGGGCATCGATCACATGGCCCTTGCCCAGGCAGACGCCCACATGGCGCATGGGGCGCGAGGCATCCCCTTCCTCATCCAAACGGAAGACCACGCCAAAGACGCTGGCGGCCTGCGGGGGCAGTTCCCCGCGCCAGGCCCAGAGCGCCTCCTTCTTCCACTGGGAGGAAGCGCCGGAGGGAAAGGGGATGTCCAGGACGGCAAAGGCCTTTCTGACCAGCTGGGCGCAGTCATAGCAGCTTTTTCCATCATATTTGCATTGGGCACAGGTCTTTTTCCGCCCGGACAGGACCGGGCAATTCTCCCGGATCATGTTGGCCATGGCGGGGTATTGGCGCGCCCGCTGCTCGCGGTAATTGGGCGCGCAGATTTGCCCTGTGCCGCCGTACACATAGGGGGAGCCAAGGGCGGACTCCAGAAAACGCCTGAGGGGTTCGGGATTGTACATGTTTCCTCCAAATATCAGGTCTGCCTGAACACCAGGGTCAGGGGCGCGTAGGACAGGAAGCCGCCCGCGTCCTGATGCAGGGAGATGATCAGGTTTTCAGACAGCACGTTGCGGGTGATGACGGAATTGGTGGCGGGGTCCGTGCAGGTGATGCTGAAGGTGGCGGCGGTGGCGACGCCCAGGATCAGCGCGGCGTTTTCAGGGGAGATCAGGTCATATTCCAGGGTGTAGCGGCGGCGGAAGGTCCCCTCGATGATGGCCCACTGGATGGTGAAGCGGTGGGGCTCCGGGATTTTGACGGTGTTCAGTTTGATTTCCATAGCTTCCTCACAGGTTTCTGATGGCGATCTCAAGGTAGATGCCCAGGGCGGAGGCATGAAACGCGGTCAGCACGCCTAAGAGGGTCTGCGGGCTCTCCGGCAGGCGGTAGGACACGCGCAGGGTGATCTCATTGCCGATGCGGAAGGCGAGCCGCAGGTAGTCCAGCGCGCGCAGATCCGTTTGAAAAGGCGCGTTGATGACAAGGGAGGCGGGCTTGATGCGCTCCAGGGAAAAATACGGCAGCATCGCCGCGTCAAAGCCCGGCGTCTGCGGCGCGATCAGGCCGCGCGTGGCCGGTTTCAGGGTGAAAGAGGCCGGCTCCGGCAGGCTGTGCCACTCGCCCCCGCCATAGACAGCCGCGTGGAAGTCCGGCGAGGCGTCCGGCGGCTTTAGGGGCGCGGCCTCAAGCCCCATGAAGGACAGATCGCGGACAAAGACGCCGGTCTCGCTTTCAAAGCTGTCCTCAGCGGACTCCAGCACAAAGCCCAGGGCCAGCATGGCCGGGACGGCCTGGGCGGTGTAGATATCCCCCTGCTCCTGCAGCTCCGTGCGCAAAAGCACCTTGAAGGAGACCCGGGCGGAGCCGTCCGGCTGCCTTGTCCAGGAACCCAAATGAAAGGTGCAGCCGGGAAGGGCGGGCGGCGTCTGCGGCCAGGAGCGGGATACCGGGATCTGGAGACCATTTTGCAGGGCCTGGTAGACGGATTGCATGGTGGCAAGGTTCATATCGGCTCCTTACAGAAGTTCTAAATGAAAGGCCAGGAAGCGGGGGGAACGCTTGATGGCGGTGATGGTAAACACCCGGCTGTCCCCCGGAAAAACCAGGCGGTCCTGCTCGCGGCAGGGGGGCGCGCCCTCCGGCAGCAGCGTCCAGGTCAGCGCCAGGCGGACGCCGGACACGGTGCGGGTGATGGCGCGCTTTGGGGGCAGGAGGGCGGCCTTGAAGGTGAAGTGATTTCCCGTGGTCACGCGGCCAATGCCGCCGGTGGTGTCGGTATAGGCCTGGGTGGGCAGGCAGGTGACCTCCCTTAACTGTTTTTTTCGCAGGCGCAGCATCAGCCGTCACCCGCTTCATTCAGGAGGCTCACCGCCCTGGCCTTCAGGAAGGGCCGCAGGTACAGGCGGAGCAGGCCGTCCATCGGCTCAAAACGGGAGGCGACCTCGCCCTCCGTCCTCATGCTTTCGCCCTCCGCGCCGCGCCTGTTGTAAAGCGCCAGCGCGATTCTGGCGCGGATCAGCTCCATCCGCGGGGCTTCGGGCAGGGCGCTTTCACCCAGGTAGCCCAAGATGAGAGCGTCGGCGTTTTCCAGGTAGGTTAAGATCAGCGCCTCCCCGGGCGGGGCGGCGTCCTCCAAAAGGAGGAGGAATTGTTCTTGCGCGGTCATAATCGCTCCTTATCCTTTGCGGGAGGAAGCAATCCTTCCTCCCGCGGGCTTGTGTCAGCCCTTGATGATGGCGGCGGTGGCCTTTTTCAGGGGCTTGTTGTTCTGATCCAGCAGCAGGACATGGGCATAGGTGTTGCTGCCTGCCGGGATCGCGGTGTTGGAGGACACCCAGGGGCTTGTTCCGGTGACGGCGGTGCCGAAGGTGACCGGGAAGGTGGCCGAGGTGTTCAGCACATAGGCCCATTTGCAGTTAACAGGCGGGTTCATCAGGTTTTCCGGGATCACGATGGCGGTGCTGCCCGTGCCCATGGCCTTTGTGCTGATCAGGTCGTTTGCCAGGGTCTGAACCCCGGTGAAAACGGACAGGGCCACAGCCTTGGAATCGTCATACAGGTAGGCGGCGCAGTGCTTGGAGGCATAGATGGTGTCCCGCATAAACTCCGGCTCGCGCTGCACCTCGATGAAGGTGCCGGACTTGTTGACCAGGCGCAGCGCGCCGGGCTTTAAGATGTAATAGCGGGTTTCGCCCAGGGCGGCATTGGGGCCGGTCTTCCGGGTCACGACCACCTGGCAGCCCCAGATCTCGCCGACGACGCCGGAGAACAGCATCCTCTGCCCCAGGTCTGAGGAGCGGATGTAGTCCGGATCCTTTCTAAGCGCCGCATAGCCCTGGGGATCCACCAGGATCACCTTGGGCCCGTCCAGGTCCTCCCCAAACAGGGTGAGGCCGTCCGCCACCGCGTCCGGCGACAGGCCGGAGACGGGGTAGACGCGGGAGAGGGGCAGGGAATGAAGCTGCTCATACAGCGCGTCATCCACCGCGTGGTCAATGGACTGGGCCAGTTGGCCCGCCGCCTCGCCGACCGGGTCGCCAAAGCCGCAGAGGCGCACCTCGTCCGTGATCTGGACGGCCTTGGCGTACTTGCGCACGGTGGTGGGCACGGAAAAGGAGGTGAGCAGGTTGGGGGTGATCTGTCCGTTCTCCGCGATCTCATCGGCCTTTCCGATGTAGCGGAAGGCGGGGAAGCGGATGGTGTCCCCGGGCTGGCCCATCAGGCTGTTGTCCCTGGTGGCCAGAGGGAGGAGGCTGACGCGGGCGCCCAGCTTGGTTTCGACCAGGTCGGCCATGACCTCCGGAAGGATGGATACCTGGGTGGTGGTGGTTGGCATATGTTTTCTCCTTTAAATGTTTTCGTTTTGCCCGCGCATGAGGGCGTAGGCGGCGGGGTCCTCTTCAAACAGCCTGGCGCGCTCCAGGTAGGTGGCAAAGGGCGGGGGCTTTTGGGAGGGCGCGGCCCGTGGCGCGGAGGGCGGCTCCTGCGCGCCCTTGGAGGCCAGAAGCGCCAGCTTCAGCGAGTTTTCCAGGGTCTCCCCGCTGGTAAGGTCCAGGTGGGAAAGCAGGGCCTTCGGCAGGTTCATTTCATTCAGGCGCTGCCTGGCCAAAAAGCGGCGTTCACGCTGCGTCAATTCAGCTTCGCGCCTGTTCAGCGCTTCAAGGCGCTCGTTCAGGGCGGTTTCCGGGTCTTGCGTTTCAGTTTCAGGGGGCGGGTTTGGGGCCGTGATCTCCCGGGGCTGTTCTGTGTCCGGGGACTGTGGAAGGGGTTCATGCTGGTTGTCCGTCATCTTGTTCTCCTTTCAGTGTTGTGACATTGGGGTTTAAACTGGGTTCAGGTTTGAACCACCCCCTCCCCTTTCTGTGTGCCAAGAGGCCGGTTGGGGTCGTCCTGCAGGGGGGAGTTGAATCGCAGGGTCTCCTCCTCCAGGATGCCGGAGAGGGCGCGGATGCACTGGGCGCGCTCCAGCTCGTTCACGGGCAGGCGGCGGGACAGTTTAAACACCAGTTCATCGGCGTTTAGAGAAATGCCCTCGCGGGTTTTAAGCCACCCGCAAAAGGCGCGGGCGCGCTCCCTGAGGCCCGTAATAAAGTAGCGCTCCTTAAGCTTGATCCGGTTGTCAAAATTGAACAATTTGTACTTGATGGCGATGCCGGAGGAATTGCCGGAGAAACGCTCGTCAGAGAAGTCCGGCGTCATGGAAAACTTGTGGATGTCCTCCTTCAGCGCGCCCCGCAGCACCTCGATGTCCCTTTCCTGCGGGTTTTTGACCAACCATTCCGCGCGGGAGGAGGCGTCCGGCAGCGCCAGGGTCTTCTCCTGCCGCAGGCGCTCCATGGCGTTCAAGCCGTCCCCGCCCATCACGTCAATGCCCATGACCCCGGTTAAGACCAGAAGGGCGTCTGAAAACTGCTGGCGGTCGTTGAGCCGGTCGCAGGAGAGCAGGTTGTAGGCGTCGATCAGGGTCAGCACGTCCTCAAAATCCCCGTGCGCGTCCGCGCCGTTTCGGTATTCGACCATGGGCAGGCTTTGGAAGGGATGCGGCCTGATCAGAGGCTTTTTATCGGCCTTTGGCCAGGTGATCACGGCCCTGTCGGTGTAGACGGTGATCTGCCTGTCCTTTCCAAGGCCGGTCAGGTAGACGCCAAAGAGCGGGTCATGGGCGACCGTGTCGTCATAGACCACAAAGGCGTTTTGCGGGTTCAGCGCGCACACATAGGGCAAATAGCCCTTTTCCTCATAGCAGAGGGACACCGCCCTGCCGTAGACCGCCTGGTCAATGGCCAGGTCGATGTCGATGCTGTCGGCTGAGGCGCGAAGGAGCAGGCCGCGAAGCGCGGTTGCGCCCGGCTCCGGCCCCTCCACGCGCACAGGCTCGCCCAGAAGGTAGGCGGCGGACACCTGGGCGATGTAGCGCGGGTAGGCGTGGGAGAGGCGGTTGTTGGGCAGGCCGCTTAAGCGCGTCCTTGACAGGATGTCGTGCTGCCCCTCGTAATAGCGCTTCAGGCGGCTCAGCCTGATCGCGCCCGCGTCAAACTGCCGCAGCAGGTTTTCCACCGCCTGGATGTCGGGGATGCCGTTTTTGATGATGTCCGGGTTGCTGGTGACCATGGCCGCCTCCTTTTTAGCGAACAAGCGTTCTTGTTGTGAACAAATTAGCACAGCGGGCGGCTGACATTCACTGACATGGGCTGACATCTTTTGACATCTTTCAAAAAGCCCGTTTCCCCTGATCATTCCTTGCGTTTTGGAAGGTCTCGAAAAAATCAGCGCGCGGAAAAACGCGAAAACAGGCCGCTTTCCGCGCCGGAAAACAGCCCGTTTCATCAGGCGGCGTCAGGGTTTTTTCAGTTTTCGTGAGTTTTCGTTGATTTTCGCGGGGTTTCGCAATTTTTCAGGCGCTTAACTTCTTATTAACGCCTTCTGTGTTGAGCCTTAAACTCCTGACAGTCCATCTTCCTTCCTCCTTTTTCGCAATCAAAAACGCCCCCGGAGGGGCGAGGGCTGATAACGCGGTTATGTCAAATACATTCGAGTGTTTGGGGTCTCCTCAAAGGAGTATCGTCCGGGCCAGCCATTGACGCTCAAAACGACTTCCCCGGTCAATGTTCTAATTTCCAAGGAGTCAATTCCCCAATGGAAGGACATGTTGTTCAGCTTTTCATAATCCAAACCGTTTGCAATAAAATACTGCTCAACAGGTTCTGCTAAATCATGCAGGTTCTTCATGATTTTTTGCTTGAATTGCTGTGCAGACATGATACCCTCCCCCTGAATATCGTTTTTGACAGCCTGAAACGCTCCCAAAGGGACGCTGATTGATTTGTTGTTACTTTAGATCCCTCTGCTAACAACTGCCACTTCTTTATCAACAGGACAGAACACTTTGTAACTGTTCCCGGTTGTTTCTATCTCTAATTGGCCATTGCAACGCGGGCATCGAATTTCGCTAACACCATGATCTGTTAATTCGGTTGCAAAATCAATCAACACTTGCGCTTCCGCGAGTGTGATTTTTTCATTCATAACTTCCTCCATACCGCAACCTCCTCATCAGTTCGTTTTTTTATAATGACATAAGCTTCCTTGGCGCATTCAATCGCATCTTCAGTCAAAAGTCTGCGATCATCTTCTGTAAGGTTCGGAGCGTCAATCTAAACCCTGAACAAGACTAAATGCCTCTTCCTATAAGTCGGATTTTGCAATCTTCACACCCGGTTGCAAATCCTGTGCCTGCACTTGTCGTTGTGATTTTTCCTCCACAACGCGGACACTTTATTTCAGTGTGCCCTTTCTGCGCGATTTCTGTCTCCGCACGCAAAAGGAGTTCAGCTTCATTTTTTGTCAATTTGATATCCATACGCCAGAATCCTTTGCTCTTTCAATCGTTTCCCTCATCAGCATCATCCTGTCCTGATCTGAAAGACCAGGCGCGGTGATCGCCTCCGGCCAGACGGCGCTTTTCTGATTCCAGTATACCTCGGTTGTTGCTTTGGTCAATGAGAAGATCTTTTTCCCGCTCCCCAATCATCGCGTCCAGGCTCTTGCTTGTGCCCGCATCGTACAGGCAGGTGCGCCAGGCAGCAAGGGTGAAATGGTTGTGCAAGCATTTAGAATGTATTACTATGGTGAAGGAAAGCACTCAATATCAGATGCGGTCGTTCTGTACATCAGAAAAGAATTGGAGGGATATTGATATTTCTATATAAACGTTTTGACTATATGCCCCCAGGTAGTTTTGCAGTTCAGCCTGATGGATCGCCTGTTTTTTTGACAGAAGTTCCCGATGAGTTGAAAAATCGCCTTATAGAAGACTTGAAGAAACAACAAGCCGAACGAGAAGAAAAAAATGAACGACCCGCATTCTTTCGTTTACTGATGGCAGCGGCGATGCTGGTTTCGTATTGAATGACAAAATGAAGTATGCTGCTGTCACAGGGAAAATCAATGGAGCGGTGTTTTAATGAAAATCTTGGTCACAGCCTTTGACCCCTTTAACGGGGAAAGCATCAACCCGGCGCAGGAAGCGCTGGCCCTGCTGCCGGACGCCATTGGGGAAGCGGAGATCAAAAAGTTGACCGTGCCAACGGTGTTCTTCGAGTCCGTCCGGGTGGTCATTGAGGCGATGGCGCTTTATCAGCCGGACGCGGTATTGATGCTGGGCCAGGCGGGAGGCCGGGAGGGCCTGACGGTGGAGCGGGTGGCCCTCAATTTTGCCGACGCCGACATCAGGGACAATCAGGGCCATCAGCCGCAGGAGGAACCCATTGAAAAAACGGGCCCGGCGGCCTATTTTGCCACCCTGCCCGTCAAAAAAATGGTCAGCGCCATCAGGGAAAATGGGCTACCCGCGCAAATCAGCAACACCGCCGGCACCTTTGTGTGCAATCACCTGTTCTATTCCGTCCTGCACCACATCAGCGCCCGTCAACTGCCCTGCAAGGCCGGGTTTATCCATTTGCCTTATTTGCCGGAGCAGGCGCAAAAACACAGCCCGGTGAAGCCTTCTATGCCGCTTGAAAAGCAGGTAAAAGGGATCATCCGCGCTGTCAGCGCGATCATCAGCGAGCATTATTTATTATAGCCTTATACCGAACGAATGAATAAATGCACAGAGGGGCTGAGGGATTTTGATGACTCCGCTAAGCCGAAAGAACGAGGCGTAGCCGCAGTCCTACGCTGAGTGAATGAGGCAACGCGGAGGCGCAAAAGAACCAGCCCATCAAAGCATTTATGATTGAGTTCGGTATTAACCATCTGCAACGAGCGCCTTGTGGCGGTCCTGGCGGGGCTTTAAAACGCTGTACAGGCTGACGCTGAAAAGCACCAGGGCGGCGCCAAACAGGGAGAGCGCGCCCGGGTTCTCCCCCAGAAAGAGGAAGGCCCAGAAGGGGTTCATCACCGGCTCCACATTGGCCAGGATGGAGGCCGTGACCGGGTGCACCCCGGCCTTCATGCCCATTGAAAAAAACAGATAGCCCAGGGACAGGCAGACGCCCATCAAAACGACCGGGATCAGCGCGCTGATCGACAGGGTGAAATCCGGATCAAAGGGGATCGCGATCAAAAACAGGCTGCACAGCAGGTTGCCCAGGTAGGCGTAATCCGTCGGGTCCGCGTCCTTCATGCGGGCGGCAAAAAAGACCAGGGCGAAGGTGAAGGCGGACAGCAGCGCCAAGGTGTCCCCCAAGAACGCGCCGCGCCGGAACCCGCTCATAAAGCACAGCACCACGCCCAGCATCACGGACAGGCCGATCCCGGCGTCCAGCAGGCTGGGCTTTTTGCCCTGAAAGACCCAGTAGCCCAGGATGACCACCACCGGCATGGCGTACTGCAGCACAATGGCGTTGGCGGCGGAGGTCATTTTGTTGGCGATGATAAACAGGGCTGAGGTGGCGGCCACGCCAAAGGCCCCGATCCAGTTGCCGCGGGTGAAGACCGGCTTAAAGCTTTTGCGCTTAAATGCGAACACCAAAGCGGTCAGCAGCGACCTGGCGCCGATGATGGAATACGCGCCCCAGGGCGCCCATTTGCTGAGCACGCCCGCGAAGCTCCAGGCCAGGCAGCATAAGATGATGTACAGCGCCCCTGAGGGCTTAAAAGAAAACTTCACCTGCTCACTCCTGTCAATCAGCGTGTTGAAACACCTGACATCATAGCAGGAGACGGATGAGGAAGCAATCTTACTTCAGGGTGAAAAACACCGGCTCCCTTTTTACGCGGGGCAAAAGGGTGATGAGGTCTTCCGTCAGCCAGGAAAGCCGCTTAGTGCCCACAATGTCGTCCGGCCGAACACGGTAGGGCAAGCCGCCTTCCATGGTGACCTCGCTTGAGGCCCCGCTTTCCAGGTCCAGCAGATAAAACCGGGTTTCCTCCTCCTCGTCTTTGGAAAAGGCCAGAAGCAGCCGCCTTCCATCCGGGGACAAAACAGCGTCTGTCGGCAAGCGGTACAGCAGCTGGCCGTCCCGCCAGATCTCCGCCCCGCGCGCCTCGTGGGCCGCGTCAAAGAGCAGGGCGCACGGGTCCGCAGCCACGACCTGGCCATCCCCATCCAGAACCAGCGCCTGATCAAACACCGTTTCATCCAGGTTGTCAACGCTCCGGGGCCAGGTAAAGATGTTGGAGGGCTTGGCCACGGAGCCGATGCTCAGGTTCAGGACGATCTGGCCAGCCCTGTAATCCTTCACACCAAAGGCTTCCATCTTCAGGGAATAATCCTCCCCCGCCTTCATCAGAACTTCCCTGCGCTCCCCGTCCCAGGAAAACAGCAGGAGGCCTTTTTTGTCCCTGGCCCTGTAATCACGAAAACTCGTCATAAAGCCGGCGTTATCGGTAAAAATTCGCGATACATCCGCCCACTCGCCGGGGAAGGAAGCGATTTCTTTCTTTTCGCCTGCCGCAAGATTTTGCTCAAAGATCTGAATTTTGGACGCATAATCCTTTGTCATAGCGTAGTAAAAAGCATAGACGCTCTCATCCCCCGGGCCAAAGACCGCGTAATAAGGAACGCCGCCCTCAATCTTTTTCAGATCAAAAGTTCTGACATCCCCCAGGGCGGCAAATTGTTCGTCCAGCAGGGAGTAAACACCTTCCTTCAAATCCAGAAGGATGACGTTTACGCTGTACTTCCCATACACAAACACACTGGTGGGCGATGACACGATCGCCCTGCCGCCATCCTCCGACCAGTCAAGAAAGCTTTCCCTCAACATCATCCTGCCCATGTCCAGGTAGGACTGCAAAGGGGTGCCGCTCAGGGGCGTTTTGGGCGCCAGGAAGCGGAAGGAACCGTCCTTCAAATCGACCGAGGCCGGAAAATCCTCAAAACCGATCAGCGCCCTTTCCCCGTCAGGTGACAGGCTGATGAGGTTCGTTTTCCAGGCCAGTGCGGCCCCGTCCATCAGCACATCCTCATCAAGCAGGGTTTCCTTTTCCAGGCCCTTGCTCTGCGGATAGCCCTCCATTTTCATCAGCGCGTCTTTCAGGCGCTGCCATTCACGGTTGACCTCCTCCGCCTTTAAGATAAAAGAAAAAGAATCGTCAGCGGGCGTCAGCCGCGTTTCAGCGAGCACGGGAACCGTCAACGCGCCAAGCAGGGTCAGCGCCGCCAGCAGCAAAGCCATCCATCGTTTCATCAGTATCCTCCTTCCGCCGGGAAAAGCGGTTGATACAATTATCATAGCGACAAATACCGGGAAAAGCACAGAAACACCAGAATTTTACATTGGGCGGGAAGGAAAAAAGAACGCGGGGCGCTTTGGAAAGCGCCCCCGAACCCCCTGAAACTTTTAATCAATATTGTTCTTTTGCTTCTTTCTTTCCGTTTATTCTTTGACACGGAATGGTTTTTCCTCAATTACGGTTCCTGATTCTGGTCGTCCAGTTTCTTTGAAACATCCCCGATCACCCTGGAAAAATCAATCGCGTTTTTGCTGGTAATCACGGGCTTCCCGGTTTCTTTCTCGATCTCTTTGCGCGCGTTGCCCGCGATCGTCCCGCCGCGCCTGGCAGTATGGATGTTTTGCTCAAGCCCGACCGGGTTCTCGGCGCTTGTCAGCTCAGCCGTCGTGGCTTCAGCAAGCATGTTCAGCACCAGTTCGAGGGTGGACATATTGTCCCGCAGGTTTTCCTTTTTCAGGTTTTTATAATCTTTGTACTGGCGGGTCGTCATCCCGGACCAGGCCTTTGAGATCTCATTGGTCAAAATGGCGTATTCCCTGCCCTCATTAACGCCATGATCCTGCCAGGCGTCCGTCAATTCCTTTCTGACCTGAATGGCCTGAAGGCGCTGGTTGATCCATTCCCGGGTGTAACCCTTTTGCAGGTAGGTCTTTAGCGCCCGGTCAATGGTCAGTTCCGGGTCAATGATCTCGTCAACACGCTCCTTGCCGACCTGGGCCAGCCACATTTTGAAGGGTTCGGCCTTGGGTGAGGGAATGGACTGGATCACGCGGAAGATGCCCTGCATGTCAGCGGCGTCTGTCATATACTTTTTACCATCCGAAGATTCCAGTTTCAGTTGTACGATTTTTTCGTACAACTGATCTGCGCCTTCTTCTTCCTTCAGTTTTCTTTTCAGATCACTCCAATATCTTCTGGGGTTGGCGCTCTCCGTCAGCACACCAACCACATCCACAACAGAAAAATACCATTCCTCTTTTTCATTGTCCCAGACAGAGCGGATCTCCCGGTCGTCATACAACTTGATCTCATTCATCGCGGTATGCCTTTCAAATCAAAGATTTTTATCGTTCTTTTGCTTCTTTTCTTTCAAAGAAAAGAAGACCCCCGTTTTCCCGTTCCCTCGTTCTCCTTCAGCCTTCATAACAGCCTTCGCCAAAATCCGGGGGCGTGACGCCCCGCGCCATCGTGGCGATGATGTCCGTATCAGCGGGACAAAAATCATAATCAGAAAGGCGCATCGGGTCTGCCCAGGCCAGGGCCGCGTGCTCCAGCCTGCGCGGGGTTCCGGAAATGATTTTCGCGTGATACAGGAACAGGCGCACCAGCAGGTCGGGGTAGGGATGGGTGACCTCCATGTACAAGGGGCCGACCGCAAGGCCCACGCCCAGTTCCTCCCTGCACTCCCGCAAAAGCGCCTGCTGATGTGTCTCCCCCTGTTCCACCTTGCCGCCTGGAAACTCCCACAAAAGCGCCCTGGCCTTGTGCGTAGGGCGCTGACAGATGAGGACAGCGCCGCCCTCGTTCCAGATGAGCGCGGCGACCACCTCGGTAATCTTGCTGTCAGGCATGGTCCTGCCCTTTCATTTGATATAGCTTATCGGGAATTACTTGTTCTCTTTCTTTTCGCGGAACAACTGCCCGATCAGGGAGAGCACCGCGCCGCTGCCGTCAGCATTGGGCTCCTTCATCTGGTTCGCCCTCAGTTCGTCCTTCCTGTCCATCAGTTCAAACAGCTTGTCCCTAAGGGTTTCGCCCGTCATGTTTTCCTGCATCAGGGTCAGCGCCAGGCCCCTTTTCTCAAAATCCTGGGCGTTTAAGATCTGGTCGCCGCGGCTGGCGCCCTTGGGATAAGGCACAAGCAGCATGGGCTTTTTCAGTGCCAGGAACTCGCTGATGGCGGTCGCGCCGGAGCGGGAGAGCACCAAGTCGGACGCCGCTAAAACGTCGCACAGCTCCCTGTCCACATACTCCGCCTGGAAATAGCCCTTTGTGCCCCTGAGCGTCTCGTCCAGTTTGCCTTTCCCGCACAGGTGCAGCACGTCCATTTGGGGCAGAATATCAGGCAGCGCCGCGCGCAGCGCCTCGTTGACCGCCTGCGCGCCCTGGCTGCCGCCCATCATCAGAAGGACCGGCTTTTTGCCGTCAAAGCCCGCGAATTTCAGGCCTTTTTCCCGGCTGCCCTCAAACAGCTCCCCGCGCATGGGCGTGCCGGTGTGCACGCCTTTCCTGCCAATCGCGGCCGCGCACTGCGGGAAGGTGGTGGCCACCTTCTTGGCGAAGAGCGCGCTGATTCGGTTGGCAAGCCCCGGGGTCAGGTCGCTCTCATGCGCCAGGACCGGGATGCCAAGCATAAAGGCCGCCGCCACCACCGGCACCGCCACAAAGCCGCCCTTTGAAAAGACCAGGCCGGGCCTGATCCCGCGCAGGATTTTGTATGACTGGAAGAAGCCCGCCAGCACGCGGAAGGGGTCTGTCAGGTTCCTGAATGAAAGATACCGGCGCAATTTGCCGGAGGAGATCGCGTGATAGGCGACGCCCTCCCGCTCCCGCATCAGATCTTGCTCAATGCCGTCCCTGGTGCCGATGTAGTGGATCTCATACCCCGTTTCCTGCAGCCTGTTTAGCAGCGCCAGGTGCGGCGTGACATGCCCGGCGGTGCCGCCGCCGGTTAAAACCAGTTTTTTCATAGCCTGTCCTTTGTTTCTTTTCTCAGTTCGCGCTCATCGCCCGCGCCCGGGCGGCCTGTTTCTCATCGCGCTTTAATCTCTTTTGCGTCCTGGCTTGCCACAATTGGCTCAAGCCCACGATCATGAACACCGCCGCCAGCATCAGCGTGCACAGCGCGTTCACATGCGGGGGCACGCCCACCTTCACCGAGGAATAGATCTTCAGCGGCAAGGTGTTTGTTTGCGGGCCGTTCACGAAAAAGGAGATTACAAAGTCGTCCATCGACATCGCAAACGCCAGCAGGCAGCCGGAGACCACCGCCGGCATCGCAAGCGGCAGCGTGATGGTAGTCAGCACTTTCAAGGGCGTCGCGCCCAGATCGCGCGCGGCCTCCTCCAGCCCCGGGTCCAGGGAGGAGAGCCTGCCCCTGACCGTGATAAAAATATAGGGCACGCAGAAGACCACGTGCGACAAGACCAGGGTGATCATGCCAAAGGGCAGCTTCATCAGCGTGAACAGCGCCATCAGCGCGATGCCCAGGATCAATTCCGGGATCATGATCGGCAGCACCGCCACCTGCTCGCCCAGGGACAGCGCCGCGTTCCCCGCCCTGCCCAGGATGCTCTTTTTAACCGGCCTTCTCACCAGGCCGATCGCGCCCAGGGTGCCCAGGATGGCAGACAGCAGGACCGACCAGACCGCGATGGTGACCGAGGTCATCAGCGGCCCGCCATAGCCCGAGGCCGGGTTGAACAGCGCCTCATACCACTGCAGGGAGAAACCCTCAAACTGGAAGTTCGCCGTCCGCCCCGGGTTGGAGTTAAAAGAAAACAGCACCACCACCAGGATGGGCAGGTACAGCAGGATCAAGATCAGCGCCAGGTACACATTGGCCCAGGGCGAGTTTTTCTTTTTCACGGCGTCTCCTTTGGTTGAAATTGTTTAGGGTTATCAGGGGATTTCATCCGGCGGGATTCCGGAAACTTTCTTGAAAGAAAGTTTCCGGGCCTTCAAAGAACTTTTGTCTTTTGCTTATCATCTGAGGCCCTTTTTCTTCACGCGGTTATCTGTTCAGAATTCCGGGTCAAGGGAGCATCCCTTGTCAGGGGGCTTGGGGGATGAAATCCCCCAAGGTTCTCTTGTCTTCTTCCTTAGAACACCATGGAATCCGCCTTGCCGCCCATGCGCCGGTAGACCAGAATGACAAGTCCGGTGAGCGTGAGCAGAACGACGGACAGCGCGGAGGCGAAGGGCAGGTCGCGGCTTTTTAAAAGCTCGTTATGCACCATGTTGCCCCAGAGCATGGTGTTGGACCCGCCCAGGAGGTCGGAGATAAAAAAGAGGCCGATGGAGGGGATGAAGGTGAGCACCAGCCCGGCCAGAACGCCCGGCAGGGTCATGGGCAGGGTGACGGTGAGGAAGGCGCGAAAGGGCGAGGCGCCCAGGTCGCGGGAGGCCTCCACCATGGCCCAGTCCATGCGCTCCACAGCGGAATAAACGGGCAGCACCATGAAGGGGATCATGGCGTAGATCATGCCCACCTGCACGGCAAAATCAGTATAGAGCATGCGGATGGGCTTCTCAATGAGTCCAAGGCTCAAAAACATCTGATTGAGGGGGCCGGTGGTGGACAGCAATATCTTCCAGCCATAGATGCGGATTAAGGCATTGGTCCAGAAGGGCACGATGAGCAGCATCATCAGCCAGGTCCTGGCGCGGGAGGAGGCCTTGGCCATGAAGTAGGCGAAGGGATAGCCCAGCGCCAGGCAAAAGAGCGCGGTAAAGAAGGCCAGGCGCAGGGACTGCAGGAGGGAGCGCAGGTAAAGCGGGCTTACAATGCGCTCATAATTGTGCAGGCCATAGGGCGCGCCGGCGGTGAAGTCCGCGCCGCGGGTCATGAGCGAGAGCCCGATGATGTACAGAAGGCTGAGCCCCACAAAAAGCGCGGCGTACAGCACCATGGGCAGGGCCATGGGCTGCCTGGAGGTCTGATGCCTTCCCAAAGCGGCTTTTGCCATCAGGCTTCCTCCCTGTCATCCCGAACCAAAACGCCGGACTCCTGATTCCACCAGCAGTAGACGGTGGCGCCTGGGGCCAGATCCTGGTCGGTCTCGGTGGAGGTGCGCACGCGCAGGGTCTGCCCGTCAGGCAAACTGACCACGCTCAGGCGCTCGCCGCCGGCGTACTGGGTGTGCACCAGTTCGCCTGTGACCCGGCAGCAGGGCACGGGCACGGGTGTTTTAGAAAGGTGCAGCCTTTCCGCGCGCAGGGAGAGCAGCAGTTTTTCCCCGGGCGTGACCCAGTCGGTGCAGGTGCAGGGCAGGGTAAAACCCGCGATGTCCAGGAGCACCTCGTCATCCTTGGCTGCCTGGGCGGTGGCGGTGAGCAGGTTGGTTTCCCCGATAAAGGAAGCGGCAAAGGCGGTGCGCGGCTGCTCATACAGCCCCCTGGGGGTGTCCAGCTGCACAAAGCGCCCGGCGCGCATCAGGGCGATGCGGTCGGACATCGTGATGGCCTCCTCCTGGTCATGGGTGATGTAGATGAAGGTGATGCCCAGCGTCCGCTGCATCTGTTTTAATTCTTGCTGCATCTGACGGCGCAGCTGCAGGTCCAGGGCGCCCAGGGGCTCATCCAGAAGAAGGAGCTTGGGCGAGAGGATCAGGGAACGCGCGATGGCGACGCGCTGGCGCTGACCGCCGGAAAGCTGGGAAGGCATCCGCTTTTCATAGCCTTTCAGCTGGGTCAAGTCCAGCATCTCGTCCACTTTCTGTTTGATGATGTTTTTGTCAACGCCGCGAAGCGTCAGCCCGTAGGCGATGTTTTTGTAGACGTTCATGTGCGGGAAAAGCGCGTAGTTCTGAAAAACAGTGTTCACCTCGCGCTTCTCAGGCGCGAGGCGGGTGATGTCCTTTCCGTCCAGAAAAACGCTGCCGCTGGAGGGCATCTCCAGCCCCGCGATGATGCGCAGGGTGGTGGTTTTGCCGCAGCCGGAGGGGCCCAAAAGGGTGATGAACTCGCCCTCGTATACTTCCAGGTCGATGCCGGCAACGGCCTCCTGGGTGTCAAAGGTCTTGTGCAGGCCCCGCAGGGACAGCAGCACCTTTTTTTCAGGCATCCCTCTCCTCCTTCAGCAGCGAAATCTGCTCCTTCAGGCGCTCCAAATGCCGGCGCTCCTGGGAAGCGATGTCCAGGAAGGTCTCTTTTGTACGGCCCTGCGCTTTCGCGGCAAAATCGGTATAGCGGCGGGCGGCGGCTTCCTCCTCGTCCGCGGCAAAGGTCAGCAGGGATTTCAGGGAATCAAGGGCGCCCTCGCGCACAGCGCCGGTGAGCCCGCCCTGGAAGAGAACCGTATCGGCTTCAGCGTCCAAAAGCAGGGCGTCTTCGGCTGAAACAGGCTCCTCCTTCTCCAAAAGTTCCTGAAAGGCGGAAAGGTGGACGCGCTCGTCCTGGAGGATGTCCTCCAGGGCCTTTTTCATTGGCCCCTGTGAAAAGACGAGCAGGGCGCGCTCATACAGCCGGATGGCGCGCTGCTCCATCCTTGAAGCGATGTACAGGGCTCCGGCCGGGGTCAGGTTTGATCTGTCAGACATGGCAACTCCTTCAATATCCATCCATATATATTTTTTATGATTTCATCCGTGTTCCGGTAGGCAGGGTGGGCTTGTCAAAGCCCAGGGTGCGCGCCACGACATACAGCGGGCGGCCTTTAACCTCCTCATACACGCGGGCAAGGTAGGCGCCAATCACGCCCAGGGCGGCAAGCACCGCGCCAAAGCCCAGCAGCAGCAGCATGGGCACCACAGAGGCGGCCTGGCTGTACCCCAAAAGGCCAAAGACGATGACCTTGAGGAGAACGACCGCGCCGATGCCCAACAAAACAAGGCCCAGCCACAGCGGCCAGAGCAGGGGCTTTTCAGAGAAGCTCATCACGCCGTGGGCGGCCAGTTTGAGCATTTTCTTTAAGGGGTAGTGGGTCTCCCCGGCAAAGCGCTTGTCCCGCTCATAGACCAGGGCTTCCTGTTTGAAACCCGCCCAGGCGAACATCCCGCGCAGGTAGCGGGCGTGCTCGGGCATGTTCTTGACAACGTCCACCACCTGGCGGTCAGCCAGGCGAAAATCCCCGGTATCCTCGGGGAAGGCGTTGCCGGCCAATTTGCGAAGGACGCGGTAATACCATTTGGCGGTGAGCAGCTTAAACTTGCTTTCCCCGTGGCGCACGCCGCGCTTGCCGTAGACAACCTGCGCGCCGGCTTTCCATTTTTCAGCCATCTGCGGGATGACCTCCGGCGGGTCCTGAAGGTCCGCGTCAATGATGACAACGGCCTTGCCGGAGGCGTAGTCCAGCCCGGCCGACACCGCGATCTGATGCCCGGCGTTGCGGGCAAAATGAATGACACGCACAGCGGGATCAGAAGCCGCCAAATCATCCAGCATCAAAGCTGTCTTGTCGCGGCTGCCGTCATTGATATAAAGGATCTCATAGCTCTCATTCATCCCCCGCATGACTTCGCTCAAACGGCGGTGGGTCTCGCTGATGCAGGCTTCCTCGTTATAGCAGGGGACGATAACGGAATAAACCGGGTTCATATGTTCACCTCTTTGAAACGGAAAGGGCATTGCCCATCTTGACGCGCAAAAGCAGGCGCTGAAAATCAGAGCATCTTAATGAGCATGTTGCGCTGCTGGTCCATCTCAAGCGCCAGGATCTTTTCTTTTTCCAGCTGCTTTAAAAGGTCTGAGAAGCGCTTGAAGCCCACGGCCTTCTCCTGGAAGCCGGGGTAGAGGGACTGGATGTCTGCCTTTAAAATGCTGGGATTGATGCGCTCAAAGCCGTCGTCCTTGTAGTGCTGCAGCTGCTCGCGGAAGGCCTCCACCCAGGTGTCGGCGGTCAACTGCTTGGCGGGCTTGCTGTCAGAGGTGCCCTCCTCATTGGAGAGGGAGACCATGACGTTGTAGTTGTCCAGGCGCACCTTGATGGTGCCATACTGCTGGGAGAGGCGGGTCAAGAGCTTGGAGAAGGTGGAAGCGCCAAAATTGCGCTCGTTGAAGTCGGGGCGCAGGCGCAGGAGGATGCCCTTTAACTCGCTGGCGAAAACCTCGTCCTCGTTGTGGTCGTCCAGGATGCTCTCAATCTGCTTGAGCAATTCGCCCTCGTCCCCGGCGGTGTTGTCCTTGTCCGCTTTCTTGGCCTTTTGGGGAGCGCGGCGCACAGAAACGGTTTCCAAAAACTGAAATTCGTTGCAGGCGTTGATGAAAATGGTGGAGGCGGCCTCAGAGCGCGAGATGCCCAGGACAAACTTGCCCATGGACTTGAGCTTGCCGACCAGGGGGGTGTAGTCGCTGTCGCCGGAAACGATGCAGAAGCTGTCGATCAGGGGGTTGGTGTAGGCGACCTCCATCGCGTCCAGCACCAGAAGGATGTCCGCGTTGTTTTTTTGCGCGACGCCGTGCCGGAGGGAAGGGACGACGGTGAAGGTGTTGGACAGCAAAAGCTCCTTGAGGCCGCCGTATTTCTCGGTGTAGCCGTAGACCTTGCCCATCAGGATATCGCCCCTGATCTTGACTTTTTCCAGGATGTTGTTTAAGGTTTCCGCCTTGCCTCCGGCGTTCTCCAGGTCAACAAAGACGGCAAACCGTGATGTACTCAATGCAATAAACTCCTTTTCCTTGCAGGCCCGCAAAAAATCGCGGACCATACTGTTACAAATTATAACATAAGCCGCAAGATGTGTGAAGAAAGCGGGACGCTGAATCGTTTCATGAGCAAGGGTTGCCCCGCTTTTCGCCAGATTGACAGGCGCACGCCTTTGTAATAAAATTGTAACATGATTGAAATCACGAAGGAGGCTCTCTCCATGAACAAAAAACACTTCGTCCGTCCCCGCCGTTTGGCAGCGCTGCTCCTGGCGCTGATGATGGCGCTGGCCCAGGTCGCGGCCTTCGCCGCCCAGGCCCAGCAGGAAGTCAGCGTAACGCTCAACTACACGCAGGATGGCACGCCCATGAGCGTGATGGCAAGCCCTGTGGGTTACCCGGGCTATGAGAACGCGCTGTGGCTGTATGTCAGCCCGGAAGCGCAGGCGGATCCAAACGCGGCGCTGTTTTTTACAGACATCACCGGGGTGACAGCGCACAGCTTCTCCATCCCAAGCGGAACGCTTGCATCCAGCTATTACATGTACAACGCGGAAGGTAACCTTCTGTCCCAGCCGGTGGAGTTTTACACGCTGGACGAACTGGGCAATCCGGTGAACACCTACATGCTCTACCTTTCTTTAAGCCAGGAAATGCCCAACCCGCCCCAGGCTGAGGTCATGCCAGCTGACATCACTGTCTACTATGTGGATGAAAACAACCAGCCCATCGCCAGCGAGGTTATCACCCTGCAGCCGGGCGCCAACACCGTGCGCGCGAACCTAGGATTGCTGCCCGAGGGCTACACCCCCATCGGCAGTCAGGAATACACCATCAATGTGACCGAATTTGGCGCGGACATGAGCGAAGTGACCTTCATATTTGAGGCTCCGGCCCTTGCCACCGAAGTACCCGTGATGCCGGCTGACATCACTGTCTACTACGTGGACGAGAACAACCAGCCCATCGCCAGCGAGGTCATCATCCTGCAGCCCGGCGTCAACACCGTGCGCGCGAACCCCGGCTTGCTGCCGGAGGGCTACACCCCCATCGGCAGCCAGGAGTACACGGTCAATGTGACCGAATTTGGCGCGGACATGGGTGAAGTGACCTTCATGTTTGAGGCGCCTGCCGCGCCCACCGAAGTACCCGTGATACCGGTTGACATCACTGTCTACTACGTGGACGAGAACAATCAGCCCATCGCCAGCGAGGTTATCACCCTGCAGCCGGGCGCAAACACCGTGCGCGCGAACCCCGGCCTGCTGCCCGAGGGCTACATCCCCATTGGGACCCAGGAATACATCGTCAATGTGACCGAATTTGGCGCGGACATGGGTGAATTGACCTTCATGTTTGAGGCGCCTGCCGTGCCCACCGAAGCGCCCGTAATGCCGGCTGACATCACTGTCTATTATGTGGATGAAAACAACCAGCCCCTCGCCAGCGAGGTCATCACCCTGCAGCCGGGCGCAAATACCGTGCGCACGAACCCGGGCCTGCTGCCGGAGGGCTACACCCCCATCGGGACCCAGGAATACATCGTCAACGTGACTGAATTTGGCGCGGACATGAGTGAAGTGACCTTCATGTTTGAGGCTCCTGCCGTGTCCACAGAGGAACCCATCCCGCCTGTGACCATCAGCGTCCTCTACCAGGACCATGAGACAGGCCGTCAGGTGGCGGATCCCCAGCAAGTGACCCTGCAGCCCGGCACCACCACCGTGAGCCCTGACCCTGCCAACCTGGAGCCCGGCTATGTCCAGACGGGACAGAGCGTATACCACGTGACGGTGGACATTTCAGGCGCGGATCTGGACCCGGTGATCTTTGTGTACAAGCTTGAGACCGCGGTGTCCCGGCCGGTCGATGTGGTCGTTTCCTATGTGGATGAAAACGGCAACAAGGTGGCCTCCGACACAGTTTTGACCCTGAATGAAGGCCAGAACCCGGTGACCGCCAACCCCATGGACCTGATGGAAGGCTACGCGCTGCTTGAAAGCGAGGACACGACCAAGTACGTGACCGTCACCCAGAACACCGCGACCCCGCCCAGCCTGAGCTTTGTATACAGGCTTGTCGCAGAGGTCAGCCCCACGCCGCCGCCCGCCCCCAAGGCCGCTCTGGTCAACGTGCTGTATAAAAACGAAGCGGGGGACATCCTGTACTCCACCAGCGTGCCCTGCAAGGAAGGCGAGAACAATGTGATCGCCGTTGACCTAAACCAGGTCAATCAGCAGATCTATCAACTGATCAGCGAACCTGAGGTCATTATCACGGTAGATGCCGAAGGCAATCCCAGCCAGCAGGAAGTTGTCTTCCTGTTTAAGGATATCACCGTCAAATCCGCAACCATCACGGTGCATTACCGGGACGAAGCCGGAAGTGAAGTCTCCCCCAGCCAGACGGTCACCATTCAGACCGGCACCTGGCAGGTTCAGGCCAAGCCGGACAAACTCCCTGAGGGCTGCACCCTGATCTCAGAAGGCACGGTGACGGTGTCCCTGAGCCCGGCAGGCGTATTAAGCCGGGAGGACGTGGTGTTTGTATACGCGAAGCCCGCAACGCCCACGCCCGAACCAACCGCTTCCCCCGAGCCCACGGTCCTGCCTTTTGACATCAAATCCATGGATGAATACGCCTACCCCATCAAGGACGGCATCAACTTCCGTTCCTCCCCCGACAGCGCGTCAAAGGACAACATCATCAGCGTGGTCAACGCGAAAGACCTGGCCCATATCCTGGGTTCTGTGAAGAACAGGCAGGGTGAGGAATGGTACCTGACGGACATCAACGGCCAGGAAGGCTTCCTGAAAGCCACGGTCGCGCGCGTTCTGACCTTTAACGAGGCAGCCGCCCTGTTTAACTGGACGCCCACACCGGCGCCGGAACCCAGCCCCTCAAACGATCCCATGACAGACGGCGAGGTCATCGACCGCTGGGCCCAGGTGAACAGCGCCGGCGGCGTAAACCTGCGCTCCAAGACCTCCACCTCCTCAACCCGCCTTGCCACCCTTGAAAACGGGGAGCGCTTCTGGGTGTACACGCAGAAGACCGTCAACAAGGTGGTGTGGTACAGCGTGCTGGTAAACGGCAAGGCCGGCTTTGTCCAGGCCGACTACGCCAGGCTTTTTACAAAGGAGGAGAGCGAGACATACCAGGCTTCCCTGCCTTCTCCCATGCCCTATCAGACAACCCCAACCCCCAAGGTGACCGCCACGGCCACCCCGGAAGTCATCGCGCCCACCGCGACCCCAAAACCCGCCCAAACCACAGCGCCCGCGGTTTACCAGGGCCCGGCGCTGACCACCATCCAGGCTGAACTCAGGACCGGCATGAACCGGCAGAATGAACCGGTCATTGAGATCCTGCCGGCGAACACCCTGGTTCAGGTATGGAATCAGACCTGGATCGGCAACGAAGGCATCAGCCAGGTGCAGGTGATGGCCGACAAGCAGGTGGGCTATGTGCCCACTTCCTCCCTGCGCTACATCAACGAGCAGGAGGCCAGCTACTACTTAGCCCAGCTGCAGCCCAAGGTCTCGGCAACCCCAAGCCCCACCAGGCCACTGGTCCAGATGACAGGATTTGCCATCTCCCGCGGTGAAAACGTGCCCCTGCGCGCGTTCACCGATACCAACGCCAAGATCGTGAGCCTGATCCCGGAGGGTGCAATCGTGTCGGTGAGCGGTCAGGAATATGTGGGCGGCACCGTCTGGCATGTGGTGCAGCACGGGACCGACCTGGGCTATGTGCGCGAGGATCAGCTGCGCATGCTGACGCCCTCTGAGAGCGAGAACTACCTCAACTCCCTGCGCACGCCCATCCCCCAGCCTGTGACGACGCCCATCCCGATCACTTTGGACAGCCCCTCCTCCTATGGCTATGTGAGCAAAGACCGCGTCCGCCTGCGCAGCGAGCCGTCCACCAAAAGCCGGGAGATCAAGCTTCTGTCCAAAAACGCCTTTGCCCTGGTATACGGCAGCAGCGTGCAGGCTGACGGCACCTGGTACCACGTCAGCCACAACGGCACCATCGGCTACATCCACGGCGATTATTTCAAGGTCCTGCCCATGGGCGACCTGTCCAGCTACCTGCAAAGCCAGGAATTCTTAAACGCCAACAACCAGAGCTCCTCTTCAACAGGCATCCAGGCATCCGGCCAGATCACGCCGCTTGAGAATTACAACACAAGCGTCTGGCAGAACCCCAGTCTGATCAACGCCTCTTATGAGCCCTTTAACCCCCTGGGCTCCCCGACCCCGCCCATTGAAGCCATCCTGACGCCCAGCCCCACGCCGGAAGCAAGCCCCAGCCCCACCCTGATGACGGTGGAAGGCTTTGAGCAGCCGCCTGAAAAGGCGGACTCCGGCCTGCCCACCGGACTGATCGTGGTTGGCGTGCTGGCCCTGCTGGGCGGCGGCGGGTACTACGCCTATCACCTGTACAACCAGAACCAGAAGCGTGCGGCCCAGCGCGCGGCGGAGCGCCGCGCCCAGGCAGCCAGGCAGGCAGGCCAGCCGCAGACCAGGCCCGCACAGCCCTCCCCCTATGCGCCGCCCACGCAGGGCACGCAGCAGTTCAGGCCGCCAACGCAGCCGCAGGGACAGACGCCCGCGCAGGGCACACAGCAGTTCAGGCCGCCGACACCGTCCACTCAGGGACAGGCCCCCACGCAGGGCACCCAGCAGTTCAGACCGCCAACGTCGCCCGCTCAGGGACAAACGCCCGCACAAGGCAAACAGCAGTTCAGGCCGCCAACACCGCCCACTCAGGGGCAGGCCCCCACACAGGGAACCCAGCAGTTCAGGCCGCCAACACCGCCAGCTCAGGGACAGGCGCCGTCACAGGGCACACAGCAGTTCAGGCCACCGACGCCGCCAGCCCAGGGACAGGCTCCCACGCAGGGCACCCAGCAGTTCAGGCCGCCAACGCCGCCCGCTCAGGGACAGACGCCCGCACAGGGGGCAGCCAACAAGCCGACCCCTCCTGAAAAGGCTCCGGAGCAGCGCCGCCGCCGCAGTGACCGGCACAGCAACACCTGACAAAGCAAAACCCGGGGCAGGGAATAAACCCCCTGTCCCGGGCCCTTGTCGCTTCATTTGCCGGGGGTTCTGCCTTCCGGCGCGTTTTTTCCGGCGCTGAGCCCGGAACAGAAGGTTTTTATGAAAATTCCATGCTTCCAGGCATGAAATGGAAATGGACAGGCGTTTTATGATCGAAACCACAGACAACCAGACGCTAAGCCCGGTGAGCGATGAACAGATCGAGCAGCTGTACCTGCAATACGGCAACGATGTTCTGCGTGTTTCCTACTTTTACCTCAACAACCGCGAGCAGGCGGAGGACGTGACCCAGGACGTGTTTGTCAGGCTCATGGACAACCGCCCGGTGTTGAACCCCGGAAGCGAAAAATCCTGGCTTTTGAAGGTGGCGCTCAACCGCTGCCGCGACCTGTGGCGGTCCTCCTGGCACAAGCGGGTGCTGCTTGGCAGCAAGAAACTGGACCTGATCCCGGATGACGACAGGATCGACCAAAAGATTGAGAAGGAAGCGCTTTTGCAGGCGGTCAATGCCCTGCCGGCTCCTGAAAAAGAGGTGTTCCTCCTGTTTTACTACCAGGGCCTGTCCACGCAGGAAACAGCGGAGGTGCTGGGCGTGCCGGAGGGCACGGTGTCCAGCCGCCTCTCGCGCGGACGGCAAAAATTACGAGTTTTCCTTGACGGAGGGAATGAGGGATGATGAAGCCCGAACAATTCAGACAGATCGCGGACGAAGCCCTGGGCGGCCTAAAAGCCACGCCCGGGCTCTTCAACCGCGCCAAAATGCGGGCTGAGGGACAGAGCACAAAGGCGAAAGGCCTGCCCGCGCGCAGGGTGCTGGCGCTTGCCATGAGCCTGGTCGTTTTGGTGGGCGGGGCCGCGCTGATCCTGCCCAGGCTGCAGCAGAGCAAGATCCACACAGTCGGCACCCTGACAGCCGGCGAAAGCCAGGCGGACACCCTGTCTGAAAAGGCGGACCTGCCCCGGGGCAGCCTGCAGCTGTCCAAGGCCCCAGGCCCCAAGCAGGGCATCTGGGAGGGCAGCGGGCACAGCAACTTTCCCCTGCTGCGCCTTGAAGGCCGCTATTACAGGATGCTGACCAACCCCTCTGACGTCAGTTCTCTTGCGGACGCCAACATGGGCCAGGTGGCCGTGTTCACAACGGAGCCCGCGCTGGATGGCGGCAGCGAGGCGCTGTCCAACATCGCGCCCAAGGGTGCTGTCATCTACTCCTTCTCCGGCATGGGGCGCTCCGCCCTGGCCGCCCAGGTGAACGGACAGACAAGGCTGTTCCAGCGCGTGTCCTTCGCGGGCAATGCCTTAATCGGCGGGGAAACTTTAAGGGACACCCTGCCCCAGGGCGCGGTCGCGCTGCAGCTGTCCGGCGTCGGCACCATCACGGACAGGGACACGGTCAACGGCCTGATGAACACGCTGTACAGCGCCAGTGAATACCAGGGCAATGAGACCATCTCCGGCTCCCAGACCCTGCTTTTGGATTACGGCAACGGCATCGTCCTGCAGATGAACGTCAAGGGCGACAGCCTCAGCGCCTGCGGCACCTGGTCCTGTCCGGAGTTCATCGAGCAGTTCATGGCAGCTGTGGATTAAAGAACCCCGACCCCGATTGCATCGGCATCAGGCAAAAACCGACTCTCCAAAAGGGCCGGTTTTTTTGCAGTCAATATTGATGTTCCTTGATAAAGAGCACAGCGGTAACAGTAAATCGCGGCCGCGGACACGCAAGTAAAAAGACTGCGTAATATTGGAAAAACATTGGCCGGACACTGGTATTTTCCCCGGCGGAGTTGTATACTTCACAAGGTTTAGAATAATGGGGAGGTTTCGGTATGCAACTTGGAACAACAGCAGTCTATGTCATTTCGCTGATGACGGTCCTTCTGGCCCTTGTCTACGCGATCTATCTGGTCGTCTGGGTCAAAAAGCAGAAAAACGAAAACAAAACCATCGAGCGCATCGCGGGGCTCATCCGTGACGGCGCCAACACCTTTATGCGCAAGGAATACGCCATTCTGGCCGCTTTCGCGGGCGTAGTGGCGGTTTTAATCTTCCTCTTCCTGCCCAAGCCCGTCTGGCAGGAAAGCATGGACAAGAACCTGACCATGGCCATCTCCTACATCGCGGGCACCATTTTCTCCGCCATCGCGGGCAAGATCGGCATCATGGTCGCGGCGCTGGCTAATGCGCGCTGCGCGGAGGCCGCCACCCACGGCATCAAGCCCTCCTTCCTGATCGGCTTCCGCGGCGGCGCTGTCATGGGCCTGATGGTGGTGGGTTCCTGCCTGCTGGGCGTGATGGGCGTGCTGTATTTCACCAATGACGCATCCATGCTGCTGGGCTTTTCCTTTGGCGCAAGCTCCCTGGCCCTGTTCGCCAAGGCGGGCGGCGGCATCTTCACCAAGACGGCGGACGTCTCCGCCGACCTGGCCGGCAAGGTTGAACTGGGCATCCCCGAGGACGACCCCCGCAACCCCGCCGTCATCGCCGACAACGTGGGCGACAACGTGGGCGACGTGGCCGGCATGGGCGCCGACCTGTTTGACTCCAACATCGCCTCCATGACAGCCGCGCTGGTCATGGCCACTTCCATTGACGGCAAGATTCTGGGCGTCCGCTCCATCATGGTGATTATTTACGCGGCCCTGGGCCTTCTGGCTTCCATCATCGGCATTTATACCGCCAAGATCGGCGAGCACGGCAGCCCCACCAAGGCGCTGAACAACTCAACCTATTTCACCACGGGCATTTTCCTGGTGCTGACGGCGATTGCCACCCTGCTGTTTGAGGGTTTCTCCTGGCGCATTTGGGCCGCTTCTGCTGTGGGCCTGTTCGTCGGCGTCATCATCGGCCTTGCCACCAACTACTTTACGGATGACAACGCCCCCATCGTCAAGAAGGTCGCCCACGCCTCCAAGTCCGGCCCGGCCTTCACCATCCTGTCCGGCGTTTCCTACGGCTTTATGTCCGTTCTGCCCGCCATGGTCGGCATCGCAATCTCCGCCTTGGCTGCTTACAAACTTTGCGATCCCATGGGCCCCGGCTACGCCATGTACGGTATCTCCATGTCCGCGGTCGGCATGCTGTCCATCGTTGGCATGATCATCTCCAATGACGCCTACGGCCCCATTGTGGACAACGCCCGCGGCCTTGCTGAAATGGGCGGCCTGGGCGAGGAAGCCATCCGCGTGGCGGACGAACTGGACTCCGCCGGCAACACCGTTAAAGCGGTCACCAAGGGCTTCGCGATTTCCGCCGCGGGCCTCACGGTCATCTCCCTGCTGGGCGCCTTCATGAGCGAGGTCAACACCCTGCTTGAGGAAATGGGCCGCGCGGCTGAGAAGCTGGTCGGCTTTGACATAATGAACCCCACCGTCTTCTTCGGCATCATCATCGGCGCCGCCATCCCGGCCGTCTTCTCCGCCATGCTGATTCTGGGCGTGGACAAGAACGCCCAGCGCATGATCGCCGAGATCCACCGCCAGTTCAAGGAGATCGTCGGTCTGGCCGAAGGCAAGCCCGGCGTTGAGCCTGACTATAACCGCTGCATCGACATCGCCACCACCGGCGCGCTCAAAGAGCTGATCCCCGCCGGCCTCTTCGCCATCGTCGCCACCCTGGTCGTGGGCGTCATCGGCGGCGTAAACGCCATCGGCGGCTTCCTGCTTGGCAACATCATTTCCGGCATTCTGCTGGCCCTCTTCATGTCAAACGCGGGCGGCCTGTGGGACAACGGCAAGAAGTACATCGAAGCCGGCAACGAAGGCGGCAAGGGCTCTGACGCCCACAAGGCCGCCGTCATCGGCGACACCGTCGGCGACCCCTTCAAGGACACGGCCGGCCCCTCCATCAACACCCAGATCACCGTGGTGTCCCTGGTTGCCTCCCTGGTCGCCTCCCTCTTCATCAACTTCCACCTGTTCTGATATTCAACCTTTGGTCAAGCCCCGGCATTTTTATGCCGGGGCTTTTTTTCGCTTTGTGCTGCTCGCCCTGTGGCTGAATAATCAATTATACTTGGCCGGCATTCTACAGTTTGACGCCTCCTTTGCGTAACAGTTGACTTCATGGCAAAATATTTTGTATACTTCGGATAATCATTTGACTTTTTTTACTGTTTTTTTGACTGCAACGCCAATTTAAAAAGTATCCCGGTACATATTGTTAAAAATTCGGGAGGATCTGTTATGAAACTTAAACAAATTACTGCGCTGTTGCTTTGTGTCGTCTTGTTAAGCGGCATTGTTCAAATGCCCGTCAAGGCAGAGGCAAACCAGCAAACAGACCCAGGCGCTCAGGAACAGATCGTCCCCGAAGTTCCCGCACCGGCGGAACCTACCGCTGAACCAACGCCAAAGCCCACCGCTGAGCCGACTGAGAAACCCACGCCTGAACCAACACCGAAGCCAACTGCTGAACCAACCGAGAAACCCACGCCCGAGCCAACAGAAAAGCCCACTGCTGAGCCCACAGCAGAGCCAACTTCAGCGCTCACACCGGAACCGACATCTGAGCCTGCTCCCGAGCCGACGGTAGAGCCAACTTTAAAACCTACAGGTGAACCCACTTTAGAACCAATATTAGAGCCTACTCCCGAACCCACCCCGCAGCCGGGAGAAGGGTTTGACAGCGCTTTTGAGCTTGTATTAGGCAGGTCCAGCCGGGCCAGTTTAAGTGCAGAGGGCTTGACAGAGCACTATTACCATTTCCGGGTCAGCAAAGGCGGCCATTATGTCCTGGTCTCCCAAGACAGGCTGGCGATCAAAGCCAGCTTATGGGAGGGAAATGCCCGGAAACTGATGGACATCACGCCAAACATCGTTCCTGAGGGAGAGAGCCAGGTCAGGTGGATTGAGGAAGTTCTTGATTTAAGGGGAAATACCGATTATTTCCTGGTGGTGCAAAGCTACCGGGCAGGACGGAGCGGGACATACAGCCTTTTGCTGAGCCCTTAC
Organism: Bacillota bacterium; assembly: GCA_030057655.1. GTDB lineage: Bacteria > Bacillota > Clostridia > Christensenellales > Aristaeellaceae > UBA6115. The sequence goes on from JASGUQ010000034.1 coordinate 38,021, forward strand.
ACAGCTTCGACACCCGCGCCGCAGGAAAGCCCGGAACCGGATATCAGCACGGATGCGCTGATGAATGAAACGCCGCTGCCGGAGCAAAGTCCGGAACCTGAGACAAGCGAAGAACCTGCTGATGAGCAAAATGCGCCGCCGGAAATCAGCGAAGAGCCGGCAGCGGAACAAAGCCCTGCGCCGGAGACAAGCGAGGAGCCTTTGCCGGAAGAAAGCCCTGCGCCGGATACCAATAATGAGCCGCTTGCTGATGAAAAGCCGCTGCCGGAGCAAAGCCCGGAACCCGAAGCCAACGAAGAGCCTGCTGATGAGCAAAGCCCATCGCCGGAAACAAGTGAAGAACCGGAAGCAGAGCAGAGCCCGGAACCGGAAACAAGCGAGGAGCCTTTGCCGGAAGAAAGCCCGGCGCCGGAGGCGGTTGAACCTGCCTCTGTCCACATCAGCGTTTCAACCTTCTATGCGAAGGAAGGCCAAACGGTCACCCTGAGCGCGCAGCTCACCGGACTGGAAGGCGCCGCCTTGCAGTGGCAATGGGCGCCGATTCCTCAGAAAACCCTGCATTTCCTGCAAGTGGACGCGGCGCTGGCAGATACTGCCCAAGCGCTTGAAGCCCTGGAGGCCGCCAGCCTGCCTGGGGAACAGGAAGCCGGCCTGAACTGGCAGGACGTGCCCGGCGCCACTGAGCCGGAATACAGTTTCACAGCCACCCCGGACAACGCCAACCGCTACTGGCGTCTGCTGGTGATGCCGGCGCAGCCGGAGGAGGCGGAAGCGTCCGGGTTCCTGAGCTTTGTTTCCGGCCTGTTCGGCGTCCATCCAGCCAGCGCTCAGGAGGATAATCGCCTCATCAGCCAGCCCCTCACCACTCTGGTGCAGACCTGTCAGCGCGATGGCGCCTGGGTCTACCGCCTGGACAGCCAGGGATTTGCCGAGGTCCTGGGCCATGCTGATCAAAGAGCGGCAAATCTGAGCATCCCCGCGGTGCTGGGCGGCGCCTGGGTCGACGGCATCGGCTCCTGGGCTTTTTCCCGTCACAGCGCCTTGGCCCAATTGGAGGTGCACGGCAACGTCCTGAGCATCGCCCCTTCCGCCTTTGAGGGGGGCAGCAGGCCGGAATTGGCAGCCTACAACGGCGCGGAAGCCCTGCGCTTTGCCAGGGAGCAGGGCCTGCCCTGCCTCAGCCGCTCTGAGTTTTTCTTTGAGGACAACGTAATTGACTGGTCGGACATCGACAGAAGCCACTATCACTTGATCAATGACAGCGCCCTGCTGCTTCATGGCCTTGAAACCCGCCGGGTGAAGGTGGGCAGCATCATTTACCTGCCCCGCAGCGAGGCGCAACCCCAGGGCATGCCGTACAAGGTTGTTGGTATTGCGAAAGAAGGGGTAAGATACCGCCTGAGCCTGATCAAGCCCCAGATAAATGAGGTCATTTATCGCCTGGTGGCTAAGGCGGAAAATATTCGTCCGGATTTTGCGAACGCGCAGATTCTGGCAAGCGGCGTTACTGTTATAAAAGATAATACTCCAGCAATGCGTATAACTAATTTTTCAGAATCGTATAAAATTGCCATTGATTTTGAAAATATTAAAGGTATAATATCACTCAATTTTAAGTCAAAAGTAGATATAGACTATAATTTAAAACAAAACAAATGGAATCGTTTTCTTTTTGAGACAGAAGAAACTAAGGAGTTTATTTTAGATTTCGAAGTTAAAGAAGAAGTTGAAGGTTTCAACATAGAATATATCAATACTGAGCGTAATTATGATCTTGATCTTGTGAGGCTTCCCTTTATTGACCCTTTATCCGGCGTTGGAACCACAGTTGTTGTTGGACTAGAAACAACTTTTGAAGGCAAAGTAACAGTTAAATACAAAGCAACAAACATATCGGGCTACATACTTCGCAACGGAAAAATCGTACCGATGTCAAAACCCAGTTCTAGCAAACCAAGCATTAGCGCAAGTGTAAAACTAAAGTGTATGTTAGTGTCAAAAGTTAATCTCATTATTTTTTGGGCTGTTAAAATAGCAGAGTTGAGTCTTAAAGCAGGAATTGAGGTGGAAATAAAGACAGAGTTTATTGGTACACCTATTTGTTCAGATATGGCTGTATCTTTTGTAGTCGCATTATCAGGCAAGGCTGGTTTAATTGATTCAGACTATTATCCTACTGGAAAACTATATGCAGAACTAATTTCTACTGAAATCAAAAAAAAGCTTTGGACTCTTCACTTTGAAGATGGATATTTGGTTGACGAATGTACGAAAGGACGAAAGCGGGTATCCTTTGATACTGGAAGTGATTCAATCATAGACGATCAGCTTGTAGATGCCGGACAGCATGCGCAAGAGCCACCTGCTCCCGTTCGCCCAGGCTATCGGTTTATTGGATGGTTTTCAGATGAAGCCCTAATAAACCAATGGGACTTTAATGTGGATGTTGTGCAGGAAAGCATGACCTTGTACGCAAAATGGGAATGGGATGGCGAAGGAACACCGCCCCCGCCACCAGGTCTTGTTTTGGGCGCTGAAAGCCTTACTTATTCGGTCATAAATAACAAGGTAATTATTACGGGGTATAAAAAACCCGCAGGCACCGAAAGCAGCTACAGTTTAATTATTCCGGAGCGCATTGATGGTTATCCGGTGACAGGAATAGGAGCCCGTGCCTTTTATCTATTTTCATCATTAACCAAGGTGAGCATCCCGCCAAGTGTAACGGATATTGGTGAGTATGCGTTTTACAGAACTTCTTTAGTAAAAATACAGATTCCCCCGGCAGTAACATCCATTGGGCCTTTTGCTTTTGCAGGTTGTTACTCCTTAGTAGAAGTGAATATTCCTTCAAGTGTGACATCCATTGCTCCTAATTTGTTTACCGGTTCTTATTCCTTAACAGAAGTGAATATTCCGCCGAGTGTAACGGATATTGGTGAGTCTGCGTTTAGCGGAACTTCTTTAGTAAAAATACAGATTCCCCCAACGGTAACATCCATTGGTCCTTTTGCTTTTCTGAATTGTGACTCCTTAACAGAAGTGAACATTCCGCCAAGCGTAACATCCATTGATAACGATGTATTTCATCATTGTTTGTCTTTAACAAAAATACAAATCCCCCCAACGGTAACATCCATTGGTTCTCGTGCTTTTGCGGGTTGTGTATCCTTGGCAGAGGTGAATATTCCTTCAAGTGTGACATCCATTGACCATGGTGCGTTTGAGCGCTGTTATTCTTTAACAAAAGTAACCATCCCGTCAAGTGTAACATCGATTCCTGATAAGGCATTCTATTCGTGTAGATCTTTATCAGAAATAAGCATCCCGTCAAGCGTGACTTCCATTGGATATTTAGCATTTCAAAACTGTTCATCATTAGAAAAAGTGAATATTCCATCGAGTGTTACATCAATTGGTGTTGAAGCATTCGGTGGCTGTACATCTTTATCAGAAATAAGCATCCCGGCAAGCGTAACATCAATTGTTGGGGTACATCTGTTTTATGCCTGTAAAAGTTTCTTGTATGTTCATTGCAGCAAAGATTCCTATGCCGATCAATATATCGCGCAAAACTATCCTAACTATGTCCGCGTTTATTATGAGCAGAACTATCAAACCCTGCTGTATCTGGACAGCCTGAACGGCGCCCTGATCTCCCAAGCCAATGTGGAGCCCGGCCGCCTGATCACGCCATTAAGCCCGGATGCCCCCAATGGCTATGCCTTCACAGGCTGGTATAAGGATCAGGCCTGCACCCAGGCCTGGGACTTTGATGTGGACCTGATGCCCCAGACCAGCCTCAGCCTGTACGCGGGCTGGAAAACCCAGGCGCTGGACTTTGCCTATACGCTTGAAAACGGCACGGCCACCATCACCAGTTATACCGGCAGCCTGCGCCACCTAAATCTGCCGGAAACCATCAATGGCTATCCGGTCACCGGCCTGGCGCCCAACAGCATCCCAAACAGAATATACAGCGTGAACATTCCCTCCAGCATTACACAGATTGCCCCCGGCGCCTTTGACCGAGCGGACGCCCTTAACAGCATCACGGCGCAGGAGGGACATGGGCAATACAGCGCGGCTGAGGGCGTGCTCTACAACGCGGATGGCAGCCGGCTGCTGGTCTACCCTGCCGGCGCCGGCAGAAGCAGTTTCACCGTTCCCGCCGCGGTGACCCAAATTGAGGAAGGCGCCTTCAGGGATGTCAGCAGACTTCAGGAGCTGACCCTGCCGGATGGCCTCGCCTCCATCGGCAGCGGCAACTTCCTGCGCTGGGACAATGAGTTCGCGTTGTTTGGCCCGGTGGGCAACGACGCCATCGACGCCTATGTGCAGGCGAACAACCTGAACTATAACCAGTATCCTGTAAGCTTCTACGAGGAAAATGAGCTAATCATGGCTTATGATAACCAGGCCGGGAAAACCCTGGTATCGCCCGGGGATCCGCCTGCCCGGGAGGCCCGCTTTATGGGCTGGCAGGCGGAAGGCCAGGAGCAGGTCTGGAACTTTGATACGGACCTGATGCCCAAGGCGGAATTGAACCTGCACGCCGTATGGCAGTATGACTTTGCCTACACCCTGCTGGAAGGCAGCGTGCGCCTGGACCAGTACACCGGCAGCGAGACCCGCATTTGGGTGCCGGAAGCCATTGGCGGCCTGCCTGTGACGGAGATCAGCCCAAACGCTTTTGACGGTCACAGCGTCGCTGCCTTGATCGGCAACGCAGGCTCGGTAACAGAGCAGTACGCCCTGGCCCAGGGCCTGCCCTTTGAAGCCATCCTCTATGAGCTGCGCTTTGACAGCCTTGGCGGAAACCCGGTGCCTTCCCGGATGCTGGCCGCCCATGCCCCCACCGGCGATGCGCCTGAAACCGTCCGGGACAACCACACCCTTCGGGGCTGGTACACTGACCCAGAGGCAGAAAGCGCCTGGGATTTTGCGACAGCCGCCATGCCGGCTTCCGACCTGACCCTCTATGCCGTCTGGGACAAGGTTGACCCCGGCATCACGGACCATGGCTTCACCTTTGTGCGGCAGAACGAGGGGCTTCTCATCACCGGCTATGAGGGAACGGCCAGCCATCCTGATTTACCCGCTGTTATCAACGGCCTGCCGGTGGTGGGCATTGATGACTATGCCTTCGCGCACAACCAAAGGCTGCTGTCCATCACCCTGCCGGAAGGGCTGCAGAGCATCGGCCGGCAGGCCTTCGCGGGCTCCCGGCTTGACAACATCAGCCTGCCAGCAAGCGTTACAAGCATTGGCGAGTACGCTTTCAGCAACTGCCAGGAGCTTAACCGGGTGAGCCTGACAGCCAGCGTGCCCAGTCTGCCTGCCGGCCTGTTTGCCGGATGCACTTCCCTGGTCAGCCTGAGCCTGCCGGAGGGCATCACCAGCATTGGGGAAGCCTGCTTCAGCGGGTGCACCTTCCTGGTCAGCCTGGGCCTGCCGGACAGCCTGGAAAATGTGGACAGCCTGGCCTTCCAGTACTGCCGGCGCATGGTTGGATTGAACCTGGGGCCCAATGTGTATTACTTCGCTCCCAACGCGGTAAACGGCTGCCAGGCCTTGCGCAGCATCCAGGCAGCGAGCGGAAACGCCAGCTACGCCAGCCAGGACGGCCTGCTGTTTGACCAGAGCCTGAGCACGCTGATCCGCTACCCCGAGGGCAAATTGGGCAGCAGCTATGCCCTGCCTGAGGGCATCACCAGCCTGGGCGACGGCGCTTTGGCCGGTTCCCGCCTGGTTAGCGTTACCCTGCCTGACTCCCTTGAATACCTGGGCAGCGAGGCCTTTGCGGGCTGCGCCTACCTGAGGGAAATCAACTGGGGATCCAACCCCCAGGTCAGCAGCATCCCGGCCAATGCCTTCACCGGCTGCACCTCGCTGGCCGAGATACAGATCCCGGACAGCATTGACGCCATCGGCACCAACGCGTTTGACGCCTGCTATAAGCTGATCTCGGTTCATATCCCCCAAAGCACCGCATATATCCATGATATGGCTTTGCCGAAGAACGCCTTCCTGACCATTTTCGGGCAGACGGACAGCCCGGCGCATGTTTTTGCCCAGGAGCAGGGCTATCGCTTTGTAGACCTGAATGCCATGATCCCCGTCACAGGAATCAGTTTGGATCAGGCGGAAATAAGCCTGTATGTCGGCGCCGCCTCCATCCTGCATGCCAGCCTGGAACCTGCGGACACCTCGGAAACAGGCGTCGTATGGAGCAGCAGCAACGGGACGGTGGCCGTGGTTGACAGCCAGGGTCAGGTCACCGCCCGCCAGCCGGGGGAAGCAACCATCACCGCCCAGGCCGCAAACGGCGCCAAAGCCGTCTGCCTTGTGCGTGTCAGCCGGCCTGTCATCCTGACAGAGGGAATCCAGATGGTGCAAGAGGACTTTGATTTATTAAAGTTCTATTCCCGCCAGCTCACCCTCCGCTTCACGCCGCAGGATGCGACCAACAAACGCCTGGTCTGGAGCTCCAGCAAGCCTGATATCGTAAGGGTGAACGCGTCCGGTCTGGTCAGCGGCCTGGCTGCGGGCCAGGCGGTCATTACCGCGAAAACGGTTGACGGCAGCGAACTTACCGCCTCTGTCACTGTCACCGTGATTGAAAAAGTCAGCAGCATCACACTTACTCCCTCCAGCGCTAATCTCTCGCCAGGTCAAACCCTGAAGCCGACCGTCACGATCCTGCCGGAATCCGCCGGCAACACGCCCCTTGACTGGGCCAGCGACAACGAAGCTATCGCCACGGTGAACGCGGAGGGCCTGATCACGGCGCACAATCCGGGCAACGTAACCATCACCGCGACAGCTACTGACGGCAGCGGGGTTTCCGCTTCTGTTAGCGTCACGGTACTTGAAAGGGTCAGCAGCATCACTTTGACGCCTTCCAGCGCCAGTGTCTATCCCGGTCAAACCCTGAAACCGACCGTCACGATCCTGCCGGAATCCGTTAGCAACACGCCCCTTGACTGGGCCAGCGACAACGAAGCTGCTGCCACGGTGGACGCGGAGGGCCTGATCACAGCGCAAAGCGCAGGCACCGCAACCATCACCGCGACAGCCGCTGACGGCAGCGGGGTTTCCGCCAGTTGTGTTATCGAAGTCTCGGCTTTGCCCCAGCGGCCTGCCGCCAAAATAACGAAAATCGAAACTGTGAACGCGACCACCCTCAAACTGACCTGGACAGCCGTACCCGGCGCCAGTGGCTACCACATTTGGGTCAGCGCCAGACCAAACGATTCCTATACGCTGTTAACAAACACCGCCAGACTCACCTACAACGCGACCAGGCTTAAAGCCGGCGCCCGTTATTTCTATAAAATTCAAGCCTATGATCTCATCGGAGGTAAGATTGTCACAACCGGTCTGCTCAGCGCTTGGGCTGCCGGTGTGCCGATGGCTAGACCAGCCATCACATCTATATCCTCGCCCGTAAGACGCCAGGTCAAATTGACCTGGAACAAGCCTGCGGGCGCGGGAGGCTATCAAGTCCTGTTTGCAACCGCGCCAAGGGGGCCTTTCAAGGTGGTCAGAACCCTGTTTACCAACACCGCTACGTTCAGCGGAATCAAGTCCGGTCTGACCTGCTACTTTAAAGTCCGTCCCTATAAAAAGTACTATGCCTATGCCTATTTTGGGCCTGAGTCAGCAGTTCGCGTGATCAAGGTCAAGTAAAAGTCAGGACTTCTTTGCGAGCCGATTATGGGCTTTGTTTGCCAAACAATGAAAACTGCTGTATACTTCAAACAAAATTCCCTTAAGGAGTGTGGTTCCTCTCATGGATGACCCTGGATCGCCTATATTTGGTTCAATTCTTCTGATTCTTTTTCTCACCATTATCAACGCGTTTTTAGCCGGGGCCGAAATGGCCTTCGTGTCGCTGAACCCCGCCAAGATCAAGGAACTGGCCGATAACGGGGACAAGCGCGCCAAAAAAGTTCAGAAATTGCTCGCAAACCCGGATGACTTCCTGTCCGCGATACAGGTCGGCATCACCTTTGCGGGCTTTTTCAATTCCGCGTCCGCGTCGCGCAGTTTTGTGAGCCTTCTGATGCCCGCGCTTGGCAGCATCCCGGCGGCTGAGACCATCGCCAGCCTGATTGTGACCCTGATCATCTCCTATGTGTCTTTGGTGTTGGGCGAACTCTACCCCAAGCAGCTCGCGCTTCAAATCCCGGAGCAGTACGCGCGCATGTCCGCGGGCGCCATCCTGTTTTTGCGCGGCGCGTTCAAGCCCTTTGTCTGGCTGCTCACCATCTCCGTCAACCTGCTAAAGAAGCTGACCCCGATCGACTTCAGCAAGAAGCAGGAGAAATTAACCCGCCAGGAGATGAAGCTTCTGCTCTCCTCCAGCCGCAATGACGGCGCGATCGACACGGAGGAGTTCAACATGATGCGGGGCGTGCTGTCTTTGGACACCCGCCTGGTCCGCGAGATCATGGTGCCCCGGGTTGACACCGACATGATCGACGCGGAGGATCCCTATGACAAAAACATGGATATCCTTTTGACCCAGCTGCGCTCCCGCATCCCGCTGTATGAGGAGGACAAGGACAACATCCTGGGCATCATCCACCTAAAGGATGTGCTCTTGAACCTGCAGGCCTTAAACGAAGGCAGCATAACCTTAAAGGACATCGCCCGGCCCGCCCTTTTTATCCCGGATACCATGTACACGGACGAGCTGCTGGTGCAGTTTCAGAAATCCAAGCAGCACCTGGCCGTGCTGGTGGATGAGTTTGGGGGCGTGTCTGGCATTGTGACGCTGGAAGACCTGATTGAGGAGATCGTGGGCGATATCCAGGACGAGTATGATGACGAGGATGACACGGACATGCAGATCATCAGCCCGACGGAGGCCGTCCTCCTTGGCAGCCTGCCGCTGTCCGACGTCAACCGCACCTTTGAGCTGGACATCCAGTCAGACAGCGCGGACACCATCGCGGGCTATGCGATCGAGCAATTGGGTTACCTCCCCAAGCCCGGCGAGACGCCTGAGATCGTCAGGGACGGCTACACCTTAAAGGTGTTGCGCGTTGTGAACACGCGCATTGAGGCGATCAAGCTGACCCTGCCGGAGAAAAAGGGCAATGCCCCTGAAGAAGATACCGAAAACGAATAATCAGGCGCATGGGCTGTCTTTTTCCGCTTTAAGACCATCTTCAGTTTCAAAACACGCGCTTCAGCCTGCCAGCCAGGCTGTTTTTAACTGGATAAACCTTTTTCCCCGCTTTCTATTGCCCTTTGAAAGCGATCGGGGTACAATTCATTGCATTCCCAAACAGAACATGCGGAAAACGCCCATATGTCCCTTTGGGTATGATTCTTAAAATCCCTGTTCCGACCGTTCTTTGGAAAGGAAACATCCTTGAAAACATTCTCCTTCATGAAGCCGGAGTGGAAGGCCCTGCTGCTGATCGCGCTGCTGCTGGTGGCGCAGGTGTTTGCGGAGCTTGCCCTGCCGGCCTACACCTCCTCCCTGGTCAACATCGGCGTGCAGCAGGGCGGCATCACCTCCTCCCTGACCGGGAAAATCACCCGGCAGTCCATGCAGGACCTGGCGCTCTTGATGACAGAGGAAGAAAAGCAGGCTGTCTTCGCCGCCTATTCTGAGCAGGGCGATATCTATGTCTTAAACAAAGACCTGAGCACAAAGCAGAAGGAAAAAGCAACCAAGGCCCTGAACCTGCCCATGGCGATGCTGTTTGGTTTGAACGCCGCGCCCCAGGGGCAGGCGGCACTTTTAATGCTGCGCTCCGGCGTGATGAGCCGTGACAAACTGCTCCAGACCCTGCATGAAGTCGCGCCGCAGATGAGCCTGATGGAAGGACAGTTTGAGGAGCAGGCCGCGGCCCAGTTTATCCTGGCGGAAAACAAACGCCTGGGCGAGGACGCGGATCAGATCAGGAACGCCTACCTCTGGCGCCAGGGCTTTTTGATGCTGGGGCTGACCCTCCTCTCCGGCCTTGCCGCCACCGCGGTCAGTTTCATCGCCAGCCGCACCGCGGCCAGGACAGGGCGGCGGCTTCGCGTTCAGGTGTATGAAAAGGTGCTGTCCTTTTCCAAGGCGGAGATCGACCGATTTTCCACCGCCTCTCTCATCACACGCTCGGGCAATGACATCTCCCAGGTTCAGCAGACCTCGGTGATGATGCTGCGCATGATGCTGTACGCGCCCATCATGGCCATTGGCGGCATCCTGCAGGTCATCAGGGCCAGCACCGGCATGGGCTGGATCGTGGCGCTGGCGGTGAGCCTGATGACGGCGCTGGTGGTGGGTATTTCGATCGTGGTCACCCCCAAGTTCAAACTCAACCAGAAACTGGCGGACAAAATGAACCTGGTGGCCAGGGAAAACCTGACCGGCGTGCAGGTGGTGCGCGCCTTTACAAGGGAAGAGCACGAGGCGCGGCGCTATGGCGAGGCCAATGACGCCCTCAGCCGGATCATGACGTCCATCACCCGCAACTTCGCCTTCTTTATGCCGATGATGATGCTCATCATCAACATCATTACCCTGCTCATCATGTGGTTTGGCGCGCAGGGCATCGACCTGGGGCGGATGCAGGTGGGCGACCTGATGGCCTTTATCAGCTACACCATGCAGATCACCTTTGCCTTTATGATGGTGGCGATGTCGCTTGCCGTCATGATGCCCAGGGCCGAGGTGTCCGCCCAGCGCATCCGGGAGGTGCTGGACACGGACAGCATTGTAAAAGAAGATGAAGCCCCGCTGAAACTGCCTCCTGAGGCGCGCGGCAGCTTCAGGTTTAAAAACGTGTCCTTCCGCTATCCTGATTCCAAGGAGGACGTGCTGCACAACCTGGATTTTGAGATCAAACCGGGGCAGACCGCCGCCATCATCGGCGCGACCGGCTCCGGCAAATCCAGCCTTCTGTACCTGATCCCCCGCTTCTTTGATGTGAGCGCGGGGCAAATCCTCCTGGACGGGGTTGACATCAGCCGGCTGACGCTGTCTGACCTGCGTTCCCAGATCGGCTTTGTGCCCCAGCAGGCCATGCTGTTCTCCGGCACCATCGAAAGCAACATCAAGTTTTCAGACAAAGACATGGCGAATGAATCCATGGAAAAAGCGGCCGCCCTGGCCCAGGCCAGCCGCTTTATCTCAGAAAAGGAAAACGGCTTCCAAAGCGAGGTGGCCCAGGGCGGAACCAACCTGTCCGGCGGGCAGAAGCAAAGGATATCCATCGCCAGGGCCATTGCCATGAAGCCCAAATTGCTGCTGTTTGACGACTCCTTCTCAGCGCTGGACTACCGCACCGACCTCCTGGTGCGCCAGGCCATCAAGGAGCAATTAAAGGACACCACCGTCCTGATCGTCGCCCAGCGCATCGCCACCGTCATGCAGGCGGACACCATCCTGGTGTTGGAGGAGGGGCGTCTGGTCGGGCAGGGGACGCACAGGGAGCTGATGGAAACCTGCGAGGCCTACCGGCAGATCGCCAGAAGCCAGCTGTCCGAGGAAGAACTGCTGGGAAAGGAGGGGGCTTAACATGAGCGAAAACAAAGGCGCGCAAATCCGGCGCGGCCCGCGCGGACACGGCCCCGGCGGCAGAGGCCCGGCTCAAAAACCCAAGAATTTCAAGCAATCTTTCAAGCGTCTTTTGGGCGTTTTACGTCCCTACAGGTTCAAGTTGCTGCTCTCGGCGCTGTTCTCGGTGCTCAGTTCCTCCCTCACCATCTTCGGGCCCAAGATCATGGGCCAGGTGACGACCGCGATTTTTGAGGGCCTGATCGCCAAGGTGCGCGGCACAGGCGCAATCGATTTCGCGCGCGTTGCGAGGATCCTGCTGTTCCTTTTGGGACTCTATCTGTTAAGTTCTCTGTTTTCCTATGCGGTCAACCGCCTGTCGGCCAAGGTCTCCGTGGACTTCAGCCGCAAGCTGCGCGGGGACATCGGCGAGAAAATCCACAAGGTGCCCATCTCCTATTACGAAAAAAACACCGTGGGCGACATCCTCTCCCGCATCAGCAACGATGTGGACGCCATCGCCCAGAACATCGCCAACATCTTTATCCAGAGCATCTCGGGCATAACGACCATCCTGGGCGTTATGGTCATGATGTTTGTCATCAGCCCCCTTCTGGCGCTGCTGGTGGTCCTGGTGGTGCCCCTCTCCATGGCCTTGGCCGGCATCATCATGTCCCGCTCCCAGAAATATTTCAAGGCCCAGCAAAAGCTGCTGGGCGCGCTGTCCGGGCAGGTGGAGGAGACCTTCTCAGGCCACCAGGTCGTCCAGGCTTTCAGACGGGAGAAGGAGGCCCTGGAAACCTACCGGAAAACCAACGACGAGCTGTATGACAGCGCCTGGAAAAGCCAGTTCTTTACCGGGCTCATGCACCCGATCATGAGCTTTGTCAGCAACCTGGGCTACCTTCTGGTGGTGGTGGTTGGCGCGGCCCAGGCCGCCATGGGCCTGATCGCCGTGGGCGACATCCAGTCCTTCATCATGTATGTGCGCAACTTCATGCAGCCCCTGATGCAGCTGTCCCAGTTGACAGGCGGCCTTCAGACCATGACGGCCGCAGCGGAGCGCGTGTTTGAGTTTCTGGACATCGAGGAGGATACGGAGCCTGAAAACGCGCCAAAGCTGCCCCCCGTCAAGGGCCGGGTCTGCTTTGAGAACGTGCGCTTCGGATATGATCCCAACAAGCCTGTCATCCATAACTTCTCCATGTGCGTCCTGCCCGGGCAGACCTGCGCCATTGTGGGCGAGACCGGATCCGGAAAAACCACGCTGGTCAAATTGCTCATGCGCTTTTACGAGCCGCAATCTGGCCGGATCACACTTGACAATATTGACATCTCAACGCTCACCAGGAAAGAGGCCCGCTCCGCCTTCGGCATGGTGCTGCAGGACACCTGGCTCTTCTCCGGCACCATCATGGACAACATCCGCTACGGCAAGCCCGATGCCACGGATGAGGAAGTGATGCAGGCCGCCAAAACAGCCTACGCGGATCACTTTATTTTAACCCAGCCCGGCGGCTATCAGATGGAGATCAACGAGGAAGCGGACAACATCTCCTCCGGCCAAAAGCAGCTTTTGACCATCGCCCGCGCGATGCTGGCCAACAAACCGGTCCTGATCCTGGACGAGGCCACCAGCAACGTGGACACCCTGACTGAGCACCGCATCCAGGAGGCCATGCGGACCCTGACCAAGGGGAGGACCAGCTTTGTCATCGCCCACCGCCTGTCCACCATCAAGGAGGCGGACCTCATCCTGGTCATGCACGAAGGCGACATCGCGGAGATCGGCAGCCACGAGGAATTGATGCAAAAGGGCGGCCGCTACAAGGAGCTTTACCAGAGCCAGTTTGAGCAGACATAAACCATTCCGGGCAAATAAAAACAGCGCATTATATGATGGACGCTTAAAAATTAAGGGATGTATCGGGGGGTGAACCTCTCCGATAGGCGATCTTTGACTTCGATGGTTTTTTCAAAGTTGTCCACACCAGCACCCGCCAGGCGGAAGGTGAATTCGGCTTCCCTGATCTGCTGATTGATGGTGCGCATCTTGCGCGGAAAATTGCTGGAGTGCGGCGACAGCACGACCACCAGATAGCGCAGGGTTTCTGCCATTGAAAACCATCTTCTTTGGGATAAAAATGCCGGTTAATTTACCATTGAATTTACCGGTAAATATGGTACACTTTGAATGAAAGGAGTGCGTGTTATGATGAATATCGTTCCGATTTCCGATCTCAAGAATTATTCCGAAGTGCTCAGCCACTGCGATACAGGCTCTGTGGTGTATCTCACCAAAAACGGCAGGGGCAAGTATGTTGTGCAAAGCATGGAAGAATACGAAAAGATGAAAGCAACCGTTCAACTGCTGGCCGAACTTTCCAAGGGGCTTGAGTCTGTACGGTCAGAAGGCGGCTTGAGTATTGAGGAAGCATTCGCAGGACTGGAAGGGTAAGATGGCAACAGTCATTGTTTCCAGAGAGGCCCGCAAGGATTTGATGGCCATACGGGTGTATATTCAAGACGAGTTTTTAAACCCCTCAGCTGCCGACCGTATCCTTCATGAACTTCGCCGCGCTGTTGAAGGGCTGCCATCCTTTCCGCGCCAGGGCAAATCTTTGGATGCGATGATTGCCGTTCATACGGAATACCGTTATCTTCCCTGTGAGAATTACTGCATTTTCTATTTGGAGAACGATGAAGAAGTTGTGGTTGTCCGCATTCTCCATCAAAAACAGGATTACCTTCGCGCTCTATTCCTTCAAAAGTAATCAGGCAGGCTTTACCGATCCCCGCACCTCGTCAATAAAAGCATAACGGGGTGTTTGTTTTATCTGCTGATACTGCGCATCCCATGCCCGTGGCGTAGGCATCCAACCGATAGCACGACCACCAGCCTGCGCAGGGTTTCTGCCATATTGCTTACCTTCTACTATTGCAAAAATAGGATAACGTGGTACAATAACGGTAAGAAAATCTTACCGAAAAGGAGGGATTGTCATGACTGAGTATTTAACGGAAGTTACCGCCATTTCTTCCAAAGGGCAGATTGTACTTCCTAAAGCCATACGCGACTCACTTGCTTTGCAGCCGGGTTCAAAGTTAATGGTTCTCAGCGATGGAGAGAACATCCTGCTCAAACCCATCATCAAGCCAGATCTCAAAGAGTTTCATTCCATGATGGATCAAGCGGAAAAGTGGGCAGCAGATGTCGGACTGAGCGAGGAGGATATCGGCATTGCGGTAAAGGAAGCGCGCAGAACTAAAGAACAGAAAGAATGAAGATCGTGATCGATACAAATGTTGTCGCGTCAGCAATTTTCTTTGGCGGTCAGCCTCGAAAACTTCTGGAACTGCTGCTTGAGCGCAGACTGGAAGCTTTTGTTTCACCGGAAATCATTGAAGAATATCACGAAACCGTTCAGTATCTTCAAAACAAATATCCGGTGAAAAAAGTCGTTGCACCGCTTACACACATTGTTGCGGCTTGCCAAATGATTGAACCTGTAACACAACTTCATGTTTGCCGTGATCCTGATGATGACAAATTTATTGAATGCGCCATCGATGCACAGTGCTTGTATATCGTAAGCGGGGACAAAGACTTGCTTTCATTAAAACGGATAAAAGACATTCAGGTAGTAGCGGTCGCGGAGTTTTTTCAAAGCGTCTGGAACGAATAAGCAGCGTTAGGGTTTTACCGATACACCTCGCCAATAAAAGCATGACGAGGTGTTTTCTTTATCTGATTATACTTCACAGACACTTCTTTGACATGAAAAAAGGGGCTGTTTTTACGCAGTCCCTTTCATTATCAGGCCAGGTTTGGCCTATTCTGTTGTTTCCACAGCTGTTTCAGCAGCAGCCACCTTGTACAGCGTGTCCTGATACAGCACATAGCCGCCGGATTTGTTGGCTTCAAGGTCCGAATAGGACAGGCCCTCAAAGATCACGTTGCCGTGCCAGTCGACCAGGTCATAGGTATTGCCCTTTTGGGCCTTGAGGATGGTTCCGTCGCTGAAGTACTGCTCAAAGCTCTCATACTCCGTCTTGGTCTTTACGCCGTCCGCGCTGATGATGTACAGGCTGCCGTCAAGGTCCGGCAGGCTCAGGGAAGCGCCGTGCACGGTTGCGGACTTGCTGTAGGTCACGGGCAGGGTCTCCTCTCCCTTCATGTTTACATAGCCCAGTTTGCCGTCCAGCTCAACCAGCGCGTAACCGTTAAAAAACACCCGGTTAAACCGCGTAGTGATTTCCGTGTATTTGGCCGGAACCAGCAGGTTGCCCTCAAGGTCCGCGACCCCCTTGAGGCTGTCATCCACCACCACGACATAGCCCGTAAAAGCGCTGGTGGCGTAAATGGAGTCATACACCGCGGGGACCAGAAGCTGCCCCTTCGTGTTGATCAGCCCCGCGCCTTCCGGCCCGCGCACGACCAGGAAGCCATCGTTTCCGGAGGTGGAAACCGAGGTATAGGGCACGTTCTCCGCGATGACCTGGTTTGAATATTTGCCCGCCAGGTTCTTGACCCCGCCTTCATCCTTCAAATCATATTCAAGGTCAAACAGATAATTGGTGGTTGTGACCGGCTGAAGGCTCATGTCATACACCGTCACCTTGTCGTCCCGGTTTTTAACCGCCAGATGGCCGTCCACCGCACGCGAGGAATCATAGTCCGCCCGCTCAAAGCTGCCCAGTTTCTCCCTGGTCAGCACGTTGTAGATGTCATAGGTCTTGACGATGTATTTATCGCCTCCGCCCAGGAAGCCGGAGGAATAGTCATACACCTCCCCCTCGGCCTTTTCCAGGGTGACCGCGGCAACCAGTTCCGGGCTGATCAATTCATAAGCGCCGTACAAAAAGTCCACGATCACTTCGTTTTTAAGGTTGATCAGCGCGTGGTTGTTCAGGCCCTTTTCCTTGATGACCTCAAACAGGCCGCTGCCCAGGTGGGCGATCCGGCCGTATTCAAAGGGGATGATGTTCTCGCCTTTTTCGTTGTAAACGCCGTACTTCTTGTCCTTGTAAGCGAGCACCAGGGGCTCATCCAGCTCCGTGTCAATAAACTTTAAATCTTCACCGGGCGCCTTGAACACCTCTTCCAGGCTTACTTCCGCCATCGCAGGCGCCATCAGGACAAAAACCAGGCTCAGCGCGAGCAGCATCGCTGTCTTCTTCACAAAAAAATCCTCCTTTAAAAGATCAATTCAATCATCCTCGCTTTTTCAGCGTTTGTCAATCAATTGCAGGTAAAACAAGTGAACGGCAGCAGAATTCCGTCTGTTTCCCCAAGAAGAAAGGCAGGGCTCTCAGGCTGTATTCTTATCTTACTGAAAGCCATTTGCATTTTCACTGTTTCCTGTGACCGCAGGAACGAAAAACACGACTTCGAAGCATCACAGCGGTTTTGTACTACAAAATCATCAACTATGAAAGGCTGCGGAGCCCGTATTCTGCTCTACGATGACACAACAGGGTGTTGGGATGTAAAACCACCATTAAATGCCCAACAAAGTGTTGATTTGGCATTGTATTTCTGATAGTATTCTATGGGATAATTTAAAGTGTAACATGTTTATCCCATCAGTCAAACACAGCGGCCCCCTCGCGGGTCTCATGTTCGGAATTTGGAGGGTTGTTTCATGAAAAGAACAGGCGTTTTCATCTTGGGCCTGTTTCTCATCTGTTTAATGATCGTCCCGGCTTTTGCCGGCGAAGCCGGCGGGCCTGTATACAAGATTGAATGGCTGGACGCCTTTTATGACAATTACGGCGTGACCTTGCCAAAAACGCTCAGCCCGAACAGCTTAAACATCACCCCTGGCCAGAACAGGACCACGGTGCAGCGGATGCAGCTCACCTTCTCCTTCAGCGGCAAGGAGGAAAGCACCGTGCCCGCCAACACGGTGGAGATCCGCCTGCCCTATTCCATCCTCAAAAACGCGGCGGGCGGGAATGCCGAATCAAGCGTGGTGGTCCCCCTGCCCATGAACACCAGCTTTAATTACAGGATC
>JASGUQ010000035.1 GCA_030057655.1 Bacillota bacterium
TCTCTGTGTCCTCTACAGGCGTTGTGATCTCGTCGCTCTTCGCGCTCGCTGTGTTCACATAGCTGCCAGCGTCAAGATCCGCCTGCGTCACGGTGTGCGCGGTTGTGAACGTCTTTGTTTCGCCCGCCGCAAGCACTGCCACCGTTTCACTCAGGCCTGTCTTCGTATCCGTCACAACAACGTTCGTCAGCTGCACGTTACCGGTGTTTGTCACCGTCACCGTGTACTTCAATACATCGCCTACCGCGCTGTACTTGGTTAGAGCTGTGTTGTTATTAATCGAGCTCAGCGTCTTTTCTACAGTGATTGCGCCCCACATGGCATAAAGCTCATTGGCGCTTGTGTTGTCGATTATCACATCTTGGCCAGGCTGCAGCATCAGCCCAGTGCCGTTATTCACAGTATTCCAGCCGACAAAGGTATAGCCAGGGCGCGAGATGCCAGCGTCGGCTGGCGTCAGCACTGCATGTGTACTGTTATTAGGCAGTGAAATTTCTTTGGGACCGCCTGATCCGCCATTCGCATAATAAGTTATTTTGGCAGGTTGTGGTACAGGCCCCCACTGGGCGGTTAAGGTAACATCTGCAGTCATCAAAATGCGTTCGCCAGGATAGTAGATTGTTCCACTATCATTATCTTTCCAGCCTATGAACACAAGATTAGCAGGAGGGGTAGGGGCGTCTTTTGCGATTGCATATGAGTTGGGGGTATAGATGTTGCCATCAACAGGAGCTTCCCCGCCGCCGTTGGAGTTATAAGTTACGCTGTATCCGCCGCCAGGCAGTTTAGGATACAATACGACTCCGGTTTCCATGACAGGAGTGTTTAGGGGGAATATGGTGTTTACATTCCCGTCCCTGCGGTACCAGGTAACATCGTCTTGCGTCATGCCGAGCGGTAAATCGGCCTGAGGCAAATGTCCTGCATCAAGCAGTGATTGTCCGTGATTTATTGTGACAGTGGTGGGGGTTCCGCCCGTCCAGGTGGGATACCAGGTAAGGTTTATTGTTTGTACTTCCCACTTGGCATACAAAATAATATTGTTGGCAGGCATTTGACCTGTAAAGGAGAAAGGTTGACCTCCCAGCGCTTCGTTATCATACCACCCTTTAAAAACATACTTTATATTGTTGACGGTTTTGGTTGTGGTATCAACAACATAGGATGTCGGCGCTTTCCCTTCCAGCGAACCTTCATACGGAATGCTGATATTGTTCACAGGAGTGTTTCCGCCATTTGTGTTGAATGACAGAATATAAATATTACGTTGATAGAATGTTTTTATCACACCGTTATATGGATAAACATATGTAGTAGAGTATTTTGGAGCTGAGTATGAGTATGGATGACGGCCATAGAGTCTTTTCCAAGTAAAACCGACCACTAGCCTGCCGCCATAGAAAGCTCCGGCAGTGCCAGTCAGAACCTTGATGGTGCCAACTACATTTTCGTTAATGTCCTGCTCAATAAACTGTACCTGGGAACTGGTTCCATCATATCTGAGATGCAAAGAGAAATCTCTTGCCGGCATTAAAGGTGCTTCGATATGGGTAATCCCGTAAGGAGGATTGTCTGACATATCTCTCCAAACGTAACCAGGCTGAGCATAGCTGGCATTGGCATCCCAATACGGTTTTGTTGAAGCGCCTACTTTCACCCCAACATGACTTGAAATTAAAGAGTCGTTCGTATTATAAAAACGAAGTGTATATGTTTTACGCTGATAGTACACATTTACAAGGGTAGTGCCATCGCCGCTGATGGTTTTATTGGTTTCGCTTACTGCAGCATTGTAAGTGAAGTTGGCAAAATCCGCTCCATAATGGTTGCCGGCACTTGGCGTTTCAAAGGTTGCGATTGTGTCCGTAGTACCGACAGCATCGTAAAAAGCAGCGTAAGAATAGCCTGTATCCTCCGCGTTTTCAAACCAATAGACAACCCGGTAGGGCGTATCGGTACGGGGTGTCCATGAGGCGGTAAGAGCAATATCGCCAGTAACAGGCGTGGTCAAAGAATAAGGCGTACCATTCAGCAGCCATCCATCCAGATCATAGCCAGCTTTACTGCTTGCAGGATTGAATCCGGCACCCGAAATGCTTTGATTGTTTTCCACAAACACGGGAAGAACCTGCGTGCCGCCCTGCACATTGAAGGTCACCTTGTGAAGATCTTTGGTTATCAGATACAAGGTCATATTAGCAGTAACCGGGGTGCTAAAATTATATGCGCTCCCACCCGATGCAACAGACCAGTGAGAAAAAGCTTTTCTGGCTTCAAGCTTGTCAGCATAAGAAATACCATCTGCATTGACCGCAGCGTTTGGAGAAACCTCCTTTACGCCCAGGACAATCGTATTTCCCTGCATATTAATATACACAAAGCTAACTTTGTATTTATTGGCAAACCGGGCATATGCATTGATGGTCTGTGTTGATTGAACTTCAATTGACCCAAAAGTGATTGGATTGCCGCCTTCAAGAGCATCAAACCAGCCCAGAAACTCAAAGCCATCTGGATGAGACGGCGCCTCCGGCTCATTCAGCGTCTCGTTGTTTTTGACAATCTGTGTGCTGACGGTGGCGCCGTTGCTGATGAAATGATAAGTATGTGTCGGCACCACAGGGACAATGGCCCTGACAGAAACACCACCCGAGTAATCGGTGGTGATGATGCCCGCCAACACATCTAAAGGAAGCAAGGAAAACAGCATCACGACAGTGAGCGCGAGCGCCATGATTTTCCGAAGTTGTTTGTTCATTTCTATATCCTCCAGACCAGATACTTCGCCTGCCGCAGCAAGCTCCAGATTGTCATAGCATCGGAAAGGGCCGGGCTCTTGCCCGGCCAAAATGTTTTACTCCACATCAGTGATGTCCACCGCTACGCGGAAAACCCAATCCAGATTTTCTTGGGTAAGGGTGAGGGTACAGACTTCGCCTGTGATGCCCACATCCTTCCAATCCTCATGGCCAGTGTGCTTCACCTGCCATCGGATCACGTATTCCAAGCCTTCATAACCTGATAACCGCGCGTGGATGGTAATCTCGTCCCCAATTTCAGGAGCAGGCTTGTTGCCCCAGGTGGCATAGAAGGTAATCTTGCGGTTGGGGTACATGGCATCAATCTCTTCCTTCAGGAAGGCGCTGGATTGGTCTGCCGCAGAACCCTCAACAGAGGTTTCTTCGATTGCAGGTTCTTCTTCTGCCGGCCCTTCCATCTCGGATTCCTCAGCAGCAGGTTCTTCCATTACAACTTCTTCAGAAACAGGTTCTTCTGTCGCAGGCTCTTCTGCAACCGGCTCTCCAGCAGCGGGTTCCTCCGTTACAACTTCTTCAGAAACGGGTTCTTCTGCCTCAGGCTCTTCTGCAACCGGCTCTTCAGCAGCGGGTTCTTCCGTTACAGCTTCTTCTGAAACGGGTTCTTCTGTCGCAGGCTCTTCTGCAACCGGCTCTTCAGCAGCGGGTTCCTCCGTTACAACTTCTTCTGGAACGGGTCCTTCTGTCGCAGACTCTTCTGCAACTGGCTCTTCAGCAGCGGGTTCTTCTGTTACAACTTCTTCTGAAACAGTTTCTTCTGCTGCAGGTTCCTTTCCTTCAGGAACTTCTGTCTCGGAGGTTTCAGCATTTTGAGTTTCAGTCATCGGATCCGTGGTCGCTTCCGGCGCAAGCGATGGGGTTGCTTCGGGCAGGGGCTCATAGAACGCCTTCAGGTAAACCGCCTCGGTGACCGGGGAGGAAAAAGAATAGCCGGAACCCGGGCTTCCCTGGAGAGAAGCATTCACCTGATACCAGTGGGAAAACCTCATGCCTTCAACCCCGGGAGCATTTACAGGGGCGAGTTTCTCCCCGTCAGCAACCTGAACGCTTCTGATCAACTGGCCGTCCACACCATAAAAGGCACAGGTATGGGTAACAGCCGGCTGCGCTTCCGCATGCAGCACGCCTCCCATTGCTGATAGAACAAGAAGACTGATGAACACAGCCACAGTAAGCAGAGCTGACTTTCTTTTCATGGGCTACCTCCGACCTGTTTGTACAAACTGTTTGTTAAAGAAAACACCTGTTCAGGAATAATCCAGGTGCTTTTGAGCAGAAAAAGATAATCCAAGTAGACAGAGACAACATACCAGTTCTTTCTGTTTATGAGAAACATGATGTTTCAACATTCGCGTTCCAGGGAAAACCATCAAAAAACCTGATCCCTCCAGAAAAAATCTGTCCACGATTGTTTATATCATGTTTTTTCAATGCGGTCAATATATTCTTATTTGGTCTTTAGGAGTGTCAGTTCGCTGATGATCTTTTCCATCTCCGCCCAGTTTTTCTCCATTTCACTGACCAGTTTAAACTGGGTGCGGCAGCGATCCAGGTTCTGTGCTTCCCGGTGGGTGCGGAAGTAGACATCGCCTTGCAGGTAGTCAGTGAGGAAGCGGACGCCGCACTCCAGAGTCATGGCCCAGGCGCCCTCAGGGAGGGTATTGATCTCGTGCTGATTAAGGCTTTTGCCGCAGCCTGAGAGAAAGCCTTCGGCGTACTCCCGGTATAATGGCAGGGAGAACTGGACCAGATCCAGGTTTTTTTCATCCTCAGCCGCTGTGGACGCGCCAAAACGGATGGAATCGCCAAAATCATGGGCGGCAAGCCCCGGCATCACGGTGTCAAGGTCGATGACGCAAAGCGGCTCCCTGGTGTTGATGTCCAAAAGAACATTGTTGAGCTTGGTGTCGTTGTGGGTGACGCGGGTTTTGAGCAAGCCTTCCTTTTGCATGGCCTGTAGCTTGCCGGCACGATCCCTGCGGGCGAGCGCGAAAGCGACCTCCTCCCCCACCTGGCTTAGGCGATTGTGGCTGTCCAGATTGATCGCGACTTGCAGCTTTTTATAGCGGTCCGGGGTGTTGTGGAAGTCGGGAATGGTGGCGTGCAGGGTATCTGCAGGATAGTTTTCCAGCATCTGCTGGAACCTGCCAAAGGCCTCGCCGGAACGCTTGAAATCGCCCTGCTCCTCCTGCTTTTGAAGGCAGAGGCTGTCCCGGACAAAGATGTAGACCCGCCAGTAGTCCCCGTTTTCATCCTGGTGAAAGTCCGCGCCCTGCAGGGTGGGCACCACGGTCAGGACGCGCCTGGGGTCGCTGTCCATGGCGGACAGGAAGCGGCTGACCCCGGCGATATTCTCCATCAGCGCCGGCACATCTTTAAAAACGCGGTGGTTGATCTTCTGCAGAATATACCAGACCTCCTGATCGGTGATCAGCAGATAGGTCTGGTTGATGTGGCCCTCGCCATAGGGTTCACAGGTCTTTGGTTGGCCTTGCAGATTAAAATGGGCGGCGGCGTTCAGCATGTTTTCCTCCGAAGCAGTGTAATAATAGGGGGTATTATATCAAAAGAAGCGATCAGCAGGCAAAGAAATCAATCTGCGACCATAAAAAAGCGTGTTTTCTCAGCGCTTGATGAGCACCACCGTGACATCGTTGACATTGGTTCCGGTCGGACCGGTCATGATCAGCCCGTCAACGGCTTTCAGCGCGTGGTAGGCATCGTTGTTGTCCAGCATCGCGCGGTTGTCCAGGCCTAATTTCTCAAACTTTGAAGCAGTGCGGTCGTCCACATAGCCGCCGGCCGCATCGGTGGGGCCGTCCGTTCCGTCGGAGCCCAGGGAGAACAGGCAGGTATCCCTGCAGGAGGATAGATAAGGGACAGCCGCCAGGGCAATCTCCTGGTTCCGTCCGCCCAAGCCATTGCCAACAAGCTGCACGACGGTTTCACCGCCGCAGATAAACGCGAGGGGCTTTTCCGTCTGCTGATGGTGTTCCGCCATTGCGCCCAGAAAAGCGCCCGCTTCCCTGGCCACGCTTCTTAAGGAAGCTGTCAGGATAAAGGGCTCATAGCCCAGCCTTTTCGCGGTGGAAGCAGCCGATTCACACAGTTGCCGCACGCTGCCTGTGATCCTGGTGGTGACATTGGAGAGCGCCTTGGGCGTTTCCTCCTCCATGGCGGCCAGGGCTTTGGAGCTAAGGTTCAACTGGTAGCGCTTGATGATTTGAAGCGCGTCCTCCTTTGTGCTGCTGTCCGGATAGGCGGGGCCTGAGGCGATCATGTCCAAAGGATCGCCCACGATGTCGCTGAGCACGATGGAAAACACCCGGGCAGGAGCGCAGATCTGCGCAAAACGCCCGCCTTTTACATTGGACAGGCGTTTCCTTATGGTGTTCATCTCCACAATATCACAGCCGGCCCCCAGCAGCTGGCTTGTGATGTCCTTCAGTTCATCCAGACTGACCTTTGGCTGTTCAAACAGCGCGCTTCCACCGCCTGAAATCAAAAAGAGAACCGTGTCCTTCTCAGTCAGCCCGGTGACTGCCTGAAGGGCCGCCTCGGTGGCAATGATGGTGTCCTCATCCGGCACCGGATGACCGGCCTCAAACACCTGAACATTGGGGAGATCCCCCATGCTGTGGTCATGCTTGGTGATGACAACCCCGGCATTGACCTTGTCTCCCAGCGTGGACAGGGCCGCCTTGGCCATCTGCCAGGCCGCCTTCCCAATGGCGATCAGCACCGTTTTACCATCGTCATTCAGGTTCAGTTCATTCAGCGCCTTGTTAACCGCGTTGTCCGGCAGGGCGGAGGCCAGGGCTTCATCCATGATCATCCTTGCATCTTCATATAATGACATTCTAAAACACCTCAATTATTTATTTCGGCCTGGTGTTGGCAGATTATAATACAAACGAACACGAAGAAAAAGAATCAGCTTTTAAAACATTTGCGGACAGGCTGAAATTCAGTTTTTTGTCAGAACTGTCCGAACCCAGGCTTTTAAAGCAGGCAGAACCTCGGTTTCAAACCAAGGGTTTTGTTTGAGCCAGCCGATGTTGAGCGGGGAGGGGTGCACGATCGGGAAATGTTTGGGAAGGTAGTCGGAATACGCCCGGACGGTTTGCGCAAGCGTCCTTTTCTTTATATCTCCCAGGTAATAGCCCTGCGCGTAGGCGCCAACTAAAATGAACAAACGCACATCCGGCATCAGCCCCAACAATTTGGGATGCCAGAGCGGGGCGAAGCCCTTCCTGGGCGGCAGATCGCCCGATTTTCCTTTGCCCTGAAAATAAAAATCCATGGGTAGCTGGGCGATGGATTCGCTCCGAAACTCGCTTTCATCAAGCCCCAGCCAGGTTTTTAACTTATCTCCGCTGACATCTCTCCACGGAAGGCCGGCGCTTTGGGTCTTGCGGCCGGGAGCGTGGCCGACAATGATAATTTTTGCATTTGATGATCCCGCGAACAAAGGCTCCCAGCCCTGATCTGTATACGCCCGGTTGTCCGGGTGGGCCATGATCTCCTGTTTGATCTTGAGGAAGCTTTCAGTCATCGCCTTCACCTGTGTAAAAGGGAAGCAAGCCTGTCAGTACCAGGTCTGTCCAAACACGTTGATGTAAAAATCTTTGACATAGGTGTAGTTGAACACATCCGGCTGGGTCTGCATGTCTTCCGGTACAGATTGGATGTTTCTGTCCTTCTTTTTGGCCTGGCTGTCATACAGATAACTGAAGCGCTTGATGCGCGAGCCGAGGTTGCCCTCCACGGTTTCAAGCAGGAAGACGCCCTCCCCCATCTCCTCCACCCGGGTGATGAGGCCAACATGGGTATAGGGCGTGCTGCCCCTTTTGCCATAAATGATGTAGTAACCGGGACGGGGCAGGCTGCTTAAGCGGTTGCGGTTTTGAAAGCCCTCAAACAGCTTGGTCTGGGAGGCCTGGCGTACGGCAAAGAGGGAACCGTCAGAAAGCGGCGGCGCTTTTGAGGCGCGGTATTCAGGGTTCATCTCAATGCCGGCCAATTCATACTGAAACCCGACAAAGGCGCCGCACCAGCCAAAGCCGTTTTTGGCCGCGGGGTTATACCACTGGGTGTACTGATTGTATTTGGGAAGGGGTTTCCCGTCCGCCGTTTCCCAGTCGGAAATCGCGGTTTCAATGACTTTTTCGATCTCTTCCGGCACAGGCTTGTGCCCAACCTGAACCTCAACCCGAACCAGCACCGCGTCTTTCTGATTCTTTAAGAGCACAAGGGTGTAGCCTTCTTTAACGGCAGTAACGACCCCGTCTTCGGAGATCACAGCGATGTCAGGATGTTCGCTTGACCAGACGCCTTCGCCCTCAATGGGCGCGGAGGTTTCGCCAGGCTCCAACTGAAGAAGCACTAGTTTGGGTTCTTTTTTGCTTGCAGCAAGGCAGCTCATCAGGGGCAGCAGCAGGATCAGGACCAATAGAATTGTCAATTTTCTTTTCATGTCGTCTCCTTCAGGCTTAGGGCAAGGCTGTTTTCATCTTGCCGATGCCTATCAAAAACATCATAGCAAAGCAGCGGAGGCTTCGCAAATAAATCTATGAATATCCGCAGTACTAAAGCGCATGTCTTACCGGCATTTTATTCAGAGGATGATTTTGGCAAACTTTGTCGTACAATGATGAGGAAAATGAGTAAATTTGCTTGTCTTAAGTGTTTTTTGCAAGTATAATGAAGAAAATGATTATGCAGGATAAACAGGAGGTTAGTAATAATGAAGAAAAGACTATTAGGGTTGATCGTCGTTTTGGCTTGGGTCCTGAGCATTTCTGTAGGCTGGTTGTCGGCTCCTCCTGTTGCGACCAATCCGCGCGCGCTTACATACCAATTTGTGCCGGAAGACAGGGCGGCAAGCATTGAAGAAGTCAAAAACGCCGACGACTGGGCAAAGCAGTACCCTTATGTTGTTGAATCGTTCAGAAAGGGCGGGGAAGCCAGCCCGGAAAACATTGAAAAGTACGGAATCTTCGCGCAAAACGGCCACTCTAAACTGGAACAGACATTTATCGCAGCCTATCCGACCACGCCGGAAAGTTTCTCGGTGGCCTGCCTGGCCTGCCACTCCTCCGGCTATCAGTGGGCTTATGAAGAATACGGGGATGAGGTGCTCAACATCAAGTGGACCGATGTGAAGGCCGATTTTCCCGGCGTGGATTTCTGGTCCTGCTACCAGTGCCACGGCAACAAGCCCGGGGAGATCCTGACGACCAACTCCATCTACTCCAGCAGGATCACCGACGACATCCCCAAGTTCGCGCCCGGGGAAGCCGTCTGCGCCCAGTGCCACACAGTGTTTACAGGCCTGGAGGTGCTGACCAAGGATCTGGAAGGCGTTTATGACGTCCACAAGTATGGTTACGAACTGGACGGCATCTATAATGCCCTGGTGGAGTGCACCGGCAAAAACCCCAATCAGAGCAACACCGCTTTGGGCGACGCCGTAATCTTTGATTTGGAAACAGGGATCAAGACCTATGGCACAGGCTCTTACCTGGATGTGGAGATGCATCAGGGAAGTATCCATCAAAAGATGGGGCTGTCCTGCGTGGATTGCCATATGCCCATGGAGATCGCCAAAGACGGCACCGAGTTCAGGAGCCACAACGCGTCCGGTTCTGTCTTTGACAGCCCGTCTGCGATGACCATGTGCATGACCTGCCACACCAATGATAAAACCAAGACCGCAGACGACCTGATCGCCCATACCAAACAGCTGCAGGACGCCGCAAGCGAGCGTTATTTCCAGGTCAGGGCAGCTCAAAAAGAACTGCGGGAAGCGATCCTGAAAGCGATGGAAGCGGGCTTGAGCGAAGACGTGATCCAGGCGGCGAGGGAGGCTTATTCCAGGGGAGACTTCTACCTGGCCTACTCCAAAAAGACAGAGTCCGACTATGTTCAGGGCGCGGTTCCGGGAACCACCTCCATTCATAACTACAAAAAGGTCATGGAGTACTACGATAAGGCTGAAGACCTGTTCAAGGAGCACAAGGACAATTTGATTTAGGGCTTCGATCACAACTGAAGATTGGCCAATGATAAAAACAGCAGCTGAGCTTCGGCCCGGCTGCTGGTTTTTTTGTGTTCTATTAAATTAGATTTACAGATACACGCGGAAGGCCCGATAGTGAACCACCGCGGCCATTAAAACAAACAAGTGCCAGATCACGTGGTTGTATTTAAACTTCTTGGACTTATAAAACAATGTGCCAACTGTGTAAATCAGACCGCCCGCCAGCATCAATACGCCAAACTGCCAATGACGGTAATGGATGACCGGACGAATCAGAAAAATCGCCATCCAGCCCATGGCGATATACAGGACTGTTGAAAGCCCCTTGTATTTGTCCATTTTGTTTTTGATGGCCACCTTGTAGACAGTGCCCAAAACAGCCAAAGCAAACATCACGACCAGGAAGAGGACCCGGATCCATCCCTCCGTCAGCAAAAGGATGGGCGGGACAAAACTGCCCGCGATAAAATAATAAATGGAGACATGATCCAGTATTCTCAAGACGGATTTGGCCTTCTTGTGCTGAATGGCATGATAGAGGGTGGACATGAGAAACATAAGGATGAAGCAGGCTCCATAAATGCAGTAGGCCACCAGGGCGGTCCGGTTGTTTTCATGGACGCACCTTAATATGAGCATCACCAAAAAGATCACGCCCAACACCACGCCCAAGCCATGGGTGATGGCGTTCCATACCTCAAGAACGATCCTGTCTTTCTTACTCAATTGTTTTTCTGTCATATATCCACCCCCTTCCATGTCCTGATTATAGCATTATGTGAGTTATCCTGCCCTCCCCCAAAGATATAAATTTTGTTTTGCTTTATCAATGTTCTCATGGTACAATCCGCTTGTTGATTTTTCAACAGGCGGGAAGGAAGGCATGAGATGACGGATCGCTTTGAGACTTTTACGGTGCTGATCAACCGCATTGGCCGAAACATCCGTAAAATCAAAAACCAGGAAATTGCTGAATTCAATCTGAAGGGCGCCCATGTCTCCTGTCTGTACCATCTTTATCAAACCGATGGCCTAACTGCGACCGAGTTGTGTGAACGCTGTGAAGAAGACAAGGCAAGCATGTCCCGATCCCTTGAGTTTCTTGAGAAAAATGGCTTCCTGACGTGCGACGCACAGCATGAAAAACGCTACAAAAGCCCCTTTACCCTGACCGAAAAGGGACGCAGGATCGGAGAAGAAATCACAGGCAAGATCAACCGTGTCCTGGATGAAGTCAGCGCCGGTATGACCCAGGAAGAACGCACTGCGTTTTACCATCGTCTGTCCATTATCAGTGACAGTCTGGATAACATTGCCAACAATTTTGCAAAGCAATAAAAAGGAGCGTCAACAATGAAAATCAGAATGATCGTGGACTCAACAACAGATCTGATGCCGGAAAACAAGCATCGGGTGCAGGTCGTCCCCCTGACTGTGCACTTTGGCGATGAAGAATACATCGACGGCGTAACCATTGATCACAAGACCTTTTACCAGAAACTGGTTGAAACCGATGTGCTTCCCACAACCAGCCAGGCAACGCCGCCCGCCTTTGCCAGTCAGTACAAGCAGGCCAAAGAAGCGAACGAAGCCTGCATCGTCATCACCCTGTCCTCCAAGCTCTCAGGCACCTATCAGAGCGCCGTTGTGGCAGCGCAGGACTACGAAAATGTCTATGTGATCGACAGCGATTCAGTTGCCGTTGGCGCCGGCATCTTGACCGAACTGGCCTTCCAGTACATTGACCAGGGTTTGGACGCCAAAACCATCGCGGAAAAACTTGAAAAAGATAAAAAGCAAATCGTCATCGTCGCTCTGGTCGATACCCTTGAGTACCTGAAAAAAGGCGGTCGCCTTTCCAAGACCGTTGCTTTTGCGGGTTCCGTCCTGAACATCAAGCCCGTTCTTTCAGTCATCGGCGGAGAAATCAAGCTGCTGGGAAAAGCGATGGGATCCAAGCGCGGAAACAACCTGCTGGTGCAGGAGATTGAAAAAGCAGGCGGCATTGATTTTTCAAAGTCCGTTATGCTTGCCTACAGCGGCCTCTCCAACGCGCTTTTGCTAAAATACATTGAAGACAGCAGGGCTCTGTGGGAAAACAACCTGGACGAGGTTCGCTACACCACCCTGGGTCCTGTGATCGGCACCCATGCGGGCCCCGGCGCTGTGGCGGTGGCGTTTTTTAAAAAATAACCTGTTTTAATTTTTCTATAGGATCAAAAGTTTCATCTTTTCAACAGTTAACTCTCAAAACAAGTTCCATTGCATGAACATGGCGAGGCTTGCTTTGAGAGTTGATTGAATGGCAGCGGCAGAACATTTTGATTGACAAAGGTTTGCCCTTGCCCCTATAATACCCAAGCATGACCTGCCGGTGTGGTGGAATGGCAGACGCGACGGACTCAAAATCCGTTGGTAGCGATACCGTGTCGGTTCAAGTCCGACCACCGGCACCAGTATGAGTGTCCTTATGGGGTTTTAGAATCCCGTGAGGACATTTTCATATATGTCGACCGGTCACACGGCAAAACATACAATGAATGACACTTGTAACAATATATACTTTTTTGCCGAAAAACGGGTATTCAAAAAAAATGGCTGATCCATTATAATGACGTTGTACAGTTGTACAGTGGTTGTGTAATTGTGCAGTGTTTGTGCGGTTTCAAATATTCTGATAATAATGAGAAGCTGCAAGTAACGCGTCATTTTGAGATGATGCGCCGACGGGACATAAACCGCTGGTGAAGCGGACGCCAAGGGTTTGGCGGCGTGGAAACTGTGGCACATGAATGAGTCAAAAAAAACAATGCTTTACGCATTGTAGAGCGGAGCCATGAACAAAACCAATAACTTGTCAACCTCATATGGATGCCTTTTTTGCATGAGCGGACATGAAGATGTTATCATCAGCAACATCCACCACACTTGCGAAAATGTACGCGCCATGACCCTTAAAATGCAAAAACACATGACCAAACAAGGGAAAAAATACAGCGTCTTTTCCCCGGTCTTGCCCGGATATGTTTTTTTTGAGGCGCCGACCCATGAGATCAACCTTTGTGAGCGCTTTCCCAAGGAAGGACTTATCCGGGTGCTGACCAATCACTTGGGTGACTGGCGGCTGCAATACCGGGATGAGGAGTTTGCGAAATGGGTCTTTCAAAACAGCGGGAAGCTCTGTTTTTCAAAAGCGTATCAGGAGGGTGACAGGGTAAAAATCCTCAGCGGCCCGTTAAAAGAAATGGAAGGAAACATCTGCCGGATCGACCGGCGGGGGCGCAGCGGACAGATAGAAATTGAGTTTGACGGCAGGCTGATCAGGGTGTGGCTGGGGTTTGAATGGCTCGACGACGGCAGCACAAATGCCATCCTTTCTGACTTAGCATTAAACTGACGACTGATACATCCTTTGAACAGAAATCATGCTTTACAGGAGAAAACCTTGCCAAATTATCACAGACACAGAAGAAAACGGCTTTCAGTCACTTCAGTTATCCTGATCTTAATCGGCGCTGCCGTGGTCTATGCGGGCATCCTTTGGGCTGTGCAGTTGATCGGAAACCGGCTTGAAGGCAAGGAAGCCGTTGAGCCTGTCGGTTCGCTGGAAGGCCGTTTCATTTCTGACGACCTGACGATGCAGTATGCGAACCGCGTCTGGACCTACCGCAAGCGCGATTTGACCAACATCCTGTTCATTGGTGTGGACTGGGAGGATAGCAAGGCTGCTTCTGAAAGATACGCCGGGCAGGCAGACTTTCTTTTCCTGATGACGCTTGACAGGAAAAACAAAACCGTTTCCACCCTGCAGTTGGACCGCGATACCATGACCGATATTCGCATTTACGGTCCTTTTGGCGATTATACAGGCACCCGAAAGATGCAGCTGTGCCTGTCCCATGTCTATGGTAAAGACGCTATGGAAAACTGCGGCAACACGGCCTGGGCGGTCAGCCGCCTGCTGAACAACATCCCCATAGATGCCTGCCTCGCGCTGGATATGGGCGGCATCACCGCGTTAAACGACGCTCTGGCGGAGTGACCGTCACCTTGGAGGAGGATCTGTCAAAGTTTGATGCGCAGATGACCAAAGGCGCGACCCTGACGCTTCGCGGTAAGCAGGCGGAATACTTCGTCCGCAGCCGGCGGGATGTGGGCGACGGGACAAATGTATCCCGCATGCGCAGGCAACAGGCATTTATCCGTGCGGCGGAAGGCTTGTTTATTCAGGGAATACGCGATAAAATGGATTATGCAGGCACAGTGTATGATGCGCTTTCCGGGCATATGACCGCCAGCAGCGACCGCGGTTGGCTCATCAACAAAGCCTATGAATGCCGGGATTACCGGCGGCTGGACACAAAACACCTGGCGGGCAGCCACAGCATAAGCGCGGACGGCTTCATGGAGTTTCACCCGGACAAGGACGCCTTGGATGCCCTGCTGACAGCGAACTTTTTTGAATGGCTGAAGAGGACCGATCATCCTGCCTAAAAAGGCAAGAAAACATAATGAAACATATTTTCAACACCATTCTGACCGACGTTGCCAGGCACCAACTGGCGACAGCAAAAACTTCTTGGGATCCATATTTAAGAAAAGGAGACATGAATAATGAAGAAACTTGTATTGGGTGCGATGATTTTGATGCTGCTGTGCTCCGCATCTGTTCTGAACGCCGAAGAGGTGATTAGAAGCGAGTATACGGATACCGCAGGTACATCCACGCAGGACTCCGTAAAACAAATTGACAACAGCGAGGGTTTCCAGATGGGCACCATGGAGCCGGATGCCAGCTCCCAGGAAACATTGGATCAGATGTATGCCTTTGTCAGGGATGGGAAAAACCCGCCGATCCGCTTTTTTGATGAAGCCACTCAGGAAAAAATTCGTCAACTAACCAAGGGCAAGGTGGATGTGGAAGCCTTGCATTTAACCGAGTTCATGTCCGTTTCCATCGCAAAAACCACGGCCACTGATTCCGGATTTAGCGCAGAAATTTTACTTGACGTTGATTATCAGCCAGGTCAGTTGGTCATTTTGTTGCTTGGTTCCATGGATGAGGGGGGCAACCTTGTCTGGCTTCCGGTGGAAGCGGAGGTCGTGTCTTTGGGCAAACTGCATTTTGATGTCTCCCCTGAAGACACGGAGGCTGTCACGCAGCAAAAGCAGCTGCTGCTTGTCATGACGGACCGGGTCGGAAAGCGCGGCGGTATCGTCCAGAAAGAAGAAGATCGTATACCGCAGGACGTTCCCAGCATCACGGCTGATGACATCATCATCATCCGGCGCGTCTACTATCCTGACAAACCGGATTTGGAAACTGCTCTTGAGGTTTCTTTGACAGAATTAACCCCACAGATGCAGGCTGAGACCGACAAGCTGAAGGAATACATGGAAAACAGCGAGAATCAGCTTTTGGGCTTTTTTGAGCAGAGCGTCCAAGACGAAGTTAAACTGTTGCTTCACGGATATGATGCAAATCAGCTGGTTGTCTATGAGGCGGTCGCCCTGAAACAGGAAGGCTACAAGGATACTGAGGGCGATGTGGCGGTGCTGATCGAATTCCCCACCCCCTATCAGCCTAGACAGGCTGTGGTGGCCATTGCTGGAATACCTTCGGGGGAAACCATCACCTGGGCTGCACTGAGGACAGTGGTGAAGGAAAATGGTCTGGATGTCACTTTCAAACAGCATTTGCTTGCCCAGATGGAAGGTGTCCCTGTCATGCTGCTGATCTTAAGCGAACCGGCAGTTCAGCCCTGATGCGTGTCCGGAAACAGCGTTGACCGGAACCTGAAAACAAATGAAAGAGTATGGCAGATCTGCACGGCGGATGAAAAAAATCAGACAGAACCTGCCGGAAAATATGCCGAAGAAGGATGCTTGAATGAGTCACAATCAAAACGAACTGAACACCAGCAGGGACAAGGAAGTCCGCTCAACTGAGGCGGAGCTGTTTGCGGAGATCCTGTCCCGAATGGACGGAAAGCTGAGGGAAGAGCATAACAGCCTGTCGCAGGTTCCCGGCAGCACGGCATCCCGCCAAACCCATGAGCTTGATCTGGTGGAATTGTTCTACTACCTGCTTTCCAAACTGCATTATATCCTGCTGGGTATGATCCTTGGCGCGCTGCTGATGGTTTCCTACGCGACCAATTGGATCACACCTATTTACACAGCAACGTCCAAACTGTACATCATGGGCACGACAGGCAGCAGTATCATTGCCGACCTTCAGATCGGCACCGTGCTGACCATGGACTACCAGGAGGTGTTTAAAACCTGGGAAGTGCACCAGATGGTCAATGAGGAGCTTGGCACAAACTACCCTTATTCCATGCTCCAAGGCATGATTTCAGTAATGAACCCCGAAGACACGCGCATCCTGTACATCACAGCCCGGCATCCTGATTCCCAGACTGCGGCGGACGTTGCCAACGCCTATGCCTCCGCCGCCAAGCGCTTTATTGTGCAGACCATGAAAACCGATGAACCCAGCACCTTCTCCATCGCGCTGGTGCCCGGGGTGGCAGGCGGCGCAGGGATTACGGGTTATTTAATCCGCGGCATTCTGCTGGGGACGGTGCTGGCCAGCGGCCTGCTGGTGCTGATCTTCCTGCTGGACAGCAGGCCTAAATCGCCTGAGGACATCATGCGCTACGCCAACATCCCCACGCTGGCGGTTATCCCCGCAAATTTCGAATTATCTGATGCCAAAACGCGCGGAAGGAAGGCGGGACGGACATGAATTATTTAAACATCACCCGCTTCCCGGGGCTGGACTACGCAGGCACGGAAGCCATGAACACCCTGTGCACCAACCTGTCCTACTGCGGGACGGACATCCGCGTGGTGCTTTTTACCAGCCGGTATGAAAATGAAGGAAAGTCCAGCATCGCCATGAACGTGATGCGCACGCTGGCAAGTTATGGAAAACGTGTGCTTATGGTGGATGCCGACCTGCGCCGTTCCACCCTGGCCAGGAACTACCGCTTCAGTTTCTCACAGCCGGAGGCCTTCGGCCTTGCCCAGTACCTAGCCGGAATGTGCGCGCTGGAGGATGCAGTTTATCAGACCAATCTGCCAGGGGCCTATATCCTGCCTGCCGGGCGCAATGTGCTGGATTCTATGCAGCTGCTGGCTTCCTCCCGTTACGGAGAGATGATGAACATCCTGCGGGGACAGTTTGACATGGTGTTGGTCGATTCCCCGCCCGCAGGTGTCGTTGTGGACGCGGTGGAGATCGCGAAATACTGCAATGGCGCAGTCATTGTTGTAGGCTACAACAAAGGACGCGGGCAAGACATCGGCGAGGTCGCCGCCAGCATCGCCAAAACAGGCTGCAAGGTGCTGGGCGCGGTGATGAACGGGGTCAACCTCAAATCCTTCCGCAACAGGAAGTACTACTACCGTTCCGATCGCTACTCCGCGTATTACAAACGCTATGGCGATTTGGATGAAAAAGTGAACAAAAAAGTAAAAGCCGGCAGGAGCGCAAAACGCAAGTGAAGCCTGGCGGATTTGCTGATCTTCATCAGCATGTGCTGTGGGGGCTGGATGACGGCCCCGGGACAGCGGAACAAATGCACGCGCTGCTGGAGCAAAATGCGGCGGAAGGCATTTGTCTGGTCTATGCTACCAGCCATGCCGATCCGCAGCGCCGCCCTTTTGACCTGACTTTGTACCAGGAGCGGCTTGAGGAAGCCAGGGTCTACTGCGAAAAAAAGGGCTTGGATCTGCGCATTCTCCCCGGCAGCGAGATCCGGTACCGGGGTTCCGTTCCGGACAGGCTGGCGGCGGGCAATCTTCTCCCCCTGGGCGCATCCCGCCATGTGCTGATCGAGTTTGATCCGGATGTGTCCCTTTTTGAAATCCAGGAGGCAGCGGACAGCCTGTACCGCGCCGGGTATCTGCCCGTACTGGCGCATGTGGAGCGATACCGTTGCCTTCGGCACTTTCCCCAAAAGGCAATGGATCTGCGCGAGGAATATGGAATGCTTTTTCAGATGAACTGTGATGCCATAACGCATCTCCGCAATTTGATGGAGCGGCGCTTTGTGCGCCGGATGCTGACAGCACAGGCCATTGACGTGATCGCGACAGACGCCCATGACGCTGTCCGCTATCCGGCACAGATGCGGGAGGCGTACCGAACGGTCGCCCAGTTGTATGGCGAGGATTACGCGAAACATCTGACAGAATTCGGTTGGCGGCTCCTCCGCGCGGAAGAAGGGCAACAAGCATGACCGCCGTGGAAGAAAGGCAAATCTCCATCGCCCAATGGTACGCTTTGGCACAGCGCGGCACCGTGCTGCCCATGCGCATCCCTCTGGAGGGCGACAGCATGCGACCATTGATCCGGGGCAGCCGGGATCTGGTATCCATCATTCCTCTGGCGCGCCCGCTCAAACGCGGCGATGTGGTGCTGTTTGAAGGGGCGCCGGGACAGTATGTAGCGCACCGGGTGCGCCGGATCAGGGATGGCTATGTCCAAACCCTGGGTGACCATTGCTGGAACCCGGATCCATGGATGCCCTATACTGCCGTGATCGGCCTGGCGGTTCAGGCAAAAAGAGGGATGCTGACCATTCCGCTGGACTGCCGCCTGATGCGGGGGCTTGGACGCGCGTGGATGTTCGGTCTGCCATTGCGAAAACACTATTGGAGGCTCCGCGCGCTGGGCGGGCAAGCCCTGCGCAGGATGGGCTGGATGAGGTGATATAGAAATATGCAGGAAACAAAGGTAATCGCTTCTCTGTTCGACCTGCTGGCCGAACTGGATGAACAGAAGATTCATGGCGCTCTTCGTTACAGGAGTGTGAATGCATATCTTGGACGCAAAGCGCATCAGCGCGACATTCCCCTCAGCGGCACTTTCGAGCTGACGCCGCTGTGCAATCTGGATTGCAAGATGTGCTATGTTCACCTGAATGCCGATCAGATCGGGAAAGACGAGCGCTTGCTGACAGTAGACGAATGGCAGACAATCATCAGCCAGGCTGTTGACGCGGGGATGATTTTCGCGGATCTGACTGGCGGCGAATGTCTCACCTATCCCGGCTTTCGGGAAGTCTATCTGTACCTTCTTGATCGCGGCATCGCACCGGGCGTACTGACCAACGGGCGATTGCTTACGGAGGAAACAGTCAATTTCCTGGCGCAGTATCCCCCGTCCGTTTTGCAGGTGACGCTCTATGGCAGCAATGAGGACGCCTATGAAAGAGTAACCGGTCACCGCGCGTTTCAGCAGGTCATGGATGGCATCCAGCGGGCAAAGCGCAGGGGGCTCAATCTGTTCTTGACTATCATGCCCAGCCGGTATATGCAGGAGGACGCTTCAGCGCTGCTGGCATTGGCCCACACGATGGACATCCCTTTTATCGTTGGCGGTGTAACGATTCCGGCGCGTTCGGAAACCGGCCGTGATATACAGGATTTTGCCGTAGAAGCAGATGCGCTGCTGCGCATCCACCAAGAGGAACGGGATCGTGCCGCTGCTTCGCATGATCTGGGGGACGTCAAGCCCCTGCCGCAGTACATCCCGCCCGGCGACTCGCCGAAGCGCGGGCTTCCCTGCGGCGGAGCCCACAGTACTTTTCATATAAATTGGAAAGGCGAGTTGAGTCCGTGTATCGCTTTCTCAGCATCCGTGCATCAGCCGATACTCACATCTGGTTTCATGCATGCGTGGAACACTGTGCGTGATATTATGTCGGGCTATCAGCCGCCCGAGGCATGCGTATCGTGCGAGTTCAGACAGGACTGCGCCACCTGCCCTGGTGAAAAATCTTCAGGCGCTCTTTTAGGACCTTTGAACACCAATGTCTGTGAAAAAGTCAAGTTGTATGACGTTGATCGGAAAATCAGAGGCGATATATCTAATCCATGATGTTTTACCGCGTGACCCAATAAAAAAGGAGGAGAAAACAATGAAAAAGCCCTACAACAAACCGGTTGCCCGCAAAGTGGAGTTTTGCTACACAGATCAAGTTACAGCGCAGTCTACCCCACACTGGGCCCTTTATGGCGACCCTGGCCAAATTAACAGATGCACTTGGTATTCTGGCACCGAATGCTTCACCATCTACAACGTACGAGCTAGAGGCCTTGATAATTGCAAAGAACAGGGGCCTACACTACCTTAAGGATTACTACACTGCCTTGAAGAAACCGAATGCTGCTTCACAGCAAGGAGAATGGTTTGGTGCATAATTACACAAAAGCTGTGAAGCTCATGCAGGATCAGCCTGCGCAGATGTCGGCGCTGCCCCTGAAAGGCGCCCCGATGAAGTCATGGACCGTAAATGAGATACGCGTGTCTAAGTTTGAGCATGGCTGGCTGTTTACCTGGGCATCGCATCCGGAGTCGCCCTGCCTGGCAACCGGTCCCGACTACCGATCGCCTGCTGTATTCTCTTTGGCACCTTTGGACACTTTCGATGTGAGCCTGCTTGTCAAGACAGTCTTTGAATGCCGTTTCGCCCACAAAGGCCTTGTTTCTCTTCATGCGGCGTGCGTGGAAAAGGACGGGCAGGCGGTGTGCTTCACCGGGGATTCCGGTGTGGGCAAGTCCACCCGCGCCCAGGCATGGGTCAAAGTCCTGGGCGCGGAATTTATCAGCGGAGATCGCCCCGCCATCCGACTGGAGGAAGACAGTTGTACGGCTTGCGGCATGCCCTGGGACGGAAAGGAACAGATTTTTCGTAATGTGGAGCGCCCGCTTTACGTCATCCTGGATGTGAGGCGCGCGCCCTTTACCCGGCTGCGCAGGTTGACAGCCGATCAGGCCTACCGCGTGCTGGTCCGCCAGTGCTTTATCCCCATGTGGGATCCGGATACGGCGGCGCTGGCCATGGCCAACATCCGGCGCTTAAGCCATGTTGTACCAGTGTACCGGCTGTTTTGCGGTTCAGACATGGAAGCAGCCATGGAAACACACCGGGTGCTTTTTAAGCGCCCCCAGGAAATACAGGAGGAACTGCCCGATATGAAAATCAAAGAAGGGTTTACGCTGCGCAATGTGGCGGATGAGCACATGGTGATGCCCACGGGCGAGAACATTGATAAGTTTGGCGGGGCTGTTGTGCTCAGTGATGCAGCGGCCTTCATATTTAAACAGCTTCAGCAGTCCGTTTCACGGGAAGACCTGCTGGATTTGATGCTGGCGGAATTTGACGTGGATGAGGTTACCGCCGCTGCCGATCTGGACGCGCTGCTTACGCAGTTCCGCGAACTGGAGATGCTGGAAGAATAAGAACCAGATGAAACTGCTGTTCCGGGAGATCTGGCAAAGCGACCGGCGCTCTTTTTTGACGATCCTGGGTTGGAACATCGGCGTTTCAATCCTTGGCGGGATCGGCATCGTCATGCTCATTCCGCTGTTGAACATGCTGCAGATCGGCGACGGCCGCCTGCCGGCATGGTTTTTGGCACTAAATTATCCGCTGCGCGTGGGGCTGCTGCTTGCAGCCTATGTGCTGCTGGTGGCGGTAAAGGCGCTGCTTTCACGAACCCTTGCCATCCGGGAAACCCAATTTCTTGAGGAAACGGGCTTAAGGATCAGGGGAAAGTTGTATCAGGCGGTGTCCGACGCAAGCTGGGAAAGCCTGGTTGCCCGGAGGGATAGCGACCTCATCAACCTGTTCACCGTTCAATGCGGGCAGGTGAGCTATGGCATTGCAGAAGTGATCCATCTATTGGCCAGCCTGGTCACCGCCTGTGTGCAGCTGGGCATCGCGCTGATGATGAGCCCTCCCGTGACAATGCTGGTATGCGTGCTGGGCATGTGCATGCTGGCGGTGTTCAGGCCCCTGCGCAAGAAGTCCCGCGAATACGGGGAAGAGATGATCCGCATCAGCCGGGAGTTTCACGGGGAACTGCAAAACCAGCTGGCCAGCGTCAAGGAGGTTCGCGCTTACGGCGTGGAACAGGAGCATGCGGCGCTGTTTGAGAAGATCAGCCTCTCCTTTAAAACGGCACGGATGCGCTATGTGCGCCAGAGCACTGTGCCTGGATTTGTGTATACCCTGGCCGCCGCGCTGCTGATCGCGGGGCTTTATCTGGTGAGCACGCTGGGCTTGCGGGTAAGCCCTGACCGCCTGGTGGTGCTGGTGTACGTGTTCGCGCGGCTGTGGCCGCTGTTTTCAAGCTTCCAGGGCCGCGTCCAGGGGATCAACAGCTGCGTGCCCGCCTATGAGAAGCTGAACGAAGTCCTTTCCAGCCTGCGCCCGGAGGGCGAGGCTCCCCACACGGCGGCGGATTTTTCAGCCTGGCGGGAGGCGGCCTTTGACAGCGTGCATTTCGCTTATCAGGATTCTGAGGAAGATACGCTGCGCGGAATGAGCTTTGCCCTGCGCCGGGGAGAAATTCTGGCGCTGCTGGGGCGCAACGGAGCGGGGAAAACCACGGCGGTCAACCTGCTGCTGGGCTTTTTGCTGCCCAGGTCCGGGGAAATCCTGGTGGATGGCGAAATGCTGACAGCGGGGAACATCCGTGCCTGGCGGCGGCAGGCGGGCTACGTGCCCCAGGATCCGCTGATTTTAAACGCATCCGTGCGGGAAAACCTGGTGCGTTTCCATCCCAGCGCTACGGATGAGGAGATAATTTCCGCCCTGAAGGCGGCCATGGCGTGGGACTTCGTCTCCCATTTGCCTCAGGGGCTGGATACGCCGCTTGGCGACCGGGGAATCCGCCTGTCCGGCGGCGAGCGGCAGCGCCTTGTTTTGGCCCGGGTGTTGCTTGGAAAACCCAGCCTGATCGTGCTGGACGAGGCCACCACCGCGCTGGATTACGAGAGCGAGGCAGCCTTTCACCAAGTCATCCAAAGCATGCGCGGGCAGGCCGCCGTGGTGCTTATCGCCCACAGGCTGTCCACCGTGCGCATGGCGGACCGCGCGCTGGTGGTGGAGGACGGCAGGGTGGTTGAGCAGGGAACGATCGGCGAACTGGCCGGCAAAAAGAACGGCTATCTGGCTGGCATGGTCGGGGTGGAGTGACCTGTGCGCCAGGAAGGAATTTATGTTTATTTGACGTATTTTTTATTGTTTCTTCGTTTAATTTTCCTGCGCAAACGCTTATAGTTTACTTTAGGTTCCTGTCAGTGTTGCGATTGCTTCTTTTTTTATGTATGGAGATCACCTTGGCGGTTAATGAATTGTTTCTGAGAAAAGGCACTAAAACGGAGGATTGGATGCCCTCAATCACTGGTAAAGAAGAGGTCTTGCTGTCTTTGCTGGCCCATGAATTGTTCCAGCGGGAACCGCAGATCGACGCTTCAACAGTGGACTGGGCATCCGTGCTGGACGAGGGGAACCGCCATGTTGTGGCAGCGCTGCTCTATCCCGGCATGAGGCGCTTGAAAGGCGTTCCGGAGGACGCGCTGGACAGGGCGCGCGGCGCGGCGATTTTCGCGGCAGAGGCCTCAGCAAGCATGTTAAGCAGCCAGCAGGCGGTGTTGGCCCTGCTGCAGGAGAGGGACATCCCCTGCGCTGTTTTGAAGGGTACCAGCGTGGCCTGCCTGTATCCGCATCCTGAATTGCGTGTCCCCGGTGACATTGATATCCTGGTGGACGCAGAAAATATGAAAGCGGTTCGTGATACCCTTGAAGAAAACCACTACGCGCTGGTTTATAAAAGTGATATGCACACCTGCTTTCAAAAGCGCAATATCTTGGTGGAAGTGCACCGGAGGGTCTCTGTTTTCCCGGACAACGAACAGGGGGAATTCACGAAAAAGTTTATGCTTGACGCGCTTCGTCATGCGCAGACAGCGCAGGGCTGCGTTGTTTCCTTTCCTGCGTTGACGGGCGTCTATCAACTCATTTCTCTGCTGGCTCATATGGAACGGCACTTGATATCCTCCGGTATCGGCCTGCGCCAGTTGTGCGACTGGGCGGTCACGATTCACGCGCAGCGGGAGCAGATTGGGGGAGCGGAGCTGGCGTTGCTGGATCAATGCGGCTTGCTGCATTTTGCCAAAATCGCAACCAGGCTTTGCGAAAAGCGCTTGGGGCTTCCGCCTTGCGGATGGAGCGCGGATGTGCCCGACGCGCCAATGGATTCGCTGATGCGGGACATCCTGGACGGCGGCAACTTCCAGTCGCAAATTAATCAGGACAGATTCTTTGGAGACGCGATGACAGATGTTTATAATGTTGAGGACGGCACGAAAAGCTCCATCCTGCGCAGCTATGGCCGGTACATCCGAAGCCGCATCCGGCAGGAACATCCCTGGGCAAAAAGCAGTCTATGGATCCTTGCTTTCGGCGTCTTCTACCCAGCCCGCTGGTTCGTGCGGATGCTGATGGGAAAGCGAAAAAAAGTGAACCTGTCGCAAGCCGTCCGCTCCGCGCAGAGCAGAGAACAGTTTCTTCGGGAATTGAAACTGTACGGTTAAGGGTTTGTCCGGGATTTAACTAAAAAGCTTGTAAAAACTCAGTGTGAAAGCATTTTGATTGGAGATTGGCATGGCAGTAACACCTCACCCATTAAAAGCTGAAAGCTTATTACAAAGACAAAATAACAAAAGGATGTCTTATGTTATTCTTCACGCATATAAAGTCTTTGGCTTATTGATTAGCACGCTGATATTCTTCTGGCAGTTTCAGGAGCGCAATCATTTATCTGCTAAAAGGGCTTTGTTCGCGGCTGCAGTGTACATGATCGTGCTGTTCAAGCAGGAAAAGGCAACCGGCGGTTTCAAACTTGGCCAACTCAGGATTTCTTCGATTGTTTTTTCTAAATGGGTCTCTCTTATCGTTGCCCAAACCATCTCTTTTTTAATCGAATACCTCTTATATGACAGTATGGTGATCCTCTCCCACCTGGCAACGGTGTTTGTGTCGGCTCTGTTCGCGCTTTGCTGGGCATATTTGGGCAACCAACTGGCGCTTTCTTTAATAAAACCATTAAAAACAATTGTGGTTTATGATGAAAAAATGT
Organism: Bacillota bacterium; assembly: GCA_030057655.1. Taxonomy (GTDB): domain Bacteria; phylum Bacillota; class Clostridia; order Christensenellales; family Aristaeellaceae; genus UBA6115. Next base: position 24,802 of record JASGUQ010000035.1, read on the forward strand.
CTGGGATGCGTATCACAAAAATTATCCTTTTCCAAAGCAGCTGGAAGTGATTGGCAAATATGACATCACCCATGGGATTGACAAAATCAGCGAGTACGCAAAAGACGCGGATGTGCTTTACCTGTATAAGATTCCCTCAGCCATGCGCAATGACCTGCTGAAGTTTGCCGCGTCCAAGGGTTTGTATGCCTATATTCAGCCGAAGCTTGGCGATTTGATCTTGAACAGCACCGAGCAGAGCAGCATTTTTAACCTGCCGGTGCTTCGGTACAACTCCCGGGATTCCATGAGCGTCTACAGAATTGAAAAGCGCATTTTTGATGTTCTTGGCTCCACACTTATGCTGATCGCAACAATTCCTGTCTTCATTGTGGTGACGATCCTGATCAAATTGGATGACGGCGGTTCGGTTTTTTACACCCAAACGCGCTTTACAAAAGACCGGAAAGAATTTAAACTAATCAAGTTCCGCTCCATGCGCACCAATGCCGAGGCGGACGGTGTGGCCCGCCTGGCATCCAAGGACGATCCCCGGATAACCCGTGTTGGCAATTGGCTGCGGAAAACCCGCCTTGATGAGTTGCCCCAGTTTATCAACGTGCTGAAGGGTGAAATGAGCATCGTCGGCCCCCGGCCGGAGCGCCCGGAGATTGCCATTCAATATGAGGAAAGTCTGCCGGAGTTCAGCCTGCGCCTGCTTACCAAGGCCGGCATCACCGGCTATGCGCAAATTTACGGCAAATATAACACCGAGCCATATGACAAGCTCCAGATGGACTTGATGTACATCCTGAACCAATCCCTGTGGGAAGATTTTAAACTAACCTTATTGACATTAAGCGTGCTGCTGTCAAAGGAGAGTACAGAGGGCATTGAGAAAGGGAATGTGACGGCAGCGAAGCATCATGAAGCATAGCAAAAACACAACACATCATAAAAAAATACTCATTTTATCTGCATATTTCCCGCCGGAGCCCATGCCGACAGAAACCTTGCAGTATCAGTTGGCTCATGCCTTTGCAGATGCCGGGTTTCATGTGGAGGTGATCTGTCCGATCCCTTCCAGAGGGATTACGGAGGAAGTACGCATTTCTTACCGGCATAAAAAGCGGGAGGTGCTGAAGGATGGCAGGTTTGTCATCACCCGCTTTTACATGCCAAGAGAAGGGAAAAATCCCTTTTTGCGCGCGTTCCGGTACTTTATGCAGAATGCTGTCCAGTACTGGAAGGCCATTCATGTAAAGGACGCCGACGTGCTGTTTTGCGCCAGCACCCCGCCCACCCAGGGGGCTTTGTGCGGCCTGATCAAGAACAGGCTGAAGATCCCCTTTGTGTACAACCTGCAGGATATCTTTCCGGATTCCATGGTCAACGCGGGGATGACAAAAAAAGGCTCTTTCCTTTGGAAACTGGGCCGCAGGGTGGAGGACTATTCCTATCGCAAGGCCGATCAGATCATCGCCATCAGCCAGGAAGGCAAGCGGAACATCCTGGCGAAAGGCGTGCCTGAAAACAAGGTAAAGGTTATCTACAACTGGGCAAACACCAGCATCCAGCCGGTGCCCCGTGAGAAAAACAAGCTGTTTGATGAACTTGACCTGGACAGGGATAAGTTTTATATTACCTACGCTGGCAACCTTGGCCCTGTGCAAAATGTGGGCCTCCTGCTGGATGCCGCCGACCAGCTGAAAGAACACAAGGATATCCGCTTTGTTATTTTCGGCGCAGGGGTGGAGGCGCAGGCTTTGGCGGACAGGGCAAAGAACATGAGCAATGTAAACCTCTTCCCCATGATGCCCCAGGACAGGTTGGCTGAGGTCTACAGCTTGGGCGATCTGTCCCTGGTGATCGCCAGGAAGGATCTTGGCGCGGCCGCCATGCCCAGCAAGACCTGGAGCATCCTGGCTGCCGGCACGCCGGTCTTGCTGAGTTATGATGAGGGCAGCGAGCTTTGGAACCTGATAGAGCAACATGATTGCGGGGTTTATGTACCAGCAGATGACGCGAACATGTTGGCGGAGAAAATCAAACAGGCAAGTTTTGATAAAAACAGCCTGGCAAGAATCTCAAACAACGCGCTGGCCGCCGTCAAAAAGGAAGCGTCATTTGAGGTTTGCTCAAAGGGGTATGTATTGACAATGGTGAACGAACAACGAACAGAATATTCTGAGGGGAAGAATGTTTTATGAAAGTCCTTCTGATTAATTCTGTTTCCGGAATTAAAAGCACTGGCCGCATCTGTACTGATCTGGCAGACGCTTTAATTGAAACCGGGCATGAATGCAGGATTGCCTACGGGCGGGAACATGTGCCTGAACGATATCGGACTATTTCATACCGGATTGGTTCTGATTTTGATGTGTTTCTTCATGGATTGCAGTCACGCATTTTTGACAACACCGGTTTTGGCTCCCGCAAAGCAACCGTGCCGTTGATTGACTGGATAAAAGCATATGATCCGGATATCATTCACCTGCATAATTTGCATGGTTACTATATCAACATTGAAGTACTATTCAATTATTTAAAAGAAGCGGGCAAACCTGTTGTTTGGACTCTGCATGATTGTTGGCCATTTACAGGGCATTGCGCACATTTTGATTTTGTCGGATGTGAGAAATGGAAAATGGGTTGTTTTCAATGCCCGCAAAAAGGAGAGTACCCCACAAGTTATGTGTTTGATTCATCTAAACAGAATTATCAAAGGAAAAAAGAATTGTTCACCTCTTTAAACAATTTAACTGTTGTAACGCCGTCAAACTGGTTGGCTGGTTTAGTAAAGCAATCCTTTTTATCAAAGTATCCAGTTCAAGTCATCCACAATGGGATTGATTTGGAGCAATTCAAGCCAACACCATCAAAATTTCGGGTAAAGCATGGCATTGAAAACAAAGTGATGCTATTAGGGATTGCTTCAGTTTGGAATCATCGGAAGGGCTTAAACACTTTTCTTGAACTTGCAGAAATGCTGGACGATCATTATGTCATCGTTCTGGCTGGTTTATCTAAGAAACAACTGGATAACTTACCAAAGAATATTATTGGCATCCAGCGCACTGATAGTGTGAAAGAGCTTGCTGAGATTTATACTGCTGCGGATGTATTTATTAATCCAACTATGGAGGATAATTACCCCACAGTTAATTTAGAAGCATTGGCTTGCGGAACACCAGTGATTTTTTTTAACACCGGCGGGAACGCTGAAACCATTAAGGCTAACACTGGAATTGCTACAGAAACAAGAGACGCTGAAGGGATTGTCAAGGTGATCAATTCTGATTTTTGGAGTAAGATTGATGTATCAATTGAGACACGAAAGCATCTTGACAAGAATTTGCAAAATATCCAATACATATCACTTTTTAATTCTTTTAGATTATTTGATTTAAAGAGAGCGTCATGTTAAAAATCCTATTTGTTACTAATTTACCATCACCGTATCGGGTTGATTTTTTCAATGAACTGGGAAAATCATTGAAGTTGACTGTTTTTTTTGAGAGACATTTTGCAAGCAATCGAGATAGTAAATGGAAAAGTGAGAAGGCAAAGCACTATATTGAGGTTTACTCAAAAGCAAAACCCATAGGCACAGACAAAAGCTGTGGTTTAGACTTAATTCGTGAAATAAGAAAAAAAGATTATGACCGATTGATCATTAGTAATTATGGGTCACCTTCAGTGATGATGGCAATTCTTTATTGCAATCTATTTAAGGTTGAATATATCATGGAACACGATGGTGGCTTTAATAAAAAAGATAATTTTTTTAAAGGCTTGTTAAAAAGAGCATTATTAAAAAGTGCAGCAGCTCATTTTACAACATGTAATGAGCACATAAAATATCTGCTTTCAATTGGGGTTTTACAGAATCGGATTTTTAAATATCCCTTTACATCAGTGCATCTTCATGATGTCCTCGCAAAACCAATAACGAAGGAAGAGAAAAAACAAATAAAAAGAAAGTTGGGTATTGTTGAAGAAAAGATCATTCTATCTGTTGGGCAGTTTATTTATCGCAAAGGCTTTGATCTGCTCATTGAGGCAGCAAGGGATATGGATCCATCCATAGGTGTTTATATTGTAGGTGGAGTTCCCCCCAAGGAATATATCAACTTGCGAGATAAATATATGCTTGGCAATGTTCATTTTATCGATTTTAAATCAAAAGAAGTATTGAGGGATTGGTATTGTGCAACTGATTTATTTGTTTTACCAACACGCGAAGATATATGGGGGCTTGTGATTAATGAGGCAATTGCAAACGGACAGCCGATAGTTACAACAAACCGTTGTATTGCGGGCTTAGAACTGGTACATGAAGAGGTAAATGGATTTATTGTGCCATCTGATGATGTTGCAGCCTTAAGCAATGCAATCAAGTATATTATGAATAACGATGAACTAAGGAAAAACATGTCGTTAGAAAGTTTATGCATTGCAAAAGACTATACAATTGAAGCAATGGCTCAGTGGCACATTAATTTATTTGACAGAATGCAGAAAAAGGATGAGATAAGGCATGAATGTAGATCGCTTTAGTCACGGAAACGAAAGGAATTTTGGAGTGAGAGATTTAAATGCTCTTTATTGCATGATAGAAAGGGTTGCCAACCTACCAATTGAAGAGTATTCTGAAGCACCATGCAGCTTTTTGCTTCATTCTTGATAAATGCAATTATCGCAATAAAGCAAAAGAATGTAGGAAGATGATTTTTCAGGCACATATTGATTTTATTCGTAGGAGTGAAAGATGAAGATCTGTTTTCTGCTTGGCGGCTTTCAAGGAAGTGGGGGTATCGAACGTGTTACTTCTATCTTGGCAAACAAGTTATCTAATGATTCAATTCTAGAAATACACACTATGGCTTATTTACAAGACAGTAGACCGTTGTTTTATGATTTAAATCCATTGATTCATCAGCATGTGCTTTTTACCTCATCTGTCTCTATGACAAAGGCTATCGTGCTATATCGAGCTGTTAAAAAAGTAAAATCAATTCTACAAAATGAAAGAATTGATATTCTAATATCATGTGGTACTTTGTTTTTTCCATTGGGAATCTTAGCATGTAAAAACACAAAAACAAAGTGTATGTGTTGGGAACATACTAATCCAAGTATAATAATTGACCATAAGTTTCAGAGTTTTTGTCGTTTATTTGCTTCTCAGAGATGTGATCATATGGTGGTACTAACATTATCTGCAAAGGATTATTATCAAAAAGCTTATCCATTGCTTAATGGAAAAATTTCTCAAATATACAATCCTGTTGATGTAGATTCCGCTAGGTCTAAAAAATATGACGCTCAATCATGTCAAATTATTTCTGTTGGCAGATTATCTTATCCGAAAAATTTTGATCGTCTTATTGATTTGGCAGCGCGTATTCTTCCTGATTATCCTGACTGGATTTGGGATATATATGGAGAAGGGGAGGATAGAAAAAAGTTACAAAGAATGATAGATGATTATCAGATAGGTTCACAACTGTTTTTGCGCGGCCAGGTTTCAAATCTCTATGATTTATATAGTAAATATGCTTTTATGGTCATGACTTCCCGATATGAAGGTTTTCCAATGTCATTAATTGAGGGAGCTGCTAACCGTTTGCCATTAATTAGTTTTGATGTGCCAACAGGGCCAAACGAAATTATCATAAATAATGTTAACGGTTATTTGATTGATGAGCATGACGATAAAAAGATGCTTGAATGTATACGCTTGATGATAAACAATCAAAGCAAAAGAACAGACATGTCACAAAAATCATACCAATCAACTAGACGCTTTCAGCTTGAACAGATTGCAGAAGAATGGAAACGCCTATGCGAAAAGATACTCACATGTTGAATTTAACCAACTCAATAATGACTCGCTTGCCAAGACGATTGACATTAATTGGTATGTACATGGTTGTTTTCATTTATACCGGATTAAGGAATAGTTTATGATGCGTTTCACCATTGATACAAAACTTTTCAGAAAGCCTGTTTTAAAAATAGGCTTGTTTGTCTATCTCGCTTTGACGATATTTGAAGGCTACCTAAGCCGCGGAGTTTTTGGCTCACTGTTAAAGTATTATGGCTTGGCTCTGCTCTTGTTCTGGCTTCTGACTACCATAAAAGATGGCAGACACGTAAGATTTGGCAAAACCGTCACTGCATTGATTTTGTGGTTGTTGGTCTGTCTCTTTTCTTTGATATGGGCGCCTGGTTATTATTGGGGGCAATATTACGCCTTGGCGATTGGCAACATGGTTCTGATTATGCTGATGGTTGACAATATTGACTGGGATAGCAATGATCTTGAATGGTTTTTGTTTTTTTACAAGGTAAGCGCCATGATTTTTGCAGTTTTGATGATTCAAAATGCTGATTTGTACCACGATAAAGGGATACGCTACACACTGAATGTTGGGGATAAAGAGATAGACCCCAACGAGCTCGCTGGCTTGTTAATCCCAGGGTTGCTTGCCTCCTTGCATTCACTGTTATCCAGAAGAAACAGAACGCTCCTACGGACCATGCTGGACTTGGTCATTATTGCACTCGTAACAATAGCTATTTTAATGGGCGGTTCTCGTGGCGGGATGCTTGGTCTAACAGTTGGGGGGGGGGCTTATATTTTAGCTTGGGTATTCAAAGAAAAAGGCGGAAGGGTTGTGATCAGGTTTGTCTTGATAGGGCTGTTGTTGTTTATATTATCTGCTCTCGTTATTCCACAGGTGGATGATAGCTTGATAAGGCGTGTCATGCCCGAGAATCTATTAGTCGATCAAGGATCAGGCAGATTAGAAATATGGGAAAGGGCATTTCAAATCTGGAAAAAAAATCCCATTTTTGGCATTGGACTTGGAGGTTTTATAAGCCTTACAGGCAAAGCCGTTCACAACACTTATCTTCTGATACTAACAGATACAGGCATCATTGGTTTTACTTTTTGGTTTGCTGCAGTTAGTTTTACCTTTGTTCAAGCTTGGAGAAACGGTGACGATTTTGACATATCGCTGCTTTTGTCTATGTTGGTGATCATCTTTTTTCTGGATGCTTATCAGAAAAAGTATATGTGGAATGTTTTTTTCCTAAGTCTTGTATCAATTAAACGCTTCTCATTATCTTTCAGAGGCGTCATGCTTTCGAATTACTCTGTGTAAACTGATGGTTAAAGCAATTGTTGAAATTTTAAGCTAAAAACCATTACGAATATGTTATTATCCATGATGGTTGCTGTTTTTTCTTGGATGACTACCAAATAATTCATGTGGAATGTGTTGTTTTTCTCAGTGGTTATTAAACATTTTAATGTTAATTTACATTGTATAATGGAGATAAAAAGCATTGTGTAAGAGAATCTTGTTGATAAGTGAACTTTTTCATCCAGCAAATATGATCGGTGCGCTAAGACCCTCTAAGATTGCAAAGTACTTATTGTTAATGGGTTATAAAGTTGATATCATTTCTAGAGAAAAAGCAGAGGATTTTTTTACTCATCCTAATTGCCGTATGTTTAGGATACAAGATAATATTAATTCTATTCATGTTAAATCATACAACGTTAATCTTAGTTGCTTAACTGGATTGAAAAAACCTATATTTAATGAACTTCGCAAATTAAAACGTGGTGTACAATCTCTATTGAAAGCAGTAAAGTATAAACATAATGCAGATAAACTAATAAAAGAACAGAATATTGTACCGTCTAGTTATGATGCGTGCATCACCACCTACGGACCGCTTAGTTCAGTTTTAATCGGTTTATCCTTAAAGAAGCGTTATAATGTCAAAAAGTGGATATGTGATTTTCGTGATCCAATTATCACAATAGAAAGTTCAAAAGTATTACAGGCATATTATTGGTATTTACAGAAAAAATGCATCAAGTTTGCAGATAGTATTGTTGCCGTTTCATATGGGTGCCTTAATAGAATATGTAAAGGAAAGTATAAGCAAAAATCTTATATGATTCCAAATGGGTTCAGTGAAGAAGATTTGGAAGGAATTCACATTGTTCACAAAGACTCAAGTGTTTTAAATTTAACCTATGCTGGTGCACTTTATGAAGGAAAACGGAAAATCTCTGTTTTGTTCCAGGTTATATCCGAATTATATCATGATGGATCTATTGATATTGCAAATATTTGCTTCAATTATGCGGGTCATGACTTTGTTTTTCTAAAGGAGCAAGCGGAAAAATACGATCTATCATCAATTATTATTGACCATGGTTTTTTATCTCGGGCTGAAAGTCTGGCTTTACAATCTGCATCAGATATCCTGGTACTAGCTACATGGAATAGTAAAAAAGAAACAGGTGTCGTATCAGGCAAATTTCTTGAGTACATAGGCATGAGAAAACCAATCCTTGCGCTTGTTGATGGAGATTTGTCCAATAGTGAAGTGAGTTGTATTATGAAAAAAGGTAATTTTGGCGTTTGTTTTGAAGAAGCAAACAGATCGAAAGACTATCCTATTCTAAAGACCTATCTATATACACAGTACAAAAGATTCATTTCAGGCAAAAATTTGGTGTTTGATCCAGATCAATCTGTTATAGACAGATATAATTATAAAAACATTGCGCAACAGTATCTGGAGCTAATTAATGAATAAAACGAAAGTTAAAATAGGCGTTGATGCAATAAAACTGACAGCATCAAAATTGATTAATTTGATCATCACGCTTGCTTCCGGCATGCTGCTTTCGCGATTTCTCACACTGGAAGAATACGGAACATACTCTCAACTATTGATGGTGGTTAATTTAGCATGTTCTCTTTTTATGCTGGGTTTGCCGAACAGCATAAATTACTTTTTTGCACGTGCTGAAAACGAGCTTCAGAAAAGTCATTTTTTATCTGTTTATTACACCTTAAATACACTTCTCAGCTTTATTACAGGGTTAATGTTAGTAATTTCAGTTCCGCTCATTGAACGACTTTTGTCAAACTATCAAATTCGGTATTTCATTTTCTTTTTAGCAGTATTTCCCTGGACAAGGATTATTATGTCCAGTATTGAAAGTGTATTGATTGTCAGTCAAAAATCAAACCTGCTTATTATATACAGAATACTCAATAGTTTGTTTCTTTTGCTTATTATTCTCATTGCACGAGTTTTGAATTTGAGTTTCTCTTCCTATCTTTTGTTATATTTATTTACTGAGATATTATTTACTGTATGGGTTTATCTAATCTTAGGAAAATTAAGTGAGAAACTAAAACCTGATTTTGATAGAGAACTAACAAAAAAAATATTTTATTATTCGATTCCAATCGGTGTCGCTACCATGCTGGGGACAATAAATATTGAATTAGGGAAACTTGTTATCAGCAACAACATGGGAACAGAATTGCTAGCAATTTATACGAATGCATCAAAAGAATTGCCTGTTACAATTATTGCTGGTTCAGTTACATCGGTGCTATTGCCGCAAATAACAAGGCTGCTTCAGCAAGGAAAGAAAATACAAGCCTTGAAGACCTGGGAAGATGCAATTGTTCTTTCTTTTATTGTTATTAGCTTTTTTGCCATTGCTTTTTTTGTTTTTGCACCAGAAGTAATCATGGTTTTATACTCGGAAAAATATCTTCTTGGTGTTGACGTGTTTCGTGTTTTTTGTCTTGTTTTATTGCTTAGATGTACTTATTTTGGAATAGTTTTAAATGCCACTGGAAAAACAAAATATATTTTTTACAGTTCTTTTGCCTCATTAGCCTTAAACATCTTATTAAGTATGGTACTGATACCGTATTTGGGTTTACTAGGGCCAGCTTTAGCATCACTAATATCTGCAATTGTAATGAACTTAGCGCAGCTTGTTTATACGAGCTATTGTACAGAAATCTCTTTTTCTCATATTTTCCCTTGGAAAACTATAGGAAAAGTATTGATAGTTCAGGGTTTGCTTGGTGGTTTGGCAATTATATCTAAAAAGCCAATTGCAGAGTTCTTCGGAGAAATAATGGCTGCCGTTTTTATAGGAGCAATATGGTTTGTTATAATGGCACTACTGTTTAGGAAATCGATTATGCTCAGATGGAAAAGGTTAAACCATTAAATTAACACGAAAAGTTATATATAATAAAACAAAGATTTGGAGGTGAATTCCTAGTGAGCTTTTTAAAAGCTACATTATTAACATCCGGCGGCACCGGTTCCTTTGGTTCAGCGGTATTGGATCGCTTTCTCACCAGCAACATTGAGGAGATTCACATCTTTTTCCGGTATGAGAAGAAACAGAATGACAGGCGTTACCGCAATCAGGCGCTATATGCTGAGCACAGTTAGAAACTATGTTCTTTTATTATTTAACAAAGGAGTAGTTTGTTATGTTACTTTCGAAAGGATTATACCAGAAAGAACGGATACTTTGGATTGATATAGCGAAAGGATATGGTATTTTCTTCATAGTTCTTGGACATGTATTAAGAACAGGTGTTGTTCGTCAATTCCTGTATTCATTTCATGTTCCGTTTTTCTTTATTTTATCGGGTTTGACATATAGACCTTCAGAAAGAACAATGAATTTTTTTAAAAAAAGGTTTAAAACAATCTTAATCCCTTATTTCGTGTTTGGCTTAATTAGTATACTTATTTATCGAATCTTAGCAATATATATAGATGTTGACTTTGAGCTTCGAACAGGAATCCTTGAAAATATTGTTGGTATGTTTTATGGTAATCCAAGAACTGATTTAATGAAGTGGAATTTACCATTATGGTTTTTGCCAAGTTTATTTTCAACGATGTTTATTGCTGAGATACTGGAGAGTATATTAGACAAGCACATTCAGAAGCAAAAATGGCTTAGAGCAGTTGTCGTATTTCTCTGTTTATTTCTTGGATTAGTTTTACACAACGCGATAAAACAATATGATATTAAACTTCCATTTTTCCTTGAGTCTCTGTTTTTCTTACTAGGTTTTTTTGAGTTAGGAGTGTTTATTAGTCCACTGATTCAGAAAAAAGAGATATCTGAAAAGATCAAAAAAAGACCTGCTACTAGTTTGTTGATGTCTCTTTGTTTAATTCTGATAGGTTTATTTGCAAGTTTAATTAATGGATCAACTGAGGTGATTGCAATTTCATATGGTTCATATCCAATTTTGTTTGTTGTAAGTGCAATCAGTATTAGTTTTGGTTTAATTATTGTTTCATTTATTACACCATCTACATTACAAATTCAATTAATAGGCTTCTCCAGTTTAAGCATACTGCTTCTTCACAAGTTTCCAATATTACTATTTCAATTTATTATACCGTTTACAAAAAAGGCCTTAGAAAAGCCATCATCCTTGTTGGGTTTTGTTACATCATTGATTGTTAGTGTATTAACTATTTTTCTTTGTCTGTTAGCCAGTAAAGTTATTGAAAAACTATTACCAGAGATATTAGGGAAAAAGAGGGAAGTTGAATAAAAGCTCTATTTAAAGGCAATTTTAATACTGTAAACTTTAAACTACACTACTTGATTAGATAGAAGGAAAATAAAATGTTAAATTTAAATTCCACCCTCCTCATCACCGGTGGCACCGGTTCCTTTGGTTCAGCGGTGCTGGACCGCTTTCTCACCAGCGAGATTGGGGAAATCCGCATCTTTTCCCGCGATGAGAAGAAGCAGGACGACATGCGCCACCGCTACCAGGCGCTGTACCCGGAGCACAGCCGGAAGCTGAAGTTTTTTATCGGCGATGTGCGGGACCTGGCCTCTGTTAAAAACGCCATCTATGGCGTGGATTATATTTTTCACGCGGCGGCCTTAAAGCAGGTGCCCAGCTGCGAGTTCTTCCCCATGGAGGCGGTGAAAACCAACATCATCGGCACGGACAACGTGCTGACCGCGGCCATTTCCGAAGGGGTGAAGGCGGTGATCTGCCTGTCCACGGACAAGGCGGCCTACCCCATCAACGCCATGGGCACCAGCAAGGCCATGATGGAAAAGGTGATCGTGGCCAAAAGCCGCACCGTGTCGCCGGAGCGCACCAAGATCTGCTGCACCCGCTACGGCAATGTGCTGTGCAGCCGCGGCAGCGTGGTGCCCCTGTTTATCGATCAGATCAAGGCGGGCAAGGACCTGACCGTGACAGACCCGACCATGACCCGCTTTATCATGTCGCTGGATGAGGCGGTGGACCTGGTGCTGTTTGCCTTTGAAAACGGCGTCAGCGGGGATATCCTGGTGCAGAAGGCCCCGGCCTGCACCATTGGGGACCTGGCCCGGGCGGTGAAGGAGCTATTTGACCCGGACAACCGGGTTTCCCTGCGCACCATCGGCATCCGCCACGGCGAAAAGATGTATGAGACCCTGCTGACCAACGAGGAATCCGCCAACGCCATCGACCTGGGGGATTTCTATCGTGTGCCCAGCGACAAGCGGGATTTGAACTATGATGTATACTTTAACAAGGGCGACACCAAGCGCAACCCGCTGACGGAGTTTAACAGCAACAACACCCGGATGTTAAACGTCCAGCAGGTGAAGGAAAAGCTGCTGACCCTCGCCTACATCCGGGATGAGCTGGCCGCCATGCGGCCCTGACCCAAGGCATTTGAAGGAGGAAAGATGAACATTTTAATCACCGGCGCAAAGGGCTTTATGGGCAAAAACCTGATCGCCACGCTGGAAGCCATCCGGGACGGGAAGGACAAAAGCCATGGGCTGACCACGGAACTGAACATCCTGCCCTATGACCTGGATACCGACCCGGCCTTGCTGGACGGCTATTGCCGGCAGGCGGATTTTGTCTGCCACCTGGCGGGCGTCAACCGGCCCAAGGACACGGCGGAATTTATGGAGGGGAACTTCGGCTTTACCTCCACCCTGCTGACCGCCTTGAAAAAGCATGGCAACCGCTCCCCCGTGCTGATCACCTCCTCCATCCAGGCCGCCCTGGACAACCCCTATGGCCAAAGCAAAAAGGCCGGGGAGAACCTGATGTTTGCCTACGGCAGGGAGACCGGCGCGCCGGTGTACGTCTACCGCCTGCCCAACGCCTTTGGCAAGTGGTCCCGTCCCAATTACAACAGCGCCATCGCCACCTTCTGCAACAACATCGCGCGGGGGCTGCCCATCACGGTCAGCGACCGGGCCAACGCGCTGAACCTTGTATACATTGACGACATCGTCGCGGAGATCATCCGCGCCATGCAGGGCAAGCCCAACAGGGCAGGGGAATTTTGCGAGGTGCAGCCCGTGCACCAGGCCACCCTGGGGCAGATCGTGGACTGGATCAGCAGCTTTCCGGAGTCCAGAACCAGCCTGCAGGTGCCCCAGCTTGACCAGCCCCTGGTTAAAAAACTATACTCTACCTACCTTTCCTTCCTGCCGGAGGATGCCTTTGCCTATCCATTGACCATGCACGTGGACGACAGGGGCAGCTTTACCGAGGTGCTGCGCAGCCCCGACCGGGGCCAGGTGTCCATCAACATCTCAAAGCCGGGCATCACCAAGGGAAACCACTGGCACCACACCAAGAACGAGAAATTCCTGGTGGTGAAGGGGCAGGGGGTGATCCGCTTCCGCAAGATCGGCGAGGATCAGGTGATCGAGTACTTTGTGAACGGGGATGAACTAAAGGTGGTGGACATCCCCACCGGCTACACCCACAACATTGAAAACCTTGGGCAAGAGGACATGGTGACCCTGATGTGGGCCAACGAACCCTTTGACCCGCAGAAGCCGGACACCTACTTTGAAAAAGTCTGAGCACCCCATGAGGTAAAGAAGATGAGCAAATTAAACCTGATGACCATTGTTGGCACCCGGCCGGAGATCATCCGGCTGTCCGAGGTGATCAAAAAGTGCGACAAATATTTCAACCAGACGCTGGTGCACACCGGGCAGAACTATGACTATACCTTAAACCAGATCTTTTTTGAGGACCTGGAACTGCGCCAGCCGGACCTGTATTTGAACGTGGTCGGGAATGACCTGGGCGAGACCATCGGCAACATCATCGCGAGGTCTTATTCCGTGCTGAAGGAGCGCATGCCGGACGCGCTGCTGATCCTGGGGGACACCAACTCCTGCCTGTCGGCCATCGCCGCAAAGCGCCTGCACATCCCCATTTTTCATATGGAGGCGGGCAACCGCTGCTTTGACGAGAACCTGCCGGAGGAGACAAACCGCCGCATCGTGGATCACATCGCGGATGTCAACCTGTGCTATTCGGAGCATGCCCGGCGCTATCTGAACCGCGAGGGCCGCCCGGTGGAGCGCACCTATGTAACCGGCTCCCCCATGGCGGAGGTGCTGACAGCGCAGCTTAAAAAAATCAAGGGGAGCGATGTCCTCCCGCGCCTGGGGCTGGAAAAAGGAAAATACATCCTGCTGTCTGCCCACCGGGAGGAGAACATCGACAATGAAAACAACTTCTTTTCCCTGATGGAAGCGGTCAACACCATGGCGGAAAAGTACGATATGCCGGTCATCTACTCCACCCATCCGCGCAGCCGCAAGATGATTGAGAAGCGGGGCTTTGTCTTCCATCCCAATGTGCGCCAGCTGGAGCCCTTTGGTTTTTCAGATTACAACCATTTGCAGCTCAGCGCCTTTTGCGTGGTTTCCGATTCCGGCACCCTGCCGGAGGAAAGCGCGTTCTTTAACAGCGTCGGCCTGCCCTTCCCCGCGGTCTGCGTCCGCACCTCCACAGAGCGCCCGGAAGCGCTTGAAAAGGGCAATTTTATCATCGCGGGCATCACCACCAAGGAAGTGCTGCAGGCGGTGGCCTGCGCGGTGGACATGCAGCAAAATGGCCATCTTGGCGTGCCTGTGCCGGATTATACGGATCTGAACGTATCGGACAAGGTGGTCAAGATTATCCAGAGCTATACGGGCATCGTGGACAGGATGGTATGGCGGAAGTACTGATGACCGGCCAGACCATGCTGATTTTTCGAGTAATCAAATGATATTGTTTCTTGCGGGCATTGCCCTTGTTGTTCTCATGTTCTATTTTACGCGGCAATTGCAGGGCAGCCTGCCGCCGGAGCGGTTCAGGCAGATGATGCGCCTGCTGATACCGATTTACCTGCTCATCAACGGGGCTTTTACGCTGTTTATGCGAATCCCGGGGGAATTTCCCGTGGTGCTTGTTCCGTTGCGGTCCTATTTTGCCGCGTTCGGGTGGGATGTCAAGTCCTTTGCTGATTTAGGGCAGCTGTTTGGCGGATTGTGGGAGGAAACCGCCGCGTTTTCTTTGGAATTCCTGCTTGACGCGGGACAGAACATCGTTCTGTTCATGCCGTTTGGGTTTTTGCTGTGCGCCGTGAGCGGGCATCCGCGAACAGCGTGGATCCTGCTGCTCGGCTTGCTTCTGTCTTTGTGCATTGAGGGATGCCAGCTGATGCTCCGGATTGGCTGTTTTGACACAGGCGATGTCCTGCACAATGTTTTAGGGACTTATCTGGGCGTCCGTCTCTACCGGCGCGTGCCGGGGAAGAGCCAGACGCAGAAAATGGATGCAGCGCTTAAACAAGGGGACTGATATTGCCGATCAGGTATTTTTATTAAGAAGGGGGTATTGTAATTTGAGGAAAAACATAAAGCTTGATTTTAATGAATTTAAATTTGGGCCTGAAAGGTTCATTGTTGATGTTTGAAATAAAAGGGAAAATCGCGACCGCAGTATGCTTTGCCACAGTCGTGGAAGATGAGGCCATCGAACAGATCCGCAGGATGTGCGATTATGAATTGACGCAAGGAAGCCGCGTTCGCATCATGCCCGATGTTCACGCGGGCAAAGGCTGCACCATCGGAACGACGATGACGGTTACAGATAAAGTGTGCCCGAACATTGTGGGCGTGGATATCGGATGCGGGATGTACACGCTTAAACTGGCGGATAAGGAACTGGACTTTGCCAGGATCGATGAGGCCGCTCACTTCATTCCTTCCGGGATGAACACCTGGGAGGAGCGGGTGGAACCATTTGACCTGGCAGCGCTGCGCTGCTTTCGTGAACTGAAAAACACCAAGCGGCTGGAGCGTTCCTTGGGCACGCTGGGCGGGGGCAACCATTTTATTGAGATTGAAAAGGCCTCTGACGGCGCCTTTTATCTGGTGGTCCACTCGGGCAGCCGGAACCTTGGCAAGCAGGTTGCGGAGATCTATCAGCAACTGGCCATTGACCTGCACAGGGGTAAAGAAGCGTTTTTCAAGCAGCGGGATGAGATCATCCGCAGCTACAAGGAAGATGGTCGGGGTTCAGAGATCCAGAAGACTTTGAAGAAATTGAAAAAAAGCTTTGAAACACAGGTTCTTCCAGTTCCGGAAGACCTCTGCTGGCTGTATGGTTCTGATTTGGAAGATTATCTGCACGATATGGAGATCTGCCAGCGCTTCGCGTGCAGAAGCCGGGAAATCATGGCGGAAACAATCCTTCAGAGAACGGGGATGACCGCAGGCGAAGCCTTTCACACCATCCACAACTATATCGACACAAAGGAAATGATCATCAGGAAAGGCGCAATCTCCGCGCATCAAGGTGAAAAGGTGCTGATTCCCATCAACATGCGCGACGGGTCTGTGCTCGCGGTAGGCAAGGGAAACCCGGAATGGAATTATTCCGCGCCGCACGGGGCTGGGCGCATCATGTCCAGAAGCAGGGCATTTAAGAGCATTGACATGAAAGCTTACCAGGCGGCGATGGCCAACGTCTACTCCTCCACCGTGAATGAGCAGACACTGGATGAGGCGCCGATGGCATACAAATCCATGGAGGACATCATCGACGTGATCCATGAATCAGTGGACGTCATTGACATCATGAAACCTGTGTATAATTTCAAGGCTGCCGAAGACGAAAGGCCCCGGAGAAAAGGAAGACGGTGATTGTTTGTTATGTCCGATACTGATACAAAGACGACAGATTGGGATCAATCACCGATGCTTATACTGAACGAATGAGTAAATGCACCGATGGGATGAGAGATTTTGATGGCTCCGCTAAGCCGAATGAACGAGGCGTAGCCGCAGTCCTACGCTGAGTGAGAGAGGCAACGCGGAGGCGCAAAAGATCCAGTCCATCAAAGCATTTATAATTGAGTTCAGTATCAGTTTTTTCCGTGCTTCGCCTTCAGCCTGGCTGCGCCTTCCGCCCGGCCGGTTTTGATGAGGTGTTTGAGGTAGCCTTCCAATTCCCCGCGGGTGTGGAAAGGCCCGCCTTCTGACATCACCGTCCACATGGGGTCGATTGTCTGGGGCCCTTTTAACATCATCTCCTCCTGCCAGTCCAGTATCATCTTCGCGCCGCGGGCACAGACCTCGGGGTAATCATCCTTGATATCAAACTGCTCATGCGGGTCATCCTTCAGGTTAAACAGCATCTCCTTATCAAAAAGGCGGAAGCCGTCATGGATGGTGCGGATGTAGAGCCAGTCCTCAAAACGCGCTGAACGCTGGCAGACATGGGCCATCTGGGAGATGACCAGGTGATCGCGCCCCATTTTGGCGCCCTTCAGCAGCGTGTCCGCGAAGGACTGGCCGTCCCAGTGCGCCTGTTTGGGTACGCCCAGAAGGTCCGCCAAGGTGGGCAGGAGGTCTAAACTGTAGTGGAAGGCTGTGTCCACATGCCCCTTTTTCGCGCCCTTCCATTTGATGATGAGGGGCACCCGGCAGGTGATGTCATCCGCCGTTCCATGCTCGCCGTAGATGCCCAGCTCGCCCAGGTTTTCCCCGTGGTCGCTGGAAAGAATGATGGCCGTGTCCTCATAGATGCCCTGCTCCTTGAGCAGGTCGAAGACCTGGCCCAGCAAGCTGTCCGCATAGTGGATGCCGCAGTCATAACCGTCCCAGACGCGGCGCAGCTCCCCATGGTTGTTCAGTTTGCCCGGATGCTTGGGAAAGGCCGGGTTCTCCCGGTCGGTGTACATGCCAATCTCATTGACGCCATGCGGCGCGACCAGGGACTGGTGGTGCTTAAAAATATCCGGGGTGATCCAGGTGGGCAGCTCATCGCCCTCAAAGGGATTGACATAGTCCGCTGGCGTTCTGTAGGGGGTGTGCGGATCCCAGAGGTGAAGGTGCAAAAACCAATCCTCCCGCTCGCGGTTGCGCTTGAGCCAGTCCAGCGCGTAAGGAATGACTTCCTCCCCGCTTTCACCGCCGCAGCCGCCCTGGTTGTAGACCTCGTTCAGCCCGGCATTGAACCAGTAGCTGGAATGGCGCTGGGAAAAGGTGCTGACGGAGGCGGTGTACATCCCGGCTTTTCTGAAGATGCTGTGAAAGCCGTTCTCCGGGATGAAGTCCTGAAAGCCGCGCTCACACCCGGTCAAGCGCAGGTCAGCCGCCGTTCCCCCATGGCCGACGGCCCCGTTCCTGATGCCGAACATCCCTGTCAGCAGGGCGGCCCTTGAAGGCAGGCAGGGCGCGTCAGAGGTGTAGCAGCGCTCAAAGCGAACCCCTTCCTGGGCCAGCGCGTCCAGGTTGGGCGAGGTGTTTCGGGGATAGCCGTAGCACCCCAGGTGGTCCGGGCGCAGGGTGTCGATGTCAATGTACAGTACGCGCATACAAACTCCTTTTCAAACAGGACAAAAGTGGTCTATTAGATTGAATAGAGAAACCAGCCGCTTCCATTATATACAAAATTTGAATTCCGTACAGGTATATTTCTATTTATTACCGGGTCTTTATGGGGTTATATGAGTTGCAAAACAGGCGCCGGCATGCCTATAATGTTGTGCAACGAAATTTACAGGAGGAAACAAATGAAGATCGGTATCAGTTCCTATTGCCTTGATTCCCTGATCAAAAAAGGTGAGATGACCCTGGAAGGCGCGATCGAGTGGGCGGCGCGCAACGGCGCTGAGATCATGGAATTGGTCCCCTTCGCCTTCCGCTTTGACGATCCGGTGACCGGCAAGATCGACACGGAAAAGATCGCCAAAATCAAAAAGCACGCGAAGGACGCGGGGGTTGAACTGGTCAACTATTCTGTTTTGGCCGACCTGCTCAAGGAAGGCGAGGCACAGGAGCTTGAGATTAAGCGCGTATGCCATGAAGTGACCATCGCCGCTGAACTGGGCCTGCCCAGGATGCGCCACGACATCAGCGCGTTCAGAAGGCCCATGGAGGAGAACACCCAGGAAGCCTTTGACGCCCTGCTGCCGCAGATGATCGAGGCAGCTACGGTGATCACAGAGCATGGCAGAAAGCTGGGCGTGAAGACGCTGCTTGAAAACCACGGTTTCTTTGTCAACGGCGCTGACCGGGTGGAAAGGCTGTTAAACGGCGTGAACAACGATAACTATGGCTTGCTTTTGGACACGGGCAACATCGTCTGCGTGGATGAGGACCCGACTGCCGCGGCCAGGCGCCTGGCGCACCGCTGCGAGATGGTCCACCTGAAGGATTTCTATGTGCGCAGGAAGGATCCGGGCGACTCGACCCAGTTTGACTGCGGCGGAAACTGGTTCCGCTCCCGCGGCGGCAAGTACCTGCGCGGCTCCATTTTGGGACAGGGCGACCTGGACGTTGAAGACGCCATCAAGGCACTGAAGGACGCGGGTTACCAGGGCAACATCGCGCTTGAGTTTGAAGGCATGGAGGAACCCAGCTACGCGACAGCGGTCAGCCTGACCAACGCCAAACGCCTGTGGGATAGCGTGTAAACGTAAATAAGAAACACATACCTCATATTTGCTATAGAAAAGGGCTGAAGCAGTTGTTATTTGCTCCAGCCCTCTTCATTTTTGTTATCTCAACGCAGTTTGACAGCGGTGCCTGAGCAGGTGACCATGATCATGCCGTTGTCAGCGCCCAGAACTTCATAATCCATTTTTACGCCGACCACTGCGTCACAGCCCATGGCCAAAGCGCGGTCTTCCATCTCCTGAAGGGACTGGGCGCGGGCAGCCAGCAGCTCTTCCTCATAGCCTTGGGATCTGCCGCCAAAGAAGTTGCGGAAGCTGGCGCCGATGTCCTTTATAAAGTTGATGCCGCTGATGACCTCGCCAAAGACGATGCCCTTGTATTCAGCGATGGTCCGCCCTTCGACGCTGTTGGTGGTGGTCATAATCATAACATGAATCCTTCTTTCCTTTTGATCGGCTGTTTATGGCCAAAAACAGTATAGCAAGCGCTTCAGCCTCAAAAAAGGGAGAAAATGTAAAATTTATGGACAATTAGCTTGTGATTTTTTCAACCAGAAGGCAGGAAGGCGCGCCGGGACCGCCGTTTATAAAGCGCTGATAAAGGACGGTGCAGATTTTTGGCGAAAGCGCTGAGGAAAACCGCAAAAGCGCGTCCGCCTCCCGCTTTCCCTCCTCATGTCCGGGATAGATGCAGATGACCAGCAGACCGCCGGGCGCTAAGAGATCCAGAGCGGACTGAACGGCTTTCAGGGTCGTTTCAACCTGAGTGGTGACAGTTTTGTCGCTGCCGGGCAGCCAGCCCAGGTTGAAGGCAACGAGGCGGATGCCCTGCGGAACAAAGTCCTTCATGTTCTCATGACCGGAAAGGATCAACTCCGCCCGGTTTAACAGTCCAGCGGTCTTTAAGCGCTCCCGGGTCCTGTTCAGCGCGTCAATTTGGACATCAAAGCCGTATACACGCCCTTCATCCCCCACCAGGCGGCACAATTGCTCGCAATCCTGCCCGGTGCCCAGGGTGGCATCCACGATCAAGTCCCCCGGCCTGACCCTGTCCAGAAAAACACGGGCGGCCAGGTGGCGGGCAGAGCGAAGGTAAGCGGTGTCTGTCATTTGAGCAGCGCCACTTCCTGGGCGCTTAATTCGCGCCATTCACCGCGCTTCATGTCCCCCAGGGAGAGCGCACCGTACTGCACGCGCTTTAAGCGCACCACCTGGTGCCCCACCGCCTCCACCATGCGGCGGATCTGGCGGTTGCGGCCTTCATGGATGGTGATCAAAATGTCGGTGGAAAAGGGATCGCGCCTGAGCACGCTGACCTTGGCCGGAGCGGTCTTGCGCCCGTCCAGCATGACGCCTGCACGCAGGCGGAAGAGCGCGTCATCCTCCAGGTTGTTGGACACGCGGGCGATGTAGCGTTTTTCAACCTCATGGCTGGGGTGGGTGAGGCGCTGGGTCAGCTCCCCGTCATTGGTGAGGATGAGCAGGCCCTCGGAATCAAAATCCAGCCTGCCGACAGGGAACAGACGGACAGGGTAATCCCTGAAATGGTCCAGCACGGTCGGACGGCCGCGGGGGTCGGAGACCGTGGTCACCTCGCCAACCGGCTTATAATACAAGATGTAATGCATGGTTTCTTCAGGCGTGACCGGCCTGCTCTCCACTGTGACAAGGTCGCCCTCTTCCACCTGGGTGCCCATCTCGGTCACGACCCGGCCATTGACGCTGACCAGGCCCTGCGCGATCATCTCCTCCGCCTTGCGCCTTGACGCTACCCCGCAGGAGGCCAAATACTTCTGTAAACGCATGATAACCTCATTTCCGTTTGCTTTTGCAATTATAGCGCAGTTGAAAGCATAAACCAACACAGAGAGATAAATTAGAATTTTCTCATAATGGTTGACGCACAATACTATGCGTTATATTATATTGTGCAAAGGAGGTGGTTGGGTGGACATCCAGTTAAAGCGCGGGTTAACCGACGTGGCGGTGCTGGCGATGCTGTCCAAGGGCGATTCCTACGGCTACCAGCTGGCCAAGGACGCGGGCCGGCTGATGCCGATGTCCGAGTCAACGCTTTACCCGGTATTAAAGCGCCTGACAGGCAGCGGAAAGGCCGAGACCTACACCAGTGAATTTAACGGCAGGCTGAGGCATTATTACCGCATCACGCAAAAAGGGCGGGAGCAACTGACTGATTTTGTAAAGGAATGGGAAGAGCTTGGCAAGGTCTACGACCTGGTCGTGCAAATCACAAAAGAGGACAATGAAGGAGGGCAGTCAAAATGAAACGGGACGAGTACCTGGACGAGCTGAGAAAAGAACTGATAAAGGCAGATTTCCCTCATGTGGAGGAAGCGATGAACTATTTCTCCGAGATGCTGGATGACCGCATCGCGGATGAAAATCTGGATGAGGAAGCGGCCATTAACATGCTGGAAGAGCCCGGAAAGGCCGCCCAAAACCTGGCGATGCAGTTTGATAAAACACCCGGTCAGGCGCAAAAACCGGAAGAACAGGCTGAAAGCTCTTCCCCCGGCGTCCGAACCATTACCTTGAATGCCAGGGCGGTCAGGAGCATTCTGATACATGACCGCAATCTGAAGCTGGTTGTGGAGGGCTGGGAACGGGACGAGATTGTGGTCGAGCACCCGGAAACCAGGAAAATCCGCTATGACACCCGGTTTGAGGATGGCGCATTCAGCCTGACCCGCACCCCCATAGAGTTTTCTCTTGATTGGTTCACCATTGATCCCTTTTCCTCCCAGATGCGGCAGGTGAGGCTTCGTGTTCCCCATGAGCTGGCGGCCGTCATGGACCTGAAAACCAGCAACGCAAAAATTACCATCGAAAAGATAAACTGCTGGGGGAAACTGGACCTTCTGACCAGCAACGGCGCAATCAGGCTGAACGAGGTCGGCGCCAAGAGCCTGTACATCAGGACCAGCAACGCCGGAATCGTCCTTGAGAAGGTCAAGGTTCAAAAGACCGTGGACGCGCACACCAGCAACGGCAAGGTAATGGCAGAAGGGGTTTTCGCGCCGGAGTCCCTGGTTATCAAAACCAGCAACGGAAAAATTGACGTGAGCAGTTCGGACAGCCCGGTCTTCAGCTTCACAACCAGCAATGGCCCCATCCATGCCAGCCTACCCGGATCCCAAAAAGAATACAGCATCACCTCTCAAACCAGCAACAGCAAAAACAGCCTGCCGTACGAGCAGGCAGGCGGGCCAAGAAGCCTGTTTGCCCGAACCAGCAACGGAAAGATCGATGTGGTTTTTTCGGGTGACCCAAACCCTGCCTGAACGGCCAAAGCCATACAATCACCTGAATCATGCGGGAAAACATGGTTCGGCAGTTGACGGACAGGGCAACAATCAGTAACATTCAAGTCCAGATCAACTCAGTTAAAGGGGATTTTATGGGCAGGCTTACAGTCCTCCGAAAGCTTTGCGCGGAACCGGCAGTTTCAGGTGTTTCAAATGCCGGTATATCAACCGATGATCCTGATACTGCGCCTCAGAAAGGGCAATATGAAGGCGTTCAGCTTTAAATCAGTTTCAGGCATGCATCCCCAGATATCAAGGGTGTGGAAGCTGAGCGTCCCTGCCATCCTGACGCAGATCACGACCGTCGCCATGCAGTACATCGATTCCGCGATGGTGGGGAGGTTGGGCGCCAACGCCTCCGCGTCCATCGGTCTGGTCTCAACCA
This sequence comes from Bacillota bacterium, assembly GCA_030057655.1. Taxonomy (GTDB): domain Bacteria; phylum Bacillota; class Clostridia; order Christensenellales; family Aristaeellaceae; genus UBA6115. Next base: position 48,103 of record JASGUQ010000035.1, read on the forward strand.
CCACCTGGCTGATGAACGGCGTCAGCACCGCTGTTGTTGTTGGTTTTTCCGTGCAGGTAGCCCAGCACATTGGGGCAAATGAGCCGCTTCGCGCAAGACTAGTTATCAGGCACGGGCTTTTGTCCATGCTCCTCATCTCGCTTTTGCTGATGACAATCGGGATCGCTATTTCTACGCCGCTCCCCCGCTGGCTTGGAGGGGATGAAGTCCTCTGGAAGGACGCGAGCGCGTATTTTCTGACGTTCGCCATCGCCATACCCTTTATGGCGATGAACAGGATGGCGGCGGGCTTCCTTCAAAGCGCGGGCAACATGGTGGTTCCAAGCGTGTTAAACGCCATGATGTGCCTGCTGGATGTTGTGTTCAACGCGATTTTTATCCCCAAATATGGCGTGCTTGGCGCGGGAATCGGCACCTGCCTGGCCATTGTTGTCGTCAGCTTCGCGGAGATGTGGTTTTGCTGCTTCCGGTATGAACCGTTGCGGATCAACCGCAGGGAAAGCTGTCCCCGGGATTTGGGCATTCTGAAGCGCGCGCTGAGGATCGGCGCGCCTGTGGCCGCTGAATCCGCGGCCATGTGCAGCGCCCAGGTGGCGTCCACCGTGATCATCGCCCCCCTTGGCCCAATTTCCATGGCTGCTCATGCCCTTGCCATCACGGCGGAAAGCCTGTGCTATATGCCGGGGTTTGGCATCGCGGCGGCAGCCTCCACCCTGGTGGGGCAAAGCATCGGCGCGAAAGATTATCCTATGGCGCGGCGGTATGGCTATATCACCGTGGCTTTCGGCAGCGCGGTGATGGGATTGACAGGAATCATCATGTACCTTGCCAGTCCCCTTGTGTTTCAAATGCTGACCCCGGTCAAAGAAGTGCAGGTCGTGGCCACGCAGATCCTGCGCATCGGCCTGATCGCGGAGCCCCTGTACGGCGCGGCGATGGTCGCTTCCGGCGCGCTGCGCGGCGCGGAGGACACCCTGGTGCCCAGCTTTCTGAACCTGTTCAGCATGTGGGCGGTACGACTGGGCCTCGCGCGGTTCCTTGTGCCCCAATACGGCATCCACGGAATGTGGATCGCCATGGCCATTGAGCTGTGTTTCCGCGGCATCATCATGCTGCTGCGGCTGATCCGGTCAAAATATATGCGGGGCCCTGTCCGCAGCATTTGATCAAAACAGCAATAAAAATCATATCCGAAATCTGCTGCTGAGAAAATTTAACGGCAAAAGACATTCTCATAAGGCGAACTGACTTGTCAGTCGGCCTTTTTTATACTGATGCAGAGCTTTATTGCATCCAAAGCGGCGAGAGATGATGTTGCCCTGCAAGGAAGGAAACCGAAGGCGTAGCCTGAGTTACGTTGAAGTTGACTGACACAGCAGGGCAGCATAAGATCCGGCGCAACGATGCAATAAAGAGCGGAATCAGTATTAAATATGCTATAATGAAAGCAGCAAGAATAGGAAAAGGAGGGCTTTATATGGCAATCATCGGGGCTGCCATGGTCCCCCATCCGCCGCTGATCGTGCCCGCGGTGGGCAGGGGCGGTGAAAGGCAGATCGAGCAAACCACCAAAGCTTATGAGAAGGTGGCGCGCCAGATCGCGGAATGGAAGCCTGAGACGGTTGTGATCATCAGCCCGCACAGCGTAATGTATCAGGACTATATCCACATCTCCCCCGGTGCCGGAGCCAGGGGGGACTTTGGCCGCTTTGGCGCGCCTGGCGCGCGATATGAGGTGGCCTACGACCATGAACTGACGGCTGAAATAACGGAGTTGGCGCAGGACATGGACCTTGCTGCCGGGACAGCGGGAGAGCGGAATCCGGCTTTGGATCACGGGTTTCTGGTGCCCCTGCATTTTCTGAAGCAGGCCATGGGATTCCCCTGGCCGTGCAGGTTTGTGCGGATCGGGCTATCTGGGTTGCCCTTTAAGACGCATTACCGCCTGGGGATGACGATCAAGGAAGCGGCGGAAAGACTGTCCCGCCGGGTCTGTGTGGTGGCCAGCGGCGATCTGTCGCACTATGTTAAGGCTGACGGGCCCTACGGCTTCAGGGCCGAGGGGCCGGAGTATGACAAAAAAATCATGGACGTCATGGGCCGGGCGGCTTTTGATGAATTGCTTAAAATGCCTGAAAACTTCTGCGAAAAGGCCGGGGAATGCGGCCAGCGCAGTTTTCTGATCATGGCTGGCGCCTTTGACGGGCAGCAGGTGGAAGCTGAGATGCTCTCCTATCAGGGGGTGACCGGGGTGGGCTATGGCCTGGGCCTGTTCACGCCTTCAGGCCCGGACAAAAGCCGGCATTTTATTGATTGAAGGGAGGACAGTATGCAGAGCCCTTATGTGCGCCTGGCGGTGCAATCCTATACCCATTACCTTGAAAACGGGAGGCCCATGGAGGTTCCGGAGGGGCTGCCTGAGGAATTGACGGGCAGGCGGGCGGGCGCCTTTGTCACCCTGCACAAGGGCGGCAGGCTGCGCGGGTGCATTGGCACCATCGGCCCTGTGCAAAAAAGCCTGGCGAAGGAGATCATCATGAACGCCATCAGCGCCGCCTTCCGCGACCCCAGGTTCCCGCCGATAGAAATGGATGAGCTGCCGGACATCACCTGCTCGGTGGATGTGTTGGACGAGCCGGAGCCGATCCGCGACATGAGCGAGCTTGACGTTAAAACATACGGCGTGATCGTGAGCCGCGGGCACAGGCGCGGCCTGCTGCTGCCAAACCTGGACGGCATTGACACGGTGGAGGAGCAGGTGGAGATCGCGCGGCAGAAGGCGGGCATCGGCCGGTATGAACCCTTCACGCTGGAGCGGTTCATGGTGGTGCGGCACACATGAGCGTGTGCAAACTTTGCCCCAGGCACTGCCGCCTGGCTGAGGAACAGGCGGGGTTTTGCCAAGCGCGGGTCATGCAGGCGGGGGTGTCAAAGCCCCTGGGCTATGGCAAAATCACCTCCCTGGCGCTTGACCCGATCGAAAAAAAGCCACTGTCAAGGTTTTATCCCGGCAGCCAGATCCTTTCAGCAGGCAGCTTCGGCTGCAACATGAACTGTTATTTCTGCCAGAACCACAGCATCGCGAGAGCCGGGGCAGAAGACAGCGACTGGCAGGAGTTCAGCCCGAAAGAACTGTGCGACATGGCCATTAAACTTGTCCCCCGGGGCAACATCGGCCTGGCCCTCACCTACAACGAGCCCATGCTGAACCCGGAGTACATTGAAGACTGCGCTGACAGGCTGAAGGAAGCGGGGCTTAAAACGGTGGTGGTGACCAACGGGAACTTTTGCCTTGACGCGGTGGAAGATGTGATCAAAAAGGTGGACGCCTTCAACATCGACCTGAAGGGATTCACTGTGGCCTGGTATCAGCGGCTGGGCGGGGACCTGAATACGGTGAAGGCTTTTATCCAGGCTGCCTGCCGGACCAGCCATGTGGAGGTGACCACCCTGGTGGTTCCCGGGCAAAACGACAGCCCGGAGGAAATCGATGCCCTGGCCCGGTGGCTGGCAGGTTTGGGGCGGGGCATCCCCCTGCACCTGAGCCGCTATTTCCCCCGCTTTCAGGCGCGTGAAACGCCCACAAACAAACAGGCGCTGTTTCATTTGGCGGAGATCGCCAGACAGCACCTGAGTTATGTTTATGTGGGGAATGTATGAATTCTATTTTTCAATTAAGATTCTAAATTCTTCACAATTCTTTAAAATGTTTATTGTTACAACTAATTCAATATGATAAAATTATGCAAGACAAGGAGATTAACAAGCAAAGTTAATTATAACTATTCATATGAAAAGAGGGATTAAGATATGAAAGTTACTATAAGCATTGAACTTCAAAATATTTATAAAGGGAACCTCTAAAAACCAGCGTTTTCCGAGTCAGTAAATAGTTTTCATGGTTTTTTTAAAGACGATCCCCTTGATCTCCTTCCAAAGTAACGGATATTGCTTAGTATTTCCTTTAAGACCAA
>JASGUQ010000036.1 GCA_030057655.1 Bacillota bacterium
TTCCGCGGGCTCCTCGACCTCGGCGGGCTCTTCGACTTCCGCGGGCTCCTCGACCTCGGCTGGTTCTTCGACTTCCGCTTGTTCTTCTACTTCATCAGGCTCTTCGACCTCGGCGGGTTCCTCAACCTCAGCGGGCTCTTCGACTTCCGCGGGTCCTTCAACCTCAGCAGGTTCTTCGATCTCGGTAGGTTCTTCGACCTCTGCAGGTTCCTCAACCTCGGCAGGCTCTTCAACCTCAGTAGGTTCTTCGACTTCTGCAGGCTCTTCGACCTCAGCAGGTTCTTCAACCTCAGCGGGTTCCTCGACTTCTGCAGGCTCTTCAACCTCAGCGGGTTCTTCGACTTCCGCAGGCTCCTCGACCTCGGCGGGCTCATCGACTTCCCCGGGTTCTTCGACCTCCGCGGGTTCTGTCGGCTCCTCCGCCGGCTTCTCAATCGGGATGATCTCAATCAGCGGGACGGGAAGCCCGGTCGCGCTGTTGACAGGCCCATCAGCAAATTTGCCGCGGGCAATGCCTGCCTCGCCTTCTGAGAGCAGCTCCACCCATTTGATTCGAACCTGGGCAATCTCGCTCTCACCGCCTTCGGTCCTGAACACAACGGTGGTTTTATCCCCGTTGTCCTGGCCGATGGCAAGCAGGATGGTACCGTAATTGACGGTCGCGTTTTTCCCCCACAGGGTAAGCCCGTCTGTTTTGGACCGCACATACCCGCGCAGCGGCGTTGAGGCAGTTTCCTCAACTGCTTCGGCCATGACCAGGCCCGCCTGCGGCATGATGACGTTCATCGGCATCATGGTCAGCAGCATCACCAAAGCCAGCAACCTGGCGATGCTCTTCTTCCAACGATTCGTAGTTTTCATATCCTTCTCCTCCACCTATGCGTTAATTCGCGTCATCATGGCCGCATCAGCGCGTCGCATACAGAATCGCGACAGCGGCGCTGTTGTGGACTGCGGGCCTGTAGTTGTAAATATTGTTGCGGTACAGATCCACGTAGATGTTGCTGTACACCGGGACAGTGGGCAGTACCTCGTTGTATTCCTTCTGGTAGGCCATGAACCGCTCGACAAAAAGCGCGTTGTCGCCCTCTGGCGTCTGGCGCAGCGCTTCGGCCAGCGCCAGCAGGTTCTCCTCCGCCTGGCCCAGGCTGTAGGCCTTGCTCTTGCTGTTCATGAACATGTAGTAGGGATCATATGCCTGGCCAAAGTTTGAGGCGAGCAGGTACAGGTCATAGCCCTTGGGTTCATTGCCATAGTAGCTGTTGAAAAACTCCTGTTGACTGACTTTGGTCACGTTCAATTGAATGCCCGCGCGCTTGCAGGTTTCTTCAATTACGTTTTGTGCCACCTGTGCCAGTTTGCTGCCGTCAATCTGCAGCCAGGAGAGTGTGAGTGGCTCCAGACCCTGGTCTGTTTTGCGGTGGCGGATTTGGCCGGCCTTGTAGGCTTCGCCGTCTGCGTTGTAGGTCCAGCCATCGCCGGCCAGCAAAGCAGCAGCGCGGCTGAGATGGACGTCATAGTGGTTGAAGGGCAGTTCGTCAAAGGCCGCGAAGGACTTGCCATCCTCCGTCGGCAAATCAGCGATGGCTTTTAAGCCTGCAGCTTCTGCGATGGCCCAGTGGCCAAAGCCATAGTCGCCATAAACCGGCCAGCCAAAGCCCTGGGTGTATTCCTGCGCGATTTTTGCGCTGTCCACAAGGTAGGCAAAGGCCCGACGGACCGCCTTGGAGGACGCGATACCTGACTGCGCGTCAAAGGCAAAGAAGGCAAACCCGCGCCGGGCATAGGGCGCTGTGTTGACCTTGTCCAGTTTCATGCCTTGGTTGATCAGCTTGCCGTCAACCAATTTGTGAATGATATCGATGCTGCCGTTTTGCAGCCCCTTGAGCGCGGCATCGCCGCTTGCGTGGATGAATTTGATGCTGGGGATCGCGGGCTTTCTTCCTTCATGGTTGCCAAGGAAGTGCGGGTTGACTTCAAAAACGGCCTCGCCCGCTTCCGCGTTGTAGCTGGTGAGCTTATAGGGGCCGCTGCCAGGCACAGGGCGCACCAGATAGCCGCTCACCGGATCCAGGATGGTTTGCTGCAGCAATTCCGCCGTCAGCGCTGGTTCCAGCTTCGCGCCATCCTCCGTATCCACAACCTGAGCATCCGGCGCCAGCACAGCCATGGGGTAGGGATCGACCAACAGGAAGGATTTTTCATAGAAGAAAGGCACCTTGTCTTTCTTCAGCACCAGGGAGAAGGACAGGTCATCCAGAAGGCGCACGCCGGAAAAGACTTCGGTCTGTTCCTGGGCGTATTCCGCGAAGCCTGCCAGGTGGGACAGATCCGCCGGCGTACCGCCCAAGGCGCGCACCGCAGGCGATGCCTGCAGCAGCAGGGAGAACACGTAGTCCTTCGCGGTGATGGGCGAGCCGTCATCAAAAAGAAGCCCCTCCTTTTAGTGGATGGTAAACAGCTTGTCCTCGCCAATGGCTTTCTCTTCTACATTCGCCACGACGGTGGGGTTGAAAGCGGTGGTGTTTTGCGACGTATAAACGACGGTTGGATAGCCGTTTACAAGCAGCCGCACCTCGGTATCTGAGGTGTTGTCACCCCACTGAGACGTGAAAAACGCCCCGTTTAGTTTGGTCGCGGTGGCGATCGTCACTGGTTGATCGGGCGATGCGCTGACATGCCCTGCCATCAGGACGCCCAGTACCAGTGCAACAAGGATTGCTGCGAGCCGTTTTCTCTTCGTGTTCATGTTACCCTCCCCCTGTTTTCAGGTTTTAGATGGCGATAATCAAGGTGCAATGATTCTTGCATCAGAATAAATAAGTGTTTGGTTTTTTGAATAATAGCATTGTATCAACCGGACAACGCGATAATAAAAGGGATACTACCATTGTACAAATAATACTTGCCAAATCCATTATAATGTCAGCTTCGAGCACAAGTCAAGAAGATTTTTGACAAAAATAGTA
>JASGUQ010000037.1 GCA_030057655.1 Bacillota bacterium
AGGCCCCTTCTCCAAGGCATTGGTGGAAGCCAGCGCCCGCGGCGGCAACTTCAACTGGTACTTCGGCCAGAACCCGGATGGCTTCAACCAGGGCACCCTGGGCCCCATCTTTGAGCTGCTGGCCACCGGCACCGTGGAAGACTTCGTTGCGGACGTCACCGCCGCCTTCCAGGAGATCGCTGTCAAGTAATTCAACCATTTGGGGAGAACCGCTGTGCGCGGTTCTCCCTTTTTGCATCCATGAACCACAGTTACCCGCAAAGGAGGGCCATCTATGAAAAGACGGGGATGGATCGATGCACTGTTTATATTTCCCTGCGCGTTCGCGTTTGTCATGGTCATCATCGTGCCGTTTGCCCTGGGCATTTATTATTCCATGACCGACTGGAACGGCGTGAACCCCATCGTCAACTGGGTGGGCCTTGACAACTTCCGGGGCATGTTTTCAGAACCGCAGTTTATCTATTCTTTTTTAATCACCCTGATGTACACCGCCATCAACGTGGTCTTGGTCAACATTGTGGGCTTTTCCCTGGCGCTTTTGGTTACAAGCCGGCTGCGCCTGCGCAACATCTACCGGGCGGGTTTTTTTGTGCCCAACCTGATTGGCGGCATCGTGCTGGGCTATATCTGGCAGTTCATCTTCAACAACGTGCTGGTGGACATGGGCCAGGTGCTTGGCATCGAGTTTTTGCAAAAATCGCTGATTTCCCGCCAGGACACCGTCATCTGGGCAATGTCGCTGGTGAACACCTGGCAGTACGCCGGCTACATCATGATGATCTATGTGGCGTCCATCCAGGGCATTCCGGGCAGCATTATGGAGGCTGCCAGCGTGGACGGGGCCGGGTTCTTCAGCCGCGTGCGCAGGATTCTGATCCCCATGATGGCCAGCGCCTTCACCATCACGCTGTTTTTGACGCTGACCAACTCGTTTAAGCAGTTTGACCTCAACTTTACCCTCACCAACGGCGGCCCGGCCATGCGCTTTATGTCCAAGCCCATCCGCTCCAGTCAGCTTTTGGCGATGGACATCTACCGCACCGCCAACCAGCAGAACCTGATGGCCCAGGCCCAGGCCAAGGCCGTGGTGTTCTTCATCATTCTGGTCATCTTCTCCCTGACCCAGGTGTACCTGAATAAGCGAAAGGAGCTGGAAGCATGAGTCAGTTTGAATCCGCTGCCAACAAGCGCCGCCCCAGGGGCGAGGGGCACAGCCCCGGTCTGATCGCGCTTGAAATCATCACCATGCTGCTGTTCCTTTTGTTCATGGTGCCCTTCCTGCTGGTGCTGCTCAACTCCGCCAAGACGGCCAAAGAGATCATCTTCAGCCCGGTCTCCTGGCCGACCAACTGGGGCCAGCTGTGGCAAAATGTGGTCACCATCTTCAACAACCCGTCCACAGACTACCTGGGCGCGTTTGTGGATTCGGTCATCATCACGGTGATCAGCCTGGCGGTGATCGCGCTGTTCTCCGCCATGTGCGCCTGGGCGCTGGTGCGCAACCGCAAGCGCTGGTCCACAGTCATCTTCATGGTTTTTGTGGCGGCGATGGTCATCCCCTTCCAGGTCGTCATGTTCCCCCTGGTCAGGTGGTTTAAGATCATGGGCGACACCATCGGCTTTCCGCTTCTGGGCACCTACCACGGCATCGTGTTCGCCTACCTGGGCTTTGGCTGCTCCATGTCTATCTTCATCCTGCACGGCTTCATCAAGTCCATCCCCATGGAGCTGGAGGAGGCGGCCACCATCGACGGCTGCAGCCAGGTGCGCACCTTTTTTGAGATCGTGATCCCGCTTTTGCAGCCCACCTTCATCACGGTGCTGATCCTAAACGGCATCTGGATCTGGAATGACTACCTGCTGCCGCTGCTCATCCTGGGCTCAGCCGGCGAGGTGCAGACCATCCCGCTGGCGGTGACCGCCTTCGCGGGCAGCTACCTCAAGCAGTGGGATCTCATCCTGACCAGTGCGCTGCTGGCCATGATCCCCATCATCGTGCTCTTCCTGTTTGCCCAGCGCTACATCATCAAGGGCATGGTGGAAGGCGCGATTAAGTAATACTGAACTCCATCGTAAATGCTTTGATGGGCCGGATCTTTCGCGCCTCCGCGTTGCCGAACTCACTCAGCGTAGGCTTTCGACTACGCCTCGTTCCTTCAGCTTAGCGGAGCCATCAAAATTTCTCAGCCCCTCTGTGCATTTACTCATCCGTTCAGTATGAAAACAGAGCTTTTAAGGCTCGGTTTGATCATACCTCTTTACATACGATAAAGGCTGCAAACCCGTGGCTTAGCCATTGCTTTGCCCTGACGCGCCAAAGAAAGGACACAACATGCGCATTGAACGCACCCAGTGGGACCCTGCACAAAACGCCCTGGAAGAGAGCCTGTTTCACACCGCCAATGGATATTTGGGCGTGCGCGCCTGCCCGGAGGAAGGCGCGCCAAAAGGCGTGCCCAGCATCCGCGGGGCCTACATCAACGCCTTTTACGATGTGAAGCCCATCCGCTATGGCGAGAAGCTCTACGGCTTTCCGGAAACCCAGCAGGGCATCGTCAACCTGACGGATGTGCAGAATGTGCGCCTGTGTTTGGAGGACGAGGCGTTTGAGCCGCTCAAGGCAGGCACGGTGCTGGCCTACCGCCGGACGCTGGACATGGAGCGGGGCATCGTGACGCGCTACATCCGCTGGCGCTCAAAAAAAGGCAAGGAAATTGAGGTGACCGTGCAGCGCATGGCTTCACTTTCGCAGCGGGAACTGTTCATCATGCAGTACACGGTCAAATCCCTCAACTTCTCCGGCCGGGTTCGCCTCATCAGCCGGGAGGAAGGGGATGTGACCAATTTTGCCGACCCGAACGACCCCCGCGTGGCCGGCGAGGCCCTGCAGCACCTGAAGGTGGAGGAGGTCTGCGCGCTGGATAACGGCGGCCTGATCCGCTCAAGCACCCTGGCCTCCGGCCTTCAGCTGGCGGTGGCGGCGGGCTACGCGCCCCCGGCGGGATTTAGCTTAGAGATAGAAACCCAGCCCGCCGCGCTGGAAGCCCGGATGGAAGGCAGCCTCAGCCAGGGGCAGTCCATCACCCTGGTCAAGCGCTGCGTGTTCGCGGACAGCCGCCGCCACCCCGACCCGGCGCAGGCCGCGCGAAGCATCTTAAAGGAGGCCGCCGCGCGCCCGGTTTCTTATTATGAGGCCCTGCAAAAGAAGCAGCTGGACGCCTTCTGGCAGCGCAGCCGCCTGACTGTCAAGGGGGATGAGGCCCTTCAAAGCAGCCTGGATTTCAGCCTGTACAGCCTGTATTGCTCCGCGGGCCGGGACGCCGTCAGCAGCCTGGCCGCCAAGGGCCTGTCCGGCGAGGGCTATGAGGGCCACTACTTTTGGGACACGGAGATCTATGTGTTCCCCTTCTTCCTGATGACGGACCCGGCGCTGGCCCGCAGCCTGCTGGATTACCGGCACACCATTTTACCCGCCGCGCGGGAGCACGCGCGCATCATGGGGCATTCCAACGGCGCGCTCTACGCCTGGCGCACCATCGCGGGCTCCGAGTGCTCCGGCTACTTCCCCTCCGGTTCCGCGCAGTATCACCTAAGCGGGGACATCGCCCACGCCTTCCTCCAGTACTACTACGCCACAAATGACCTCAACTACATGGCGGAAAAGGGCGGCGAGGTGCTGGTGGAGACGGCGCGCCTGTTCCTGAACGCCGGACACTGGCACGAGGGCAGCTTCCGCATCGGCGCGGTGACCGGGCCGGATGAGTACAGCTGCATTGTGGACAACAATTTCTACACCAACGCCGGCGCGCAGGAGACCATGCGCGGCGCGGCGATGATAACCCGCAAACTGATGGAAGCGGGCCTGGCGGATCAGTTATTGGCCGCCACCAATGTAACGCTTGAGGAATTGGAAGCCTTTGACCGCGCGGCGGACGCGATGTACCTGCCCTATGATGAAACCCTGGGCATCCATGCCCAGGATGACGGCTTCCTGAAGCTGGCCAAACTGGATTTATCGGCCATACCAAAGGAAAACTTCCCCCTGCTGCTGCACTATCACCCTCTGTGGCTGTACCGCCACCAGGTGTGCAAGCAGGCGGACACCGTGCTCGCCCACTTCCTGTATGAGGATCTGGCGGATGAGGAGGTCATGCGCCGCAGCTATGACTACTACGAGCGCTGCACCACCCATGACAGCTCGCTCAGCGCCTGCGTGTTCGCCATCATGGCGGCGCGCCTGGGGGACATGGACAAGGCGATGGACTATTTCCGCCACTCCGCCACCCTGGACCTGGATGACGCCCACGGCAACACCAAGGACGGCATCCACACCGCCAACATGGGCGGCACCTGGCTGGGCATGGTGTCCGGCTTCGGCGGCCTGCGCGTCAAGACGGACGGCCTGCACCTGCACCCCCAGCTGCCAAATGGCTGGGAGAGCTACAGCTTCCCGCTGCGCTGGCGCGAGAGCCAGCTGCGTGTGCATGTGACGGGCTCCGGCTGCCGGGTGGAGGTGCAAAGCGGCGGTGAGATCAGCCTGTGGGTGTATGGCAAGCCCGTGCAGGTTTCGCCCGGGCAGGTTGTGGAGGTAGCGTTGCCGAAGGGATAATAGTGGTTTACTAAATCATTAACTGTCTTAGGGCATGTTATCAGTTTCCGCTGTATCAACAACTTCAAACTTTATGCCAAACAGTTTAGCCCTAAGATCATCTATTATTCCATTAATTCTGTCATTAATGAAATCATCCAAAGCGGTGCTTGGTAATTCTTCCTTTTGCACCCAATCTAGTATAAGGGGAGAGATGAAGTGTGACTTTAACACATCATTAAAATTAGCTTTATTGTATTCCCGGATATATTCGAGAGGGTTTTTGTCACTAATCTGAAGGTTTGTTATTTGTGTTAAATAAACAATATTCATTAAACTGTTGCTACTAGAACGATTTTGTCCTTTATTACTATTGATATAATTTGTTGGAAAGACATGGTGAAGATTCGGTTTGTCTGTAAGGATATAGTAAACATCAGACAAGACACTTCTGCTTGGGTTTGCCCAATCTCTTGGGTCTCGGCTAGCGTATAAAGATAAGATTGCTCTGGATAATCTTCCTTTTGAACTATATGAAGAAGACCTTAAACTATTTTTGTCTATTAAGAACCGATCAAATCCCAAACTATTTCCTGCCTTTTGTTTTTCTAAAAAGTCAACATGTCTCCAAAGATGTGTAGTGTTGCTTAATAAATCTTCATTGTGAAAACTGTAATACCAAAAGTATTTGTTTAATAAACTGTAGTCAGGGCTTTTGTTTTCATAAAAATAATAAGATAAAGTCATATAAAAATATCTGAACGGTATTAACTGAGGTCCTTTTATTCTTAAATGGTTTTCGAAAAAATCAAATGTTTTTAGAATACTTGTTTTTGCTTTTTCCCATACAGTTTCTATTTGCTCTGTTTTTATATTATTCAGATATGTGTCAGTAATGTTAGTTACTCCGGAATTCTGAACTTCTTTATTAATCAGAACTGCCAGTATCTGAAGGTATGTTAAATTATCTATCTGCATATAATTACTTGGTTTTGTTGATCTAAAATCATCAACTAATTTTCTTAAGTAAAATTCCTTTGTATCAGAACTAGCAGGCCTAAAGGTTTTTGCCACCACAATATCAAATATATCTAATGGTTTTCCAGACTGGTTTATACGCTCAAATATCTGGCATACTTCTGATACTTTTATTCCCTTTAATTCAATTAAAGAAATTCTGTAATTGTCCAATACTTCCTTAATTTTTCTTAACTGTACCCTAATTGGATGATCATAGTCTTTATAATCCTCTTCCTTATAATTTACTATTTTTCGTTCCACATCTCCAAAATTTTGTTTTATATCTCTTAATTTGACAATTAACCCTTGTTTACACCTTGCTTTTTTTCCGGTATTAGCTTTGATCCTTCCTTCGTCATCATCAATTTCGTCCCAAAACAAGAATCTTTTTCTATAACTTTCATCATCTGTTTCATCAATATCTTTTATGGTCAAATCAAAATATAGAGTTGGGTCAAATCCTGTTTTTCCTTCTATTCTGCCACCGAATATTGATGTGAGCAACGAGGTTGTCCTTTGTTGACCATCTAAAATATATTGGTATTCAACCCTGCTAAAGTTGTTGTCATTTATAATGTGTCCGCCGATTTCTCTATGATTATGCAATTTTAAATCTGTCTTCCATATAAGAATACTGCCTAAAGGATAGAATTTATATATGCTATCCCATAGTTTTTTAACATTCTCTTTTTCCCAAACAACTTCTCTTTGAAAAGTTGGAATTTGATAGTTTTTGTTTAAAAGGTCGTCGAGATATGAGGTAATACTCTTATCAGTCGGCTTTATTCTATCCGCATAACTCAAAGTTAGTTTCCTCCCCGGTTATTATTGTAATATTGACCAGTCCGATTGTATCAAAGTCAATAATATATGTCTATGACACAATATGTTCTATAGTATAGTAATGAACCTTCCAAATCGCTTACATTCACTGCCCACTGTTCTAAATCTCGCGCTTGCATTTTACCAGCCCTCGTGCTAACATACTCTTTGCGGCTCATGGTTGCGCGCCATGAATCCGAAGTCTAAGGCGCAGTGAGGTAAACCCATGAAGAAAGACATTCATCCCAAGTACGCTCCCGCCACCGTGCGCTGCGTCTGCGGCGAGACCTTTGAGACCGGTTCTGTCCGCAAGGAAATGCGCGTGGACATCTGCTCCAAGTGCCATCCCTTCTACACCGGCAAGCAGAAGATGGTGGACACCGGCGGCCGCGTTGACCGCTTCAACAAGCGTTACGGAAAGCAGGAAACCAAAGCCTGAGATTTTGCCAGGCCAGAACCGCTCAAATCGGGCGGTTTTTTTGTTCACAGAAACGAAACTTGCGCATGAAACTTGATGGGGTATAATAGGTTCACACAAGCCTTACAAGGCTTCAGGAGGAAGAATTGAACTCGATTGACACAAGCAAGGAAATAAAAAAACCGGACATCGGCGGCCAGGCGGTGCTGGACGGCGTGATGATGAAGGCGCCGGACGCCATCGCGGTGGCCGTCCGCAAGGAGGACGGCACCATTCTGGTGAAGCGCACGCCCTATGTCTCCCCGATCAAAAAGGGCTCCTTCCTGTCCAAACCCTTTGTCAGAGGGTCTGTGAACATGGTGCTGATGATGAAGCTGGGCATGAAGGTGCTGGAGGACGCGGCCAGCATGACGGGCGCGCTTGAAAGCGAAAAGCCCTCCAAGTTTGAGGAATGGCTCAGCCGCAAGCTGGGCAAGGGCGCTGACAAGCTGATGATGGCCTTGGCGATGGTGTTCGCGGTGGTGCTGTCTGTGGGCCTGTTTGTCCTTCTGCCCAACTGGCCGGCCCGCGCCATGCGCGACGCGGGCTGGTCCCTTCTTTTGGTGAACCTGGTTTCAGGGATCATCCGCATTCTGATTTTAATGGCCTACCTGTTTTTGGTCGGCCTGATGCCGGACATGCGCAAAACCTTCCAGTACCACGGCGCGGAGCACAAGGCGGTGTATGCCCACGAGGCCGGATTGCCCCTGACCCCCCAAAACGCCCAGGCCTTCACCACCCTGCACCCCCGCTGCGGGACCAGCTTTCTGTTGCTTACTTTTTTGGTGTCCATCCTGTTTTACTCTGTGGTGGATCAGCTCATCTTCAGCTTAACCGGCTTTGACCTGGGCGCCAATTATTTGATCCGCGTCATTTCCCGCCTGCTGCTTCTGCCCCTTGTGGCCGGCATCGGCTATGAGACCTTAAAGGGCCTGGCCCATGCCAACACGCCCCTGACCCGCGCGCTGCGCTGGCCCGGGATGCAGCTGCAGCGCCTGACCACCCGCCCGCCCACGGATGAGATGCTGGAGGTGTCCATCGCCGCCCTTGAAGCCGCGCTGAACGGCTTGCCGGAGGGCGAGCGGACGGAGGAGGGCTACGCCATCCTGAACAAGCCCGCCCCAACAGAAGCTTGAAAGCAAGGGATTTGTGGCAGGGGGCGGTCAAAACCCTCCATGACGCCAAGGTGCCGGACGCCCGCCATGACGCGCTCGCGCTCATGGCGGCTGTCCTTCATAAAAAGCCGCTTGAGGTCCTTGCCGACCCGGAGATGGTTGCAAGTGAGGAACAGGCAGCGAAATATTTAGCTTTTGTAAACCGGCGCGCCCTGCGCGAGCCGCTGCAGTACATTTTGGGCAGCGCTTTTTTTATGGGTTTTGAGTTTCAGGTTGGGCCCGGCGTCCTCATCCCCCGCCAGGACAGCGAAACCCTGTGCGAGAGGGCGGTCAAGGCCGCGAAAACAGGCGGGCGCGCGCTGGACCTGTGCTGCGGCAGCGGCTGCCTGGGCATCAGCCTGAAGCTGCTAAGGCCGGATCTTGAGGTTGCTTTAAGCGATATTTCTGACAAAGCCCTTGAGGTGACAGAAAAAAACGCCCGCCGCCTGGGCGCGGACGTCCGCCTGCTTCAGGGCGACCTGTTTTGTCCGCACCAGGGGCAGAAATATGACCTGATCCTCTCCAACCCGCCCTACATCGCAAGGGAGGAAATGGAAAGCCTTGACCCGGAGGTGCGCCTGGAGCCGGAACTGGCGCTGCTGGCCGGGGTTGACGGGCTTGATTTTTACAGGCGGATCTTAAAGGGCGCAGGGGATCATTTAAACCCCGGCGGCATCCTGTTGCTTGAGATCGGTTCAGACCAGGCAGAGGCGGTCAGTGCCTTGGTGAAGGACGGATTTTCAAGGCCGCGTATTCATTTTGACTTGGCCGGGCTGCCCCGCGTACTTGAAACCGGGCTTGAAGGCGGTGTACACTAAACCCATGGATGAGCATTTTTTGCAGTTGATCGACCGCTATGAGGAATTGGCCCTCACCTCCGCCCAGGCGGAGGTGATCATGGACCAGCCCCGGTTCACCGCCATCATGAAGGAGATGGCGGAGCTGGAACCCCAGGTGCAGGCCTATCAGCAATACCGGGCCATGAAAGAGGAGATCGCCTCCCTGGACGAACTGTTAAGTCATCCTGAATTGCAGGAAATGGCGCAGGAGGAGCTGGACGAACTTCAAAAAAGCCTGGCCGCGCTTGAGCAGGAGCTGCAGCTGATGCGCCTGCCCAAGGACGAGGATGACGAGCGCGATGTGGTCATGGAGATCAGGGCCGGGGCCGGCGGGGATGAGGCCGCGCTGTTTGGCGCGGACCTGCTCAGGATGTACATCCGCTACGCGGAGCGGCAGAATTATTCCGTCAGCCTGATGTCGATCTCGGAAAACGACATTGGCGGCGTGAAGGAAGTGGTCTTCACTGTCAGCGGGCGCGGCGCCTTCTCCAAATTGAAGTACGAGAGCGGCGTCCACCGCATCCAGCGCGTGCCTGCCACCGAGTCGCAGGGGCGCATCCACACCAGCACGGCCACGGTTGCCGTCCTGCCGGTTCTGGACGACGTGCAGATTGAGATCAACCCCAATGACCTCAGGGTGGACGTTTATCGCTCCTCCGGCAAGGGCGGCCAGCACGTGAACACCACGGACTCCGCCGTGCGCATCACCCACCTGCCTTCCGGCCTTGTGGTCGCCTGCCAGAACGAGCGCAGCCAGATCAAGAACCACGAAACCGCGATGAAGCTGCTGAAGCTCCGCCTGTTTGAGCAGGCCCGGGAGGAGCGGGACGCCGCTTACGCGGACAACCGCAAAAGCCAGGTGGGCACCGGCGACAGGAGCGAGCGCATCCGCACCTACAACTTCCCCCAGGGCCGGGTGACCGACCACCGGATCGGCCTGACGCTCTACCAGATCGACCTGATCATGGACGGGGACCTGGAAATGCTGATCACCCCCCTGCAAATGGACGCGCAGGAGCGCCTGCTTGCAGGAAACGGCGTATCCTGAGCGTTTGATGAACAGAACACAACAGATAAGGAGGGCATATGCACAATAACGAGCCGCTGAACGAGTCCCAGAAGCGCATTCTGGTGTTTTCCCTCCTGATCATTATCCTTCTGGCTGTGCTGTATTTCCTGTTTTTTGGGGAAATTCCGCCAAGCCAGCCCCGCCCCACGGCGACGCCCGTCGCCACCTTCGCGACCGTGGAAGAGGCGATTGAGAACCTGCCCCCGCCGACCGCCGCGCCCACGCCGGAACCAACCGCGGTCCCAACGCCCACCCCGGAGCCCAGCCCGACGCCCATCCCGCCGCCTGAAGAAATTGTCAGCCTCAAAAAAGGCAGCAAAGGCGTTGACGTGGTCAATTTGCAGGCCAGGCTGATTGAATTAGGCTACCTGCCCGCAGGTTCCAATGACGGAAGCTATGGAACAGGCACGGAAAAGGCCGTGAAAGATTTCCAGACGGTCAACAACTTAAAGCCCGACGGCATCGCCGGCAAGGAGACCCAGACCCTGCTTTTCTCCCAGAACGCGCTGAAAAAACCTTAACACTTGTTTGTGATTGTAAAATAGAATAGAATGAGACCATAACAAAAGGTCTCATTGATTTATAGGAGGTGTCGATCGTGCCTGCTCATTTCTCTTCTTCCGGCAAGACAGATCTTTCTCTTCGCTATCTCAAACAGCTCTCCAAGGAATATCCTTCCCAGAAGGCGGCGGCCGCCCGCATTGTGAGCCTGAAGACCTGGATGCATTTGCCCAAGGGCACGGAATACTTTTTTTCCGATCTGCACGGCGAGCACAAGGGCTTTTTAAGAATGCTCAAAAGCGCGTCGGGCACCATCAGGGACAAAATTGAAACCCTGTTCACAGGCTCCTTAAGCCGCAAGGACAGGGACGAACTGGCGCAGCTGATCTATGAGCCGGAAGCGGTGCTCCGCATCCGCCAGCAGGGGCAGGAACTGAACGAGGAATGGTATTACCTGTCCATCACCAGGCTCATCAAGGTGTTCAAGGCCGTGTCCGCCAAATACACCAGATACATGACCAGAGGCAAGATTCCCCCTGATTTCATGGGCGCGATTGACGAACTGTGCTACATGGACGAGGATGAAAGCCGCGCGCAGTATCACTTTGGCGTGATCCGGGCGATCCTGGACACCGGCATCGCGGGCGCCTTCATTTCCTCTCTCTGCGCCGCCATCCGCAAGCTCTGCGTGGCCAGGCTGCACATCATCGGCGACATCTATGACCGCGGCGCGCACCCGGACCTCATCATGGATGAACTGATGAACTTCGGGGATGTGGACGTCCTCTGGGGCAACCACGACATCCTCTGGCTGGGCGCGGCGCTGGGCAACCCCGCCCTTATCGCGAACGTGATGCGCCAGGGCATTGCCTACAACACCTTTGACCTGTTTGAGGACGGCTACGGCTTGAACCTGAGGCCCCTGTCCGTGTTCGCCAACGAGGTCTACGGAGGGGATCCCTGCCAGGCTTTCCAGATGAAGGGCAAGTACAACGTCAACATCTTTGACACCGTGGACCCGGACCTGGGCGCCAGGATGCACAAGGCCATGGCCGTCATCCAGTTCAAACTGGAAGGGCAATTGGTCAGGCGCAGGCCGGAATACGGCATGGCAGCCCGCGATTTGCTGAGCGCCGTTGACTATGAGAAGGGCACCGTCAAAATCAACGGCGTTGACCACCCCTTGAAGGACACCCATTTCCCCACCATTGACCCCAAGGATCCCCTGAAGCTGTCCCAGGGCGAGGAAGAATTGATGAGGGCGCTGACCGCCTCCTTCCGCCATTCCGGCAGGCTGCAAAAGCACATGCGCTTCCTGCTCAGCCACGGCGCCCTGTACCTTCGCTACAACGGGAACCTGCTCTACCACGGCTGCGTGCCCATGAACAGCGACGGCAGCTTTATGAGGCTGGACCTGGGCGAAAAACAGGGGTATGAGGGCGTTGAGCTGTTTGACCGCATCGATAAATTTGTCAGGGACGCCTGGTTCTTGGAGTATGACAGCGAGGAGCAGATCAAGGCCCGCGACTTCCTCTGGTACCTCTGGTGCGGGCCCATCTCTCCGATCTTCGGCAAAAACCGCATGGCCACCTTTGAGCGCGCCCTGCTTGGGGACAAGAGCACCCACAAGGAGCACATGAACGCCTACTACAGCCTGGTCGAGGAGGAGGAGGCCTGCCGGAAGATCCTGTCCGAGTTCAGCCTGGACCCCGATACCGGCCACATCATCAACGGCCACGTCCCGGTCAAGATCAAGCAGGGCGAAAGCCCGGTCAAGGGCAACGGGCGGCTGTACATGATCGACGGCGGCATCTCCAAGGCCTATCAGGGCACCACCGGCATCGGCGGCTACACCCTGATCTTCAACTCCCACTCCCTGGCCCTGGCGCAGCACCCGGCCTGGGACAACCTGGATGATGAATTGTTTGACAGCCCGGTTCTCCAGGTTGTTGAAAAGCTGCCAAAGAGGATGCTGATCAAGGAAACGGACGCAGGGGAGCGGATGGCCCTTGAGATCAAGGACCTGGAAGACCTGATCGCGGCTTACCGTTCCGGCCAGCTCCAGGAAAACCAGTCTTCTGACAGCGTTGAGGTCTTTGACCCGGACAGCGAGTTGGCTTTATCCGGCAAAAAATCCATTGATAAGAAAGAAGGATCAGCATGAACATCTCCTTTATCGGCATCGGCGTCATGGGGGAGTCCATGGCCCGCAACCTGATGAAAAATGGACATACTCTCAGCCTGTACACCAGGACCGCGGCCAAAGCGCACAAACTGGTCACAGAGGGCGCGATCCTGTATGACAACATCAAAGATTGCGTCCAAAACGCGGACGCGGTCATCACCATGGTCGGTTTTCCCAAGGATGTGGAGGAGGTTTACTTAAGCCCATCCGGCATTTTAAAGTCCGCCAAAGAGGGCGCCCTGCTCATCGACATGACCACCACCTCGCCAAGCCTCTGGGCAGAGATCGCAAAAAAGGCGCGCGGAAAGGGGTTCAGGCCCCTGGACGCGCCTGTCTCAGGCGGGGATACCGGCGCCAAGGAGGGAACGCTGTCCATCATGGTTGGCGGCGAGCAGGCGGACTTTGAGGCGGCTTACCCGCTGTTTGAGTGCATGGGCAAGCGCATCGTGTATGCCGGAAAGGACGGTTCAGGCCAGCACACCAAGATGGCCAACCAGATCGCCATCGCGGGCGCGGTCTCAGGCGTGGCGGAAGCCATCCGCTACAGCGAAAAAACCGGTCTTGACCCTCAAGTGACCCTGGACGCCATCTCGCAAGGCGCGGCCGGCTCCTGGCAGATGAGCTACAACGGCGCGAAGATGATCAGCAACGACTGGGCGCCCGGCTTTTTCATCAAGCATTTCGTCAAGGATCTGACCATCGCCCTGGATGAGAGCAGGAACCGGGAGTTCAAGCTGCCGGTCTTAAAGCGCGTGCTGAAGCTCTACCAGAACCTGGCCAGCCATGGCAAGGGCGACCTTGGCACCCAGGCTTTGATCGAACTGTACAGGGAGCAGGATCAGTGAGAACCCAGAGGCACATCGTTTTTCTGTCAAAGAAAGGCATGTCATAAAAACCTATTTTCAAAACACCAAAGCCGCGGGAGCACCGCGGCTTTGGTCTGGGTACCTTTTAATTTACATCAGTTAATCAGCGCTTCCTTCAGCTGGGACAGATCCGGCAGGAACTGCTTGTCCGCAGTCATCAGGGTGAAATGGAAGGTCCTGGGCTCATGCAGGAAAAGCCTGTCCTCTTCCAGGGGCTCCGGCCCGCAGGAGTTGCTGCCAAGGGGGCCCATGGCGCCGTCAATGTGCACCTGGGTGAAGTCGCACTGGGGCACGTCGGTGGTGTGCTTGGCGGCTTCCAGCTGGTGCGCGGTGTAGTTGTGGGCGGAGAAGGCGAAGCCGTCTTCAGACGCGATGATGAGCCCCTGGCCGGACAGGCGGTGCACCATCAGGAGGCTTGTGTCCTCGTGCGAGCCGTTTTCCTGCGGGAAAACATAGGGCTCGTGGGTTTCCAGGACGGTCTGCTCATACAGGCCCAGGAAAGCGCCTGATTTCATATCCGGATAGGACTCCTGCGGGCCGCGCCCCAGCCAGGTCAGGTTGGTGAAGTCCGACGGCATCTGGAACTTCAGCCCCAGGCGCGGCAAATAAAGATCCTTGTCAATATCATGCGGCACATACTCGGCGCTCAGTTTGACCCGGCCGTCAGCCAGGAACAGATAGGTCTGGTTCAAGGTCAGGATGGGCCTTAAGGACTTGGCCGCGGCCACGGTGGAGACCTTGACACTGATGCCGTCCTCGTTCTGAACCGCTTCAAACCCTGTGACCCTCAAAAGGAACTTGTCCAGGCCCCTGTCCTTCCACTTCTGGGCCAGCTTGGCCGGGCCGCGGTCGTTGTCCGTGGTCGCGCGGTAAAGGCTGGCGGTGACCGGTTCGCTCAGCAGCTCGGTTCCTGAATAGACCAGGCTGCTCAAGCCCTTTTTGGCATAGCTGAAGGTGTACTGGGCCTGTCCGCTGGTAACGACGATGAGCCCGTTTTCCTGCTTCAGGTTCAGCGCCACTTCAGGCAAACGCGCCTTTTTGGCCGCGCTGCCAAGCGCCAGGGGCAATTGCTCCTGCGCCACCACAAAGCCGGCTTCCGCCCAGGGGGTGGATGAGGCCAGCATGAAGCGCAGCCTCAGGAAGCTGCCCTTTTCGTAATCCGCAAGCGGAAGCGCCAGAACAGCGGACTTGCCTGGGGCGCACTTGAGCGCTTTTTGTCCGGAGGCAAAGACCTTGCCGTCCTTTTCCACCTGCCAAAGCAGGGCCAGGGCGGAAAGATCGGTGAAGTTATAGTAATTGCGCAGGCTGATCTTGCCGTTGGCCTCGTCTGTCAATTTCGCGCGCACGGGACGCAGGACATGGGTGTATTCCAGAAGGCCGGTGTGCGGCGTCCTGTCCGGATAGCACAGCGCGTCCACGCAGAAGTTGGCGTCATGCGGCTGCTCGCCAAAGTCGCCGCCGTAGGCGTAGTATTCCCGGCCCTGATCGTCCTTTTGCAGGATGCCGTGGTCCACAAACTCCCACACGCAGCCGCCGATGAGGCGGTCATGCGCCTGGAAGGCCTGCCAGTAATCCTCCAGGTTGCCGGGGCCAAGGCCCATCGCGTGGGCATACTCGCACAGGAACAGCGGCTTCTGGCCCTTTTCTTTTGCCTGCTTGATGAGGGAGGGGATGGCCGTGTACATCTGGGACACCATGTCCGCGGTCTGCGCCTTTTCATCGCGCTCATAGTGGATGGGGCGGCTGCTGTCCAGTTTGCGCATGGCTTCGGCCATCACGTCGTGGTTGACGCCGTAGCCCGCCTCATTGCCCAGGGACCACATGACGATGCTGGCATGGTTGCGGTCGCGTTGCACCATGCGCACCCCGCGGTCAACGAACTGTTTTTCCCAGACAGGGTCGATCGCGATCAAATTATAGGTGTCAAAAATGTTGACGCCGTGGCACTCCAGGTCCGCTTCATCCACCACATACAGGCCGACCTCATCACAGATGTCAAGGAAGCGGGGATCTGAGGGGTAGTGCGCGGTGCGCACGGTGTTCATGTTGCAGCGCTTCATGATCAGCGCGTCCTCGCGCAGGGTCTCAAGCGGCATCGCGGCGCCCAGGGTGGTGTGGGTGTCGTGGCGGTTGACGCCCAGGAGCTTGACGGACTTGCCGTTTACAAAGAAGCGGGAGCCGATGATTTCCACCCTTCGGAAGCCGATTTTGACCGCCTCCGCCTGGCCCTGAATCTCGCACAGCAGGGTGTACAACTTGGGCGTTTCCGCGCTCCAGGGCTCGATGTCTTTAAAGGCAAACGCCGCCTCGGCCAGGCCGTCCTTGACCGCGGCTGTCTTTTCTTCAAGCAGGCGCTCCCCGTCCAGCACGGAAATCTTAACCTGATCCGCGCCCTTGACCAAGACTTTGGCGTTCAGGGTGCCGGTCGTGTTGTCTTCCATCAGCCCGGCGTCGGCAATCACGTCCTCGATGCGCTCCTGTCCGAAACTGAGCAGCAGCACGTCCCGGAAGATGCCGTGAAGGCGCCATTTGTCCTGATCCTCCAGGTAGCTGCCGTCAGACATCTGGAAAACCAGAACCAGCAGCTCGTTCTCCTGCTTTTCTTTTACATATTCAGTGATATCGAAGGCTGCGGCCAGGTGGGGCGTTTTTGAGAAGCCTGCGTACTGCCCGTTGACATACAGGTAAAAACAGGAATCCACACCCTCAAAGCGCAGCCTGGTCTGCCGGCCGTGAAAGGACTCCGGCAGGGTGAAAAAGGTCTTATAAACGCCGATCGGGTTTTCATCCGGCACATGGGGCGGGTCATAGGGGAAGGGGAAGGCGACGTTGGTGTATTGCGGCTTGCCGTAGCCCTGCATCTGCCAGCAGCCGGGCACCACGATCTTTTCCTGGGGCGCAAGGGAGGCAACGTCCTCCGGGATCTCGTGCGGGCCGTTTAACAGCGTGAAATCCCAGGTGCCGTTCAGGCACAGGCTGAAGGGGGAAACCCTTGAAAAGGACAGCGCGTCCTCCCTGTTTTGATGCGGGACCAGGGTGGTCCCCATGGGCAGGCGCAGGTCGGAAGTGACAGTCAGGTCCTGATACTCATTGTTGCGAAACATACTCCCTCCAAAGTTTTATTTTTAAATAAATTATTTTCCCTCTCAGTGTACCGTATCGCCTCTGCGGTGTAAAGCCAAAGCGGGGTTCAAACCGCCGAATCCGGGTTTTCCGCTTTTTTGTTCACAAAATCTGCAATTCATTGTGAAAAATGCGCCGGTGCACGTGGTTTTGCACCGCAAAAGGATTCATCCAGGCTTTTTTGCCGTCCTTGTCCTCGATCACCACGCGCACAAAACGCTCGCCGTTGCGGCGGTTTAGCAGATATTCCCCTTTTGTGATGCCTTCGCCCCTTGTGCAGCGGTTGTTGTTCCAGGGCAGGTTGGAATGAAATATGATGGTGCTGACCGCGGAACAAGTGACCAGCACCCTGTCCCCAACGACTTCCACCCGCTCAAACCGGGGGCCCTGACTGGCGTAATATCGCCCTTCCCTGAGCGCGTCCAGGATGCCCTTTTCGTCCAGGCTGTCAGCGGTCGCGTAAATGAAGCCTCCAAACAGCTCCGCGTCATAAAAATGGCTGTCGTCCGTGGCGAGGGTCGGGTACAAATGCCCGTCGCAGGCCAAAAGATCCAGGATCTGGGTCGCGTCCGCGCGCTGCGCGTTATAGGGCGGGCGGGAAATGGAGTTAAAGATCTCAACCCCGTCGATTCCGCCCAGGCTTTTCACGGTGTCCACGCGGTTTAAGGACCAGTGCGGATGCGCCAGAAACACCAGGGCGCCCTTCTCTTTCAGGAAACGCACGGCTTCCTGCGCCATCATGCCCCATTGATAAATCATTTGATAGCTGTCTGAAATGCCGATGGCCAGCAGGTGGATGACCTCGCTGTCCGACAAGGTAAAGTCCAGTTCCATCCCCGGGATCAACAATAAATCCTCATCCCGCGCTGCGGTCAGTTTCCTGTGGTCGGTGATGGCCAGGAAATCATAGCCTGCGTCCTTGTAAGCCCTGATAACTTCCTCGGGCGTATACGCGCCGTCGGACGCTGTGGTGTGCGCGTGCAGGTTGCCTTTGTACTCGTTCTTTCCCCGCTGGTAGATCAGCATAGGCCCTCCCAAGCAAGATTTTGATGATTTACCCTTACAGAATTACGAAAAGAAAGCGCCGCAGGTTTAACCGCGGCGCGGGAACAAGGATTGTCAGCCAAGAATCTCGTAGCTCAGTTTGCCCAGGATCTCAACGCCCTTTTCGATGTCTTCCTCAGAGGGCAGGGAGAAGTTCAGGCGGATGGCGTTGCTTTTGTCCTCCTGATTGGTCAGGAAGGCGGAGCCGGGCACGGTGATGACCTTGCGCTTGACCGCCTCGTTGACAAAGGGAAGGGAGTCCATGCCCTCGGGCAGCTTGGTCTGGATAAAGAGCCCTCCCTCGGGGCGGTGCCAGGTCATGTCCGGGTGGAAGCAGGCTTTCATCGCCTCGTCCATCAGCTTCATCTTCTTATAATAGCCGGCCCTCTGCGCGCTGACATGGCTGTCATACAGGTCCTTGGTCAGCATCTCATGGCAGACCATCTGGTACAGGGTGCTGGAATGCACGTCCACCGCCTGTTTCGCGATCTTGAACTTGGTGTGCAGGGCTTTGGCGTACACCAGAAAGCCGATGCGCATGCCGGGCGCGATGGTTTTTGAGAAGCTGCCCGTGTAAATGACGCGGCCGTCCGTGTCCAGCGTCTTCATCGCGGGGATCCACTCCCCTTCATAGCGCAGCTCGCCATAGGGGTTGTCCTCAAAAACAATGACATCGTATTTTTTGGCCAGCTCATAAACGGCCTTGCGCTTCGCGCCTGAGGTGGTAATCCCAGAGGGGTTCTGGAAGGTGGAGATCATGTAAAACAGGCTCACAGGCCCGGCTTTGAACGCGTCCTCAAGGGCTGTCAGGTCAACGCCGTCCTCCTCCAGGGGAATGGACTTGAGATTGGCACCATAGGAGCGGAAGGCGTTCATGACCCCCACAAAGGAGGGGTTTTCAACCAGCACGGTGTCGCCCTCATTGACAAACAGCTTGGCGGTCAGGTCCGCGCACTGCTGCCCGCCGGAGAGGATCAGCACCTCATTTTCCGCAAAATCCAGCTTTTCCTTGTCCTGCAGGTGCTTCTTCAGGCTTTCCACAAAGGGCGGATAGCCCTCTGAAATACCATAGCCAAGGACGGACTTGGACTGGTTTGTAAACGCGTCATCAGCCACCTGTTTTACGAATTCCTTGGGGAAGCCCCTGTAATCCGGCGCGCCGCCGCCAAAGGAGATCATTCCGGGCAGGGCGGCCATTTTCAACAATTCCCTGATAATGGAGGCCTGGGCGCCTTCCATGCGTGTGGTCAAACGGTAATCCATTCAGCATACCCTCACTTTCTACAAGAAATTGTATACCACATTTATCAAACGGACACAAGGCAGGAAAAACGCGCTTGCAGCTTGTTGCCTCGACGCAAAGAAGCATCATCTGCTCAATCTGTTTGGGGGATAAATCCTTGTTAAAGAATCAGATAGCTGAAGGCCTGACAGCAGGCGGTATCCTGAAAAACCACCCTCGCATTCCTGCCCGTCACAGCCGTCCGGCTTTTGCAGACGGCCTGCACCTATTTAATAAGGAAGCTTGTGAGCCGTGGACGGAATTGTGATGTTTTATTGATGTTTTCGGATCGCTGAAAGAGATTCGTGGAATTATTTTAAAAAGTTCAAAAAAAGCGCTTGACTTGGTTATGTGAGGTGTGGTATATTGTTCAGGCACCCCAAACGGGGGTGCGCGGACCTTGAAAACGATACAGAGAAGAGAAGCGCAAAAAACGACAGTTGATTCATTTGAGC
>JASGUQ010000038.1 GCA_030057655.1 Bacillota bacterium
CCAGAGACCTTTCAAGTATTACTATGCTGTCCAAATACAATGACGACGAAATAAGCTAATCCGTTACGCAGCAGGTCATGATTTAACCAATCCCTTTTTCTTAGCGAATTTCTGGGCAAGAATCGGGGTTAGGACACTGCTGATGACAACACCGAAAGCAATCTGCGCGGTTCCGGATGCCACATAAGGCGTGAGCTCAGGATTTGAAAAGGCAAGAATGCTGGGAATGGAAACGCTTAAACCTGCGATGGAACTGATGCCAAAAGTGGAAATGCCGCTTTCTTTAAGCACCTTTGTCTCCACAAACAAAATGATGGGAACCATCAGGATATAGAACATGAGGGTGATCAAGACCCCTTGCGGGCCGGCTTTGACGGCGTCGAACAAATTGACGCCTGCGCCAAAGGCCCAGCCCATAAAGGGCGTGAGCGGGCCTAAAACGCCGCTGAACATTTTGGCCAGATCCTTGTCCAAATTTCCGACAATCACGCCCAACACAATGGGAATCACTGTGGAGATAATGGGCATCCAGTCGATTGTTCCGCCTTGGGATAAGCTGATTACAAGGATGGGAAAGGCAGGAACGCAAAGCAGGCCTGTCAATCCAAAGGCGGCCTTGTCTGATTCCTCGCCATATTCGCTGACCAGGGCCAGATACATGGACGGGTTCAGCGAGCAGATTGTGATGGTGAAAGCGATCGCTGAGATGCCGAAGACCCCGTTTAAGCCGAAGACTTTCATAAAGATTATTGAGAAGACAAAGCAGAGTAGTACTTTCAAGCCAAGCAAGGTGCCCTGTTTTCTCAGCACTTTCCCCAGGCTTTTGATGTCCAGCATTGTAGCAGAGCAGAAGCAAAACAGCCCGACAATGTAGTTGGTGCCTTTGGAGCTGAAAAGCGCGGCAGTGATCCCGCCAAACTGTCCCCAAAAGCCAGGGACGAAGGTGTTCACCAAGGCCGAAATAAGCATGGGGATCAAAAGCAAACCGCCGGGGATTTTTTTCATGAATTTTAACATCGTTTTCTCCTAATCCTTGTTTTATTTGGGCCTTACGCTGTCGATGAGCGCTTGTATCTCTTCAGGAGTCAGGGTACGAACCGAAGGCACCGCGACCTCTCCTGCTGCGATTTTTTGTTCCAGGTCATTGATCTCGTTTTGGACGTCCTGGGGAACCATTTGTTGATAATAATTGTTCTTAGCCAAAGACACGCCGCCTTCCTTCAGGCCGACCGTCTTTGTTTCGCCGGTGATCACTTCACGCTTTGTGTAGTTATCAATCGCCTGATACAGCGCGCCGCTGATGTCTTTGGTCACAGAAGTGAGAATATGCTTTGCGAGGTGTTTCTGATTTGCAGCCATGAAATTCGCGTACTGATCGCAATCAACGCCAATCATCCAGCGGTTTTTCTCGGCAAGAACCTCTAAAACGCCCGTGTTCACACCGCCTGCTGCAGCAAAGATGATGTCTGCGCCATTGTCAACCATGCCACGGGCGATCTCCTTGCCTTTTTCAGCATCGGAAAAGCTCTGAGCATATTTAACATCGATCTGAATATCCGGGTTTTTGTGCCTGGCGCCTTTCAGATAACCCACGGCGAAATCCCGGATGTTGTCATTTTCGATGCCGCCGACAAAGCCGATTTTATTCGTCTCACTCATCGAGGCCGCGAGATAGCCGGCCAAATAGGCCGCCTCATTGGCGCGGTAGACGATGCAATAGACATTTTTCAGGTTGCCTTTGCTCCAGTCGACCTCACCGTCATACATGAGGAATTTGACATCCGGATAGTCCGCTGCGTGTTTCTCCAAGGTTCCTTTCATCATTGAGGACATCATGATCACATGATTGTAGCCTTTTGCTGCCTCTAAAAAGACCTTCTCGTAATTTTCCGCCTGATTATTATGTTCCAGGACAGTCAACACAGTGCCGTGATCATGCTCCGACTTCTTTAATCCGATGATCGCGCTGTCGTTAAAATTCATGTCGCCGCGCTTGGCAATGAGCAGAGCCACATTCGGGCTGTCCCCAACATAGGTGATCTTTCCCTGCGTGCAGGCTGTCAGGACGAAGGGAAGGACAAGCAATAAAATCAGAATTCTTTTTTTCATAATCATTTCATTCTCATCATTTGTTTTCTTCAAGCCACTTCACGGCGGCAGCAGCCATGCTGGCCGAGCCCAGGATGATGGCTTCTTCGTTGAAGAGGACTTTGGGGTTGTGAAGCGGGTAGATCTTCCCCTCCGCATCCGGCAGAGGACATCCAACAAAGTAATAGCAGGATTGGGGAAGTTGGCTGGCGATGTGAGCGTAGTCTTCGGAAGCAAGGTTGGCATCGACATACTCGACCGGGTATTCAGACCCCAAAGCTTCTTCCGCAGCAGCCTTAACCAGCTCAGAGAAAGGCTCGGTGTTGGTCAGGGCCGGAACGTCGGCCATGGCAACATAGTCAGCTTCGGCCCTGAAAGTCTTGGCTGTATAGTCAACAACCTGCGGGAGCCTTTCTGACATGTGTTTGGCGGACTCCGAATAAAGGGAGCGGGAAGTCCCCAGGATTTCCACCGTGTCCGGGATGATGTTGACCGCGCCCCCGATGGAGTTGAAGGAGCCCATGGAAAGGGAAGCGCCCTTGTTGGAGGGCAGTTCGCGGGCGATGATCCCGTTGGCGTTGATCACGATCTGCGCGCCTACAAAAACCGGGTCAATGCCGCTGTAGGGCATGGCGCCGTGAGCGCCCTTGCCCTTGACAGTGATCTTGAAGTTCAGGGCCGACGCCAGCACTTCCTTTTTAGGAATAAGAAGCCCAACTTCTTTTGCCGTAGGCCACATGTGAAGCGCCATGCCGGCATCAGGCGCGGGATCATTTAAAATCCCGTTTTCAAGCATCAGTTTGCCGCCGTTTAAAGTTTCCTCAGCCGGCTGGAACAAAAACTTGATCTGGCCTTCCAGCTTGTCCTCATCATCTTTCAGCAGCTTTAAAGCAGCCAGCAAAACAGCGGCGTGCATATCATGACCGCACAGGTGGGCATTATCGTTTTTTGAAACAAAGTCATGATCCGACTTTTCTTTCATGGGCAGGGCATCCATGTCCGCTCGCAGCAAGATGGTTTTCCCTTTGCCTGGATCTCCCAAAGTGCCAACCAGTGCATAGGTGTCGCCCAGGCGCTGATATGCGATTCCATATTCATCCAGCTTTGCCTGAACTGTCTTGACCGTTTCCGGAAGCTCAAAAGCGACCTCAGGATTTTGGTGTATCTTTCTTCTCACCTGTACAACATCGTCGAAAATTGCTCTCGCACGCTCTAAGTATGACATTTGATCATCTCCAGTTATTTATTCCACCTCTATTTTATCCCGAAAATACAAATAGTCAAGATTTTCATTCAGTATGTTCCTATCTTATTGCACTTTTGAAGCAAAGATTTTTGACAGCAGCGTGTTTTTGTTCTGTATTTGAGCGGATGATGAAACATCAATCTGCCGAGCATTTTGGACAATGGTCGAATCCACACTCATGTCTGACAATAAACTTTGACCATATAAAAAAACCGGAGGTATTTCACTCCGGCACTCTGAATGGATATTTGTTTTATTCAAACCCGTTTTTTTTGTTCATCTCCCTGATCTCGCTGGGCTTGACCGGCGGGTTGCAATACCTGCAGGGCGTCAGTTTGGAATACTCCGGATTGTCCAGTTCCCCATAGGTGAGTTCTCCCTTCAGGGGCAGGAAACGATCCTTGATGCTGGAACACCTTTGATCCAGGTGATAGTACTTTCCGCCTTCGGGGTTAAAGAAAATGGGCAGGTTGCTGTCCGGATACTCATAATACCGCCCATCGTCATCCCAAATCAGCACCTTGGTGTTTGTTTTGATGTTATTCCACAGCCAGGCCATGTTCAATTTCTCCCCGTTAAGCAAACGCTGCACGCGGACACAGCCGTGGCTGGCTTTTTTGCCAAGCTGAGCCTCCTGGGACGAATAATCCCAGTAACCCGTTGCGGTGTTAAGAATATAGGGCACCTCATGGATCAGGACGCCGCCGTTGATGCGCATGGACATCCTGCACACCAGGTTTCCCGCGTTGAAATCGCCCGTGCGGCTGACCATCAGGAACTCGCCGGAGGGGGTTTCGTTCCAGGGCTGCTGCTTGGTTGGGATACCGGTTGAGATCAGCAATTCTGAAAATATTTTTCCATCTTGAAAAACATACATACGCTGCTTGAGCTTGTCAATCAGGATGCCGTAATCCGTCCTGGGTTCGACCACCTTGAGTTCGCTGGTCCTGATGTAGCCGCGGATCAGCGCGTCTGTGTCCCCGTAGCCGCGCCTGGAACGGTTGTTGGGCCCGTAGGAGGAATTGTACACCTCCACCAGCGACCAGCCGTCATCCGTTTGCTCGATCACATGGACGCCCTGGGACTCGTATCCAACTTCGCCGACAATGTTCTCACGCTTGGTGCTTTCATCCTTGGTCGCGCGCAGCTTGTAGGTGTCCCGCTGCGTCTTTCCATGAAGGACGGTGATGGGCTGCATCATGACCTTCCAGATCGCTTCCTCGTTGTAATCGCCCACAGGCAAGCGCCAGAAGTCCTTTCCATAGTCTTCCTTCGGCACTTTTTCCTGAGTAGGGATGGAGTAATGGTAGGCTTCCTCCGGCGGCGCATTGGTTGCAGGGGCCTCGCCCGAAGGTTCTTCCTGGGGCGCGGGAGCGGGTTCTTCTCCTCCATCCTGGGGTGTTTCTTCAGTAGTCTGCGCTTCCTCCGGAATCGGTGAAGCGCCCTCAACCGCCTTGACCTCCAGCGTGATGTGCTGCTGGTTGGAGGCAAAACCGGTCTTGTCAAATAAAACCACCGTTAAGGTATGCTTTCCGGCCGGGGCAAATTCATTTCCAAGCTTGCCGTTCCAGTTTACCTGGGTTGTTCCTTCCGGAACATCCTTGTGATAGATCTCGTAGGTGGTGTCCGCGACATGAAAAACCACTGCAAGCACGCCTTCCATGTTTGCGTTGATGCTTAAACTCCAGTCATCACCAGGCTTGATGCTGGCGTCTTTTAGCAGCAGCTGTGTGATCATGGGACTTACAGGCCCGATTTTGATCTTTTGCCGGTAGTTCTCCCCGGCCAAGGATAACTGCAGAACATATTCGCCTTCAGAAAGGGGCTGCATGCCGCTGTCATAACCATTCCAAATGACAGAATTGTCGCCTTTTTTGACGCTGAAGTTTTCTGAGATGTTGAACAGCAATTCCCCTTCCAAAGACAAGACGCTGAGGGCGCCTTCCCCGTCAGAATTGGATGAGAACTTGAACAGCTCTGTTTTTCCGGGACGAATATATGTGGGAAAACCTTTTATATCAACTTCCGCGTTCTCTCCCAAAACCGGGATGGCGGTTAACAACATCATGGTCAGTAAAATAACAACCAGTCTTTTGAACATGAAGCCCTCCTTGATCAGCATGTTTTGATCTTATCAGATAGAATATGACGGGGCAAGGACAAAGCAACCATCTTCCTGCGTCTCTGAACAAAAAGACAGGTTATGCCCTGCCCGCCAGATGCCTGGCATAGCAGAACAGGTACTGCTGTAAAATGCCGGTGATGCCTTGATACCTGTCAAACGGGAAGCCGTCCTCATACTCCTTGTCCAGCACCTTGCTGATCCAGGTATCCACAGGAAAGACCTCCATTCGCGCATAAGAAAACAGCATCACGCAGGAAGCAACTTTCTTCCCGACCCCCGGAAAACGCATCAACTGTTCTTCAAGGGCGTTGTCGTCAAGCAAGGAAATGCTGATTAAATCAACTTCACCGCTGTCGACCATCTGCGCTGTCTTTTTAACATAAGGCACGCGGTAGCCAAGGCCACAAGCTTTCAACGCCTTTTCATCGGCGTTTGCCAAGGCTTCAGGGCTTGGAAAGGCGTAATCAAACCCGGAAAGGGGTTCCCCGAACATTTTGGACAGGTTCTCAACACAGGCTTTGATGGAGGGGATGGACTTTCTTTGAGAAATGATAAAAGCGATCAGGGTTTCAAAAGGTTCCTGACGCAGAATCCGGACGCCGCCGGCGTATTCCGCCGCGCTTTTCAGATAGTCATCCGCGTCTTTTACGCGGTCTAATATGCCTGAGTAATCGCGTTTTAAATCAAAATAATCCTGCCAGAAGGTTAAAAACGCTTCCTCAGAACAGGAGAATTCAAACAGAGAATCTTCAAGCTCCCGGATTTTAAGCCCCCGGTTGCCTGCAATCAATGAAAAAGCGCCGTCCTTTCTTTGATTAAATCTAAAACTCTGACCGCTGTTCGCTGTCAAAAGAAGATTAAATCCCGGAATCACAACCTTCATCCCCTGTCTCCTCCTTTTTCTCACCCGATTGTATCACATCAAGAAAAGCCTTCATCAGTTTCAATGAATCATGTTATACTAAAAAAGGAGGATGTCATGAAAAGCGCGCAACCGATTGGATTTTTTGACAGCGGCCTTGGCGGGCTGAGTATGCTGGCATACGCCAGACATCATTTGCCCAATGAACATTTTCTGTACCTGGGCGACAGCGCCAATGCCCCTTACGGAATCAAGAGCGATACGGAAGTGCTTGAACTGACAAAAAGCGCCGTAGCCCAGCTTGTTGACCTGGGAATCAAGGCGCTGGTCGTCGCCTGCAACACCGCGACCGGTATAGCCATCAATGCGCTGCGCGCGCAATATGATTTTCCGATCATCGGCCTTGAGCCGGCTTTAAAGTACGCGAACGACACGCACAAGGACGGCTTGATTCTGGTGTTGGCCACGCCTTTGACCCTGGAAAGCGCCAAATACGCCGCGCTGTATGAAAAACACGGGCAGCGCGCCCGCTCGCTCCCCTGCCCGGGGCTGATGGATTTTGTTGAAAATGAGGATCTTGACAGTCAGGAACTGCATCATTACCTGAATGATTTGTTTGAGCCTTATCAGAATATAAAAATCGATTCTGTTGTATTAGGCTGCACCCACTATGTGTTTTTAAGGCATGCCATGGCACAGCATCTGCCCGCAGGAACCCGCCTGCTGGACAGCAATGAGGGCGTCACCCGGCAATTGATCAGAAAACTGGATGAATTTAACCTCCGGTCTGACAGCACAGAAAAAGGAGGCTTAAGCCTCCTCAGCACCGCCGGGGCGGAGAAAGCCGAGCAGATGCACAGGATGATAAAAAAGGTTCAATCCGTCTTGGGCTTGTCCTGAAAATATTGCTTCGCGTCTTGAATGTCTTTCAGGATGACCAGGCGCATTTCCTCAACAGTCGCGAAGGTCAACTCCGGCCTTAAATAAGAATGATACCTGACCAGGACGCGCTGGTCATAAATATCTTCTTGAAAGTCAAATAAAAAAATTTCAATCGTGGGAATACCGCCCGGGACAGTGGGGTGAGATCCCTGATTCAAGATCCCCTGAACAATGCGGTTGCCTTGATCCAACAGAACAAGGTCGGCCACATACACGCCGTCCGGCTGCCCGGTTTGGCCGGGGGTAAAAGGAATGTTGGCAGTAGGAATGCCCAAAGAGCGGCCGATTTTTTTCCCGTGAACCACAACACCTTCAAGCGTCGCTAAATACTTGTCTGTTCCCATGAATTTTCCTCCGGATTGATAGGTTCAAATCTATCCCCTGTTGGGGAGATTGTCAAGCAAGGGAAAACAAGAGGAAAACACACGCCGCGCAAAATTGGCGTTTTGTTTTATTGACCAGCAAACAAGTGTTTGTTAGGGTAATAGCAGATGAAAAAACTGGAGGACAGTATGAACAGAACATCCGCGATGACACTCCTGAAGGAGTACAACAAAGAACCTTTTCATATCCAGCACGCGATCACCGTGTCAAACGTTTTGGCCTGGTTTGCAGATGACCTTGGATTTTCTGATGAAAAAGACTTTTGGAGTTTGGTCGGCCTGCTGCACGACATCGACTTTGAGGAACACCCGGAAAGCCACTGCGATGTCGCGCCCGAGTGGCTAAAGAAGGCTGGGTATAATGAGCGCTTGATCCATGCCGTTGTTTCCCATGGGTACGGTCATTGCAAAAACAGCCCGAAACCGGAACATCTGATGGAAAAGGTGCTGTACGCGACAGACGAACTGACAGGTCTGATCGGCGCCGCAGCCCTGATGCGCCCCTCAAAATCGGTTCAGGACATGGAACTGAAATCCCTGAAAAAGAAGTTCAAGGACAAGGCCTTCGCGGCCGGCTGCTCAAGGGAAGTGATTTCAAAAGGCGCTGAGATGCTGGGATGGGAGTTAGACACCCTGCTTCAAAAAACGCTGGACGCGATGAAGGCCTCGGAGGAAGCGATCGCCAGGGAAATGGCGGAATCCTGATGGGCTGAACAACCCGCGCTTGAACACTGTACCCCCTATACAGCAATCAAAACCATCGGCTTAGCCGGTGGTTTTGATTGTCGGTCTCCACGCTTTTATTGCTCAATGAACGGCGGCTTTATTCCCCGCATTCATCATGGCGCTGATGCTCATGGCAAACAGAGCCAGTGGATTTTAAAGCGCCCTTCAGGTAGGATTCCGCGGCTTCTTGCGCGCTCCCACTGGCTCCGACAATGACCTCGATGTTCTTTTCATTGAAAATCTCAATGGCTCCGCCGCCCATGCCGCCTGAAATAATGACATTGATGCCCAGATCGTTCAGGTAGTTGGGCAAAAAGCCCGGGCGGTGTCCCGGATTCGCGACCGATTTGCTGCCTGTTATTTTGCCGTTTTCCGCGTCATAAATCCAGAAGCTTTCACAATGCCCAAAATGTTCCGCTACCATTCCTTTGTCAGACGCCACCGCAATTTTCATCGTTTTTTCCTCCAGTTTTTTTGTGATTGATATATTCATCCAGCAATTCCGCCGCAAACCCGACAAGGTTTAAGCAGGGACGCTCGCTGTAATAGGCCTCCGTCCGCTCTGCCGGCACAGGGCTGTCTTTTTCCACGGTCAAACCCAGCAGATCCCTGCAGATCAACGATTTGTTCTTTTCCTTGAACCTCATCGCGACCGACTGGATCAATTCATAGTGTTCCGTTTTGGCCGCCCTGTCAAGGGGATCGGAATAACCATACAGCAGCCCCAAGACAATGAACATGCCGGTGACCGCGCCGCAGACTTCACGAAGCCGTCCCATCCCGCCGCCAAAGGAAGAGGAGATCTTGAGCGCTGTTTCAGTATCCAATCCTGTTTCGTCACAAAAGGCCAATACGACTGATTGGGAGCAATTGTATCCTTTTGCGAACAATTCTTTTGCTGATTCCGAGTGAACGCTCACTTTTGTCTCCTCATGCCTTCTCTTAAGATTAGATATGGATCAAGCAAATTGTATCACATCGTGTTTCAGGCAAGAAACAGGTCCATTGTCTTTTGGTAAACCTTTTTCACCGCCGTTCCCGACGCGCATTCGACGTCCACAATGGTTTGACCGTTGTTGACCGCTTTGACCGCAGCGGGATCAAAGGGGATGCTGCCGACAAAAGGCAGGCCCTGTTTTTCACAAAACCCTTCGATCTGTTTTGCGATCTCAAGGTTGGTATCAAATTTGTTGATGCACACCGCCATCTTTGTTCCAAATGTCGCTGCCGTATTGATGATGCGTTCCATATCGCTGATGCCTGAAACGGAAGGCTCAGCCACGATCAGAACCATGTCCACGCCGCTTAATGAAGCGATCACAGGACACCCGATGCCGGGCGAGCCGTCTATGATCGCGAACGGGGCATCGTTAGCAGCCGATTTCATCCGCTTTTTGACCTCTGTAACCAGCTTTCCTGAAGTGCCGCTGCCCATTTTAAGCTGCGCGGTTGAAAAAATGCTTTCCTGATCGGCATACAGCATCATCTCGCCAGCCACCGCCGGGATCATCTTAATGGCGCCAACCGGGCATACAAACTCGCAAACGCCGCAGCCTTCGCATGCGTAAAGGTCTACAACATATTGTTTGTCTGCTGATGAAATGGCGTCGAATCTGCAGTGTTTTCTGCATTCATCACACGCGATACACAATTCCGGATCCAACAGCGCCTTTGGCAAACCATAATAGTCCGCCCTGCTTGGCTTAGCATTCTGCTCCGTTATCAGGTGAAGGTTGGGTGCGTCCACGTCGCAATCCGCATACGCCTGAGCGCTTGCAAGCTTGATAAAGGCGCTGGCAACCGTTGTTTTTCCAGTGCCTCCTTTTCCGCTAAGAATCAGAAGCTGTTTCATGCCGCACCTCCTTTTTCACAGTTTCAAGCAGGCTGTTGAACAATTCCCGGTATTCTTCACTCTCCCTGACAACGATCTGCGCGTTTGAGTTTAATGTGCCAAGCTTCGTATCAAACGGAATCCGGCAGAGGATCCTGATGTTTTTCTCCAGGCAGAACTCCTCCGCCGGGTTGTCCTCTTCCAGGCATTTGTTAAGGACCACTCCAAACGGCTTATTGAAAAGCCTGACCAGTTCGTACACCATGCCCAGGTTGTGCACGCCAAACAAGGTGGGCTCAGCCACTAAAATGCAGTAATCCGCATCCTTAATGCTTTCCATCACGATGCAGGCGCTGCCAGGCGGGCAATCAATAAAAGTCATTTTATCTGACTGCGGATCAATCTCAGCAAGCAGCCTGTTGATGATGGGGATGCCGGAAGGTTCGCCGGTATTCAAGATGCCCGTGTATACCGTCACCTGTTGGGAAGTCCCTTTTTGAACCCTGCCAATCACCTTGTCTTTCTCTGTCAGCGCCTTTTGAGGACAGACCAGGACGCAGCCGCCGCAGGAATGGCAGATCTCGTCAAAGACGATCAGTTTGCTTTTGGTATGGGCAAGGGCGTTGAACTGACAAAAATCAACGCATTTGCGGCATCCGTCGCACAATCCGTCATCCACTTTGGGAATTTGAACGGTCACTTCTTCTTCCTGAATCCCATCAGGTTTAAAAAACAGGTGCCCGTTCGGCTCTTCCACGTCACAGTCTATGTAGACGGATTCCTTTGCTGCAGCAGCTAAATTCACCGACACCAGGGTTTTTCCTGTGCCGCCCTTGCCGCTTAGCACGGCTATTTTCATCATCAGCCGCCCCCATGCCGATGAAATCCCGCGTGAATCTCATCCAGCAAAGGCAGTTTCCCGGCAATGAAGGCGTCAATATTTTCCTTCACTGAGCCGTCTTGCGTTTTGTAGATCTTGATTCCAGCAGATTTCAGCACATCTGCAGCGTTTTGCCCTAAGCGGGGGGTAAGCAGTGCATTGGCTTGGTTGTCTATGATGGTTTGCGCGGCTTTGATCCCCGCGCCTCCTGCGCTGTCCGCCGCATCATTGTTAAGAAACACGCTTTCTTTGCTTTCTACATTATAAACAAGAAAATAGGGCGTCCTTCCAAATGACGGGCAAACGTTTGTCTCCATGGTTTTCTCATCCACCGGGATTACAATTATCATAATGATCCTCCTTCTAAATTATGGTTCATACCACTACTGTTTATTATATCAGATTAATGACATATGTCAATTATCTTTCCGAAAAGTTCAAAGCGGCCCTGCGGCCGCTTTAAACTTGAAACTTTCATTGAATTACTTGAGCATGCTCAGAATGCTGGCCTTGGGCACAGCGCCGATGGTCTTGTTGGCAACCTCGCCGTTTTTGAACACGTATAGGGAGGGGATGCTCATGATGCGGTATCTGCGAGCGAGGTCGCTTTGCTCATCCACGTTGATCTTGCCAACTTTGATCTCGGGGTGTTCTTTGGCAATTTCCTCCACCACAGGGCTGACCATGCGGCAGGGGCCGCACCAGGGGGCCCAAAAGTCAATCAAAACGGGTTTGTCCGAGCGAAGGACTTCCTGTTCAAAGTTTTCTGAAGTAATCGTGAGTACTGACATTCTAACATCTCCATCCATTTAAAATACAGCCATTGGCTTAATTAAATATACCCCGCTTGGGTGAAAAATAAACATGGGTTATTTACGAACAATTTAGATACATAAAAGTTCGGCAGACGTTTTTAAACGCCTGCCGGAAAAGGAAAATCGACAAATCAAAGAAATTTTATTTGACGACCAGGTTCAGGAGGCGGTCCGGCACGTAGATGCATTTGACCACCTGTTTGCCCTCCAGCAGCTTTGTGACCGCGTCCAGGGACAGCAGGCTCTCCCCCGCGTCCTTGTCAAGGCCCGCGGGCACCATGACCCTGGCGCGCACCTTGCCATTGACCTGAACGGCGATCTCAACATCGTCCGCCTTTAAGTATTCTTCCTCATAAACAGGCCAGGCCTGCTCATGGATGAAGCCCTCAAAACCGAGGTTCTGCCAGATCTCCTCGCAGATGTGCGGCGCGACAGGCGAGAGCAAAAGGAGAAGGGCTTTGAAGTCATCATTGCTGATGGCGCCCTGTTCATAATAGGAGTTGACCAGGGTCATCATCTGGGCGATGGCGGTGTTGAACTTCATGCGCTCAAAATCCTCGCCCACCTTTTTGATGCTCTGGTTGATGATGATGCGCAGGCTGTCCGTATATCCTTCCCTGGTTTGATCCACCATCTCCTGAAGGCGCCAGACGCGCTCCAAAAAGCGCCTGGTGCCGCGTGCGCCGTTCATGCTCCATGGGATGGCCTGATCAAAGGCCCCCATGAACATCTCGTACACCCTGAAGGCGTCCGCGCCGATCTCATCCACCAGGTCGTCCGGATTAATGACATTGCCGCGGGACTTGGACATTTTTTCGCCGTTTTCGCCAAGGATCATGCCATGGCTGGTGCGCTTCTGATAGGGTTCAGGCGCCTTGACCTGGCCGATGTCATGCAGGAAAAGGTGCCAGAAGCGGCTGTACAGCAGGTGCAGGGTGGTGTGCTCCATGCCGCCGTTGTACCAGTCCACCGGCATCCAGTAATCAAGCGCTTCCTGGGAGGCGTACTCCGAATCATTGTGGGGATCGCAGTAGCGCAGGAAATACCAGCTGGACCCCGCCCACTGGGGCATGGTGTCCGTCTCGCGCTTTGCGGGCTGGCCGCATTTGGGGCAGGTGGTTTTGACCCAGTCGGTCATCGCGGCCAGGGGGCTCTCGCCGGAATCGGTCGGCTCGTAGCTGTCCACCTGGGGCAGGAGCAGGGGCAGCTCGCTCTCAGGAAGCGGCACGATGCCGCAATGGTCGCAGTGCACAATCGGGATGGGCTCACCCCAGTAACGCTGGCGACTGAACACCCAGTCGCGCAGTTTGTAGTTAATCTTGCGCTCGCCAATGCCTTTTTCAACCACCCAGTCGGTCATCGCTTCCTTGGCCTTCTGCACGCTCATGCCGTTTAAGAAGCCGGAGTTGACCAGGGTGCCTTCTTCAATATCTGTAAAAGCGGCCTTGGTGATGTCACCGCCGGCAACCACCTCAATAATCGGCAGATCAAAGGCAGTTGCAAATTCCCAGTCGCGCTCGTCGTGTCCGGGAACGGCCATGATGGCGCCAGTGCCGTAGCCCATCAAGACATAGTCCGATACCCAGAGCGGGATCTCTTTCCCGGTGGCGGGGTTGATCGCGTAAAGGCCTTTGATCTCAACGCCGGTCTTATCCTTTTGCAGCTCGGTGCGCTCAAAATCATTCTTCAGCGCCGCTTTCTGGGCATACTCTCTTAATTCCTCGTTGTTCAGGATGCGGTCTTTGAATTTCTCCAGGAAGGGATGCTCAGGTGAAAGCACCATGTAGGTTGCGCCAAAGAGCGTGTCGGGGCGGGTGGTGAACACGCGCAGCTTCTCCTGCGTGCCCGCGATCATGAAATCAACCTCGGCGCCCTCTGAGCGGCCGATCCAGTTGCGCTGCTGCGCCTTGACGCGGTCAATAAAGTCCACCGTGTCCAGGCCGTCCAGCAGTTTCTGGGCGTATTTGGTGATGGCCAGCATCCACTGGTTTTTGACCCTGCGGGTGACCTCGTGCCCGCAGCGCTCACACGCGCCGCCGACAACCTCCTCATTGGCCAGGCCGACCTTGCAGGAAGGGCACCAGTTGATGGGCATCTCCGCCTTGTAAGCCAGGCCATGTTCAAACAGCTTCAGGAAGATCCACTGGGTCCATTTGTAATAATTGGGATCCGTGGTGTCCACCTCGCGGGAATAATCAAAGGAGAAGCCCAACCGCTTCAGCTGCTCGCGGAAGTGGTTGATGTTTTCCCTGGTGACTTTGGCCGGGGGCACATGGTTGGCGATGGCGTAGTTCTCAGTGGGCAGGCCGAAGGCGTCCCAGCCGATGGGGTAAAGAACGTTGTAGCCCTCCATCCTGCGCTTGCGGGCAATGATATCAAGGGCCGTGTTGCTGCGGGGATGCCCCACATGCAAGCCTGCGCCGGAAGGATAGGGAAACTCGATCAGGCAGTAGTACTTGGGCTTTGAAGTATCCGAAGAAGCTGCGAAAACCTGCTTTTCTTCCCAGTATTTCTGCCACTTCGGCTCTATCTCTGAAGGGGTATACGGCACAAAAGACATCAGGCAATTCCTCCTTTTAAATACCTGCAAAGTATAGAAGGAATCGCCCGATTTGTAAAGTAAAGAGCTTTAAACCGGTTTGTAAAGGATGAGTCAGCCGATCAACCTCCGCATTTCCGGAAAGGGGGCAAGCGCCTGATCCAGGATGCCGTTCATGTGGGCGATGGCCACGCCATAATTGGTGATGGGGACTCCCGCTTGCGCCGCCTTGCTGATGCGGTGGTTCATCTCCTTGTCATTGAGCATGCAGCCGCCGCAGTGCACCACCAGGGCATACGGCGACAGATTCTCCGGAAATTGACCGCCGGAAGTGAAGGCGAAGTGCAGCTCTTTTCCGGTATGCTTTCTGATCAGGCGGGGCAGTTTGACCGTGCCGATGTCCTCACACTGGCGGTGATGGGTGCAGCCTTCAGAGATCAAAACCGTGTCCCCCTCCCGCAGGCTGTCCAGGCTTTTGGCCCCTTCCGCCGTTTTGTAAAGGTTGCCTTTGAAGCGAGCGAACAGAATGGAAAAGGAGGTCAGCGGCTGATCCTGGGGCAGCAACTTAAAAACCTGTGAAAACACCTGGGAATCGGTGATCACAAGGCGCGGGGGAGCCAGCAAGGCCTCAAGGGCCAGTGGCAGCTCTTCCAGCCTCGATAGCATGGGAAGGGCCCCTGCGTCCAGAATGTCCCGGATGGTCTGCTGCTGGGGCAGGATCAGCCTGCCCTTGGGGGCGGAATCATCAATGGGCGTCACCAAAAGCACCTTGTCCCCCGGGTTCAGCAGATCCCCCACCAGTTGCCGGGGCGCGTCTTTGGACTTGCCAAGGCTGGCAATGCGCTCTTTCAATTCATCAATGCCCTCCCCTGTCAGGGCGCTCACCCACAGGGCCTCCTCCTGAATTGGAGGACGATCGGTCAACAAGTCCGCTTTATTGAAGACGATGACATGGGGTATGTTTCGCGTCTGAACCAGGCGCAGCAGCGCCTGATCTTCCGGGGTCTGTCCAGTTTCTGCATCCTGAACCAGGACGGCCACATCCGTTTTGTCCAGCATCCGCTGGCTGCGCGCCACCCGAAGGCCGCCCAATTCGCCTTCGTCGTCGATGCCTGGGGTGTCGATGATGACCACAGGCCCCAGGGGCAAGAGCTCCATGGCTTTTTGCACAGGGTCAGTGGTGGTGCCCTTTACCGGGGACACGATGGACAGCGTCTGCCCGGTCACCGCATTGACCAGGCTGGATTTGCCCGCGTTGCGCCTGCCGAAAAAACCAATGTGAACCCGTTGGGCGCTGGGCGTTTCATTCAGTGACATGAATTTATCCCTTTCACTTTTCTAAAAACGGAAGTCCCGCCGGTTGGAATAGAGGATGTCCCGGATGTTGTCTTTCGCGATGGTTTTCACCTTTTCCTGGGAGATTTTTTCCAGCTCCCGGTCAATGAGATGGAGGCCCGCCGCCTTTGTTGCCGGGGAAGCATAGTCTGTCAAGTACTCGGCCAGGGTCATCAGGGCATTGGGATGGCAGCAGTTGATGATCTGGCCGCTTTTGCACAGGCTCATGAAGCGGTCGCCCGTTCTGCCTTCCCGGTAGCAAGCAGTGCAGAAAGAAGGAATATAACCCAGATACATCAGCCAATGGACAACCTCATCCAGGGTGCGCTGATCGGACACCTCAAACTGTTCCGAATCATGGGGGCGCTCCTGCTCGCCATACCCGCCAACCGAGGTGCGGGAAGCGCCGCTGATCTGTGAAATACCAAGGCTCAGCACCTTTTCCCTGACCGCCTGACTTTCCCTGGTGGAGATGATCATCCCTGTATAAGGCACGGCAATGCGGATGCAGGCGATGATTTTTTCAAAGATCTCATCGCTGAGGCCGTTGTCAAACACATCCGGGTCAATGTCATCCGCCCGCTTGATCCGGGGCACGCTGATGGTGTGCGGGCCTACGCCAAACACTGCTTCCAGATGCTCCGCGTGCATCAGGAGTCCCGCGAACTCATACTGGTAGTTTTCAAGCCCAAACAGCACCCCCAAGCCCACGTCGTCAATGCCGCCCTGCATGGCCCTGTCCATGGCCAGGGTGTGATAATCATAATCATGCTTGGGGCCGGTGGGGTGCAGCTTCAGGTAGCTCTCTTTGTGGTAGGTTTCCTGGAAAAGAATGTAGGTGCCGATGCCGGCGTCCTTCAATTTGCGGTAATTTTCCACCGTGGTGGCGGCGATGTTGACGTTGACCCGGCGGATGGCGCCGTTTTTGTGCTTGATGGAATAGATGGTATGGATGCTTTCAAGAACATATTCCAGGGGGTTGTTGACCGGGTCTTCCCCCGTTTCCAGCGCCAAACGCTTGTGCCCCATGTCCTGCAGAGCGATCACTTCCCTGCGGATCTCCTCCTGGCTGAGTTTTTTGCGGGGGATGTTCTTGTTTTTCATGTGATAGGGGCAGTACACGCAGCCGTTGACGCAGTAGTTGGACAGGTACAAGGGCGCGAACATCACGATGCGGTTGCCGTAGAAGGCTTGTTTGATCTCCCGGGCCAGGCGGAAGATCTCCTCCGTTTTTTCGGGGACATCGCAGGCCAAAAGCACTGCGGCCTCCCGGTGGCTCAGCCCCTCGCAGTGAAAGCCCCGCCCGTCGCGCTTTGGCCGGGCTTTTTCAAGGATGCTGTTGATCAGGGGGATGTTGTGCTTGTTTTTTTCCGCGTAGCGGACGGTCTCCAGGATCTCCTCGTGGTTGATGAAGTCCTCAGGTCTGTTGGATTTTGGATCATAAATTGCCATGGTTTGCTCCTTTCTTTGGGTCAGAATGCTCTTTCCGTCAGAGGGAATTGAGGTCAGATTAATTCATCAGGTTTTCGCCGAATCAGGGTCGTTTTTATAAAGGCAGATGGTCTCCTTTCTTAAGCGACATCGCGCAGCCGGCAGAGGCGATGCGCTGCCGCAATTCCTCCAGGTTCTGCGCGCTTTCCGCGCCGCTTGACAGTTTGTTGTTGTACAGGCTGTACCTTTCCCGAAGCGCCGGGGGCGACAGGTTGGGCATCACCACGTTCGCGCCGGACAAGATTCCTTTTTCCCGTCCGCCTTCCTCCAAAGAACCAAGGGCCGTGGTGGCGGGGAGCAGCACATTGGGATGCATCAAGCGCAGAAGGGATAAGAGAAAGGCGGTCAGAGAGAGGCTGCCTGCGGGGTGCTGGGCGAAAGGCGTTTGAGAGTGCGGGATAAAAGGGCCGATGCCGCACATTTCCGGCGCGTATTCCTCAATAAATTTCAGGTCTTCCGCCAGAATATCATGCGTTTGACCCGGGGAACCGACCATCATCCCGCAGCCTGCCTGAAAGCCGAGGGCTTTTAAATCCCTGAGGCAGCGCATGCGGTTTGAAAAGCTCATGCTGCCGGGATGCAAAAGCGCGTAATGCGCCGCGTTGGCCGTTTCATGGCGGAGAAGGTAGCGGTCCGCACCGGCCTGTTTCATGGCCTGATAGGCGGCATAATGGTATTCTCCCAAAGAAAGGGTGAGCGAACAATCTACAAAACTGGTCTTGATGTCATGGGCCAGCCGGCAGATCCTTTCAACGCTGTAAGCCCCTGACTCCCCGCCCTGCAGCACAAAGGTGCGGAGGCCCAGTTGATATCCTTCCTGGCAGCAGTCCAAGATTTCCTGATCGCTTAAGGCATAGCGCTGGCAATGGGCGTTTGATTTGCGGATTCCGCAGTAATAGCAATCATTGCCGCAGATGTTGCTGATCTCAATCAGCCCGCGGACAAACACAATGTCCCCATATACCTCGCGCCTCTTGCCCCGGGCCAGCTCTGCCGCGTATTCAGCAACGCCGGCCTCGTCAAATGAAGAGATCAGCCTTGCATAATCAATGAGGGGCAGGCTGCGCTCCCGGGCCAAAAGATCGATCAGGTCAAAGGCTTCCTGCGCCATGCTGCTCCAGTTTGGAATAGACGGTTTTGACGCTCACCTGGGGGATGTTGCCGATTTTCCCCGTTAGCGCAGAAATGACATCCTGGGGCGCGTCAATGGCAACGGATATCAGGCTGATGCCGCGTTTGGGATAGGGCAAGCCCATCCTGCCGATGATATAGCGGCCATAGTCGTGCAGCAGGGCGTTCAAAGGTTCCGCCGACTGGATGTTTTCCACAATGATGGCCATGACGGCGACTCTGTTCTCCATTTTTCCTCCTCA
This sequence comes from Bacillota bacterium, assembly GCA_030057655.1. Classification (GTDB taxonomy): domain Bacteria; phylum Bacillota; class Clostridia; order Christensenellales; family Aristaeellaceae; genus UBA6115. The sequence continues at coordinate 18,637 of JASGUQ010000038.1, forward strand.
TACTGATGTAAAGCTTTATTGCAGCCAAAGCGGCGAGGGATTATGTCGCCCTGCAAGGAAGGAAACCGAAGGCGTAGCCTGGGCTACGTTGAGGTTGACTGACACAGCAGGGCGACATAAGATCCGGCGCGACGATGCAATAAAGATTGGAATCAGTGTCAAACAAAGATGGCTGCCTTCGTGAAAAGCGCAGCCATTCCAAACATTCTTGGCGTTAGCAGCCCCTCTCACGCAGAATCCGGGCCAAAACCCGGTACAAACTTAGTGGTCGGACGCACTGGTTTTTATTGATGAAAGGTTTCCCTTTCGGTATGAGTGTAGCACCAAGAAGAGAAATATACAAGTTTCTCTACTTTCTTTGCTGGCAACCATGCCATGAACAGAATAAAATCTAATTGGAACCAAACCATTTGAACGCTCTTCTAAATCCTGCGGCTTCTGCTTCTGCGACATTTACTGCATAAAACTCGCCTTTATTCTAAATTTTCGTCGAATCATATTGCTGATCAAATGGTAAATGATAGATTCTCGTTGTTTCCCCATATTCGCCACGTCCAATGTTGCACTTGATGCATGGATAATCTCCGCTTTCATAGTTTTCAAAATACTCAACACCAAGATATGAGGCCATTTTCTTAGCCATAGGTGACAGCTCTATGTTTGTAACCAAGATAGCTTTTACTTTTGATTTGTTAACTTGGTGCTCAATGCAATAACTGACCATCGTTCCATAAAGCTGATTTACATGTTTTTCGTGAATTTTCTTTTTTGCGCTCCAGTATTTGCACTGAATAATTAAGATCTCATCGTTCTTCTTTGCTATAAGATCTCGTCCCAAGTCTTCAATCCCCATATATGACCCAAAATAATCTACATCATAGCCTTTCTGAGTATACTTGTATCCCACATACAATTCATAATCTCTACCTATTTGCCATTTCGTACGGTTATGGGACTTCTTGTATCTGTCAAGTGCTAATTGATTTCTCTCTGTCTCGCTAAGAACTGCGTATTCCTCTTTTGAGAGATAATCACGAACTGAATCATAATCAGACAAATCACTAACTTTAATTACCGGCAATTGACTAAATTCTGCATCAATAACATCTTCTAGGTTTGGGAACAACTGAAGAAGATATGCCAGCTGATATTGCGATTCCTTGTTTTTTCAACAATCGCCTTAGCATCTTTTCTAATTTCTCGTATGGACTTGATCTTGTCCATGCGTTTCATCGAATATCCCCAATCTAATTCCTTGGCAAGATGTTCAAGTCCATATGTTTCATAATCCGCCATAATTCCAGCCATATATGGAATAGCAGTAAGGTTGCTCTTTGATGCTTCAAGAAAAGCAACCTTGTTCTTCCAATATATCAGCTCATCGGTTTTTCTCGAGTCTCTTTTGAGAAGATTGACAATTTCAAACAAATTCTCGCTGCGCACGGCTATTGTCGTCGGTTGCCCAGGAACAGGAGCCTTTACATTCACCCCATCAAACACCCCCGCCAATTCAGGATAAAGATAAAGCAAATATCGATACTTATACTGCTCATCAATAGCTTCCCGAAAACGACGTTTGATTGGCTCTATAGCCTTTTTTTCTTCCCAAACAGAAGAATATATCTTTGGCACTCCGAGAAAAGCATATTCTTTATTACAAAGCTCAGATAATTCACGCCATGCAAAAGATGCAACAATATCAGCAAATTCGTTTTCTTGAACATGAAGTGAACTACTGTTTTGAAGACGAGCTTGTAGCTGAGATAATTCTTCTTTATGGAGCTTTTGTAGTTTTTCCAGATCCCTTTTTAATCTTTCAATTTCTTCATGAGGCTTATCCCACACGTTGTACTTTATCATGAAGAACAGAATGACCAATGTTAATCCCCCAACAATATATAAGAACTCCATTTAGTCCCTCACTTTTCTCGGTTTAGTCCGTGATCTCGCCCATATTCCGTTTTTAAATCTCCCGACGTTGTTAATGCTAACTAATAATGTAGCGTCTCAACACAATGATATCGAATGCTATCATAATCGTGTTATCAGTCGGAACACATAAGTCACTTTGTTATCTAAACCTCCCTTAGTTTATTTTACCATATTTACTCCCATTCTCTACAGAGAATAGTTTAACACATTATATAAAAATCAAACCTATACAAAACGCCTACAACATCTTGACGCTATCGGCGCTATCCCTTGACAGCCAAAAATGGCTTTACTATACTGAAACACAGATTATTGTGTGAGGTATCCCGATGAAAAGAATCCTGTGGGCGGCGCTGATCCTGGCCGCTTGTTTTATTTTTCCGGCGTTCGCGTCTGAAGCCCGCGACCTGAGCGAAAGCTGCGAAATCGTGGTGAAGTCCAAGCTGTGGACCCAGCACCGCCTGACGGACCGCAACTGGGACACCTACTGGAACGGAACGGACAGCCAGAAGACGATCCAGATCAGCAGTCCCGAGCCGGTTCACGCGCTGTACATCTGCTGGCTGACAGAGCCCAGGGCCTTCAAAATTGAAGAAAAGATCAACGGCGCCTGGCAAACGACGGAGTATGAGCCAAGCCCCCTCAAGCATCAGGTGTATTACTTAAACGGCGCGAAAGAGATCCGCGTTTTGCCCAGCGGCAGCAGAAAAAGCTGGTTTGGAATTTCCGAACTCTTTGTTTGGGGCGAAGGAGAGCTGCCAAACTATGTGCAGTCCTGGAAAGTGCCGGATGACAGCTGCGACATGCTGCTGCTTTTCGCGCATCCGGATGACGAGGCGCTGTTCTTTGGCGGCCTGCTGCCGCGCTATGCGGGAGAAGAAAAGCTGGATGTGGTCGCAGCTGTGCTGACGCCCTCCACCCCCACCCGAAAAAGCGAACTGCTGAACTCGCTGTGGACCATGGGCGTGCGGAACTACCCGGTGATTGGGCCCTTCCACGACAAGCACTCCACCCGCCTGGAAACAGCCTATAAGGAGTTTGGCAAAACCAAGGTACGGGGCTGGGTTATAGAGTTGATTCGCAAATACAGGCCCTATGTGATGGTGACCCATGACGTGAACGGTGAATACGAGCATGGGATGCACAAGATGTGCGCGGACGCCTCCCTCTACGCCTTTGAGGCGGCTGCACAAGCTGGGAAGTATCCCGACTCCGCAAAGGAATACGGGACATTCCAGGTAAGCAAATTGTACCTTCACCTGTACCCTGAAAATCAACTGACCATGGACTGGGATCAGCCGCTGTCCGCCTTTTCGGGCAGGACCGGGTTTGAAATGGCCAAGGAGGCCTACCTGCACCACAGAACCCAGCAGGGCTATAAACAGTTTCAGGTGGAGCCCAGGGACAGCCCCTATTCCAGCTACCTGTTTGGCCTGGCAAAAAGCGTAGTAGGGCTTGATAAAGACAAGGATGACCTGATGGAAAACATCCTGATGACAGTAAAATAATCATTTATGGAGGATAGAATGGCAAAAAAAGTCTTGGTCACCGGCGGCGCCGGCTACATTGGCTCTCATACCTGCGTCAGCCTGCTGGAGGCGGGTTATGAGGCAGTGGTGGTGGACGACCTGCGCAATTCAGACAAGGAAGCCTTAAACCGGGTTGAGGAACTGACCGGCAAGAAGGTGGATTTTTATCAATTTGATGTGTGCGACGAAGCCAAGCTTGACAAGGTGTTTTCCGAGCACAAGATCAACAGCATCATTCATTTTGCGGGGCTTAAGGCCGTGGGCGAGTCTGTCGAAAAGCCGCTTGAGTATTATGACAACAACATCAACAGCACCCTGGCGCTTTGCCGCATGATGCTGAAGCACAAGGTGAAGAACCTGATCTTCTCCTCCTCCGCAACGGTCTATGACCAGAAGAACGAAGTGCCGCTGTCTGAGGAGGGGACGCTTGGCTGCTCCAACCCCTACGGCTGGACCAAATTGATGTGCGAGCAGATCTTGCGTGACCTGACACACGCGCACAAGGAGCTGTCCGTTGTGCTCCTGCGCTATTTTAACCCCATCGGCGCGCATGAGAGCGGGATCATCGGCGAAGACCCGACCGGCATCCCCAACAACCTTCTCCCCTACATCACCCAGACGGCCCTGGGCAGGCGCGAGCAGTTGACCGTGCATGGCAATGATTATGACACCCCGGATGGCACAGGCGTGCGGGACTACATCCATGTGGTCGACCTGGCAAACGGACATGTAAAAGCCTTGCAGTATGCGGATAGCAGAACCGGCTCCGACGCGATCAACCTGGGCACCGGCAAGGGGTACAGCGTGCTGGACATCGTGAAAGCCTTTGAAGAAGTGAACGGCGTAAAGGTTCCCTATGTGATCGGGCCGCGCAGAGCGGGCGATTTGGCCACAGTGTACGCCGCGCCCCAGAAAGCAAAAGAAGTTTTAGGCTGGGAGGCGGAAAAAGGGATCGAAGACATGTGCCGGGACGCCTGGAGATGGCAAAAAAAGAACCCGCAGGGTTACAGGAATTCATAATCTTTTTTCACAAGGAAGAAGCCCTCAGTTTTTTGGCTGGGGGCTTCTTCATGTTAATAATTAGTGAAATCAGTTTAGAGTGTTTTGAAAAACACGGTATTAGAACTCCGCGTGACCGACTGTGCGCGGGAAGGGCAGGACGTCGCGGATGTTGGAGATGCCGGTCAAATACATCACAAAGCGCTCAAAGCCCAAACCAAAGCCGGCGTGCTTGGCAGTGCCGAAGCGGCGAAGATCCAGATACCAGTCGTACTCGCTCTCATCAAGGCCCATGTCCCTGATCCTTTCAAGCAGTTTGTCATAGCGTTCCTCACGCTGGCTGCCGCCCAGCATCTCGCCGACGCCGGGAACCAGCAGGTCCACCGCGGCGACGGTTTTGCCGTCCTCATTCATGCGCATGTAGAAGGCCTTGATATCCTTGGGATAATCGGTGACAAAGACGGGGCGTTTAAAATGCTGCTCGGTCAGGTAGCGCTCATGCTCCGTCTGCAGGTCCATGCCCCATTTGACCGGGTAATCAAACTTGACGCCGGAATTCAGAAGAATGTCGATGGCCTCGGTGTAGGTGACCCGGTCAAAGGAACTGTCTTTGACATGGTTTAAACGGGCAAGAAGCCCCTTGTCCACAAACTGGTTTAAGAAGTTGAGCTCGTCCTTCGCCTTGTCCATGACCTCAGTCAAAACGCTGCGCACCATGTCCTCCGCCAGCGCCATGTTGTCCTCCAGGTCCGCAAAGGCGATCTCAGGCTCGATCATCCAGAACTCCGCCGCGTGACGGGCCGTGTTGCTGTTCTCCGCCCTGAAGGTGGGGCCAAAGGTATAGACCCTGGAGAAAGTCAGGGCGTAGGCCTCCACCTGCAATTGTCCGGACACGGTGAGCGAGGTGGACTTGCCGAAAAAGTCCTTGCTGAAATCTACCTGTCCATCCTGATCCCTGGGCAATTTGTCCAGATCCAGCGTGGTCACGCGGAACATCTCCCCCGCGCCCTCAGCGTCCGAGGTGGTGATGATGGGCGTGTGGACATACACAAAGCCGTTTTTGGCAAAAAAGGCATGCAGCGCCTGGGCGGCCAGGGACCGGATGCGGAAAACGGCCGAGAAGGTGTTGGTGCGCGGACGCAGGTGGGAGATGGTGCGCAGGTACTCAAAGGTATGCCGCTTTTTCTGAAGCGGATAATCAGCTTCAGAGACGCCCAGAATCTTGACTTCCTCCGCCTTTAGTTCAAAGGGCTGCTTCATCTGCGGGGTATAGACCAGTTTGCCGGTCACTTCAAGCGAGGTGTACAGGCTGACCTTGGTGACCTGGGCAAAATTGTCCAGGCTTTCATCACACACGATTTGCAGGTTGTTAAACCCGGTGCCGTCGTTAAGCTCAATAAAGGCAAAAGCCTTGCTGTCCCGAAGCGTCTTGACCCAGCCGCGCACAGTGATCTGACTGCCGTCCTCCGGCGTATTTAAAAACAGTTTTGCAATGTCCATCACAGGGATTCCCCTTCCTTTAGTACCAGCCCCAGCATGGCCGCGCCGATGATGCCCGCGTTGTTGCCCAGAACAGCCAGTTTGATATCGGCATAAGGCATGGTTTTATACATCAGGTAGTGCGGGATCTTCGCCTTGACAGCATCCAGAAGATACTGGCCTGCCATGCTGATGCCGCCGCCCAGAACGATCATCTCCGGATCCAGGAAGGAGATGACGGTGTTGACGGCCAGCGCCAGGTACTTTGTGTAGCGGTCAAACACCTTCATGGCAATGGGGTCGCCTTCCCTGGCACAGTCGATGATGATCTTGCCGTTAATGTTTTCAGCGCTGCCTGCGCGGGTCAAAATCAGGCTCTCAGGGTGCAGGGCGACCGCCTCGCGCCCCATGCGGATCAAGGCGGTGGCGGAGCAATACCGCTCAAGGCATCCATCCTTGCCGCAGGTGCAGGGAATGCCGTCCACTTCCAGGGTGATGTGCCCCAGTTCGCTGGCAACGCCATTCGCCCCTGTCCAAGGCTTTCCATTGATGATGATGCCGCCGCCCACCCCAGTACCCAGCGTTAAAAAAACACTGGATGCCGCGTTTTTGCTGACGCCTGCCTGGCTTTCTGCAAGGCCCGCGACCGTGGCGTCGTTATCGATGAAGACGGGCTTGCTGATGTATTTTTGCAGCTCATCCCGCAGCGGAATATCATGCCAGCCCAGGTTGGTGCAGAAGATGACATTGCCGGTGACATTGTCTGCAATCCCAGGGATACCGACGCCGATGGTCTCCACATCGTCAATGGTTTTTCCGGCGCCTTCAAGCGCCTTGAGCGCGCAGCCCGCCATATCCCGCACAATGTCCTTATAGGGACGCTCGGCAATGGTGGCTGCTGATGCCTGGGCGAGGATAACGCCTTCCCTGTTTGTGACGCCGGCCGCGATCTTGGTACCGCCCAGGTCAATTCCGATATAGACCATTTTTCTCTCCTTGATATAATCAATCATTGGTTCATCATGTCTGTGAGGCGCTTGTCCAATTCGCGGGCGGCTGAATACCCCATGCGCTTCAGGCTCAGGTTCCGCGCGGCGACTTCAATAATGATGGCCAGGTTGCGCCCGGGCTTGACAGGGACGGTGATAGAAGGCACCTTGACGCCCATGATGGTGGTGTAGTTCTCATCCAGCCCAAGGCGGTCGTACTCCTTCTGCTCATTCCAGTTTTCCAGATGAATCTCCATGTCGATGGACTTGCTCATCATGACCGCGCCAACGCCGTACATCTGGCGGATGTCGATGATGCCGATCCCCCTGATTTCCATGAAAAAGCGGATGGTCTCGGGCGCTTCGCCGGTCAGGCGGTTTTCATTTACTCGGCAAATATCCACCACATCATCCGCCACCAGCTGGTGGCCGCGTTTGACCAGTTCAAGCGCGGCTTCGCTCTTGCCCGCGCCGGACTCGCCTGTGATTAAAACGCCGATGCCATACACGTCGATCAGCACGGCGTGCATGGTGATGTGCGGCGCCAATAAACGGCTGATGAACATGATAGCGGAAACAATGAAGTCCGTGGTTGCCCTTTTTGTTCCAAGAACAGGGATGTTCCTGGCCTTGGCCAATTCCAGCATCTCCTGAGGCGGCACATGACCGCGGCAGAGGATAACGCAGGGGACCTCGTAAGAGAAGAATTTTTCAAGCTTTTTGCGGCGTTCATTCGCCGGCAGCCCCATGAGGTAACCCATTTCAACATTGCCGATAATCTGGGGACGCTCGGAAGCAAAATGCTCATAATAGCCGCTCAACTCAAGTCCGGGGCGAGTGAACTCCGCAGCCTCAATGGGTATCTGCGTCTTGGTGGAAGGCGAAAGCACATCCAGGTTCAGCCCGTCGACCAGTTCTTTCAAATTGACCATTTCCCGGCACCTCACATCGAAATTTCTGTACGCGGATGAGTATACCTTATCCAGCAATGCGGTTCAAGCAAACAAATTACCTGGCTAAATATAGGCTGATAAAGGTTTCTTCTTATCACAGAATTGTTGCAATTATAATAATTAAAAGTTACAATAGTGTGCGAAAAGGTGGTGACAGATCAGTGAATGAGTTTTTTAACGCGCTCTCCGGCAAACTGATAGACCTGACAGTCTATGGCGCTGTTGTCGTGTGTTTCATCGTCGGCCTCTCAAAATGCATTTTCCCTCTAAACCGCGCTGCGCGCGCGTTTAGAAAAGGCATTCATAACCTGGCAAGCTTCAAGCCCAGCGAAACCGGGCGGCCGGACTGGCAGGACACCCTCTACCTTGGAAAACCCATGCAAAAGCAGTGGAGCCGTTTCCTGATAAACGCGGAGCAGCTTGACCAGCGCGGGCTTTCGTGCAATGTTGAGGAATACATCAATGATGAGACCACGCTCCGCGACTTCGCACATTTTCAGCTTGCGGAAGTCATCCCGGGGCTTTTGACCAGTTTTGGCATCCTGGGCACCTTCATCGGCCTGATGCGCGGCCTTGGCAACCTGGATCTCAGCAGCGCAACCAACACCGTTTCCTCCATCCACACCATGATCTCGGGCATGACCTTCGCTTATGGCACTTCCATCGCGGGCCTGGTCTGCTCGCTTCTGTTCAACATCTTTTTCAGAGCCGCTCAGGGCGCCGCGGCAGGCGCGATGGATGACTTCAATCACGCGTTTACCGAGGTGGTCATGCAGCGCCCGCTGGATGACTGGGTGAGGCAGACCTGCTACATGGAAGACCAGGCTGTTTTCCTGTCCAGCGCTTTTAATGAAGTGAACCAGCATCTGGAAAGCGGGATCAGCCAATCCGTTTCACGGGCTTTTGCTCCGATCTCACAAAGCATGCAGCAATTTATCCTGTCTGAGACCCACTCCCAGCTGGAGGGGCTCAACCATGTGGTCAATCAGTTTGTTGATCGCATGAACACCACCTTAAACGGGCAGTTCCTTCAATTGGGTCAGACGCTGTCAAAGATCAACCAGTCTCAGGCGATCAGCCATGAATCCATGAACACCACCATGGCCGCGGCTGACAGCATTTTAAACAGCATGCAGAGAACCGGCGAAGTGACCCAGGCGGTTATTGACCGCTTTGACGGGTATGTGAGCAGCCTGAGCAAAAGCCAGACGGCAGGCGCGATGCTGGCTGAGGAAACAGCCGGTTTGCTCTCCGGCATTCACAAGGATATTGCAAAGCAAAGCGAGCGCTACAGCGCGCTGGTGGACGCGCAGGCGGACCTCAGGAACCTGATGGAGCAGTACGCCGCCTGGTCAGGCAGGGTGCTGGAAGCGGTGGACAGGCAGGCTGAGGCTGCTTCCGACAGGACGCACGAAGTGGCCAACGAAATGGCGCGCTCCGGCAAGCTGCTTCAGGAAAGCTACAGCAGTTTTGTGGAAAACATTTCAACCGGGCTGTCAAGAACCCTGGGGCTGTTTGAAGAAAGCATGCATGACATGAGCGCCAAGCTGGCCCGGGATCTGTCCGGCGCCGCGCGCTCAGATAATGATGGGGAGGCCGGCATCAAACAAATGTCACGAATGCAGCAGGCCTTAAACGATATGACAGCCGCACTCAACCGCGCAACAGCTGCGGCTGAAAAAATGGCGGAAAAGGCATCATGAGGCATATCAGGACACCTGGCAGGCAAATCACAAAAGGGGACGGCGGAAGCCACTGGATCTCTTTTTCAGACATGCTGTCCAGCTTGCTTTTGGTGTTTATTTTGGCGCTGATGGTCAGCATTTATCAGTATTTTTCGGTGCTGGACATCAAGACCAGGGAACTTGAACAGCAGAAGGTGGAACTGGACAGAACACAGATCAGCCTGGTTCAGAAGGAAGATGATCTGAGAACCGCGCAGGCTGAACTGATGGGGAAGGAAGAAGAAGTTGCTTCCATCCAGATCCAATTGCAGCAGCAGGAAGATGATTTAAAGGCCGCGCAGGCCGCCCTGAAAACCAAGGAAGACGAGCAGGCCTTGCTTCAGCTCCAGCTGATCAGCCAGGAGCAGTCATTAAAGCAGATGCAATTGGCCATGAACGAGCAGCAGCAGCAAATCGACGATCTGTTGGGTGTCAGGACCCAGATTATCCAGGATCTGAGCCTGTCCTTCAGCCAGAGCAGGCTGAATGTGAAAGTGGACAAGGACACAGGCGACATCATGCTGGACAGCACCCTTTTGTTCGAGTCCGGCGGCGATATTCTCCTGCCTGAAGGACAGGCGCAGCTTCAACAGCTGGTTCCTGTGTACCTGAACGTTCTGCTGCGCCCGGAATATCAGGATTATCTGGCGGAGATCGTGATTGAGGGGCATACCGACAGCAAGGGCAGCTATCTGTTTAACCTGAAATTGTCTCAGGACCGCGCGCTGGGCGTTGCCACCTACATGCTGGAGATGCCGGGCTTAAGCAGCCAGCAGCGCAGCAAACTTCAAAACATCCTGACCGCGAAAGGCCGCAGTTTTGCCAACAGGATCTACAATCCCGACGGTTCAGAAAACATGGACGCGAGCCGGAGGGTTGAGATCCAGTTCCGATTGAAGGACAGCGAAATGATCCAGAAAATGAATCAGATCCTGCAGCAGAAACCCTGATGAGAAAAATTACAGCCGTTCTGCTTATTCTGGCGCTGATAACTGCCGGAACAACCCTTTGGGGCATCATTGGCACAGACCTTGGTTTGTCGGTTGAAGGCGTGCGCGCGCTGCCCCAGGATGAGTTTGAGCTGCGGTTTAAGCGCTTGTCTGAACAGCTGGAAAACGGCAGCGTCAGAGGCATTGTCTATGAAAACATCCTGGATGGTGAAAAAGATGACTATGTGATCCTTGAGTACACCATCCTGATAAAGAACGCCGGCTTGCTCAAGGCTCAAATGCTGGAGGCCGTGGTTGTCCCCTTAAAAGGCGATGTGCTGTGCTTCTCCCAGCAAGAATTTGACGGAATGGATGTCAACCACTCCATTACCGCGGAAGCCGGGAGGCAGATCCGCCTGCGCTGTTATCTTTTGACCCGCAAGGAAATGCACGCGGTGCGGGATATTCAGATCAGCTACTATGTTTGGGGAAACCCTTTTATCAGAAAGGTCACCTATGGTTAAGAGAAGAATTGCAAAAAATCAAAAAATCTTTGAAAAACGCTTGACATCTCCAACTTAATGTGATAATTTTACTTCCGCACCTTGCGGGAATGGCGGAATTGGCAGACGCGCTAGATTCAGGTTCTAGTGAGCAATACGTTCATGCAGGTTCAAGTCCTGTTTCCCGCACCAGCATGAGTACCCTTGTGGGATTTGAGAATCCTGTGAGGGTACTTTCATTTTACCGCTTATACTGAAATCCATCATAAGAATTGGCTTGGCCTTTTCAGCAAATCTATAGCAAATTAAGAAGAACCCCGACCTTGCGCAAGACAAGCCAGGGTTCTTCTCATGTTACAGAGGACTCAGGGAAAAAGTCCCCTATTAGCTCTGATTATTTTGCGTAATTTGCCGCTTCGCTGCCGGCAATGCGGCCAAACACCACGATGTCGGACACGGCGTTGCCGCCCAAACGGTTGGCGCCGTGCACGCCGCCGGTCACTTCGCCCGCTGCGTACAAGCCGGGGATGGCAGTGCCCTCAGCCGTCAGCACTTCGGTCTTCTCGTTGATCTTAAGCCCGCCCATCGTGTGGTGGACGCCGGCAGTCACCTTGATGCCGTAGAAGGGGGCGGTGTCCAGGGGATTGGCAAAGCTGGTACGGCCAAAGTCGGCGTCGCTCTTGGCGGCGACGGCAGCATTCCACGCTTCCATGGTGGCGGGGAAGTTCGCGGCGTCAACGCCCATGGCATTCGCCAGCTCTTCATAGGTGTTGCCGGTCACAGTGAGGTTCTTTTTGATGTAGCCGGCGATTACGTTGGAAGCATCCGCCATCTTCTGGTCTACGATCAGCCAGCTGAAGGAGCCGGTCTGGGCGATTTCGGCAGCGGAAACAACGTCACGGGTGCCCACTTCGTCAACAAAGCGCTTGCCTTCGACATTCACCAGGATGGCGCCGTCGCCGCGCAAGCCTTCAGTGATCAGGGCAGCGGTATCATACTGGACAGTGGGGTGGATCTGAATCTGGTCCATGTCCACGGTGGCCGCGCCAACAGCGGTGGCCATGGCAATCCCCTGCCCCTGCAGGCCCGCAGCATTGGTGGTCATGAAGCCTTTGAGTTCGGGCTTGAGCTCAGCAACCATGTCCAAATTGGCCCCAAAGCCGCCCGTAGCCAGGATGACGGCCTTGGCAGAGATGGTCACTTCGGTACCGTCATTGGTGACACCCTTGATGCCAACAGCCGCGCCATTTTCCATCTTGATTTCGGTTGCGGTGGTGTTAAACAGGATTTCGATGCCGCGGTCAATCAGGTTCTTTTCCATGATGGGCACGAGGAAGGAGCCAACTGAAACGGTCTTGCCCTCGGCGTTCACGGGGCGGTGGATGCGCTTGACAGAAGCGCCGCCAAAGGAACCCACGCTGGTCAAATCAGCGCCGATGGAAGACAGCCATTCAATGCTGCCCTTGGTCCCGTCCACCAGGGTCTTAACAAGGTTCACATCGTTGAGGCCTCTGCCGCCAATCAGGGTGTCCAGCTGCATCAATTCTTCAGAATCAAAGTAGCCTGTGGGATTCTTCTGGTATTCTTCCCACTGCTTTTTAACGGTGGCTGCAAGCTCGGTGATGGCGGCGTTGTCCGCCCATTTGCTTTCAGCCGTTGCAAGGGTCCTTTCCAGACCGGCCTGCTCTTCAAAGGTGTTGCCGTCCTGCAAAGGGGTTTTGGCGGCGTTCATGCCGCCGGTGGCGCGCACGGTGTTGCCGCCCACCATGGCCTGGCTCTCCACAACCACGACGCTCTTGCCGGCATCGGCTGCGGTAATGGCCGCGCTCATGCCCGCGCCGCCCGCGCCAACAACGACCACATCCACCACGCGGACGATGTGATCGCCCTTGCCCTTTTCAATGGCAACATTGTAGTCTTCAGGATTCAAGCCCGCAGCGGTCAGGGCTGCCTTGGCCGCTTCGATAACGGCATTTGAGGTGATGGTTGCGCCGGCAATCACATCCACGGCAATGGAGCCGTTGGCAGCAATCTCTGCCGGCAATTTTTCAAGGACAACGGAGCCGATGCCTTCTGTTTCGCCTGCGCCGTCGGCAACCGCGCCGGAAATCTCCCCATCAGTCAGGGTGATGCTTACATTTACATCGCCTCCAAAGCCCTTGGCGGTGCCGGTGAACTCACCGCTGACAGCGGCCGGGACAGCCTCAGCCAGCGCAAAGGATGCGCCCAGCATCATCAGGGCGATCAGAATTGCAGAAATACGTTTCTTCATGGTCGTTCTTCTCCTCCTAAAAAATTATACTTCCGACAAAAAGTGTACCATTTTTTGTTGATGTTCTCAACGCAGAACATAAAACTTGAGCTTCCGTACATAAAACTTGAGCTTCCGTATTTTATGTACAATATAATGAAACAAGCTTGCTTTTACTTGTTTTTCAAAAATAGAACAACTAAACACCGCAGATTCTAATCCTACATTGTGCTTTTGTTACCTCCATGTGGAAACTTAAGAGAATACAAAGACATTTAACCCGAAGGAAGAATTTCCTGTTTACCAATATATTCAAGGGCACAAGCCTATACTATTATTTATAGCTTGGTTGAAACCGCAAAAGGCAACGTCTTGGTCCCCTATCGTTACCTGACCTGGCAGATGCGCGAGACGCCCAACCGGATCTGAGCGTAGAGAAGCAGATTGCAAGATTGTTGCCCATCAATACACTGGAAGAGTGTAATATGATAAAGGACGTTTGACGCTTACGGAAAAGGTGATAGTTTACTAAAATACAGCTGATTGTATTATTAAGGCGCTTCTTGTATCCAGTTCAGGTCAAGAATTCATACTGAGTGATCAAGAATTCATACTGAGTGATAAAAAAGACATTTGGCTTATTTTAGTCCCCCTCCGTGACGCTGTATTAAAAGGCCCTCTTCTTGGCGGCCTCCATCAATTGCACCCGTGCCCAGATCGCGAAATTCTTGATTGCGGTTTTGTTCATAACATTCCTCACTCCTGGTTAAAAAATCAAGGTTACTTTGTCCCCATATCTTTTCTCATTAGCAAAACCAACTGCTTTATTGTATTGTTAACATAACATGCTTCCAACAAGTGATCCTCTTGGTATGATTCTTTCTCACGCTCAAAGTCAAGATCAGTTTCATTGCCATGTTCTATTCTGGACGATTTGTTCATTTCATACTCTTCACCGCTAAATAGTTTCCAGTAAGAACTTGCAGTATTTCTTAATTGGTCAAAAAAAGGATTAAACACATCCAACACATCTTGAGATGCAAATAATTTCAATCTCGTTCTCAGGTCTGATAAGGGCTTCAAAAACTTACTATTATTGTATACAAGATACGGATTGTCTTTAAGGGTAAACAACAAATCGAATAATTCAATATAGGCGGTTTCTCGTTTTGCGTATATTGCTTTCTTAACTTCTTGCTTAATGGTTAATCTTGATGTTATCAAAGCCGTAATAATGGCTACAAAAAGAGAAATAACGCTACTAATCAAAATCGTCAATCCTTCGTTCATGGTGAAATCTCCTTAAATAATGTGCAGAACGTCGTTGCCGTGAAGCAATTCCATCATTTTCTCTTTAATGTCCGCAACATACTGATCCACATCTTCTTCATTCTTCAGCTTGATGCTGTAGCCAAGGCTGCCGCGATACGCAGTGGCCACCTTCTCCCGCGGATTGTTTTCCACCATCAGCGCTTTCAGGTACTGCTGGCGGATGCTGACGATCTTTATTTTCATAGCATCCAGCTGAATCAGCGTGGTCGCGTCCCCCGCGGCTTTTATCTTTGCGGTAAGCGCGTCATCGGCTTTCACGACAATATTTTTCTGGTCAAACTCAATGTATAAACCTAAGAGCCTACAAACTCTCGCCAAAATCCTTTCGGAACTGTTTGACCAGCAAGTCAGGCCAGTTTCCAAAGGGCTGGAGGCGGCCAAAGAAGAAGCGCAGGACTGAGGGCTCCTGTACAAACTTCAGCCCGCCGATCAGGCGGCGGTTTTCAAACAGCCAGGAGATGCGGTCAGCTGTGTACTTGATTTGAGACAGGGTGAATACGCGCTTTGGAATCGCAAGACGCACCAGCTCCATCTCCGCCATGCGTTCGCTGCCGTCCTCGTTGCGCTGCTCGCTCATGGTGCCGCGCTCCATGCCCCTCACCCCGCTGGCGATGAAGATCGCGGCGTTTAAGGAACCTGCGATGTATTGTTCCTGCGGGATGTGATCGCAGAAGCGGCTGGCGTCCACATGGCAGCCAAGGCCGCCGGGAGGCGTCACGACAGGGACGCCTTTTGCAATCAGCTCTTTGGCCAGGGCTTCAACAAAGATGGGGGTCTGGCTGATGACCTCGATGTCCATGGTTTCTCGGATGCCAACGGCGATGGCTTCCATTTCCCGGACAGACATTCCGCCATAGGTGATGAAACCTTCAAACAGGGGCACCAGTTCCAGCATTCTGGTATGCAGCTTGTCATCTGAAGTCAGGATGGCGCCGCCGCGCGCGGCCCCAAGCTTGCGCGCTGAGAAGTAAAAAATATCAGAAAGCGAGCCGATCTCCCGGGCAATGTCAATGATCTCCGCGTTTTTAAACTCTTCTTCCCGCGTCTTGATGAAGTAGAGGTTGTCTGCCAATAGGCTCGCGTCAAAGACAAGAGGGATGCCTTCCCCGCGGCAGATCCGTGAGACCTCGCGGATGTTTTTCATTGAAACAGGCTGACCGCCCACCAGGTTTGTTCCCGCCTCGATGCGGACAAAGCTGATCTTGTCTTTTCCAAGGCGCTTGATGGCTTCGTTTAATTTATCAAGGTCAATATCGCCCTTAAAAGGCGCGGAACTCTGCACCTTCAGGCCCTCATCGCCAATGATCTCCTCCACAGTCCCGCCGCACAGGGTAATATGCGCCTTGGTCGTTGTGAAGTGATAGTTCATCAGCGCGACAGAACCGGGCGTCACCAAAGTCCTCGCGATGATGTTCTCACAGGCGCGGCCCTGATGCGCCGGCAGAAAATATTTCAAGCCAAAGGTTTCCTGAAGGACTTTTTCAAGCCTGTAAAAGGTCTCCGATCCGGCATAGCTGTCATCGGCTTGCATCATGGCGGCGTATTGGTTTTCGCTCATCGCGTTGACGCCGCTGTCTGTGAGCATGTCCAGGAACACATCACGGTTTTTCAGAAGGAAGGTATTGTATCCGGCTTCCTCCATTTTTTGCGCGCGTTCTTCCACAGGCAGCAGGTTGAGCTTTTGAACCATCCGCACTTTGTGCATCTCAAGCGGAATGTTCTCCCCCGACAGGAACTTGATTTTTGACATGGTAGTTCTCCTTTTTTGTATTCTTGCTCAAAAAAATCCCTGAGCAAGTTCTGTCTTGCCCAGGGACGAGAACATTTATATTCCCGCGGTACCACCCTGATTGCGGTTTTCAAGCCGCCGCTCACCGGGATCAATCAATCCCTGCCCCTGTAACGGTGGGCCTCCGTCTGCCCCTACTCAATTTTCAGGGCATCAGCTCAGGAGTGTATTTACATGTCCGTCAGCAACTGCTTTCACCAACCGCAGCATCTCTGATTGCCGGCATTGTGCCGGCCATGCTGAGTGAGGACATCTTTCTCTCCATCACTGCTGTTGTGAGCAGAATAGCACAGGAGGTTTTTGTTTTCAATCCATTCTGAGACCAAAAACAAATTTAAACCAAGAGCAAACTGCCATTTGAAGCAGTTCACGGGAGTACCATTTCTCAGATCCAGGCAGCTTACCGGCTCATTTTTGCCTCAAAACAGGAATTATTTGACAGGCGGCATGCATAGGTTCCGAAAACAAACAGGAAGTGTTATCATGCCGGAAGGGTCAGGTCCAATGGCCTCAGGCGAACCGATTCTGTGAAGGCTCAGGGCAGCGATCATGAAAGCATTTTGCGGCTTGATGAACAGCATTGCTTGTGGATTTAATCAGGAGGGTTACTATGCAGCTCAGGTTTCAGGAAAAGCAGATGAATCAAATGCTGGGGCTTTTCCTCCCCCCAGGCGAGCAATACCTTGCCATGGTGTGGGCCGGCATTGAAGCGGGGTGGAAAGCTCTGGCAAAAACAGCCGGTTTCAGTGAAGCATTGAAGCAGTGGCTTGGCAAAGACTTTGATCCGGAGGAAATTGCCGATGGCTCACTGGGCTCTTTCGGGAATGACTACGCGTATCTGGGCCTGACAGAGAAGCGTTTTGTGGTCGTTGCTGTAAAGAGTTTGAATGTGTCTGAAATGCACTTGGCTTTTGACATCCCGCATGACCAAATAACAGCCGTGAAGATCACCAAAAGCCTTGTTCCCGGAAAACGCCACATCAAAATCTGGCTTGGTCAATATCCGATAAAATTCTCAATCACCAACAATTCCATTGGCTCTGACTTTAAGCATCAAAAAGAAAATCAGGCTGCCATCTTGCAGTTTGTAAATGGACTAAACAAATGACCACATAAACATTCCAATGACCGATCATTTATGACATAATGGCCGAGTAAAACAGTCAAGAGGCTGTTAAAACAGGAAAAGAGCGTAGAAGCGTGCGTCAATTACTGCTAAAGCATCCCCTGATCAAAACCCTGACCGAACTGAGAGGCAATACAAGGGCCTGCGTGGTCACAGAGCCGATGTGGGGCCTGTCGATGAACCTGTGCCTGCCTTACGCCTCGGTTTTTATGCTGTCTTTTGGAATGTCTGACAGCCAGGTGGGCATCATCGCATCCATCTATATGTTTTCACAGACGATCTTCGCCTTTCTTTCAGGTGCCATCATTGACCGCTATGGAAGACGGTGGAGCACGGCGGTGTTTGATCTGCTGTCCTGGAGCCTGCCCTCCCTGATCTGGGCGTTCAGCCAGAGCTTTTGGTATTTCGCGGTCGCAGCCCTGTTTAACGGAATGATGAGGATCACAACGGTGTCCTGGAACTGCCTGCTGGTGGAGGACGCGCCCAAAGACAAAATTACCCACATTTATTCCTGGATCATCATCGCGGGCAACCTGTCCGCCCTCTTCGCCCCCATCTCCTCCATTCTTGTGTCCAGGCTGACCCTGATCCCGGCCATCCGCATCCTGTACATCAACGCCTTTGTGATGATGACATTAAAGGTCATCGTTCTTTACCGCTTCACAACGGAAACCGGCATCGGCATGATCCGCCAGGAGGCAGTGAAAGGCATGACCTGGGGACAGATGCTTGGCGGGTACAAGGGTGCTGTCCAGCGCATCCTGAAATCTCCCGGCACCATCTTTTCCATTGTGGTCAGCGTTTTGGTGGAGGTCACGATGATGATCAACACGACCTTCTGGCAGATCATCGCGTCCCGCAGCATCGGGGTGTCAGACACGCTGCTGCCCATCTTTCCAATGATCAAAAACGTCATGGCCATCATCCTGTTTTTTACGGTGCTGTCGCGCATCAAGCAGTCCAACCTGAAAACGCCTCTGTTCGGCGGATTTATCTGCGCGATCATTTCAGCTGTTTTGCTGGTGAGCGTTCCGGGCGTCAGCGTGTTCGGGTACGCGCTGCTTGTTTTGTCCCTTTTGTTTGAGTCGCTGGGCTACGCCACCTTATCCACCTTGCGCGAGTCGCTGGTCGCTATCCATGTGAATCCTGAGGATCGTTCCCAGATCATGGCGCTGCTGCAAACCGTCGTCATGCTCGTCAGCGTGCCTTTTGGCTACATTGGGGGCGCGCTCAGCGACATCAACAGAAGCCTGCCCTTCATGCTGAACATCGGGCTGCTGATTCTGGGCATTGTGGCCACCATGTATTATTTTGGCAATGAAAAGACACGCTTGAGCGGTGAATAGAACAGCGTTGTGTTATATTGCTGAATTATCTGACAATTGATAATTCTGCTGAAATGTTGTAGTTTGGTTGTAGAGCGAATTGATGGATAGGATATTTTGAAAATTTTGAAAGGTAAAGGATTTGCACATGAGTTATGGCACAGAACGTTTTTTTAAAGAGTTAGCCAAAGCAACGGAAGGGGAAAACCTGAATGACCAGGAAGCAATGCAAGAGCGTATGGACAAATTTACGAAAGAATACTTTGAAACCATGGACAAGAAAGATCGCCCCTTAGATGCTTTCGACTACCTGGAAATGGCGGAAGACGCAGCAAACGGGAAAGAGGCCATTCGCTACGCAAAGAAAGCCCTGGAATTGGATTCCTATCTTTTGGATGCGGAATTGATTATTGCGGAGGAGAAATCTTACAGCGCCGAGGAATTCGAGAAACAGTTAAAAGCAATCATTAAAAAAGGCGAGACGCAGCTCCTTGAACAGGGCATCAGCAAGGAAGAAAACGAAGGAGATTTTTACGGCCTGCATGAAACCAGACCGTATATGCGTATGCGCAAGGAATATGCGGATTTATTGATAAGTCAAGGGAAGTTCCGCCTTTCCATCTCGGAAATCGAGGATATAATTCGCCTCAACGAGAGCGATAATTTGGGAATGCGCTATATGTTGATGGCTCTGTATTCTTTTTTTGAAGACGAAGAAAAGGCGCTGGCTCTGTACAAAAAATATGAAGAAGATTCCGCGTTTATGCTGCTTCCTTTGATTGCTCTTTATTACAAAAAAGAAGATGATAAACAAATGAGGATGTACATCCGCAAATTGAAGAGATCGAATCCGGATGTGCTCAAAGCATTGAAACTGTTCATGGATGAGGATGGAAGAGAAGAAATAGAAGATATAGCCTATTCAACAACCTATCGCCCGGCCTCGATGGAAGAGGTGGTCTTAGCATTAACACAGTCAGCGTTTTTATATGTGCCCATGAACGATTTTATGGATAAATTGTATCGTGAATTTTAGTAAATTACCGATTCAATAAAAAAAGCTTGAAATATAATGAAAAAGGAAAGCAGTCAAATACAACTGCTTTCCGATGGTCTGGGTGAGAGGATTTGAACCTCCGGCCTCTTGAACCCCATTCAAGCACGCTACCAAACTGCGCTACACCCAGTCATAAGGCACGAGTGGTATAGTATCAAACCGAGCAAATGCTGTCAAGCACTTTTTCATGTTTACAGGAGTTTCCCGGAAAAACCTGGCATGGTTAAAAACCATGCCAGGGTGATCATCAGAGCGTATACTCGTACACGCGATAACGGCGGTACAGTTTGCCGCCGGCGATCTGCGTGTTGTTGACGGAGACCACGTGGGTCTCATCTACCGGAGAACCCTCAATGCGGGTGATGCCAAGTTTTTTCACGCCTTTGAAGGCCTCTGCCAGCAGCACGGTGTTGACTGCCATGTTTTGATAGTCCGGCACAACATACTGAAGCGGGCAGCGGGCAGACTTGGTTGAGGCAAGGCGCAATTGACGCTTCAGCCAGTTCCAGGGGGTGCGGCGGCCGTCGGTTCCGATGACAGAGGGGGTGGAATTCAGAAAACCGACCACCATGCCGATGGGGCGGCTGCCGGCGTAAGCCATGACGGCGATCTCATTGCGCAGCCAGGGTTTGATGCGCTTAAACATCTGGAGGATGTCCTCCGTTGTGGGCAGATAGCTGCTCGGCTCCTCCGGCGTGGCTTCGCTGATGATAATGGACATGTCCTGGGCGACGCGGACCAGGTTGCTTCTTGCGAAATCCACGTGCCTGATCGTAAAGCCGAAACGCTCCCTGATCCTGTCGACCATGGGCAGGATGCGCTGGATCTGGATATTGTCTGTTTGAATGTCATAAGCCAGGTAATCACGCCATTTGGCGAAACCGTACTGCTCCAGAATCTGAGGGATGGCCGGGGTGTTGTACGCATTCTGCAGGACAGGCGGGCCGTCAAACCCGTCAACCAGGACGCCTGTGTTGAGGAGGTCATACCTGGGCGGTATGGGGCCCAAAACGCGGACAGCGCCATGCTCCTTCAAAAAACGCATCGCGGCGTCCAGGACAGAGGAGGCATACTCATAATTGTCATAGGACTCAAACAGGCTGATGTAGCCGCAAGTTTCTTTCATCCTGGCGGAAAGGCGCAGGTCAATGCCCGCCAGAACACGGGCAACCGGCTTTTCATCGTCATAGGCCAGGAAAAACCGCTGGATTCCTGCCTTGAAAAAATCATTCTCTTTCCCGATGAGGGACTTGAGCAGGTCATGGCGCGCGGGCGGCGCCCAGTTTTGGTCATCCTTGTAAATATCAAAGGGGAGCTGGATAAAAGGACGCAGCTCGTTTCTTTTGGGTTTCACGATCTCCACATGGATCATATCAGCTATCCTCCGTCTGTTTCTATTATAAAGTATAGCATTCACTGAGGAGATTGGCAATCAAGCGCCGCACGTCAGTCCTTTTCAGACAGCGCCTCAGCGATCCTGATCAAAAGTTTATCCCTGCCCTCCGAGGTCTGGGAGGAATAGGGAATGATCTCCCAGGGCTGAACCGCGAGATCGCGCGCGAGAACCGGAAGCATGCTGCCCCTTTGCGCGCGGGACAGCTTGTCCGCCTTGGTGGCGCAAACCACAAAGGGCAGCCCGCTACCGTAAAGAAAGGCGTTCATCTGCCTGTCCCCAGCGCTGGGCGCGTGGCGGATGTCCACCAGGTGCAGGGTGGTCCTGAGGGTCTCCGACTTTGCGAAATACTCCTCCATCATCCGCCCCCAGCTGAGCTGTTCCTTCTTTGAAACCTTGGCATAGCCATAGCCCGGCAGATCGATCAAGTGAAACTGGTTGTTGATCAAAAACACATTGATCAGCCTGGTTTTCCCGGGGGTGGAGCTGGTTTTGGCCAGGTTTTTAACCCTGCACAGGCTGTTGATCATGCTGCTTTTGCCAACATTGCTGCGGCCGGCCACCGCGATCTGGGGCAGCCCGCGTCCGGGAAAATCCCCATAGCGGGGCAGGCTGGTGACAAAGACTGCCGACTTAATTTCCATCGTTCTTCAAAAGCGCCAGGTCAATGACCTCGTCCGCGCTGGAAACATAATGGATGTCAA
Source organism: Bacillota bacterium (assembly GCA_030057655.1). Classification (GTDB taxonomy): domain Bacteria; phylum Bacillota; class Clostridia; order Christensenellales; family Aristaeellaceae; genus UBA6115. Next base: position 40,651 of record JASGUQ010000038.1, read on the forward strand.
AGGCTTCCCTGATATAGTCCGGCAGTTCCAGCACATCCTTGCGGTTTTCCTGCGGCAAAGCCAGCGCCTTGATCTTGGCGCGATAGGCCGCCAGCAGTTTCTCCTTTACGCCGCCAATGGGCAGCACGCGGCCGCCCAGGGTGATCTCCCCTGTCATGGCCAAATCCTGGCGCACCTTTCTTCCCGAAAGGGCGGACACCATGGCTGTTGTCATGGTAATGCCGGCGGAAGGCCCGTCCTTTGGCACGGCGCCCTCCGGCACATGGATGTGGATGTCATATTTTGTGTGGAAGTCTTCAGGCAGGTTGTAGCGCCCGCTCTGTGCGCGAACCCAGGACAGCGCCGCCTGGCCGCTTTCCTTCATCACCTCGCCCAGGGAACCTGTAAGCGACAGTTTGCCGCTTCCCGGCATGACGGCGCACTCCACCTTGAGCAGTTCTCCCCCGACCTCTGTGTAGGCAAGGCCGATGACCACGCCCACCAAAGGGTCCTTGTCAGGCCGTTCTCTGAGGAAGCGCGGAGCGCCCAGGTATTTCTCCACCATGTCCGGTTTAACGGTCACAATTTCTTTGCCGGTGTCCAGCATTTCCACCGCAGCCTTCCTGATGACCTTGGCGATGACCCGGGTCAGGCTGCGCACGCCGGCTTCGCGGGTGTAGCCCTCGATCACCTGTTTGATCACAGTTGCGCTCATTTTAACACTCTTGGGCGGCAGGCCGTTTTCCTCGATCTGGCGGCGCAAAAGGTGCTTTTGCGCGATGTGCAGTTTTTCTTCTTCGGTGTAACTTGACACCTCAATGACTTCCATCCTGTCCAGCAGCGCGGGCGGAATGCTGTCCCTGGTGTTGGCCGTTGTGATGAATAAAACACGGGACAGGTCAAAGGCCACATCCAGGTAATGATCCCGGAAAGAGGCGTTTTGTTCGGAATCAAGCACCTCAAGCATGGCGCTTGCCGGGTCGCCCCGGTAGTCGCTTGACATTTTGTCGATCTCATCAAACAGGAAGACCGGGTTCATGGTTCCTGCCCGCTTGATGCCGGAAATGATGTGCCCCGGGATCGCGCCGATGTAGGTCCTGCGGTGGCCGTAGATCTCGGCCTCATCCCGCACCCCGCCAAGGGAGAGCTTGACAAACTCGCGGTTCATGGCGCGCGCGATGGCCTTTACAATGGAGGTTTTACCGACGCCCGGAGGGCCGACAAAGCACAGGATAGGTCCTTTGGGCACCACCTGCTCGCCTTCCTTGCGGCGCATGGACAGGATCGCCAGGTATTCAATGATCCGCTCCTTGACCTTGTCCATGCCAAAATGGTCCTCATCCAGAATCTTTCTGGCCCGGGTCAAAGACAATTGATCCTCGCTGTATATGCCCCAGGGCAGTTCGGCCAGCCAGTCCAGGTAGTTCTCCGTGACCGTGGATTCCGGGCTGCCTGCCATCATGCGGGACAGCTTGTCCAGCTCCTTGTCGGCTTTCTCGCGGGCTTCTTCATTGAGCGGGATGGCGCTGAGTTTCTTGCGCATCTCCTCCACATCGTCATCTTCGCCCTCGCCCAGCTCATCCTGGATGGCTTTGATCTGCTCCCGCAAGTAATACTCTTTCTGGGCTTTATCAACCTGCATGCGGATGCGCAGCTGAACAATGCGGTCAATGTTCGCGTTTCTGACCTCCCGGGTCAAAATCACGCACAGTTTTTCAAGGCGCAGTTTGACAGAAGTTTCCGCAAGCAGGTCATTGCGTTCCTCCTGGCTGGTGGGCAGGTTGGAAGCGATCACATCCACCAGCTCATCCGGATCAGTGATGCGTTTGATCGACCGGGTCAAATCCTCGCTCACGCGGTTGCCGGCTTCGGCGTAATTGTTGAGCGCGTCCTTGGCAAGCCGGATGAGGGCCAGGATCTCTTCCTGATCCTCGGGCAAAACCTTTGGGACGATGGGCTTTATCTTCGCGATCCAGCTTTCCTCATCCGGCTTAATGCCCTTGAGGAGCGCCCGGCTTTCTCCCTCAATCAAAACACGCAGACCAACGCCAGAATGGTGAAGAACCTGAGAAATGGTGGCGATGGTTCCTGCCTCATACAGGTCTTCCATGGCCGGTTCTTCTTTTTCCTCACTTTTTTGCATCACAAGGAAGATGCGCTGGTCGTCCTCCATGGCCGCGTAAATGGATGCGATTGATTTTTCCCTGGCGACATCCACATGCATAACGGTGTGCGGAAAGATCTGCGTTCCCCGAAGGGGCAGAAAAGGCATCAGTTTTGTGACTTCGGGCGTTGGTTTTTCAGGCATAATCTCTCCTTATAAAAACTCTTTCCGGGATGAAGACACGGGAAAACCGCTTCACGCGATGATTCCCAGGCATCAATTCGGAAAGAGCAATCGCGCTTTATGACGCGTCGTTGGTCAGATCTTTGTTTTTTGTCGCTTTGTTCCTGGCTGCTGACAAAGTTCTGGGGTCCTTGCTGATCAGCGGCTTGGTCCCTTTTTGTACCGTGTCCTTTGTGACTGTGACAGAAAGGATATCCTTGCTGTCGGGGAGATCAAACATGGTGTCCATCAGCACGCCTTCCAGGATGGAACGAAGTCCGCGGGCGCCTGTCTTGCGCTCCACAGCCTGACGCGCGATGGCTTTCAGCGCGCCCTCCTCAAAATGCAGTTCCGCGCCATCCAGCTCAAACAGGTACTGATACTGCTTGACCAGGGCGTTTTTGGGCTCGGTCAGGATGCGGATCAAAGCGTCCTCATCCAGGGTGTCCAGGGGGAGCATCACAGGGATCCTGCCAACAATCTCCGGGATCAGGCCAAACTTGACCAGATCTTCCGCACGCATCTGCTTGAGCAGCTTGCCGATGCGCTCCTCCTCCTTCTCCTGTACCTCGTTGCCAAAACCGACAACGCGCTTGCCGGTGCGGTTGGCGATGATCTGCTCCAAGCCGTCAAAAGCGCCGCCCAGGATAAAGAGGATGTTGGTGGTGTCAATCGGGATGGTCTCCTGCTGGGGGTGCTTGCGCCCGCCCTGCGGCGGTACGTTGGCAATGGTGCCCTCCAGGATTTTCAAAAGCGCCTGCTGTACGCCTTCGCCTGAAACATCGCGCGTAATGGAGACATTTTCGCTCTTGCGGGCGATCTTATCCACCTCGTCCAGGTAGATGATGCCTTCTTGAGCGGCCCTGATATCCCCGCCGGCAGCCTGGATCAGCCGCAGGAGGATGTTTTCCACGTCCTCGCCCACATACCCCGCCTCCGTTAAAGAGGTGGCGTCCGCGATGGCGAAAGGCACATTCAGGATTTTTGCCAGGGTCTGCGCAAGATAGGTCTTGCCCGTGCCGGTTTGACCGACCAGAAGCACATTGGATTTTTGCAGCTCAACAGGCGCCTTTTTGCCTGAGTTGGAACGAATGCGTTTATAATGATTGTAAACTGCCACGCACAGCGCGCGTTTCACGTCTTCCTGGCCGATCACATACTCGTCCAGGGTCTTCTTGATCTCAGAGGGAGTCATCAAGGTTGGTTCATCAAGGCTTAAGTCCAGCCTTTTGAACTCGCTCTCCTCAATCACTTCCCCGCAAAGAGAAACACATTTGTCGCAGATAAACGCGTTGGGCCCCGCGATTAACTGGTTGACCTCTTTTTGCGTCTTCCCGCAAAAACTGCAGCGCGGCGTCCTGTTCCTGTCGCCTGTATCTTTAGGCATTGCCGCCCTCCGTGTTTCGAGGCTTGAATATTTCGTCAATGATGCCGTAATTCTTGGCATCCTCAGCCGACATGAAGTAGTCGCGCTCCACATCATTCGCGATTTTCTCAAGCGGCTGGCCGGTCATCTCCGCCATCATGCGGTTCATCTTGTTTTTGGTTTTGAGCAGCCACTCTGCGCGGATGGTGACGTCGGTCGCCTGGCCTTCAGCGCCGCCGGAAGGCTGGTGGATCATGATCTCGCTGTTGGGCAGCGCCATGCGCTTGCCTTTTTCACCGGCCATGAGCAGGAAAGCGCCCATGCTGGCAGCCATGCCGATACAAACTGTGCGGACAGGCGCCTTGATGTACTGCATGGTGTCGTAAATGGCCATGCCTGCTGTGACAGAACCGCCGGGGCTGTTGATGTACAGGTTGATCTCGGCGTTGGGGTTGTCCATGTCCAGGAACAGCAGCTGCGCGACGATTGCGTTCGCCATGGCGTCATGCACCGGACCGGACAGGAAAATGATGCGGTCTTTTAATAAGCGTGAATAAATATCGTAGGAACGCTCAGCGTTGCCGGAGCGCTCAATGACATAAGGGATCAGGTATTCAGCCATATTTCCTCCGTTTTAGTCCTCAGAGGCTTTGTCCTCTGCTTTCTTGGCTTTTTTCTTTGCAGGAGCCTTTTTGGTCTTGTTTTCTTCCTCGTCCAGCGCCTCGGTGACAGATTCCAGCACTTCCTGAACGTCTACCGGCTCGTCATGCTCACCCTCGTGCACGGAAACTTCTGCGTTTTTCACAAGCAGATCCACAACCTTGCGGCTGGTGGCCAGGTCTTTGAAGTTTTCCTTCTGGTTTTCAGAAAGGCCGGCTTTGTAGGCTTCCGGCTCCTGACCGGCTTCCTTCGCGTAGCGCTCAATCTGCTCCTCGGTTTCTTCCTCAGATGCCTCAAGCTTTTCAACCTTGGCAATCTCGTCGATCACCAACTCGGTCTTGACGCTGTTTTTGGCGTCCATGCGGATGTTGTCCCTGAGGTCTTCTTCCGTTGTGTTGGTATAGCGCAGATAATCCTCCATGCGCAGCCCCTGGTAAGCCATCTGCATCTTCATGTTCATCATCTGCCGGTCGATCTGGCGCTCGACCATGGCATCGGGGATGTCGCAGTCGGCGGCGTCAACAGCCTTCTGAACCAGCTCGTTCTCAAGGCTGACTTCCGCCTGCTTGTCGCGGCGCTCTTCCAGTTCCTTGACGATGGCTTCGCGGTATTCCGCAAACGTCTTGTGCTCGGACACATCCTGCGCGAAATCATCGTCTAATTCGGGCTTGACCTGGTGGGTGGCAGAATTGACTTTGACCTCAAACTGCGCCTCTTTTCCGGAGAGCGCTTCGGAATGATACTGCTCGGGGAAGGTGACGGTGATGACCTTTTCATCCCCGACCTTCATGCCGATCACCTGCTCCTCAAAGCCCGGAATAAAGGACCCGGAGCCCAAAACCAGGTTGTGCCCGTCGGCCTGTCCGCCTTCAAAGGCAACGCCGTCCACACGGCCCAGGTAATTGATGTTGGCGGTGTCCCCTTCAGCCAGCGCGCGATCCACAACATCTTCCGTGGTGGTCATCTTGCTGATGTCATGGGAAATGCGGTGCTCAACCTCTTCCTCGGACACCGGGTGCAGGTGGCGGGTGCCTTTCAGGCCCTTGTACTCGCCCAGGGTCACATCCGGCTTGACATAGACAGTCGCCGTGAACTTGAGGTCCTGGCCGGAAGCGATCTGATCCACAGACACGCTGGGCTGATCCACCGGGAAAAGGTCCTCCGCTTTGACCGCTTCCTCATAAAGGTCCGGAAAAATCAGATCAAAGGCATCATCATAAAAGATGGCCTCGCCGTACATATTTTCAATCAGCCTGCGGGGCGCCTTGCCCTTGCGGAATCCCGGCACGCTGATGCGGCCGCGGTTTTTCTGAAAAGATTTCTGCATGGCGGCATCAAAATCCGCCGAAGGCACTTCGAAGGTGATTTTGTACTGGTTGCCGCTGATTTTTTCTGCCTTGAAACTCATGAACATCCTCCTAAGCTTGTGTGGCGCTCGTATTCTTAAAATGCGCCATAGGATAAAATACCATTTATTACATCTGAATGCAAGCATTATCCAGATACTCGGGTTTTTACCCAGATAAGTACGATTTTACCCGAAAAACACCCTGAAAAACAGTCTTTTCAACATATTTTCCCTCATCTCTCCAAAATAAGCGTGTTTCTTTTCATTCCGGCTTTGAAGTGTTATACTTCATGAGGAAAAAGGAGGGCGACGAATTGTCAAGCAAAATGATGCAGAAAATTGCTGATCTGTTTAAAAGCCTTCGTCAGCCTGTCTTCCTTCTGGACAAGACGGGGCGCTGTTTGATACCGCAGCAGCCGGACACCTTCCTGCTCCCTGAAAGCCTCAAGGAGAATGTGCTTGTATCCAAATCCGGATACCTGTTTTATACCCTGCCTGGCTTTATGACGCATACGTTGGCCACCAAAGACAGGCCGGAAGCAGGCGACATCCTGCTGCTGTGCGTGAAGCTGATCGCAACTTTCCAGCAAGAGGAAGGCATTACAGGAGAGGTCACAAACGCCTTAAAGCGATTGGTGAACAGGGAACTGAGCGAGCTGGAGATGGACGCCCTTGCCAATGAGCATGGGATCCCGTTTCACCACGCCAGGTGCGCGCTGCTGATCCGCTTTCAGCGGCCTTATCAGCAATTTACGCAGGATTCCACGCTCAGCGATTTCATCCCGCAGTCACCGGGCGACCTGGCGGTGCCCATCGACAATTACAACTTGCTGCTTTTATGCAGCCTGACGGAAACAAACCGGGAGGACATGGGCGAATACGCGCTGGCCCTTCTTGACTCCATTCAAATGGAGCTGGGGCTTCAGGCTCACATCGGCATTGGCGAAAGCGTTTCAAACCTGACAGACACCGCGCTGTCTTTCCATCAAGCCTGGCAGGCCATTCAGATCGGCAGCGTATTCTGCCCTGAGGTTTTAGTATATGATTATAAAAGCCTGCTGCTGGAAAGGTTTGTGATGGATTGCCTTCCACAGCAATCCAGGCAGTACATTGACCTGCTGTTCAACAGAAAAACAGCCAAGCTGTTCAATGAGGAGATGCTTGAAACCGTCCGCGTTTTTTTTAAAAACGACCTGAACCTGACGGACGCGGCGAGGGAGCTTTATATTCACCGAAACACCCTGGTTTACAGGCTGGATAAGATTCAAAAGGTGTCCGGCCTTGATTTGAGGCACTTCAGGGACGCGATGCTGTTCAAGCTGTTCAATGACCTGAGAATACGGGAAACCATCTCCGGCTCAAAAGAATCATCCAAACACTGAAAGAGGCAACAATGATGAATCACAAGTCCATTCTGAAAAGAGCAGCCGCGCTGATGCTTGCCCTGCTTCTGCTGTCCCCCGTCATTTCCATGGCGGCAAGGAATGAAACCGTCACCATCCCGAAGGAAGAGTATGAACGGCTGAAGCGCTATGAACTGGTCGAAGAAGTGCGCCAGTATGTGGACGCCTTCTTTTATGTGGAGCCGGACGAGCAAAAAATGATGGACGGCGCCATACAAGGGCTTCTTTCCGGGCTTGGAGATATTTACTCCTTCTATTACCCTGAGGAAGCCTGGGCCAAGATGCAGGAGGAGGATTCCGGCAAGTACGCGGGGATCGGCGTTCAGATGCTGGGCGATTACAACACCGGGGCCGTGACCATCACCCGCGTGTTCCGCAACACCCCGGCCGAAGCCGCAGGCCTGAAAAAAGGCGATGTGTTCTACCTGGTGGAAGACCTTGAGGTGACCGCCACAACAATGAACGACGCGGTGGACATCATGCGCGGCGTGCCCGGGGAAAAGGTTCATGTTGAGGTGCTTCGCAACGGCGAGATCCTTCCTTTTGACCTGATCAAGGCAAACATTATCGTCAACCGCGCTGAGTACAAGATGATCGATGACAAGGTCGGCTACATCATCCTCTATGAGTTCGCCGGCGGCAGCAAGGAAGCTTTTGTCGAGGCTTATGAGGCGCTAAAGAATGCCGGAATGCAGCATCTGATTTTTGACCTTCGCGATAACCCGGGCGGCTGGGTTGGCGACGCGGAAAAGATCGGAGATATTTTCCTGGATCAGAAAATGCTCTACTATACCCAGGACCGCTTTGACCGCAAGAAGGAATACTTCACCAAGGCAGGCGCGGACCCCATGCCCATGACCATCCTTGTCAATGAAAACTCCGCCTCGGCAAGCGAGATCCTGGCCGCAGCCATGAAGGATCACAAGCGCGCGGAACTTATCGGAGTGAAGACCTTTGGTAAGGGCGTTATTCAGTTTGTTATACCGCTGTCAGACAACAAATCCGGTTTCCAGTTCACGGCCGCTCAGTACTTCTCCCCTCTTGGACACAAAGTACACAAGGAGGGCATCGTCCCTGATATGATCGTGGAGATGCCGGAAGAACAAAAACATGTGCTGTTTGATACGGGTGATCTGGCGGACCCGCAGCTCGCGGCGGCCTATGAGCATGTTCTGAAGAACCTTCAATAATGCAGAAAAAAACTAACCGGGTGACCACGCGCCACCCGGTTTTTGTTGTTGATACGCTAATCAGTTCTCTTCTTCGTTGTACTGGACGCCTGCCAGGTTCTGGCGAATGAGGCGCAGTTCGTTGAGCTGAGCGGCGACGGTGTTGTCCACATGGGCCAGGATACCATCCAATTCCTGCTGGGTCTGGCTGCGCAGCGCCTGGGCGTGCTGGTTGGCGTTTTCCAGGATCTCGCGGGCCTGCGCTTCCGCACGGGCCAAGATGGTGGTTTCGGAAACCAACTCATCAGCGCGGGCCTTGGCGTCTTCTAGAGTGTGGTTGGCGCGCGCCTGAGCGTCGGCCAGGATGGCGCTGGCTTCATCTTCCGCTGCCTTCTTGGTTTGGACAACATAGTTGTCAACGCTTTGCTTGTTGTTCTGGGCGTAGGTATTGGCTTCGTTGACGGTACCCTGCGCCTGCGCCATGGCCTGGGAAATGGTCTCCTCCGCCTTTTGCTTGGCGTCCGTCAGGATATGCTCCTCATTTTCCAGGAGCTTCTGAGCCGTTTCAAGCGCCGGATCATAGGAAGAGACGATCCGTTTGATGAGCTCCGTGGCAGTCCCCTGGTTGACCATCACTGTGTCAGTCAGAGGGATCTTCTTTGAGTTTTTGAGCAGCAGGGTCAGTTCATCGGCAAGGGCAAATACTTCGGTTCTGGACATTTGGGTTCCTCCTTCAAACATTGTTTTTGTGTAGTCGTTCTTTCAAAACCTTTTCCACGCAGGGCGGTACAAAATGGCTGACATCTCCACCGAAAGCTGCGATCTGCCGGATAAGCGAGGAGGAGATGTCCATGGTTTCCCCGCCTGCAGGTAAAAAAATGGTCTCAAGCCCCGGCAAAAGGAGCGCGTTGGCGCGCGCCATGGCGGACTCACTCTCCAGATCGGCTGCGTTTCGGATCCCCTTAATGACCTGGAAACAGCCTTCCCTTTTTGCCAGATCCGCCAGCAACCCACTGTCAGTCAACACGCGGAAACGGGTCAGGCCCTTCTCCCGGCAGGCTGTTTTAATCAGGCGGGCGCGCTCCTGCGCCGGCAAAAACCCTTTTTTATCAGGGTTGACCATGACAGCGATGATTAGCTCATCCAAAAACGTTAATGAGCGGCTGATCAGATCCAGATGGCCATTGGTCAAAGGATCAAAACTGCCGGGAAAAATGGCCTTCACTGCTCCTGCTCCTTCTGTGTCATCAGCCTCAGCATGGTATCGCCATACCGGCGTTCCTTGATGACTTCATAGGGTTCCATCGGTTCAAACGCCAGGTTTTTGCCGGTTTCCAGCACAACAATTCCGTCCGGATCCAATAACTGTGCCTTGTTGATGGTCGATAATATTATACCCACATCCATTTTATAAGGCGGATCCAAAAAAAGCAAATCAAAGCTGTTTTTCTCATGTGCAAGCTTTGAAACAGCATCCTGCCAATTCATCAGAAGCGCTGTGCTTTGCTCCTTAAGCCCTAAAAGATCGATGTTTTTTTTGACACAGGCAATGGCTTCCTGCCCGTTATCGCAGAACACGCATGACGCGGCGCCCCGGCTCAAGGCTTCAAGCCCCATGGCGCCGGAGCCCGCGAACAAGTCCAGCACGCGGCTGTCCGGAACCTCCCTCATCAGCATGCTGAATACAGCCTCACGAATCAAAGACCTGGTTGGCCTGGTATTATTTCCGGAAGGCGAAAACAACTGTCTGGAGCGGTGGATGCCGCCTGTAATACGAAGCACGGCTTAGACCAGCTGTTTTGGTTCGTTGCGGCGGGCCGCCGCTTTTTTCTTTTGACGGCGTGCGGTACTTTTCGCGTTGGAAGCGATGCCGCCATGCACCAAGGCGCGGAAAGCCTCGCCCCTTTGGTAACCAACGCCATAAAAGAAAGGCGCCAGCAAAACCAGCAGCGGAGAAAGACGCTCCACAAGCAGAATGCCATCCGGATTTCCCTGGCCGGCAATATTGACAAAGGGAAAAACAAGCAGGCGCGTGATAATGCGCACTCCGTCCGCCAGGCCAAAGGCTTTGACGTCATTGTAATAATGAAGCGCCAGGCTGATGTCCAGACGGTTTTGATAAGCGGAGAGCCAGGCGGGAAGCGCCCCCAGGGAATAGGTTTCTCTGGTCGCCGCCAAAGCATGGATCAAGCAAAGAAGCACAAAAGGCAAGGCGCCAAAGAACATGGTCACATACCCTTTGGCAGGATGAAAACACTTGTTCAGATCGTCCTTGCTGACAGGCTTGCCTTCCTGCTGGCGCGTCAGCGCGATTTCTGCGAAGCTGACATCGTTTTCGCCGCGGTTGACGCCTGAAGAATACATCAGGGACGCGAAACCAACCACCACTGCGATGTTGATCGCAACCCTGAGCCAAGCGACATCCAGTACCATAAGCTGACCCATGAACAAAAACAAAAGCGCTGAAACAGCGATGTAGACAAAAACACCCAAGCCGCGCCTGAGAGCGAGCGGACTAAAAGCATTCCCTTTCAGGTAAGGCTTTTTAACCGGCTGCACCTTGCCGCGGGATGATTTTTTAGCGGGTTTATTTTGCATAAGCTTTCCTCCGTCAGTCTTCATAAATCCTGGGGACGCGGGATGTTATCGACAGCAGCACCTCATAGGGGATGGTGTTCAGCATGTCGGCCAAGTCCAGGGCATCTATTCTTTCACCGCCGCTTTGACCCAACAGGACAGCCTTGTCTCCAATCTGAACATCGCCGGCATCGGTGATATCCGCCATGATTTGATCCATGCAGACCCGCCCCAAAACCGGGCAGCGCACCCCGCCAACCAGTACAGATGCCTTGTTGGACAGGCCCCTGTTGTATCCGTCTCCATACCCCACCGCGAGCGTCGCGATCCTGGTATCCCTTTGCAGATGGATCGTTGCGCCATAGCTGACGTATTCGCCTTTCTGCGCTGTTTTAATGTGCGTGATCTCCGCAAACCAGCTTAGCACCGGCTTCAGATCCGCCGTTGTGCTGACAGGAGAATAGCCGTACAGCGCGATGCCCGCCCGCACCATGTTCAGCCTGGTTTCAGGGAACCTCAGCAGCGCGGAAGTACCGCTCGCGTGCAGAAGCAGGCCATCGGGCAATTCCTCTGCCAACGCATTGAACCGTTTGAACTGTTCCAGGGTATGGTCGGCAGACACGGCATCCGCGCAGGCAAAATGCGTAAAAGCGCCGGTTATGCGGACATTTTTAAGCCCCTTCGCCGTTTGAAGCAGAGACTTGAGCTCCCCCCTGCTTTTAACACCGATCCGGTTCATGCCGGTGTCCAGTTTGATGTGCGCCAAAGCAGGCTTATGATGCTTTTTGGACGAGCTTTCCGCAAAACGCAGGTGATCTTTGGTAAAAACGGTGAGCGTCAGCCCGGCTTCAACCGCCATATCGGTGCTTTCCTCCGACAGGCCCGCCAGCACCAGAATGGGCAAAGTGATACCAGCTTTTCGAAGCGCAAGGCCTTCTTCCGCCAGCGCGACAGCCAGATAATCAACGCCGTCTTTTTCAGCGCGCTCCGCCATCCGGCAGAGGCCATGGCCATAAGCATCCGCCTTGACCACCGCCATCAGCATGACATCTTTTCCGATGGCCTGCCTGACTGCCTGAATGTTGTGGGAAAACGCGCCAAGATCAACCCGAGCGTATGTCTGCCTCATGCTGACATGAACCTGCTGCTTTCTTTTGGATTGGATGGATTCCCACCCTGAGCAATGCTGGGATTATACCATAAGCCGTTTATTCGTGCCACCTTTGCACAAAAGCATGGTTTTCTTCAGGATTCGGGTATAATCCATTGCCTCTTTCTTTGGCAGGCACAAAACATTTTGGAAAGGTGTGTTATTTATTTTATCCCAAGAGTCAACTCTTCAGTTTTCCCCGATTACGATCAGGGATAAGGATCACGCAAAAGCCCTGCTTAAACAAACGCACAGGGGCGCTTTGGAATACAACTTTACATCCAACTTCATCTGGAGCAAGATCTATAAGCTGCAAATCGCCTACTTTGAGGACAGGGTTATCGTGATGTCCGACGAGGACGACCCGACCTTTATTTTCCCGGCAGGCCCGGGGCCTGTGGAACCGGTGGTCAAAGTGCTTTACGAATATGTTTCCCAGCGCGGGCACAAGCTTGTGTTCAACACCGTTTTGAATGAAGACAAGGAAAAGCTTCAGGCTGCCTTCCCGGGCAAGTTTTGTTTTGAGGAAGACCGCAATGATTTTGACTATGTGTACGAGTCGGAACGCCTGATCTCCCTTTCCGGGAAGAAACTGAGCGCCAAGCGAAACCACATCAATAAGTTCAAATTAGAAAATCCCAACTGGGAGTATGAAGTGATCACGCCTGAAAACATTGAGGAAACCCGCCAGATGAGCATTGACTGGTGCAAAATCGCCGGTTGTCAGAATGAAGAAAGCCTGTATGACGAATCCTGCGCGGTGGAACGGACGTTTAAATACTTTTTTGATCTGGGGCTGACAGGCGGCCTGATCCGCTCGGAAGGAAAGGTGATCGCCTTCGCAATCGGCGAAGAACTTAACGACAACACCTATGTTGTGCACATTGAGAAAGCTTTTTATGACATTCAGGGCGCCTATCAGATCATCAACCAGCAGTTCGCGGCAGCAAACTGCCAGGATTATGAATTGATCAACCGGGAAGACGACGCCGGGGACGAAGGCCTGCGCCGGGCAAAGCTGTCCTATTATCCTGCCTTCATGGTAGAAAAAAGCTCAGCCACGCTGCTGTCTCCCTTATGATCCGCAATCCATCTGACGCGGACTTGCCTCAATTGCAAGCGCTCTGGAAGGAGGCCTTCGGGGACAGCGAGGAAGACACCGCGCATTACTTCAAACATCGGCATCAGCATGAAAACATGCTGATCTTCCTTAACGGGAATGAGGTCACCGCCATGCTCAGCCTGCTGCCGGTCGAACTTGTGACCCCAGAGAAGACAGAAAAAGCGCGGTATATTTTTGCTGTCGCGACCAAAAAGAATCATCGGGGGCAAGGAATCAGCACCAAACTTCTTGATGCCGCGCACCAATCTATCAAAAGTGAAGGCGGAGCGGCCGGTATTCTGGTGCCGGCCGAAAGCAGCCTGTTCGTGTTTTACGAGAAACGGGGGTATCGAACTGCCTTTTACATTGATGAAGCGAAGAGAAACGCCAAAGACCTGCCTTCCCCTCATCAGGAAGACAGCATCGAGGTTTGCGGGGCTGAAGATTATTTGATAATGCGCGACTCTCTGTGCAAGAGCAATGCCATGTTTGTCCGCTGGGGAATTGAAGCCTTGACCTACATCAAAAACAGTTTTGAAAGGGCAGGCGGAGCAATGTTCAGGATGAGCGTCAATGGAAAACCTGCCCTGGCAGTCTGCGCCCCCTATGGGAACGAGGTTCAGGTGACGGAACTGCTGTGTGACAAAGAATATTTAGACCGCTGCCTTGCCCTGATCCACAGTCAAATGAAAGCAGATTCCTACCTGGTCAGGACGCCGCAAGGCAGGCAAAACAAAGGCTTTGCCCGCCCCTTTGGCATGATCCATTGGCTGAAGGAACCCCTTGAGTCAGAGGGCGAACCGCCCTACCTGTCTTTCGCGAAGGATTAATTGTTTTTTAATTTAATAGCTGCCGTCTGTGTCCAGGATTTGCGAGGGGCCGCTCTTGTGCCTAGACACGGCACGGCGTTTGTTGAGTTCGTCTAAAAAAAGCTGCTCGTCCATGGGCAGGGTCACGGGCTGTTTCAGCCAGGAGGACAGGTGCATGGCGTTTGACAGGGTGAGGCCATTGATCCCCTCCCTGCCGTCCGCCAGCAGGGGCGCGCCATGGAGAATGTGCGCGGCAAAAGCGCGCATCACCCCGGCATGATGGGGATTTTGCCCATCTGTTTCAACAATGTTGGTTTCAAACGGGGGCTTTTGAAAGCCTTCTTTACATGAAAAGCAAAACACCCGCTCGTCTTCCAGCAGCCTGTCAAAGGTGATGACATCGTTTTCACAGACCAGGCGGCCCCTTGTCCCGGTGATCTCAAGCCGGTTGGTACCCGGGGCGTCCGCGGTGGAGGTGATGAAGACGCCGGTCGCGCCGTTTTCATATTCCAGATAGGCGGTTACATCGTCCTCCACCTCAATGTCATGCCATTTCCCCTCATGCGCGAAGGCCTGAACCTTTTTGGGCATGCCGCACAGCCATTGGAGCAGGTCCAGCTGGTGCGGGCACTGATTGAGCAGCACGCCCCCGCCTTCACCTGCCCAGGTCGCGCGCCAGGCGCCCGAATCATAGTAAGCCTGGGTGCGGTACCAGTCGGTGATCAGCCAGTTGACCCGCTTGATCTCCCCCAGTTCGCCATTTTTCAGCATCTCAAGGATCTTGATGTACATCGAATTGGCGCGCTGGTTGAACATCATGCCAAAGGCCAATTCAGGATGGTTATCTGCGGCTTTAATCATGTCCCTGACCTGCAGGGTGTACACCCCAGCCGGTTTCTCGCACATGACGTGAAGCCCCTGTTCAAAAGCCTGGATCGCCAGCCCAGGGTGCTGATAATGAGGCGTCGCGATGAGAACAGCGTCACAGCATCCGCTTTTGATCAAGTCGATGCCTTCGCTGAATATCCGCACTTCCTTTGGCAGTTCACTTTTTGCCCAGTCCCGGCGCGCGCCGCTGCGGTCCGCCACCGCGGTCAGGACGATCTCAGGCGTTTCGCCGTCAACGATGTACCTGCAATGCTTGCTGCCGATGTTGCCAATGCCGATGACGCCCAGGCTGATAACTTGTTTCCCGCTCATTGATAGCCCTCTTTCTGTAAATACTCATAGCTGCGTTTCAGGCAGTCAAAGGGATCTTCCCCATAGCAGTTGTCCTGTTCCACCAAAAGGTATTGGGTGGTGCCCTGGGTTTTTAGCAGATCAAGGATTTTTTTGAAAGGCAGGTTGCCCTCCCCCACCACAGCCATGCGCTGCTCAAAGCCCTTAACAGCCATGTCCTTTAAGTGAACGCATTGGATCCGATCCTTCAGTTTAACAATGGTGTCGCAGACGTCAGCCCCTGCCGCCTGCACCCAGTAGGTATCCAGCGTAATGCCCAGCAGGTCTGGTGGCAGGACATCAAGGATCAGGTCCAGCATGGTGAGCCCTTGGCTGTTTCTTTCCCACTCCAGATTATGATGATGGTAGAACAGTTTTTTGCCGGCATCCAAGAACCGCTGCGCGGTGTCCTTAAAATCCAGGGCAAACTGAGCGGCTTTCTCAGGGCTCCTGTAGCGTTCCGGCATCATGCCGATCCCGATATAATCACAGTTTAAAATGTTATGGTCAAGGATGACCCCCTCAGGGTCTGTCAGCATCCTGTCCGGATTGGTGTGTGTCAGCACGATCTGAAGACCCGCTTCGTCGCAAGCGTCCTTCATAAACCGCGGGCTGAGCGGGCCAAAGCCGGACAACTGAACGCAGGTGTAGCCGATGTCCGCGATCTTCCGCATGGAAGAGGCAAAATCAGCCTCATTCTGCATGAAATCTCGGATGGTATAAGTCTGAGCGCCGCAAATCATCGCTGTTCCCCCCTTTTTCGATGTTAACGCTTGCTTTATCTGCCTTTAAAATCAAGGCGTTTTTGCTTGTTCATTGAAAATACGCGGGTTCAGGTGCAGACAGCCCACGGGCTTTTATCATGTCACATCGGTTTCTTCGAAAATCATTCGGGGTGTACGTCCTGCCGCCGGAAGCCGCTTTTTCTTTTAGTCGAACATGATTATATCACATGAAAGGGATGATTGAAGAGGGCGGAGTTTTTTATTGCTCACCCAGCGAAACAGGCACAAAACCTTCACGGGTCAGCACATATCGCTCGGTAAAACCGCCGTCCTTCAGCAGCTGTTTTGCTTGCTCAAACTCGCAATCCAGCTGCTGGCGGCGATGGCAGTCTGACGTGATGATGGCTTTGAAACCCAGCTGATTCATCCGCTTGACAATCGGCAGCGCAGGGTAGGGCGTTGTGCGGTAACCCCTGGCAATCGCCCCGGTGTTCACTTCAAAGAAAGGGATTTTACCTTTTAAGGCTTCCAATGCTTCAAAAGCAGAATCAAGGTATTCATCTGACTGATCGGGAAAGAAGGTATGGCTTTGCGAATGCTTGGTGATGAGATCAAAATGCCCGATGATATCAAAATCACCATATTCAGGCAGTTTTTTCAGCTGGCGGTAATAGGCTTTGGCGTATTTCATGCCGTCATTATCAAAACAGTCCTTGATGACCTGCTGTACCTCCCCGGCAGTCACGTCAAAGGGAACGATTGTGCCCTCGAAGTTAAAATAGTGCGATGAACCGATCAAGTAGTCATAGCCGGACAGATCCACCTCAGAAAGCATCTCCACCTCAAGGCCAAGATAGATGTCGATTTGCCGGCTGTATTTGGCCCTCAATTCGCTGATGATCCGCCGGTATTCCTGCGTGCCTTCAAGCGACATGCAGTATTCCAGATCCCAGGGCGTGTAGGAGTGACCGGAAAATCCCAAAGAGTGAAAGCCTTTATCTATTGCCGTTAAAACCATTTGCTCAGGCGTGTCAGTGCCATCGCAAAAGACGGTATGTGTGTGTAAATTCTGTTTGTGCTGCATCGTAGTATCTCCTCATCCGTATGCTGTGGCGCAACCACGGCTCTTCTATCTGTGTGTCAGGTGATCACAATTTCATGCGCATCGCCTGAAAAATTGCCTCCAACGACATATTGGCGGGCGGTGTCGCTCCACTGGCTCTCGTGAAAATAGTGGAGGTGGCCCGCGAAAACCGCCTTGATCAAACTGAGGGACTTTAAATAATCGATCATCGCCCTGTCTTCATTGGTGGCGCGCTGCTGTTCAAAACGGTCTTTTGAGTAACCGGCGATCAGATCGTCCGGACAGCCCATGATGGACGCGTAAGAATTGCCCCTTACTCTGATGCACTCGTCAAATAATTCCTCTGTGTAAAAAGGATTGTGCACAAATAGAATGATCGGCAGTCCCTTTAAGACCTCAGCTTTGAAAAGCTCGATGTGCTCCCGGTTAAAATGGTAGTAACTGTTGTCAAGCCCAACCAGATTAAGTCCGCCAACCACCCTTGAGCAAAAGCGAATGTCATGTTTAAAGGCCTGCTGCACCAGGGGCAGACTATCCTGCTTGTACGCCTCATCCTCCACCGCTTCACCCACATACTTGCTAAATTCATGGTTTCCGGCCACAAAGAAATAATCCAAATCGCCCATGATCCCCTTGACCAGATCCAAATTCCTGTACGAAACAAAATCAATCAGGTCGCCGGTATGCACCAGCAAATCGCAATGCTCCACCGCATAATCCATGGCGTTGAGCAAATGGATCAAGCAGGCGTGCGTCCCGTTTTCAAACAATTGGCTTCTTTTCTCTGCCAACTTCTGCTTTCGGGCATCATCGCGGCTGTCCGCAAAAGAAAGGTGGGTATCGGAGATGTGCAGGAGTTTTACAGGAGACTGCAGCCCTATGTGCAAACCAATTTTCTTAATACCCATCATTTTTCCTTTCAAATCAAAGCCCGATGAACAAGGGACCGGGAAAAATCATAGCAGATGCCCTTCCGCCGTGCAAGATTGGCTTTGCTGCATCATACGGTCCATAACAGATGTAAAACCCAGCAAGAGTGCTTCAGGAGGCAAACGAACTTCCGATATGTGTTGTTTCTTATAAAAAGTTAAAACCCCTTGAAAATCAAGAGGTTTTGACTGGTGGAGCATAAGAGATTCGAACTCTTGACCCCCACAATGCCATTGTGGTGCGCTACCAACTGCGCTAATGCCCCAGACGCGAGAGTTAGGATATCATGAACTTTGAGAATTGTAAAGCATTTTTGAAAATTTCTTTTTTTCTGTCTGACAAGAGCTTGACAAGAGCCTCTGGAAATTATTAAAAATTAGGGCTTGACAAGAACAACAACATGAGATATATTAGTTCATGCGCCGCAAGGCGTGTGACGCGGGGTAGAGCAGTTCGGTAGCTCGTCGGGCTCATAACCCGGAGGTCGAGGGTTCAAATCCCTCCCCCGCAACCACTTTGGCGGCGTAGCTCAGTTGGCTAGAGCATTCGGTTCATACCCGGAGTGTCGTTGGTTCAAATCCGACCGCCGCTACCACGTCGCAAATCCGATGTCTGAGAGGACACCGGTTTTTTCTTTTAATCGGTTTAGGGTTATAGGCAAAGAAGCGTGTCTGAAAAGTGCAATATTTCCAATGGAATCAAACGGATATCGCACTTTAAAAATTGGATTTCATGCTTTGCGCATGAAGCAGATGAAATGCTCCTCAGATGTCATCAAAGACTACAGGAATCATTGATTTTAACTTCTCCAAGAGCGGACACGCCACTTCTCTTATTTGAGGATGAGCGTTTTCAGGAGTTCTCATCTTAAAAAAATGTCTCCATTCTCTCAGGTTCATTGTTACAATGATCTCCGTTTTCAGGCTGTTTGGCAATACGCTTCTGGCTTCTTCAGGTTTCGCGCCAGCTTCAAGCAACTTAAAATATGCTTTCTCGGAGAATTCCATTGCTTCTTTCCACAATGCATATTTTTCTTGCGAATTCTCATTGTCCCAATAAAAAGGCTTAATAAAAGTCAATTCAGAGCCAAATTTCTCATGCCCGTAATTGCAATACCGAGTGCTTTCCTGTGAATAACTTGCGATGCGATGACGAACCAATTCATGGGAAACGCCCCTGTCGCAAATAATGCGTACACTGATCTTTTCATGCTCCAGGACAGACTCATGACCGCTTTTGATGATTCTTGCAACAAACTTTCTGGCTGAATCCTCCGTGATCCTGTCCTCACTTTTGTAGCATGTTCGTCCATACAATTCGATCTGTTTTAAAATACGCTCCCCATCAATGGCGTCTTCGATTTGAAAATTAGAATGAATCAGTTTCATGTCTGCCCTCCTGGTGTCATTTGGATATCCTTGGCATCGTGCAGCAATAAGCAGCCGGGTCTTTTATTGTACATTCTCCTTGATTTCACCTTTGTTAATCAATTCCTGCAATATTTTATGATGCAGTTCTGCGTCAATTCGGTAATACTTCAAATAGATGAAAAAGCTGATCAAAAGGCAGGCCAGCGGCAAAAGCAGCATGGCGGATTTCATCAGGAGAATGCCTTCTTTTGTGACCATGTCAGCGCTTTGCGCGGCGTTGATTCCGGACAGAATCAGGGTGACGGTGACAATGCCGGAGGAAGCGGCGCCGCCGATCTTGTTGATCAGAGGCTGGAATGAGAAGGTGAGGCTTTCCTGACGGCGGCCAAGTTTCCACTGCCCGTACTCCACGCAGTCCGCCAGGAACATCAGCATCAGCAGCTGGATAAAGGCCTGGCCGGTAAAAATCAGGAAACCGGAGATGCCCAGGGGCAGCATGTTCATGGGAGAGAGGAAAAATCCGATGTATCCCAGGAAAACCAGGATCATGGACCAGGAATACAGCTTCCTGCGCTCAAAGCGCTTGCTGAACAGGGGGAAAACCATCAGCGCGGACAATTGCGCCACCCCCAGCACACCGGCGAAAACAGGGTACATCCCTTCGTTTCCAAAGGCGTACTTGAAGAAGTGAACGCCAAAGGCCGTGGTCGTGGTGTAGCCGATCATGAACAGGCCCATGGAGATGATGGTGATCCGCAATTGGTCGTTCTTGACCAGAAGATCCCAGAAGTCCCGCAGGCTTGTCTTTTCCTCCTGCCGGAAAGCGGAGCGCTGCTCCTTGACGCCAAAGACGGTGAACATCTGGAAGAGGATCATCAGGGCCGCCGTACCAATGGCGAAAACGGTCCAAGCCTGTTTTGCGCTGCCAAGTGCCTTCGTCAGGATGCCTGTGACCGGCAGAATCCCGACCACGACCAGGTACATCCCGATGTTGGCGCAGATGCGCGCGAAGGCGCCAATGCGCTCGCGCTCCTTTGGATGCACGGACAGGGCGGGCAGCATGGACCAGTAGGCGATGTCATTAGCGCCATAAAAGATGTCCCATCCCAGGTAGAGAAAAGTAAACAGAAGCAAATAGGCGGTCTGCCCAAGGCCAAAGTCCATGAACATGGGCACCATGAACACCGCTCCCAGGACAGCGCCAAGCACGATCATGGGCTTGAACTTGCCAAAGCGGCTGTTGGTGTTGTCCACAATCATGCCCATGATGGGGTCATTGAGCGCGTCAAACACCCGAAGCACCGTCAAAATCAGAGCCATCCACCACATGGTGGCGTCCGGCAGATCCAGGATGTCTGTCAGATAATAAATCAGGTAGGTGGCGACCGTGGTGTAGAACATGTCCCGGCCGATGGTGCCTAGGCCAAAGAACAGTCTGTTTTTCTTCTGTTGATCCATATGCGTTCCCCTCCGTTGTTCTGCTCCAATCTTAGCACAAATACAGCAAATAATGATATACTGTAGTTAATCATATCAGGAGGCTTTTTGAATGAACCCAGACATTATCCTGCCCAACAATCCTGAATTTTCAGGCATGGCCGTGATGAATGACGAAATGACCTTTGAATGCGAGGGCCAGACACAGCGAATGACCCTGATTATGCCGGGTAAAATGGCCCGGGAAGAGAATAAGACACGTTTTCCACTGGTGGTTTTCCTGCAGGGCAGCGGCTGGACCGCGCCCAACCGTTTCGCCCAGCTGCCGCAGCTTTGCGCCTACGCGCAAAAAGGGATCGCGGTCGCGTCCATCACCCACCGCAACAGCCTGGACGGCAATCCTTTTCCTGCCTACCTGAAGGACGCCAAGGCTGCCATCCGCTATTTACGCTCAAGAGCAGAAGAATTAAAGATTGACGAAAACAGGATCGCGTTTTTTGGCACCTCTTCCGGCGGTAACACCGCGCTTCTTGTCGGGCTGACAGGGGATGATGAGCGCTATCTGACGGAGGATTACAAAGGGTATTCCGATCAGGTCGCCTGCGTGGTGGACTGCTTTGGGCCAAGCGACCTGATCCAGTTTGAAGGCAGTCCCCTGCCGCCGCTGACACAGGACGAACGACTGCCGGATCAGGAGACGCTGAAGGCGCTTTATCAGGACAGGGATCAGGGGATGCTGGATATTTTGTTCGCTCTGTTTGGCAGCCAGGACGCGATGGCTGTCCTGAAAGCGATGAGCCCGATTTTGGAAATCAAGCCCGGGAAGCAATACCCGCCTTTTCTGATCGTTCAGGGCAGCGCGGACGATGTGGTACCCATGAGCCAGTCAGTTAAAATGCACCAGGCGCTGAAAGACGCCTGCCAGAACAGCACATTGGTTGAAATAACCAACGCCGAGCATGAAGGTACTTTCTGGAGCGATGACCTGCACACCTTGATTTTCGAGTTTTTGAAAACCAATCTTGGCGCTTAAGGACGTTTTGACGCGCCTGCAGGGCTATGTTATCCTAATAAGCGGTTTTTATTCCAAGGAGGATGATCGGGCATGATCGCGCCGGACAAGGTAAGGCAGACGCTTTTACCCTGGCTGGGGTCCCGCTTCTTAGACAGCCAGGAATCCCTGTGCAAGCAGGTGGCCATGATCTTGTTTTCCTTCAGGAAGGACAGGGACCACCTGATCCAGCTGGCTCAAAGGATCGACAACCTGCTGTTCATGGCAGTGCGCGAAACCACAAACGCCAGAATGGCCCTTTTGATGGACAATGGGGATCTGATCCGACTGAGGATCGATGACTTTCGCCTGATGGCGGATGAAACGCTGTACCTGCTGTTTGACAGCATGGAAAAGACGCCTGACAACCAAGCTTTTATCAGGGAGTTTGCCTTAAGATCGGGAAGCCTGTCCGCGCTGCGCGCACTGTACTTATTGTATGACCACCTGCACTCGCCGGAAGAGAGCAAGACAATACGCCGCATCATCACCACCTGCCATGAGCCCTTCCGCTACAGGCAGTGGATCAGACGGCCAGACGAGGAGCAAGACCCTTGGGAAAAATGATCGCGATCGCCAACCAGAAAGGCGGCGTCGGCAAGACCACAACAGCGGTAAGCCTGGCGGCAGGCCTTTCGGCGCTTGGCAAAAAAATCCTTCTGCTTGACATGGACCCGCAGGGCAACGCCACCAGCGGCCTTGGCATCAGGGCCGGAAGCAACACCATCTATGAGGCCCTGATCAACCAATTGCCCATTTTAAACACGGTTGTCAAGACCAATTACCAAAACCTGTTTCTGATTCCAAGCGACATCCGCCTGGCCGCGGCAGAAGTTGAACTGGTGCAGATGCAAAAGCGCGAATACCGGCTGAGCCAAACAGCGGGCGATCTGAAAAACGCTTATGATTTTATCCTGATTGATTGCCCTCCGTCATTGAGCCTGCTGACCATCAACGCCTTGACCGCGGCTGACAGCGTGCTGATCCCCATCCAATGCGAGTATTACGCATTGGAAGGCGTGACAGCCTTGAACGCGACCATTGCCAGGGTGCAAAAAACCTTGAACCCCAATCTGAAGTTGGAGGGCGTGCTGCTTACGATGTTTGACGGGCGCACCAACCTGTCCCTGCAGGTGGCGGATGAGGTAAAAAAGTATTTTCGCAACAAGGTGTTCCTGTCCATCATCCCGCGCAGCGTGCGCCTGGGGGAAGCGCCCAGCCATGGGGAGCCGATTTTTACCTATGATCCCAGAAGCGCGGGGGCTGTCGCCTACGCGGGGCTGGCAAAAGAGATCCTGAAGAACAACAAGGCTTGACAAAGGAGTTTTATCAATGAAAAAACCCGCCCTGGGCCGCGGTCTGGACGCCCTTTTTCCACAGGTCAGCCAGGAAGGCGAGGTTCTGAACCTGGACATCGGGCTTCTTGACCCCAATCCGGACCAGCCCAGAAAGGACTTTGACGAGGACGCGCTGAACGAATTGAGCGAGTCAATCAAAAACCTGGGGCTGCTGCAGCCTATTTTGGCTTATCCTGAAAACGGGCGCTACCGCATCATCGCCGGTGAGCGCCGTTTCAGGGCCGCCATGAAGGCGGGGCTCACACAGGTGCCCGTGCTGGTGCGTACACTGCCCCAGCATCAGGTGGTCTTGGCCGCGCTGATGGAAAACCTGCAAAGAGAAGACCTCAATGCCATGGAAGCGGCGCTGGCTGTGCGCCAGCTGATGGATGAAGGCAATTTCACCCAGGAAGAGGCTGCCAAACAACTTGGCAAGTCTCGCCCAGCCGTCGCCAATTTGCTGCGCCTGCTGCAATTGACGCCACAGGTACAGCAGATGGTGCGAGATAACTTGTTAACGGAAGGGCACGCCAGGGTTCTTGCCGGTATTCCGCAAAAAATGCGGCAGTTGGAACTGGCGCAAAAAACAGTCGCCAGGAACCTGAGCGTCAGGGAGCTGGAAGCCCTGTCAAAACAGGAAAAAAAGAAAACAAAATCCGGTGAACAGCAGCAGTTTCCCGAGCTAATGGACTTTCAGGAGAAGCTGCTTGAAGCCGTGGGCGTGAAAGCGCAGATCAAGGGCAGCCTGCAGAAAGGCCGCATCGTCCTCCCCTACAGGAGTTATGAGGAACTGGAAGGGATTTACGAGGCCATTTCAAGGCTGTTGGACTAAAAAGGATGTGTTTGGATGATTACAACATGAAGGGATTATATACAGATGACGATGATCCGCGCCCTGGTTGTCGCCGATGAGGAAAGCAAATACATTTGGGATTATTTTGACCGTTCCAGGTTTCGTGATATTGATGTCATCATCTCCTGCGGAGATCTGAAGCCGACCTATCTCACCTTTTTAACCACGATGGTTTCAGCGCCGCTTCTTTACGTACATGGCAACCATGACGCCATCATGCTGAAAACGCCGCCGGAAGGCTGCGACAATCTGGAATTGAAAATGCAGGTGATCAAAGGCGTCCGCTTTATCGGTTTTGGCGGGGCAAATTCCAGAAGCCCCAAGCCGTTTCACTACACCGAAACGGATGTGAACCGCCAGATCGTGAGACGAATGCAGGAGATCAGCTTTCATGGCGGATTTGACGTGTTGGTGACCCACGCCCCCGCGCATGGCCTGGGCGATGGGGATGATCTGTTTCACAAAGGTTTCTCGGCATACAGAACCCTGATCGACCTGTACAAACCCGCCTACCACTTTCACGGGCACCAGCATCTGAACTACGGCGGCACCGGCAAGCGCATCCTGACCTACGGGGACACGACCATCTACAACGGCTTTGGCTACAGCATCCTGGAATTGGAGTTTGACATCCCCAAGAAACGCAAACGCATCAGTTACATTAAAGCACGTTATGATTGGAGCAGAGCATATGGAAGGCAGCAATCTTCTCGCACGGAATGAGTATACCCGCGCCCTGAAAGCCGGACAAAAGGATTACAGCGCGCATACCTCAAAGGGTCAACGCGGCAATCTGCCCGCGCTTGACAGTTTGATCAACCAGACGCACATTGTCGCTTACGTGAAACAGCCGCAAAGGGAGATCCCGCTCAACAGCGTGGTGGGCACCTATACCTCCGCCAGGGCAAATTCCTTCGCGACCAACTTCATGCCGCTTCACAATGAAAGCAGCGAGTTCGCGAGCAAATGGGTCAGCCTCTACGCCATTCACACAAACGAAGGCTTGAGGGACGCCATCTCTGTTTATGAGTACCTGTGGCAATACTATGTGATCGAAGGCAACAAGCGCGTAAGCATCCTGAAATATTTCGGATCCCCGGCCATCAGAGCCGATATCACGCGAATCGTGCCCCAACTGGATGAGAACGATCCGGAGACCGCCGTTTATTATGCCTTTTTGAAGTATGATAAACACGGGATGTTCAAAAACATCCGCCTGTCCAGCGAGGAAAACTACGAGCTCCTGACTAAAATGGAGGCCGGTTTTCGTGAGAACATCGATCCCAATGCGAGCATTAATTTCAACTCCATCTACCTGCAGTTTCAAACAGCTTATTCACATGTGAAGCCGCCCTTGATTTTAGGAGACGCCTTCCTTGAGTATCTGAAGGTGTACGGGCTTCCTGACAACACCCTGCTCTCTCAGATGGAGGAACAATTAACCGCGCTTCTCCCCCAGCTGAAACTGATCAAGAATCCGCCTGCGGAGCCCAACCTGGTTTTAACCCCCAAAGAAAAGCCGCCGGCGCCCGGTTTGATCTCAAAGCTGTTTTCTCAGAAGCGCAGCGCCAGGGTGGTCTTCGCCTACCCGGCCGGACGGACGGAAGACAACTGGATCGGCGCGCATGAGTGGGGCAGGCAGCAAATGCAGGAGAAGCTGAGCGACCAGGTTCATTCCGCCTGCATTGACGGGCTGTCTGTCAGCAATGTGTATAATAAACTGACCGAACAAGCCAAGGGCGCCAACCTTCTTTTAATTACCTCCGCTGAATTGACCTTGCCGGCGCTGCGTTTTTCCCTTGAAAATCCTGATTGCCTGACGCTGGTATATTCCAGGATACGGGAAGACTATCGCGTGAGCACCTATTCCGGGCGTTACTATGAGGCCATTTTCCTGTGCGGGATGGCTGCGGCCATGTCCAGCAAAACCATGAAGATCGCCTATGTCACGCCCAAAACGGACTATGTGCGGCATACAGCGGACATCAACGCCTTCGCCCTTGGGGTAAAAGCGGTGAGGGATGATTGCGAGGTCATCCTGATGTACAAGGATGTGCTGCCCTATCAGCCTGCAACCTGCGAAAGAGGATTAAAGCACGCGGCTGAGATGGGCGTTGACATCGCCTATACCCCGCGCTACCCGGGGATGAAGATAAACCTGCCGCCCAGGGTGTTTTCCCTGGTCTGCAGGATAGATGAAAACGGCGAACCCAGGGAGTATCTTGCCGCGCCCCAGTGGGACTGGGGGCGCTTCTATACGGAGATCGTGAGCAGCTATTTAAACGGTTCCCTGGACATCCTGCACGTCATCGACCGGGGAGACCCGAACGTGACCGGGTTCTGGTGGGGGCTTGGCGCGGGGCTTTTGCGCTTTTTAACGTCCGATTCCATCAGCCCCAGCAACAGCCAGCTGCTGCACTTTATGAGAAGCGCGATCGCCAGGGATCGGTTCAGTCCGTTTTACGGGCCCCTGCGCGATCTGGAAGGAAAATTGCAGATAAACAACGAGGCCACTTTAAGGCCTTATGAGATCTTGAACATGGAATGGCTTTGCGAGCACCTGAAGGTGGTTGAATAAATAATCGGCCGTCAAAACGTTTGAAAGCGAGGAATCCATGAGCACGACTCCCCAAAAAAGCAAAAAGAACAGGGTTTTGCCCTGGCTGATTGTTCTGATCGCTGTCATTGCACTTGGCCTTGGCGGGCTGTACCGCGTTGGCCAGGGCGAGCAGGCCCTGGTGCTGACCTTTGGCGAGGTAACGGACACCAACGGCCCAGGGCTGTACTGGCGCATACCGGGCGTTCAGACGGTTGTGTCCCGCAGCGTGACCACCATTTATAATCAGGAATACGGCTACCGCACCTCCGTTGCCGGCACCAGCCGCTCCGCTGCCCAGTACCGGGATGAAATGGACGAGTCCGTGATGCTGACCAATGACAACAGCATTGTTCAGCTGGAAGCCATTTACCAATACACAATCCGCGATGTCAGGGAATACCTGTTTGACGTGGAGGACCCGGAAAGCACCATGCACCTGGCGTTTGAGGCCATTTTGCGCCGCAACATCCAGAGCCGCTCATTGGATGACGCGCTCCTCAACAAGGACGCCATCGAGCAGGAGGTGCTGCCGGATTTTCAGGCGCTGATCGACTCCTATGACATGGGCGTTAAAATCCACAGCGTGCACATTCAAAACATTACTGTTCCTGACGCCGTGACCGCCTTTTATGAGGATGTCAACAACGCCAAGAACGAGATGACCCAGCGTTTGGACGAGGCGCAGCAATACGAATACCGCGTGCTGCCCCTGGCCCGCAGCAAGGCTTATGAACTGACCCAGAAAGCGCTGGCCTACAAGGCTGAGGTCACGGCCAAAGCGGAAGCGGAGACAGCGGCGTTCAAAGCCGTTCTGGAGCAGTACAATGCTGAACCGACCTCCGCACGCAGCCGTCTGATTATCGAAACCATGGAGGAGATCCTGGGCGGTGCCGGCCGGATCGTTGTCGTTGATCAAAACAGCAATGTGCTGCAGCACCTGGATCTTGGGCAGGAAGAAACGCCCGCCGGGGAGGAGTAAGCGATGCAGGATTTTAACAAAATGTTTAATCAGCCAAGCAAGCAAAACAAGGTTCAGAACTGGCTTAAAAGCTTTGCCCGCAAAAACACCAAGCTGCTGGTCATCTTGGGCATCATTTTGATCGCTGCTCTGGTGCTGCTCAACGAGGCCTTCTTTGTTGTGGGCGAAGCAGAACAGGCGGTCATCAGCCGCTTTGGCGTGATCAAGTCCATTATTCTGGATGAGAAAAACAACTTTCATAAAACCCACGCGGCTTCCCTGGCCAATGAGATCACTGCGTCAGGAGATGTGAAAATCCTGCACGGCAGTGGGCTTCATTTCAAGCTGCCTTTTGTAGACAAGGTTGAAAAATATCCCTCTTTGCTGTTTAACTATACCTCCAATTCAGAGGTGGTGAACACCAGTGAAAAAAAGCAGTACAACATCACCACCTACGCCCAGTGGCGCATCGCGGACCCGGCCTTGTTTTCCCTGAAACTGGGCACGACGATGAACGCGGAAAACCAGCTGGACAACCTGATCCACCCGGTGATTGTGCAGGCGATCAACCGCCTTTCGGGCGATGACTTCATCTCCAATAAAGAAGCGCTGAACGCAGCGCTTGCCAAAGGATTGGTCACCATCAACCGGGACATGGTGATCCGCGGCATTGAGGTGACGGACATCCAGGTGCACCGCACCATCCTCCCCCAGGCCAACGTGGAAACCACCTATGACCGCATGAAGGCTGACCGCGCAAAGGTGGCCCAGCAGCTGCGCAGCGAGGGCGATGAAACCTATCGCAAGATGGTGGCAACAACGGACTTAAAAGCCGCGCAGATTGAGGCGGACGCAGTGCGCGAAGCCGGTGAAACCCGCGCTGCCGCCGACGCAGCCGCAATGGCCATTTATAACGAAGCTTACAAAGCCGACCCGGAGTTTTACCGGTTCTGGCGTTCGCTTCAAGCCTTGAAGGGCAGTTTCAAGGAAAACAGCCTGCTGGTGTTGGGCCAGGATCATCCGCTGTGGAAGCAGCTGGTGGAATGGGGCTTTGAAGAAGGGAAATAATGCCGCTGTCGTTCTCATCCCAAAACAAAAAATAATACAAAACGATACAAAAAACCGGCCGCCGATTGAATCGAAGGCCGGTTTGGGTTTTATGGATTAAATGCCGTCCGGAAGCGCCTGCACCGCAACGCCGATCAGGCCGGGGCCGGTGTGCACGCTCAGAGCGGGGCTGACGTCGGTCTTGATAAACTCAACGCTGTCAGGAAGAAGGCGCTTCATCTCGTCCATCACCTTGTTGGCGACATCTAAGGCGTTTCCATGCGCGACCGCGATCGCGTAGCGGGCGTGGCGCCCGGCATCCGAAACGGCGATGGAAATGGTCTTTGCCAGCGCCTGCGCGCTGCCGCGCACCTTGGCCACAGTCTCATAAATGCCATCCTTGTTGCAGGAGATGACCGGGCGCAACTTCAAAAGAGAGCCAAACACCGCTGCGACCAGTCCGATGCGGCCGCCCTTGGCCAGGTACTCCAAAGTATCAAGGCAGAAATACACATGGGACTTGGCAACGCTTTCCTCAACAGCGATAATGATCTCATCAATGGTTTTCCCAGCTTTGAGCATCCTGGCAGCGAGGATCGCCTGCATGCCCGAACCGATGCCGATGTTCTTGGTGTCGATCAGGCGCACATCCAGGTTCTTGTACTCCTCCGCCATCATGCGGATCATGTTGTGGGTGCCGGACAAGCCCGTGGAAATGGTGATGACCAGCACCGTGTTATAGCCCTCCGCTATGATCTGGTCAAACAGCATTTTGACGCGCTCAGCGCTTGGCAGAGAGGTCTTTGGGATCTCTTCGCCAAGACGAGCGTAGATCTCCTCCGGAGTGATGTCCAGCCTGTCCTCATACTCCCGGTCTTTGTAGATGATTTTCAAAGGAGCGACAAAAATACGATGCTCCTGCGCAAAACTCTTGGGTACATCGCTGCCGGAATCCACCAGAATGGCCACCTTCTTCTGCATCATGCCCGCCTCCTTAAAAAACTGGACAAAGTGTATGAAATTTAGAACAATCTGTCAACTTTTTCTGTCTGCGTTTCAAAATTGGACATAAATGAAACAGGTTCTGCCCCCTGATGGCTCATATAACTTAAAACAGTGGCCAGATTGACGTTCTCTGATGAAGAGATAATGTTGTCGATGATGTTGGGCTGCTCTTTTTCCAGTTCTGCCAAAAGGCGCTTGACCCTGGCGCGCTTCCCGCCGTCCTCGGACCGGGTGACCCGGCAGGCGCAGGTGATCGTTTGGATTCCTGTGGAATCAAGCCAGGCTTTGACCGCGCGCTCGCGCACCAGGTACAAAGGTCGGATCAGCTCCATACCCTCAAAGTTTTCGCTTTTCAGCTTTGGCAGCATGGCTTTGAACTGTCCGCCATAGAGGATGGACAGCAGGATGGTCTCCGCCGCGTCATCCCGGTGGTGTCCCAGCGCGATCTTGTTGCAGCCGCGCAGCTTGGCCTGCTTGTACAGGTGGCCGCGCCTCATGGAGGCGCAGACATGGCAGGGGGAGGACTTGACCCCGGCTACGATCTCAAAAATATCGGTTTCAAAAACCTCCGGCGTGATGCCAAGGGCTTCTGCCGCCTTCAGCACGCCTTCACGGTTTTCCGGGCTGTAGCCTGGATCCATGGTTAAATAGATGACCTCAAAGGGCACCTTGCTGTACTTCTTTAAAACCTGCATGCACTTGGCCAGAAGGAGCGAATCCTTGCCGCCTGAGAGGCAGACCGCGATCTTGTCCCCCGGGAGCGCCATGCCGTAATTTTTGACAGCGCTCAAAAAAGGGGTCCAGATTTGCTTTCGAAACCGGGTGGTGATCTCATACTCGATCTGGTCGCGGACGCGCGGCTCGCTCAAAGGATGCCCTCCTGTTAAATCATCATGTGACACTGCACAGCGATTCATATCATGCTATAATTCCTGTGATTCGTCAATGAAGGGAGCAAAACCATGTTAACGAAATTGGAAACCATCATCAAAAACGCAGCAGAAATCATGCTGAAGATGCAGCCCAAGGGCATTGTTTCAAAAGAGGGACACGCCAATTTTGTTACGGAAGCGGACAAAAAGACGCAGGATTTTCTGCAGGAAGAGCTGCTGAAGCTGCTTCCGGGCAGCGTGATGTACGGTGAGGAAAAGGAAAACGAGCCGCTTGATGACAAGCCGACCTGGGTGGTCGATCCCATCGACGGGACGCTTAACTACATCCACGGCATCGGCCACTCCGCGGTCGCCATCGCGCTTGCTGAAAACAGGCAGTTGAAACTGGCTTGCGTATACAACCCTTACAGGCAGGAATTGTTCACCGCGGAAAAAGGCAGGGGCGCTTATTTGAACGGAGAAAGGATATCTTGCTCAGACACGCCCTATGAGCGCGCGCTGACTTCCTTTGGCACTTCACCCTATGTCCCCGGGCTGGTGGACGCCACCTTCAGGGCTGTCAACACCCTGATGCGCGAGACCGCGGATGTGCGGCGCTTTGGCTCCGCGATACTCGACCTTGCCAACATCGCCTGCGGGCGCGGGGACATCTTTTTTGAATACTCCCTCTCCCCCTGGGATTACGCGGCCGGCGCCCTGCTCATCAGGGAGGCGGGCGGCAGGTTCACCCTTTTAAACCTGCCGGACGATCGCCTTGACTTCTCAGCCACCGCCGCTGTATTTACCTCCAACCCCCAGTGTTTTGAGAAAGGCTTGGAGGTGGTTGAAAGGAATTACAGGGAATGGCAGAAGGAACAAGGGAGATAAAGCAGGATAAATCATCAGGAGGTAAATGTTATGGAAGCGGAAAGAAAGATGCTGGACAGCCTGGATGATCAAATCGCCCAGTTGTTCTGCCAGCGCATGGAGGTCATTGACCGGATCGCCCGCATCAAATTTGAGCAGCGTTCCAGCGTTTACCGCCCTGAAAGAGAAAAGCAGGTGACTGACAGGCTGCTCCTGCAAAATGGCGACAAGTATGAAAAAGAGCTGAGGGCGCTGTACGGGGTCATTTTTGAGCAAAGCCGCGATCGGCAGGAAAAGCTGATGAAGGCGCTTGAAGGGAAGATTTGACCGGGATTGCCTGAGGGTTTATAATTTGTAAAGGTTTTGGAACGGAGGGCTTCATGGAACGCGACGGCGCGGGTGGGAAAAGGCTGCGGCTTTATGTGTTGTTGATCGCTATCGCGTTGATCGCGGTATTGATCTTTTATGCCCTGGGACTTTTTGGCGGAGGCCCAAACCGCTTAAGCGTGACCAAACTGCGCTGTATCTCGACCCAGCAAGTAACGCCTTTTGGCGATAAAGTCCTCTATTACGATGGCACCACTTTGTACTGCCTCAACGCCAATGGCACGGAGCAGTGGAAATACGCCCTGGGCCCCGGCGCGCGTTATACCGCAAGCGAAACCACAGTCGCGGCCTGGAACGGCGCGCACCTGCATATTTTGGACAGGTCCGGACGCGCCACCTACAACGACCGCCTGGCCGACCCCATTCAGTTCGCAAGACCGGGCAGACAATATGTCGCCGCGGTCATCGGGGAGGGCTTCAGCCCCACTTTGATCGTCAAGGACGTAAACGGCATGGCTGTAGACTCCGAATCCGTCGCCTATGCCGACAAGATGATCCTGGACATGGACTTTTTTGAAAACGGCAACTATTTGTGGACGACGGCGCTGGATGTATACGGCGTTTCTCCTGTGACGATCATGAACATTTACAGGGTGGGCGCCATGAACACAGGCGAAGTGGATCTGGGCGGAGAAATCACCTACAAAGTCATTTATTCCGGGGACAAACTGCACGTCATCAATACCAAGGAACTGAACTTATACGACTACAGGGGGACGCTTGATCCTTACGCAAGGCAGCTGGTCTACGGCTGGAAACTGATCGACAGCATCCAGGGCAGCGGCGCCGCCACAATGCTGTTCGCGCCCGAACTGCAGACGGCCAACCTGCAGCAGATCACCGAGGTCCGCGTGCTCAGCGGCAACAAGAAGGACAGCCGTTACACCCTGCCCAACAGCTGTGTGGGCGCAGGATTAAAAGGCAATGTGATTTTCGCCGTCTCGTCTGACACCCTTTATCAGGCGGAGCTCAACGCCCAGCGATTTTCCGCGCAAAAGCTGCCCATTAAAAGCCCCATCAACGGCTACATCGGCAAACTGACAAACGGCGCCTGCCTGGTAACCTCAGGACTTGAGGTCTACCTGATCAACATTCCATGACAAGGAGGGTTCAAGCGTGAACATCGTTGACGGCCTTTTGCTGTTCGTTTTGCTGATCAGCGTCGTCTACGGCTTCTACCATGGTTTTCTGCAATCTGTCACAAGCCTTTTGGGAACCGGTGTCGCGATTCTGGGCGGATTCATCTTTGGTCCTCAACTGGCAGGGATGCTGGCATCCAACGAGCAGATCCGTGCCATCCTGTCCAATTACTCAGACGCAGTCTTCCGGGTGGGCGATTATGAATTGGCCTCAAGCCCAGTTGTCCAGGTCTCCGGCAGCCAGCTGCAGACGGTCTTAAACAGCGTATCCTTCCCTGAACCCATCAAATCCCTTTTGAAGGACAACATCCTGACCCAGGCGTTTTCAGGCAAAGGCATGGCCTCTGTGAATGAGTATGTGTCCAGCACCCTGATCCAGTCGGTGATCAGCGTCTTGAGTTTTCTGGCCTGCGCTGCATTGGTATACATCCTTTGGACGATCCTGGTGTCCGTGATCAGCCATGTGTTTGAGTTCCCGATTTTAAAACAGCTGGATTGGCTGGCTGGCGGGCTGTTCGGGCTGGCCCGGGGAGCGGTGTTTTGTTACCTGCTGGTGCTTCTGGTGCCGCTGATTTGCACCGTTATCCCGGATGAGCGCGTGCTGCGGCTGATGAACAACAGCCAGATCGCAGCCTTTTTCCGAAACGACGGCTTCCTGATGCGGATCATACGCGGACAATAAACACGTTCAAAAACCAATAACGCAAACAAAAAAGGACGCTCAACACGCCCTTTTTTGTTTATTCAATAGCTGCCTCAGCCGGCTTGTTTCTTACGCATCCCCGTCCTTGTTATCGGGTTTGGCCGTTTGCTGGGCCAGAAGGCCGATCATCTTGTTGCTGCGGGCCATGAACGCCTTGAGTTCGTCGCCTTCAAGGGGTCTGGAAGACAGCCTGGCCAAGTCAAAGATTTGTTTCAGCAGCAGGGCCTGCTTTTCCTCGTCCTCCATGGCGGCAATTGACTGAACGCTTTTGTTTGCGCGGTTCAAGACCAGGGTGTAGCGCTCCGGGAAAGCGTTTTTATCGCCATAGATGCGGCTTAAATCCTTGTAGCGGCGCAGCTGCTCATCTTCCATGAGCATGGCGGGGATGTCCCTGTCAGACAGCGCCTCCAGCTGAACGGTCAGATCCTGCATGTCCAGGGCTTCCCTGACGCGCTTTTCAAGCGTCTCCCGATCCAGATCCTTGCCGTCCTCCGTGTCCTCAGACAGTCCCTTGATGTCCGCGTCCACGCGCATGAAACTGACATCCGCCCCGCCCTGGTACTCCAGGAAGGACATGTAGTTGACATCGATCAGGGTGTCCATGATGACCACATCAATTCCCCTGTTTTCAAAAGGAGCGATGCTGGCTGCCTGGCGGGCCTTGTCGGTGGTGTAGTAGACCTTTTTCTCTGTCTTGCCCTCGTTGCGAGACTTGTACTCATCCAGGGTAAGGTAGGTGTCGTCCGTTGTTTTTAACAGCAGGGAGCCTTTGACCGCGTCATAGAACTTGCGGTCGGATATGCACCCGTATTTGATGAAAGGATTGATATCATCCCAGTACTTCTGGTAGGTTTCCCGTTCAGTGTTGAACAGGGCGTTGAGCTTGTCCGCCACCTTCTTGACGATGTGCTGGGACAGCCTGCGCACATAGCCGTCGTTTTGCAGGAAGGAGCGGGAGACGTTCAGCGGCAGATCCGGGCAGTCGATGACGCCCTTTAAAACCAGCAGGAACTCCGGGATCACTTCCTTGATGTTGTCCGCGACAAAGACCTGTCGGTTGAACAGCTTGATCTGACCATCCTGGCCCGAGAAATCGCGCTTGATGCGCGGGAAATAGAGGATGCCTTTCAAGTTGAAGGGATAGTCCACATTCAGGTGGATCCAAAACAGAGGTTCCTCCCAGGTGCGGAACAGCTTGCGATAGGTTTCTTTATACTCCTCATCCGTGCAGTCCTTGGGCGCCTTGAGCCAAAGCGGATGGACATCGTTGATGAGCACCATGCCGGGCTCTTCTTCGGGCATATCCAAGTCTTCATCAGGAGCATCAGCATCCTGCGCTTCCCCGGACTCAGCCTTTTGACGGGCTTTCTCGGCCTTTTCAGCCTCGCGCTTCGCCTTTTCTTCCAGACGGTTTTTAATGTCCTCCAGGTCCTCAAAGTAAACGGGAACAGACATATAGCCGCAGTATTTGTCCAGCACCTCGTGTACCCTGCCGCCATCCAGGAACTCTTGTTCCTCCTGGGACAAGTGCATGGTGATGGTGGTGCCATGCTCCGTCCGCTTGCCTTTCCCCATCTCATAGCTGATGCCGTCGGCGCTGGACCAGGACACCGGCACAGCGCCTTCCTGATAGGACAGGGTGTCGATGGTGACCAGGTCAGAAGCCATGAAGGCGGAATAGAAGCCCAGGCCAAAGTGACCGATGATGCCGGAAGCGTCCTCGCCGGTGTAGTTTTTCAAAAATTCCTCGGCACTTGAGAAGGCGACCTGGTTGATGTATTGCTCAACCTCTTCCCCTGTCATGCCGATGCCGTTGTCGGACACGCGGATCTCGCCCTTTTCCTTGTCCAAAGTAACGATGACCTTGTATTCCGTGTCCTCCTGATGGCCGCCGACCATGCGGAGCTTGGTGATGGCGTCCACGCCGTTTGACACGATCTCTCTTAAAAAAATGTCCTTATCTGAATACAGCCAGCGCTTGATGACCGGCATGATATTCTGCGCATCAATGG
This sequence comes from Bacillota bacterium, assembly GCA_030057655.1. Taxonomy (GTDB): domain Bacteria; phylum Bacillota; class Clostridia; order Christensenellales; family Aristaeellaceae; genus UBA6115. Next base: position 76,134 of record JASGUQ010000038.1, read on the forward strand.
AGATGCTGCCTTTTTTGATTGTGTTGTCTTGTGAAGTCACCAGAAAATCCTCCAAGTAAAATGATGATGTCATTATTATAACAAGCGGGCACAATGAATGCAAGCAAAAATTAGCACTCAAGCGACTTGAGTGCTAATTTGGTGAAAAACCTCAATACTGAGCGAATGAGTAAATGCAAAGAGGGGCTGAGAGATTTTGATGGTTCCGCTAAGCTGAAGGAACGAGGCGTAGCCGCAGTCCTACGCTGAGTGAATGAGGCAACGCGGAGGCGCAAAAAATCCGGCACATCAAAGCATTTATGATGGAGTTCAGTATTATTCCTTGACTCCGCCAACGGCGACGCCTGCGATGATGTACTTGCTCAGCGCAAAATACACGACCATCAGGGGAAGCGCAGTCAGGGTCAGGCCGACATAGATGGAGCCGTATTCCGTGCGGTAGATGTCCCCGCGCAGTTCCTTGACCATCATGGGCAGGGTCTTCATGGTGGGGTTGGACAGCAGCATCAGGGGGGTCAGATAGTTATTCCAGGAGCCGATGACCGCCATGATGCCCATGGTGGCCATGGCCGGCATCATCAGCGGCATGACAATTCTGTTGAAGGTAAAGAATTCACCGGCGCCGTCAATTCGTGAAGCCTCCACCAAAGAGAGCTGCAGGTTGGCGCTTAAGTACTGTTTCAGGAAAAAGACCGTGCCCGGCGACGCGATGGCCGGGATGATGAGAGGAACATAGCTGTTGATCAGGTTGAGGCGGTACATGAACATGTAAAAACCGGTCGCGGTGACCTGTCCCGGGATCATAATGATGGCCAGGATAAAGGAATAGAGGAACTTGCTTCCCCTGAAATTGTAAACAGACAGGCCATAGGCGGTGAGGGCAGAGAAGTACACGCTCAGGATGGTGGAGCCAAACGCGATGATGGCGCTGTTTTTAAAGCCCACCATGATATCAAATTGCTTGCCCGTCAGGATGTTCAGGTTGTTTTGAAAATAGGTGCTGGGCAAAAGCGACATGCCCTGCTGGATCTGGTGGGTGGAGCGGGTTGAGTTGACAATCATCAGCCAGAAGGGCAGGATGCTCAAAACCGACAGCGCGGTGCACAGGATATAGATCATGGTCCTCTTGGTGTTTTTAACGCCGGATGCAGAAATAATCAGCGCGGTAAAAGGCAGAAGAATCAGCGGGAACTGAAGGCCTGTCAGTTTCGCGTCCTCATAAGGGCTTTTGATCGGGAAAGCCTCTAACCTGAGAACAGCGTACAGCAAAACCAGGATGCCGGCCAGATTCAAAATGCTTGAGAAGGTATAAAACTTGCTGACCAGTTTGCCCCGGCCCAGAGCCAAAAGCATCAATGCCCCAAGGAGGAGGCCGGACGCAAGATAAACCAAAAGATTGTACTGGGGAACGTCTGGCTTATAGAGTTTGGACTCATTGATGCGGACCTGGTCAAAAACAAGTTCTTCTGGAAGAGGACCGGGCAGGAAGGCATAGCTGAGTCCGCCGGATGCGCTCTCGCTTTGAAGCGCTTCGGCCTCTTTTAGCAGTTCATCCAGGGTGGCCTTGGCCTTGTTGACCTTTTCCATCTGCTTGTCCAGTTTTTTCTGGGACTCGCCCTGTTTGACATAGCGGTCATAGGTTGCCTGATAGTCCCCCACGCGCCTGGTGTATTTATCGATTTCTCCCTGCAGCGAGCCCATCACGTTCTCCGGGAACTTAGCAACAGGCAAAAACATCAGTCCCAGGGTTACAGCCAGCAGGAACATCACAACAAGCCATCTGGTACGTTTCATCTTCCCCTCCTTTTTAACTCACGAACAGCGTCCTTATCCCGCATCAGCCAGAACAGGGTCAGGCTGGCCAGGACAATGAAAAGGAAGAGGATGACTGAGGCGGCGCTCGCGTAATTGAAGTTGCGGGAGCCGGTAAAGGCCTGCTGATAAATAAAGCGCGCGACCGTGTTGGTGGTTTTGTTGGGATTGCCTTCTGTCAGCAGGTGGGGAATATCGAACATTTGAAGGCCGCCGATCATGCTGGTGACCAGATTGTACAGCAGGATGGGCTTGATCAGGGGCAAAGTAATGAAATAAAAAGTCTGCCTGCTGGTGCAGCCATCCACCAGGGCTGCCTCATAAAGTTCCGGGCTGATGCCCATAATGCCCGCGATCAGGATGATCATCGTGTTGCCATACCACATCCACCACTGCACAAAGCTGATCAAACTGCGCGAAGCGACAACGCTTCTGAAAAACTCAAAAGGCGCGTTCATCAGGCCGGCTTGCTGGAGAAAGGAGTTTGCAGGCGCGATGGGATAATTGAAAATAGAATAAAAGAGCACGGCAATGGTGGCGGCGGTAATGATGTTGGGCATGAAAATCAGCATCTTAAACCCGCCCCGGAACTTCAACTGCATGCGCGAATCGGTAAACCAGCTGGCCAGGAGCAGCGCCATCAAAATCTGGGGAATAAAATTCGCAGTCCAGATGATGAGGGTGTTGCCAAAGGAGTTCCAGAAGTCATTGAACAAGGGGCTGGCTGGATCCAGATACATCTTGAAGTTTTGAAAGCCGATGATAACGCTGTTGTTGATCTTTCCCCAGCCGATGGCATCAGACAGGGAGGTGCGGAAGGTGAAAAAGATGGGATACAGTTGAAATATCAGGAAGACAATGAAGAAGGGCGCAACAAAATAATAGCCATAGCGGCTGTAATCCACTTTGCTGAACCGTTTTTGCCTCCTCTGTGAATCTGCTGCCAGCTTGCTCATGCGCTTCTTTCCTTTCTATGGCAAATCCCCGCAAAGGTCAGTTTGCGGGAAAAATCCGGGAACCGCCTGAAAAGAAAAGGCGATTCCCGGCAGGTTTTCAGGCCTTACTCAACAGTAATGTTGGCAAAGGCGGCCGCGACCGCGGCTTTGAAATCCGCGATGGCGGTATCCAGGTCCTTCTCCCCCTTGATATAGGGAGTGGTCACGTTATCAGACCAGAGGGTGTTGATGGCGTCATCATACTCGGTCATGATGGTGCCGTCAGCCAGGTTGGCGGCAGTCGCAAAAGCCGCGTAGTGATCCTGTCCGCCCAGGAAGGGGTTGGGCGTGCCGCCCTCGGCAACGATCTTGTTTACAACGTTGTTGTTGGACACGAAGTCCCCGCTGTCCTTGGCATACTGGTAGAGGAAATCCTCATCCAGGGTGAAGAAGTTGATGAATTCTTTGATAACGGCCTTCTTGGCGTCATCTGCCTCAGCCGCTTTGTAGGCATTGGCGCCAAGCCAGGTGCCGCCCCAGGAGTAACCGACAGGACCGTCAACCATGCGCCAGTCGCCATAGGTGCCTTCAGCGCCCTCGATCTTGGCGTCAGTCGCCGCATCATAGTTTCCGCAGTTGGGCTTCAACACATAGTGCAGACCCCAGGTGGGCAGAAGGTAGGTCAGGGTTGTATCGGACTTCATGCCCAGGAACCAGGTCTCATTCCAGGCAGTGCCCATGTTGTAGAGGCCCTCCTCCTCAGCCATCTTGGTCAGGTCCAGGTAGTCATACAGAACCGGGTCGATGTTCAGTTTGCCGTCCACCACCCAGCCGGCGTCGCGGTTGTACTGATAGGCGTTCCAGATATCACCGATGGAGTTGAACATCTTCACAGCGCCTTCGGAAGCCTCGTTGATTTCCTCGGCAGTTTCCATGAAGGTATCCCAGTCCTTGACCTTCTCCTGGAATTCCTCAGGCGTGGTGACGCCCAGGTATTTCTCAGCCAGGGAAGCGCGGTAGAACATCGCGCCGGGCGTGGACTGCCAGGCAGTGGCCTTCAATTGGCCGTTGCGGCTGTCAGTGCCGATCTGCACCATGGCAGGAATGCTGTTGGCATAATCCGCATCGGTAAAGCCCAGATCAGCCAAGGGGGCGGTGATGTCGGAATTGACATAGTATTTTACAAAAGCAGCTTCAAGCGCGAAGACATCCGGAGCCTCATCGCCTGTGGGCGCAGTGGCAATCACGGTGTCCAGCTTGTTGCGGTATTCAGAGCCGTCTGTGGGATACAGAACATACTCAACTTCCACATCGGGATGGGTGGGCACATAATACTTATCGATCATGCCGCGGAGTTCGTCGGTGAAGGACCAAACGATCAGTTTGACCTTCGGGGTTTCGGCAAGGGCCAAAGATGCCACGGAAAGCATCATGACCAGCGCCATTGCAAGAGCTACCAGTTTCTTCATAGAGAATTCCTCCTTTTTATTTCCTTCCCGGTCAAATGCTGCCGGGTTTGGTTGCTTAGGTGATGGGTGCGACCGTCTCCCCTTTGACAAGCTTGACCGGGATGGTCACAGACGCAGGCTTCATCTCCCCTGTCTTGTTTTCGATCGCGTTGATCAAAAGATCGGCGGACTTCTGACCGATCTGCCCGGCGTCCTGGGATACCGTGCAAAGCCTGGGGCTGATGTAGTTGAAATACTCAAGCCCGTCAAACCCGATGATGGAAATGTCATCAGGAACCTTCAGCCCGGCATGCCGCAGGGCAAGCTGCCCGCCATGAGCGGCATGGTCGTCCGGCATTAAGATGCAGGTGGGCCGATCGTCAAGGGCCAAGAGTTTCTGCGTGGCTTCAAAGGTGCGCTGAACATCCCGATAGCAGCTTTGAACGATATATTCCGCCCTTTCCGGAATGCCCAGTTCCTTTAACGCTTTTTTGTAGCCGATCAGGCGTTTGTCAGTGACGCCCGATTTTCCGCCAAGGATAAAAGCGATTTTTGAGTGCCCCTGAGCGGCAGCGTGCATGACCGCCTGGTAAATGCCGTCTTCATTGTCCGAATACACGCAGGAGTGACCCTTGAAAGCATGGTCCACACTGACCAGGGGCACGTCGGAAGCAGCCAGTTCAAGAAGCTCAGGATCAGAAAAATCAATGCATGCTACAAATACACCGTCAAGATTGCTGTAGCGGCAGTGCTCAAGAATGGTGACGGTGCGCTTGCCCACCGTGCGGTTTAAGAGCATCAGGTCATAGCCCTGCTCCTCCATCCTGATCTTAAAACCCTCCAGCATCACGGCGAAAAAACCGTTCAGCAGGGACTGGTTGTTTTCATCCAGCAGCAAAACGCCAATGGTAAAACTGCGGTTGGTCCTGAGCGACTGGGCCGCGGCGTTTGGCAGATAACCAAAGGCTTTCGCGGTTTCACGGATGCGCTGGGCCGTTTTCTGACCAACGCCCGGCATGTGGTTGATGGCCTTGGATACAGACGCTATTGAAACCCCGCAATGAAGCGCGATGTCTTTTAATGTAACCATGCCATGCCCCTTTCTGCATAGACTTTCTGGAGAATATTAATCGATTTCGCATTCAGTTTAATGCCTGGCATCTTATTTGTCAAGTTCTCAGGTGATCAGTCAGAAATAAAGCGATATTGCTGGAATCAATTGACGATGCAGACCCTTTAGGCTATCCTTTAATCAACAGGAGGAACGGATATGAGCAGATTGGGTGATTTATTGCACCTGGAGAGAACAAGACGGAAATTGACCGCCAAGGCTGTGGCAAAATTGGCCGGCGTCAATGAAAAATACATTTTGGATGTCGAAAACGGCACCCGGATCATCCCTGATGATCAAGCCCGGCGCATCCTTGCCAAGATGGGACTGGAGCAGCAAACAGACGCGATGTTTACCCTGGATGACATCGCGGCGACGGTTGATCTGCAAACCGCGGTAAGCCCGGAACGCCTGGTTCGATCCAAAAAAGAAAAGGACGAAGGAAGCGAAAAAGCGGACGGCTCCATCTGGTTGGACGCCTTGAAGGGCGTTTTGCAGCATGTGCCTGTGTACAACGCCGTCATGAAGGAAGTGGGCAGCCGCCTTTTGCCGGTCACCCAAGGAAAAATAGAAGGCGTTCCTGCTGAAAAGGTGTATTACCTGATGTCCCCGGACAACCGGATGCGCGGCTATCGGGTGCAAAAAGGCGACCTGGTGCTGATCGTACCCTCAAACACGGTCGAAGACGGGAAAATCATGCTGCTGGACACCCCGCAGGGAAAAATGCTGTACATGCTGAAGGTTTTGCCCCGCTACCAACTGCTGCTGCAGACCTATGACCAGCAAAGCGAATCGGAAGTGGTCGCGATGGCGGATGTGAAGGTCATCGGCAAAGCGGTGCGTTTGGAAGCAGAATTGTGATAGAATAAAAGCCGAAGAAAAAACAAAGGGCTGGGGGCAAACTGTGAGCATCATCAGGAAACTGAACGAAAACCGGATCATCAAGCAATACACCTTGATCGTGATCGGCTGCTTCATCGCAGCGGCCAGCTACCCGCTTTTTTTGGAACCGAATTTCATAGCGCCCGGCGGACTGACAGGCATTACGACCATTCTCAATTATCACTTTAACCTGCCCATTGGCCTGACCAGCCTGATCTTGAACATTCCCCTGATGCTTGCGGGATGGCGGCTGATCGGCGCGGGGTTTATCTTCCGCACAATTTTGGCCACCCTGTTGTTTTCCTTTCTGATCGATCTGCTGCACCTGCCCGCTTTAAGCGATGATCCGCTGCTGGCGTCCATTTTTGGCGGGATCATGCTGGGCGTCGGTTTAGCGCTGATCTTCCGGGGCAACGCCACAACAGGCGGAACAGACCTGATGGCGCGCATCGTGCACCACTACCAAAGGGCCATCACCATCGGCGTCTTCCTGTTCGCCTTTGACACCCTGGTCATCCTTTTGACCTGGATTTTTTTAAGCGCCTCCCACGCCCTATACGCGATGATTTGCGTGTTCGTGATCGCAAAGGTGCTGGATCAGGTTTTGACAGGTTTTGGCAACGACAAGGCCTGCTATATCATCAGCAAACAATACGCGCAGATCGAAAAACGGCTGATGACCGAAATGGAGCGCGGCGTCACGCGTTTTGACGCGGTTGGCGCTTATTCGGGCGAACCGATCAAGATGCTGCTGTGCATCGTGGGCCAGTTTGAGGCGCCAAAGCTGAAAACCATCGTGAATGACGAAGACCCAACCGCTTTCATGTTCATCACCGACACGCACGAGACCCTGGGCGAGGGGTTCGCGAAGCTGATTGAGGAGGAGCAATGACCACCTATCAAACCCTGTACCGCACCTTCAGGCCGAGAACTTTCTCTGAGATGGTCGGGCAGGACGCCATTGTGCGCGCCCTGTCAAACCAGGTGCGGTCCAAGCGCATCGCCCATGCCTACCTGTTTTGCGGGAGCCGCGGAACAGGCAAGACCAGCGCGGCGCGGATCATGGCCATGGCGATCAATTGCCTGAACCCGAAAGACGGCGACCCCTGCCTGGTGTGCGAAAACTGCAAGGCCTTGGCAAGTGAAACAACGCTTGACGTGTTTGAGATGGACGCCGCCAGCAACAGCAGGGTTGAGGAGATCAGGGAGATGCTCTCCAGAACCGACTACCCGCCGCAGTTTGTTCCCTACAAGGTCTACATCATCGACGAAGTTCACATGCTGTCAAACGCGGCCTTCAACGCGCTGTTAAAGACGCTGGAAGAGCCGCCGCCTTACATGGTGTTTATCTTGGCAACCACGGAACCCCAAAAGCTGCCCGCCACCATTCTTTCCCGCTGCCAGCGCTATGACTTTGGCAGAATACCGGAAAGTGAGATTATAAAGAAACTGAAGGTCGCCCTGACCGGGGAATACAAGGCTGAAGAAGAAGCGCTGCGGCTGATCGCGGCCTCCGCCCAGGGCGCCATGCGGGACGCCTGGAGCCTGATGGACATGTGCCTGGGCAGCTGCAACCAGTTGACTGAGGAAAATGTCCGCCATGCCCTTGGGGCTGTAAGCCAGGACTTTTTGTTTGAGTTTCTGGACGCGCTGATCGCCTTTGACACCGGCCTTGCGCTCAACATGATTGAAAAACTGATGAGAGACGGACGGGATGTGACTGTTTTCCTCAGAGAATTCAACGCGCACATCCGCCAGGTGCTGGCCGTCAAATGGACTGGCAAGGGAACGCAAGAGATGTCCAAAGAACAGCTGGAACGCTTGAAGCGGCAGGCAGCGAGCTGCGATGGGCAGACCCTGCTGTTCTTCCTTGAAAACTGCATGCGCTCTGAGCAGGATGCCAGGTGGTCCACCTCCCAAAGGGCTGTTTTGGAATTGCTGGCCCTGCGCTGCGGGGATCATTCAACGAAGGGAAGTACCGGTGTTATAACGCCTGTTCGTCCCGCTGTTCCCTCCTCCGCCGGGAAAAACAATCAAATCAGCCGTGAAACTGTGGACACAAAAGCAGATGTTGTAAAAAACACCCGGGAACCGGAGAAACAGCAGGCAAACGAAGCTGTTGACACGAAAGATTTTCCCACTCCAAATACACAGCCCGAGGAAGGAATGGAGGCATTCGATTCCTCGGCTGAAATCACAAAGGATGAGGCGGGCGATGCTGCAAAAGGAGCGTTCAGCGAACCTGAGGACGCACCCGCTGTCCCCGATCAGCAGCCTGAAACAGAGCGGACTCAGCCGCTTGCCAGAACCCCCAAAGACGCATGGAACAACCTGCTCAAGCGCCTGCAAAGAGAGCATCCAAGCCTTTCTTCTTATATCAATCGGGGCAAGTACGGCGGTTATGACGATCACAAAAAATTGTTTACCCTTCTGATGGGCGATGATGATAAGTTCTGGATCTCAACGCTGAATGATTCGGAGCGCGCAAGCACCATTTCTGATATCCTGAGCGAAGAAATGGGAGAGAAGGTGAGCTTTGCCGCAAAAAACAAAAACGAGAAAACCGCGGCCGCCAGCATGAGCGAAACAGAACAGCATATCGAAGAACTGGCCCGCGTGTTTGGCCGTGATAAGATCGTGCTGAAAAACGACTGACAAAGCTTGTTCATACAAATGAAAAGAATCCGTGATTATGTTATAATGATTTACGGCTGTTTCTTAACAGCGCACAGGGACATTGTTTGATCAGGATAGGAGTAAACTGCCCATGAGCGAAAACCGTTCAAGATATTCCAGCGCACCGCTTCACGATATGAGGAAGCGGCCCTCAAAGCCGGCGCCGGTAAAAAACCCTCAAAAGCAAACCGCGCCGGTCACGGCTGAGGGCAGCTTCGTGTTCCTCCAGATCATACTGGTCGTTGTTTTGCCCATTGCTTTTATCGTCGCCCTGTTTGTAAGAAATACGCTTTTTTACTGGGGATTTGTCATCCTGAGCCTGCTGTCCGTCGGGGCGATGTATCTTTTAAAAGCCTTCGTCCCAAATGCGCGGCGTGTTTTGGGCGTGATCCACAGCGCGATGGTGATCGTGATCCTGTTTACCATCCTGGTGTCAGGCACCCGGAATCAAAACCAGCCGCGCCAGGCAGCGCAGGACTTTCAAGCCACATTTTCGGATGACACCACCGCCAGCATCATGGATATGAACGAGAACCTGATAACGGGCGAAGCCGAGGAAGATACCGTAATGCCCGGCACCGCCTCCCTGGCCCAGCAGAAACTGGAGCAGTTCATGTCCGCCTGGGCGGTGAAGGATTATTCCTCCATGGTCACCTATTCCGCGCCCAACTGGACCAATCAGTTTGAAACACAAAGGGACGCAGAGACCAACATTTTCCACCTGTGCGCCATCAGGACCCCGGTCAGCTATCAGATCATGGACGTATCAGGCTCTGATACCGATCAGACCCGCACCATCACCATGCAGGCGCGCATCAGCAAAAGCGACGGCAAAGAGCCGGAACTGTACAACTTCCAGATCCTGATGATCCGCGCGAACAACGAATGGTATGTGGATCCCAACTCCATTTCCTCCTCTCAGATTGTCAAAAACCAGGACTTGGCAAGCCAGACCGGGACAGAGCAATTGCTGGGTGACGGTACGACCCAGGCACAGGAGCAGCCAGCCGCTTTGGCGCCGGTCGCTGCCCCGCAGCTTGATACAGTCAGCCCGGACACCCTGCTTTATTACAACCAGGATGGAGGCGAATACTACCACATTGACCCCAACTGCTCCTCCATCGGCGCCAAGTACAAACCGCTGACAGCCACCTTCTACTACAGGGACGTATCCAACGACACTTTCAAAAACCTGAAGACCTGCCCGCACTGCAAGGCGCCTGCGAGGAAATGAAAATGAAGTATCATATCGACACCATCCCGGTCTGGGATGCGGTAAAAGCGGACACCGAGTGTCCTTTGTGCGCGCTGAGGCGCAAAACAGAGCGCCTGCTGGTTGAGCGCAGCCTTGGGGCGTCCGTCATGTCCCCCGACACCAGGATCAGAGTAAATGAGCGGGGCTTTTGCCCTGCGCATCAGGTCATGATGTTCCAAACATCAGGCGGCAACCGCCTTGGCCACGGGCTGATGATGCTTTCCCACCTGCAAACAATCAAGCCGCGCATCGATAAAGCCCTGGGCGAGAGCAAAGGCGCGCAGAGATCAGGCGGCCTGTTCAGGCGAATCAAAAACGACAAGGCACCTGCCACCCAATCCGCTTTATCCGCATTTTATGACAAGTGCATTTTATGCGAAGAGCTGCAGGAGCAGGAAAAACGCTATGCAGCCAGCCTGGTCCACCTGTGGAAAACCGATATGGCCTTCCGCAAAGCGTTTTCAGAATCAAAGGGGCTGTGCGTGCCGGATACAGAGGTTGTGCTCCAGATGGCGGAAGAGTTTCTCTCCGGAGAACCCCTGATCGCCTTTAAAAAAGAAGTGAACACGCTGCTCAGCGATAGTTTAAAACGCCTGGAAGAAGAATTAAGCTGGTTTACACAGAAATTTGACTATCGCAACGCGCAGAAGCCCTGGGGCGACTCCAAAGACGCGCTTGAGAGGACTGTGAACAAACTGCGCGGCTGGTGCCTGGGCAATGAGCCCCTGCAAGATGATTGATAAAGAAAGGTACAAAGAAATCCTGCTGTCTTTTATGCTGGCGGGCTTTCTTTTGTTTTTCCCGCCGCAGGCAAACGCGGCCGACAACCTTTTAAGCTTTGAGGAACCCGAGAGCATGACCGCTTACAAGGCGGTATTGTACTTTCGATATCTGGACAGCCCTTATCTTGCGCAGGAGACCAGGACGATTCAGGTTAAGCATACGGAAAGCCGCGAGAAAGCGCTTGTCAAAGCGCTGACAGACGGCCCTGCTGCTGCCGGCAGCGTTGGAAGGCCCTTGTTTCCCCAGGGGACGAAGGTGATCAGCGTCCTGGCAGAAGGGGACACCCTTTATGTGACGCTGTCCAAAGAGTTTGAAAACGCGCTTGAAAATGAAAATAATCAAACCAGGAAAGAAGAGGCGATCCTTCGCCGCAGGCTAACGATCTCCTCCCTTGTCAATACGCTGACAGAGAGCGGCCAATATCAAAAGGTACAGGTGCTGATCTTTAACCAGTCCGCGGTCGATGCCTCCATGCGCTTAAGCCGTCGCTTTTATCTGGAGGATAGCGGGCAAATACCCCCGCCTGTCAGGCGTCAGGAAGAAGACATCATCACTCCGGGGAAAGCCGCGGGAATGATTCTAAGGCTTTGGCAGCAGCAAAACTGGAACGCGCTTTGGGGTTTTCTGGCGCTTGAACCCGGCGCCGCAAGCAGCGCGAAAAGGCCGGATGTTGATCGCCTGCCGATCTTGCTGTCCTACTCTTCAACGCCGGGGGCGCTGTCTCCGGACGGCACCTATGCCATTGTGCAGGTTACGCTTGAAATGAAAACCCTTGAAGGGAAAACGGAAATAATCAATGACCAGGCCGTCAGGATGCTTCGGCAAAACAACGCATGGCTGATGAGCCTGCCTTCTTTCACGCAATTGACCTTGGCAGGGCAGCCATGAAAAAATACAGCATTTTCGCCGTTTTGCTGGCAGCCCTTCTGTTCCTTTCAGGCTGTACTTCGTCTGTTCCAATTCGGAAAGCCGGACAAGTCACTTTGCCGCCGGTGTCTTTGGAGGTGACCGCTCCAGTTGGCGACACCGGCGAGAGCCTGACAGAAGCGGTGCTTTTCAGCTTGCCAAACGCGCAGTCAGGCCAACTGGAGTATGTATCTGAGCGCATCCTGCTGTCCAACACCCGCCATCCGGCTGAGTACGCGATCAGGCGGCTGTTCACCTATCCCGGCACAACACAGGTCAAGGCCTTGACTGATCAGGCACAGTTGAGTTTAAACCCTGGAAGCAGCGTTGAGCTGTCCGGGGACACGGCAACGGTAAATCTTGCGCCAAGCGCGCTCTCCCTGTCCAATCAGGAACGTTATCTGGTATCCCGCGCGATCACCAACACCCTCACCCAGTGGGGAGACATCAAATACGTCAACATCCTCATCAACAGCCGACATCCCGGCCTTGATACCGCAGCCACCCTGCCCCTTGGCGCCCTGACAAGAAGCCAGGATGGGGATGTCGCTGCCCTGTGGGAGAACGCGGACCGCGTTTCCGCCTCCCAAAGCGGCCCTTTCTCCGCCATCGCGACCCTGTATTATCCGGTCAGCGCCGGACGGGGCATTCTGGCGGAATCGCGCCTGATCACTGCCAAGGAGAAAAATTTGAGCCAGCTGGCTCAAAGCCTGCTTCAGGCGCTCTCCATCAAGCCGGATAACCTGCCAAACACCCTGGCCGTACCGGATCTGACCATTCTGTTGGCCCAAGCGCCTGTGATTGTGGAGTCCGCGGGATCAACCGGCCGCATTGTAAGGCTTCACTTCCAGGAAAGCATGAACGAGGCGCTCATTGCCGCGGGCATTCCGCGGTCTGTCATGATGGCTTCCCTGACCTACACCCTCACGACGTTCTTGCCGTATACCTCCGGCGTATCAGTTACCATTGGAGATGAAGAGGTAACTGCCGTGGTCCCTGCAGGCTTATATGAAGGCGCGGGCGAGGAAATTGTTTTTGACAAAGGCGTCATGCAAAGAACCCAGTTTGAACGGTTTTTGCTGAACCACTGCTCTTTGTATTTTAGAAACGCGCAAAACGGGCTGACAGAAACGCTGCGTCCTGTCCCCTACTATCAGGCAAGCAGCCTGCGCTACCTGATCAACCAACTGATCCAAGGGCCTAAAAACACGGACAGCGTCACCGGGCTTTCTCCGGTTTTGCCCGATCATCTAAATGATGCCGATCTGCTTGGAATAACAAGAAAAAATGATACGGCTTTGGTTCATTTTTCAGAAAACCTGCGCACGGAAGCCAAGGCATATACAGACCAGGACGAGTTGATCATGGTGTACGCCATGGTCAATACGCTGACAAAAACGCTGGGCACAGATCAGGTGTGTTTTTTTATCAACAACTCCCAGGAAGGGATGTTCGCAAACAGGCTTGACCTGGCCGGCGTCTTCCTGAGAAATGAAGGCATTATCTCAAAAAACGGGTTATAATGTTAAAATATTACAACACATAAAAAACAGCCTGCTCGGGCTGCTTTTTTTATCGGCTTTATCCTTTGTTGAGGGGAAGCTCCACCGTGAACACCGCACCCTGGCCTTCCGGGCTGTCCACCCTGACGCTTCCGCCATGGAGGTTAACGTATTGCTGAACGATGGACAAGCCAAGGCCTGTTCCGCCTGTTCCCCTGCCCCTGGCCTTATCCACCCGGTAAAACCGCTCAAATACGTGCGGAAGGCTTTCTCTGGGAATGCCGGCGCCGGAGTCCGACACAGTCAACACCGCGTCCCTTCCAACACGCTGCAGGCTTACCTTGATCCAGCCGCCGGGAGGAGTATATTTAACGGCGTTTTCAACCAGGTTATAAACCACCTGCTGCAGTTTCGCCTTGTCCGCGTACATATCGCCGCTGTCAGCCAGGTTCAGGGTGATCTCCTGGTTGTTCTGTTCCGCGATGGGGTTTAAACGGTGCTGGGTGTCCTTGATGACCTCAGCCAAACTCATCCGCTCCCGGTTGAGCCTGGTGGTGCGGGAATCGGCATGCACCAAGGTTAAAAGATCCGAGACGATGTTGCTGAGCCGGTTGATCTCCTGGTTGACGTCATTTAAGAACTCCGTGCGCAGATCGTTATCCATGTCCGGCTGATAGATCAGGCTCTCAATCATGATCTTCATCGTGGCCAGCGGGGTTTTCAGCTCGTGGCTGGCGTTGGAAACAAACTGATTGCGCGTCTGGTTTAAGGAATCCAGCTGTTCAGACATGGAGTTGAAAGCGAGCGCCAGCTGCCTGATCTCGCCGCTGCCCCTCACCTGCACACGCACGCCAAGATCGCCTGTTGACATGCTCTTGATCACCCGGGTCATGTCGCTGATGGGCTGGGTTAAAACACGCGAAAAAACCATGCCCGCGATAACAGCCGCCAGCGCGACGCCCGCAAACAGGAAGATCATGTTGTTTTGAAGCGTCAAAAGCGACTGCATCATCTCCCTGACGGAGGAAACGAGCAAAATGACGCCAATCACATGGGAGGACTGGACCACGCTGGCGGTGGAATAACTGACCCATTCATCCCTGGGGGTGAAACCCAGCAGGTTCAGCCGATCGACAATTTCACCGGATGCAAGCGAATGCACGCCATAATCCGTCATCTGGCCGGACGCGAGAACGCTGACCACCTCCGGGTAATGAAGGCGCCTGCCCATCGCTTCCTGAAAGCTGTCATACTGGACCTTGCCGTCCTTGTCCAACAGAAGCACCCGGCCCCCCAGTTCCGCGCCGGCCTGGCGGACGATCTCGTCGATGCCCGAGGCGTTTTTGCGGTTTAAATGATCCGCTGCCTGAACAGCCCATTTTTCAAGGCCTGCCCTGTCCCCCTGGATGCGGACATCAAACAAATAATCCCCCAGCATGTTGATGAGGGTGCCGGCCATCAACAGAAATGACAGCCCGATAATGAAAAAAAAAGCCAGCATGACTTTCCATCTGATGCTGGCGAAAGGGCGTTTAGTCATCACGGTCTGTGAAATAATACCCGACCCCCCACTTGGTAAAAATAAACTCCGGCTGGGTGGGGTTCCGCTCGACCTTCTCACGCAGACGCCTGATGTGGACGTCTACCGTGCGCTCATCCCCTGCGTAATCATTCTTCCAGACGGCGTCCAGCATTTCTTCGCGGCTGAACACGCGGCCGCGGTTGGTGATAAATAAGCTGAGCAGGTCAAACTCCTTCGCGGTCAAGCGGATATCCTTGCCGTCCAGGGAAACAGAACGGTTAATTGAGTTGACCGTCAGATCGCGCACCTTGATGATCTTGCTTTCCTCGGCAGAACTTGCAGGAACGACACGGCGCAGGATGGACTTGATACGCGCCTTAACTTCCAAAATATTGAATGGCTTGGTCATGTAATCATCCGCGCCATACTCCAGGCCCAGGATCTTGTCCATGTCCTCGCCCTTGGCTGTCAGCATGATGATGGGGACGTTGGAAACCTCGCGGATGCGCTGGCAGACCACAATACCATCTAATTTGGGCAGCATCACATCCAGCAGCACCAGGTCCACCTGGTTGTTGTGGAAAACATTGAGCGCTTCCTCGCCGTCATAGGCAACAAGCGTTTCATACCCGTCTTTTTCCAAAGTGAACTTGAGGCCTTTGATCAGGATGGGTTCATCATCCACCAGCAGAATACGCTTGGCCAATTTGAATCATTCCTTCCTTGCTGATTTGCAGACATTGCTGAAGATAATTATAGCAAAAAAGCGAAGAAATGCAAGCGATTTGCAACATAAACTTCACAATTGGAAATTTATTTTAAATTTATAGGAGCGGTTTGCGCGGAAACCGCTCCAGGATTTATAAGGCCCTCTGCCCGGGTCTTTGAAACCTGCGGGCAGCGGACAGGGGCCTTGTCAGGATCTCTTTTGCAACCACGGCCTGCACCAGGGCGCTTCTTGAGAACTCCGGGATCACCCGCGGCGCAGGGCGCGGCGAGACAGGCTTTGGAGCCTGACTCTTTTCCTGAACCTCAACAGGTAAGGTTGCCTCCCGCTTGGGCGTGACAGGCGCTTCGTCCTCTGTAAAAATCGTGCCCTCAAACGCATCTGAAAGACGATGATCCGAGCCGGCAGTTTCCAAACTGCCGGGAACAATTGGGGCAGCCTGATCAAAAGGCAAGGGAGGCGGAACGGTGTATTGTACTTTTGCCGGCTTTTTTACCGGATCTTTTACCGATCCTTTTGCCGGCTGCCTTGCGCTTTGCGCAGGTTTGCCCGATACATTCTTATTTTTTGTGACTTTCTTAGTTACTCTTTTGTACACGAAATAAATAACCGCCAGCAAAGGAAGAATGTTGCTTAAAAACTCACCCACCGCTTTCCCTCCCTTCCTTTAGATTTTATTTCACTCATTGCTGGTTCAAACCGGAAGAACCGGGATCGGCAGCCTTGGAGATGCCGTCGCGCATCTGGGTGTCCGCCATCAGATTCTGCATTTGATAATAGTCCATCACGCCCAGTTTGCCGCTTCGCAGGGCCTCCGCCATGGCAAGGGGCACCTCCGCCTCGGCGGCGACCACCTTGGCGCGCATCTCCTGGACTTCGGCCTTCATCTCCTGCTCGCGGGCAACCGCCATGGCGCGGCGCTCTTCCGCACGGGCCTGGGCGATGCGCCTGTCAGCCTCCGCCTGATCCATCTGCAATTGGGCGCCGATGTTGCGGCCAACATCCACATCCGCGATGTCAATGGAGAGAATTTCAAAAGCAGTTCCGGCATCCAGGCCTTTATCCAGCACAGTGCGGCTGATGAGGTCCGGGTTTTCCAAAACTTCCTTGTGGGAAGCGGAGGAGCCGATGGTGGTGACAATGCCTTCGCCGACACGGGCCATGACCGTTTCCTCACCGGCGCCGCCGACCAGTTGCTGAATGTTGGTGCGGACGGTGACACGCGCCTTGGCGCGCAGTTCAATACCGTCCTTGGCGATGGCCGCGACGGGCGGGGACTCGATAACCTTGGGGATAACGCTCATCTGAACGGCCTGGAGCACGTCGCGCCCGGCCAGGTCAATGGCGCAGGTCTGTTCAAAGGTCAGTTTGATGCCGGCCTGCTGGGCGGAAATCAAAGCTTTGACGACGCGCTCAATGTTGCCGCCTGCCAGGAAATGCTTCTCAAGCTGGTTGACCGTCAGGTTCAAACCGGCTTTGCTGGAAGTAATCAGGGCATCCACCAGGCGCTGAGGAGAAATGCGGCGCAGGCGCATACCGATCAGGGTAAAAATGGTCAAAGGCACGCCCGAAGCGCGGGCGCGAATCCAAAGGCCGATGGGCACATAGCGGAAAAAGATCAGAAACAGCAGGATAACAGCAATTACAATAATTCCCAACAAGATCTCCGGCATAAAAGAACCTCCATAATAATCAAACAGTTCAAACATTGTTTTTAACCTCTTCTACCAAAATCCTGGCGCCTTCCACTTCTTTCACAACAACCGCAGCGCCTTTCCCGATAAACTCACCGGCGGAAACCACATTTAAACGGGCATCGCCAAACTCCGCGATACCGGCCGGGCGCAGGACTGTCTGCGTGATTCCGGTCTGTCCCAGGTAAGCGCCGAAATCTTCAGAGGCTGAGAAGCCTTCATCCTGGCTCTGCCCGCCTTTTAAAACAAGGGGCGACTTGGAGAGTTTGCCCTTTGAAGCGGATCTCAAGGAAAGCGCAATCGCCGCTCCGCCAATCACCAACTCCGCGACAGCTACGCCCAGGCCAGCCAGAGCGCCATACTTAGTCCAGTTAAAGTAAACGCCTGCCAGGAGCAGGGCTATCCCTGAGATGCCCGGGATCCCAAAGCCCGGCATGAACATTTCAATGACCAGCAAACCAACACCAAAGACAATGCAGATGATAATGGCAAGGTTTTCCGCAAGAAAATCCATACAAATACCTCCTTATTTCTATTATACCCGAAAACGGACAGGGCCGGATTAAAAAACAAGCGCTCCTCAGCCTGCGCTGTTCTCAGGAAGTTGATGCTTCGCTTGATTCCAGCTCCGCCAGCTTGTCCCGGACGAGCTTCAGATCTTCCCAGGCAGGTCTTTTCTTTCCCGGGTCGCGCAGGAGCGCGGCCGGATGAAAAGTGGGCATGATATAAACGCCTTTTGATATGATCCATTTGCCGCGGCAGGCAGTGATGCGCTTGTCCTCCCCCATGAGGGTTTTCAGCGCTGTTGCGCCAAGCAGCATGATGATTCGAGGCCTGATCAGCGCGGTCTGCGCGCGCAGGAAGGGCAGACAGGTTTCTGCCTCCTGCGGCAGGGGCACGCGGTTGCCGGGCGGGCGGCACTTGACGATGTTGGCGATGAACACTTCTTCCCGCGTCAGGTTGATGGCCGCCAGCATTTTGGTGAGCAACTGGCCGGCTGCGCCGACAAAAGCCAGCCCTTCCAGATCTTCCTGCGCGCCTGGCCCTTCCCCGATGAGCATAAGCCGCGCGGAATGACTGCCCTGGCCCGGAACCTTGTTTGTAATCGAACGGGAAAGCGGGCAGGCGGTGCAGGCCTGGATGCGCGCAGTTAATTCTTCCCAGGAGATATTCATGTCAAAAGCGGTTGTTGATGAAAGTGAAGGTATTGGTGATATCACGCCTGAGCCAACTGACCAGGCTGAAAATGAGCAGCAGCATCAAAAGAATGACAACCACCCCCAGGATGACGCCGACAAAATCGCTCATCCCTGCGGCGAAGCGCAGGCGGTCCTTCCGCGCCTGCAGTTCTTCCTCTTTTTGCTCAAAATAATCCTGATGATCCATAAAGCAACCTCCGTTAGGTAGTGTACAACAACGCCAGCCCGCTTACAAGAAAATAAACCGGATGATAATTAAATAGCCGCGGAAAGCCCGCGGCCTTAAATATGCTTAATCAGCGCGAAAGTGATTCAGTCTTTTTTGAGGGTTCCTGCCATCAGCTCGTTCCCGCGCAGCCATGAAAAGACAATGGTTTCGCCATTGGCCATTTTGGCCTTGCCCAGTTCAAGCGCGCGCAAATCCTCCGCCAGCGCGATGCCATCCACCGAAACCAGCAGGTCATCTTTCTGAAGGCCTAATTTTTCAGCCAGAGAACCTTCCTCAATCTCTATCACCCAAAGACCGCCGTGGCTCTTGTTGTAATAAGGCGCCATTTCCTCGCTCAGGACAGAGAAATCAATTGTTACTCCAAGGGTAAAGCTTGCGGACAGTTCCTTTTCCTGCGCGGTCAGCCCGGGGTAGTAGGTGCCGCCGGGGGCTGGCGAACGCTTGGTCCCATCGGTGTGATTCCAGAGCATGACGGAGGGGGACACATAGAACTCTTCGCCTGTGGCGCGTTTGTAGTAGCTGACCGCAGCGCGGGCAATGGAGGCGTCCTTGTACTCCTTGGGGACAAGCACAGTAAAAGAGCTTCTCTTTTTGGACTCAAGCGGCGTTTTGAACACCAGGGGATTCTTGACGCTGCAGACGCGCAATTCTTTAAAAAACCCATCCATATCAGGAGAGTAGGCCAAAACAGGCTGGTAGTTATTATCCAGCATCACCACCTCGAGCACAAACTCAGAAATGGGGTGCGATGAATAATTCCCGAAGGTAATAACAATCTTGCGCTCCTGATTCTCTTCCACCATCTCCATTTTTTCAACAAAGATGCCGTAGGCTTCCTCAATATACTCGTTAGCGGAAGCGGGAACAGCAAACGTCACCAGCAGCAACAGAAGAATTCCGATTTTCTTCAGCATTGTTTCCTCCGTTCTTGACTTGTCTTAAATCTGAGCTCGCAACATTTACAAGCTATCTGATTATTGCACAATTCACACAGAACAGAAAGCAGAAAAATAAGATTTTATCGACATTTTACTGTTCAATGACATTGAAATATGCTATCCTAACTCATAATAAACAATGGGAGGACAAGATGAGCAAGAAACCAATTCTGGTCGTGATGGCAGCCGGCATCGGCAGCCGCTTTGGCGGTTTGAAACAGATGACCCCTTTTGGCCTTCACGGAGAAAGCCTGATTGATTATTCCCTTTATGACGCGCTGAGAGCTGGTTTTGAGCGCGTGGTGTTCATTGTGAACAAGAAAATCAGAGATGATTTCCGGGATCTGGTCGGCAAAAATGTGGAAGACAGGATGGAAGTACACTACGCGAACCAGGAACTGGACAAGCTGCCTGAGGGGATGACGGTGCCCGAAGGCCGCGGCAAACCCTGGGGCACCGCGCACGCCATTCTTTGCGCCAAAGATTTTATCGACGCTCCGTTTTGCGCGCTCAACGGCGATGATTTCTATGGCCTGGACGCGATGACGCAGATTTTTAACTTCTTAAACAGCAACCCGCCGGAGAATTCCTACGCGATGGCCGGGTTTGAGCTTCAAAACACCCTGTCTGACGCGGGCTATGTGTCCCGCGGAGAGTGCAAGGTGAACGACAAAGGCTACCTGGACAGCATTGTGGAACGGCTGCACATCATTCCCACCATTGACGGCCCCATGTACACGCTTGACAATGAAAACTACAAAAGAATTCCAGGAGACACCACCGTGTCCATGAACATGTGGGCCTTTACCCCCGGGCTTTTGAACCACATTGAGGAGCGCTTCGCGGCTTTCTATGAGGAAGCGATGAGGAGCAACCCCCTGAAAGCCGAGTTCTACCTGCCCAACCTTATGGGTGACCTTCTAAAGGATAACCTCGTGAGCGTCAAGGTGCTGACCAGCAAGGACCGCTGGTTTGGTGTGACCAACGCCTCTGACCGTCCCCTGGTTGAAAAGGCGCTCAGGGATTTGACTGAACAGGGCAAATATCCCAACGGGCTTTGGAAGTAACTTCAGTCAACATCACTGGCTTGCTTGACCGATTGGATACGCAAGGTCGTTTAGGTTGGGTGGCAGTGCCTGAAAACTCACTGAATCTCTGATAACCGCACGATTTATACAAAAGTACATGTCGCCCGATGGTGACATGTACTTTGGTATTATACATTAGAAAATAAAAGGCACAGCAAAAAACCACCTTGACTGTTTCCTGTCATGGTGGTTTTTTTTAGGGTGATGATGAACGTCCGCTTTAAAGCATTGCTTTTAATTGTCCAGCGGATTTTTCACACTTTATTCAGCGATCCAAGGTCGCGTAGAGAATGGCGGTGCCCCAGTTCCAATAGAGTTCCGGGTGATAGTCCTTCAAGTCCGGGGTATAAAGGTCATGGTAGGTGTTGGAATACAGCGGTATCATGGGCAGCACCTCTGTCCAGTAGGTTTGAAACTCCAGCCAGCCTTTCAGGAAAGCCTCGCGATTCCTGTAGGACACCCGGGTAACCGCCCTGGCCAAGTCAGCCAGTTTGGGGTCCTGCAGACCGGAAGTGTTCATGGTTCCCTGATACTCCTCGCCCTGCCGGTAGATGTCGGCAGGATTGAAGAAGTAAACAAAGTTTGTGCCCATGAAGAACAAGTCAAAGTCGCGCTGATCCTGGCGGTAGTACTGCCGGAATGCCTTGTCCAGTGAAACTTCTTCTGAAACGACTTCGCCGCCTATCTTCCCAAGGTTTTCGCTTAACATGTCCAGCACCAAATAGCCGGCTTTGTTTTGAGGGGTGACAAGCATCTTCAGGCTGAGAGGCTGAAGCGCCCCATCTTCCGTTTTGCGATGGCGTAAACCGGCATCGCCTTGTTCATATTTGTTGCCTGTTTCATCATAAACCCAGCCGTCCTCTGTTAACAACTGATCGGCTTTGGCTAAATCCAGCTGGTAACGGGAGAGTTGAGAAAGATCATCACCCACTGCCTCGGGCATCCATTGTCCCAAGCCGTAGTAACCGTAGATTTTTTCACCGTGCCCCTTCAAGAACTCCCGGGGCAGCACATCATAGTCCAGGCAGAACGCCAATGCCTGACGCACTTTGACGGAAGATGTGACCGGCCGCTCGTTGGCTATGGCCAAAAACCCGGCTCCAGTGCGGGGATACGCGCTGACAGCAAGCTTCCCTGCTTTTTGAAGCGCCAGGGCTTTATCAATAATCTCGCCATCGGTGACCTTGTTGACCAGGTCAATTTGTCCCTGAGCGATTTGTTCATGGATGTCCTGATTGTAAACTTGACGGAAAGTCAGGCGCGGAATGCTGGGCCGCTGTCCCTGGTAATTGCCCAGGTAGTAGGGATTGATCTCCAGCTCCGCGACATGAGCCTGTTCATCATAGCTCAGCAAACGGTAGGGCCCGCTGGTCACTTTGGGATGGGAAAGATAGCCAGTCTTCGTATCCATGATGGAAGCATGAAGAAGATCCTTGTTCACTTCTCCTTTGATGCTGGCTCCCCGTCCATTTTCATCCACTACCTTAGCGCCGGGAAGGAAGGCTGAGATCGGGTATGGGTTGATGTTGATGTATGCCATTTCATAGTAATATGGCAGGTACTTTTTTTTAATGCGTACAGAAAAAGTGTTCTCATTCAGCAGCCGCAACCCGCTGAACGCATTGGATTTCCCGGCATGGTAGTCATCAAAACCAACAATGTGCTCATAGGATGGCGTTAGCCCGGTCAACTCCCGCACCTGCGGGGAAGAGAAAAGAAGAAAAGAAAACAAATAGTCACGGGCTCCAATGGGTGAGCCGTCACTGAACTTGAGCCCTTTCATCAATGTTACAGTGTAAGTAACATCCCCGTTGGATCTTGTAGTTTTTTTGATATGACTGACAACAGTCCTGTTCAACTCATACTCCCCCGCCTGGGTTTGGGCAATGAGGGGATATTCATGCAGGAGGCTGCGCACATCAATATCCGCAGTGTTGTTGCCCCAAAGGCTGGAGAAGAAATTGCCGCTGAGCATGGTGGTATGGCCAACCGTGAGCCCCTGTGACAGTCCGGTAGCCCGGACTGTCACAGGCATTGCGGAGAACATCAACCCCGTAATGAGCAGAAGAATCAAGATCCGTTTCATGCTTATCCTCCGTTTCAAGTTCCAAAGGTAAACAGAGAGGAAGTTTTGTTTATTCATAGCAATCACCCACATTGATTGATGTAATTCCGCTGGCAGGAGGATTAATGTTCACGATGGCTTCAGCCTCCCCCGAACTGGCGGGATCATTGGGATCGGTAACCTTTACGATATTAAGAACGACGTTCGCAGTTACATCATCGTCCGTGACCGTGTAGGCATAGGTCAGGGTCCAGGTTTCGCCAATGTCCAGATCACCATTGGCCATGACAGACTCCTCAAGAACCATTTGGTCAAACGGTACCAGAGTGTCTGTCACCTCCAGGTCTGCTATCACTAGCATGCCAGTGTTCGCTACCGTTACCGTGTAGTGAAGCACATCACCGGCTTTGTCGAAGCTTTCCTCAGCCACAGTCTTGGTCACAGTGAAACTCTGTTTCAGCGTCTCAGTTTCATCCGTCACAGGGTTGTCAGGATCATCAGGATCGGTGGCTGTTACCCTGTTCAGGACTACTCCAGCCGTTACATCGTCTTCCGTTACCGCGTAGGCATAGGTCAGCGTCCAGGTCTCGCCAACATCCAGATCACCGTTGGTCATGACAGATTCATCAAGCACCATTTGATCAAACGGCACCAGGGTGTCGGTGATCGTCAGGCCCGCAACCTTCACCTTGCCGGTGTTCGTTACCGTCACCGTGTAGTGGAGTTCATCGCCAGCCTTGTAGAACTTCTCCTCGGCCGCTTCCTTTAC
>JASGUQ010000039.1 GCA_030057655.1 Bacillota bacterium
TTGTTTGCCTTCCTCTTTTATAGAAAAGAAGCTCTGTAAAAAGGAATCCCTCATCCTTCGCTATGCTGAGGTCTCAGAATCTTTGTTAATTGTTCCCTTTTTCTGTAGAATACGGAAACTCAAGAAAGAAGCACATGCGCCTTATCCTGTTTTTTAAAGAGGGTACGCATCAGCACACGAAAAACCGCGAACCACTGAGAACCATATGATTGCTTTGTTCACGCCCGCGTTCAGCATTGTATGACAAAATAAATCGTTAAAAACGCTCATGCATTGCGGCTTTGCATATGAGCGAGAGAATCATCCGGCGTTAAGGATAATGAATCATTTTACAAACAACTAACTCTAACTTTACACATTCAATGCTTTTTGGTAAAATTATGTTAAAGATAGCGTTTTCCACAGCAAAAACAGAAAAGAATTGTAAATTTGCTGTCAAACACTTTACAAACCCTTTTCTTGAACAAGTATATTGCACATGCTAAGATATTTTTGAAAACTGACGTCGCGACAAAGGAACAGGAGGTTCTCCAATGGTTTGTCCTTCCTTGCCTGCCCCAAAGATGACTTGTCCCGCCGCCGAAACAAAGAGCCATTTATCTGCCTCTTTTATTCCAAGGCTTCAGGGTAAGGAGGTGGTATTCAAATGAGCGGAAAACCCGCCGTTAACCAGGGAAGGGCTCCGGGGGCTGTTCCTCTGCCCAGAAAAAGCGCCAGGAAAAAGACTTTTTATGAACTGATCGAGCCATGGCTGTTTTTGCTGCCGGCGCTGGTGGTTTTCGCAGTCTTCCTGTTTTATCCGCTGTTTAAAACAATTTATTTAAGCACCTATTTGACCAATAACTACGGCCAGGCCAAGGTGTTCGTGGGGCTTAGGAACTACGCAGACATCCTGACCGGCAAATACGCCGCCTCCTTCTACAACAGCATGTGGGTGACCCTGCGGTTTGTGTTCTTTGTGGCCTTTGGCAGCCTGCTTTTGGGCCTGACCACAAGCCTTTTGACGGTCAAGAAATTCCCCGGGCGCGCCTTTGCCTCCGCCATTTACGCCATGCCCATCGCCATCGCTTCCGCCGCGGCAGCGATGAGTTTCAAGATGATTTTTCACCCCTCCATCGGTCTTGTGAACCGCCTGCTCGATACCACGACCAACTGGCTCAACGACCCCAAATGGGCCTTCCCCATCATCTGCCTCATCTCCATCTGGCTGGCCAGCGGCATCAACTTCATCTTTATTTCCGCAGGGCTTCGCAACATCCCGGAGGAACTGTACGAATCTGCCGCCATTGACGGCGCCGGATACTGGAAACAGCAGTTTCACATCACGCTGCCAAGCCTGTCCCCCACCCTCTTTTTCCAGATCATCATCAATGTGATCAGCGCCTTTCAGTCCTTTACCCAGGTGCGCCTGTTGACCTCGGGCGGCCCCAACGAAACCACCAACGTGATCGTATACTCCATTTACCTGGACGCCTTCCGCAACTTCCGCTTTGGTTCCGCAGCTGCGCGCTCCATTGTGCTGTTTGTTATCATCATGGTCATCACCCTGATCCAGTTCCGGGCCGAGAAGAGGAGCGTGCATTACCAATGAGCACCACCACCTTGTCCAGAAAGAACAAAAACAGAATGGCTTCCCTGCTGCGGGTCGGGCTGAACTTCCCTTTGATCCTTCTGATCATCCTGCCCCTGGTGTACACCTTCATGATGAGCGGCATGCCGGCCAGCGAACTCTACACCAGGCTGATCCCCACCAGCATGGACTTCACTTCCTACCTGCATGTGTTCACGCGCACGGGAATCCCCAAGCAGATCCTTAACTCCTTTATCGTGGCCGGCAGCGTGACCCTGCTTCAGATGATCACCTGCTCCATGGCTGCCTTCGCTTTTTCCTTCCTTGAGTTTAAGGGGCGCAACTTCGTGTTCATGTGCATCCTGGCCACGATGATGGTGCCCTGGGAGGCCACCATCATCGCCAACTACCTGACCGTTTCCTCCTGGGGATGGCTGGACAGTTTCAAGGCGATGATCCTGCCCTATGCTTCCTCCGCGATGGGCATCTTCCTGATGCGGCAAAACTTCCTGACCTTCGCCAAGGAACTGCATGAGGCCGCAAAACTGGACGGCTGCAACAACTGGCGTTTTCTTGGCTCCATTGTGGTCCCCCTGGCGAGGCCCGCCCTTGGCGCGCTGGGCGCCTATGTCTTCCTGCTGCAGTGGAACCAGTACCTCTGGCCGCTGCTGGTAACCAACTCAGACCGCGTGCGCACGGCGCAGATTGGCATCTCACAGCTCTACGACATCGACTCTGAGCAGATCGGCCTGATGATGGCCGGGGTCGTGGTGGTGCTGGTTCCCTCGCTGTCCATCTTTGTGTTTATGCAAAAGCAGCTGATCGACGGCCTGATGGCCGGCGCCGTGAAGGGATAAGGCTTCGCGGTTTCATTTCCATGGGCTTTCCGCCGAAACCCGGCGAAAAAATAGCCATATCTGAAAGGAGATTTTATGAAAAGACTGGTTTCACTCCTCCTGGTTCTATTGTTGGTCCTCTTCGGCCTGAGCGTTCTGGCCGAAGGCGGGAAAACCAAAGTTGTTTTCTGGTACTCCCTGGGCGGTACCAACGCCGAGGTCATCGCCAAGATGACGGAAGCCTTCAACGCTTCCCAGGACAAGATCGAAGTCGAAGCCCAGTACCAGGGCGAGTATGATGACGCGATCAACAAGCTGAAAGCCACCGCCATGGGCGAGGCGCTGCCCTTTGACATCGTCCAGAGCTATGAGATCGGCTCCCGCTTCATCATCGACTCTGGCAAGATGGTGCCGGTTCAGAACTACATCGACAAGACCGGTTTTGACACCTCCGTGATCGAGCCCAACCTGCTTGCTTACTACACCATCGGCGGCGTCATCAACTCCATGCCCTTCAACTGCTCCACCCCCCTGATGTATTACAACAAGACCGCCTTTGACGAGGCCGGCATCACCGAAATCCCCACCACCGTGGACGGCATCCTCGCGATCGCTGAGAAGCTGACCACCTACGACGCCGACGGCAAGATCGACCGCGCCGGCTTCACCTTCTCCAACTACGGCTGGTTCTTTGAGCAGTGGACCGGCAAGATGGGCCGCGCCTATGTCAACAACGGCAACGGCCGCGACTCCTACGCCACCAAAGTGGCCTTTGACGAGAACGGCGCCGCGCTTGACCTGTTCAAGATGTGGGAAAAGATCGCCAAGAGCCCCCATACCTACTACATCGAGCGCGGCGGCACCTCCCAGGCGCGCGCGGCCTTCGTAGCCGGCAAAACCGCCATCTTCCTGGCCTCTACCGCCAACCTGGCCGGCGTTCTGGCCAACGTGGGCGACAGCTTTGAAGTGGGCACCGCCTACTTCCCCTATGTCAACGAAGGCGACAAGGGCGGCGTTTCCACCGGCGGCGGCACGCTGTGGATGGTGAACTCCGGAGACGAGGCGAAAATGGACGCCTCCTGGGAATTCATCCAGTACATGATCTCCCCCGAAAACCAGGCTGTGTGGAACGCCTCCACCGGCTACTTCCCCATCAACATGAAGGCGCACGACACCGAGACCTTCAAGGCCAACATCGCGAAGTACCCGCAGTTCCAGACCGCGCTGGACCAGCTGCATGACTCCGGCCCCGAGTACGTTGGAAGCCTGCTGTCCGTCTTCCCCGAGGTTCGCCAGTATGTTGAAGACGTGACCGAAGAAGTGTTCTTAAAGGGCCTGTCCCCTGAAGAAGCGGTGACCAAACTGACCAACCTGGCCAATGACGCCATTGAGATGTACAACCTGACCAACTACTAAATTTCCCGTAAGCCAGGGGCTGCAGCAGAGAAAACTGCTGCAGCCCTTTTCAATGCCACTCAAGACAGAAGGATTGATGAATATCTGTGATTGCATTAAAATCGGTAATAGATCGTGTTTCTCCTGCAAAAAAATCAACAAAACAGCCGGTTTGACCTGTGCAGCAGGAACAGGCCAGACCCTGAGAAACAAAAACCAAATTCAGCATATACCAAAGGTACAAGGAATGGCTGCGCCACGCCGGAATCCCTGTTTTTTCCCTATCAAAGAGGATCGCGGCGGGGGTCAGTTTTCTCGTTCCCGATCAATGATTTAGCTGACTTATAAAAGATCCGGGGCAACAACCTCGCTGCCCCGAATCTCAATATTCACTTTAATCAGTAAAAAACAATATTCTGCTCAGCGCTTATCCCTGCGCCCGCGATTGACTGCATTCGCGCCAATGCCCAGCATCGCTGACGCAAACAACAGCAGGATAAGAATACGCTCTGTGCTGTCGCCTGTCTTTGGCGCTTCACGGAGGTTGGTAAAAATGATCGAACCCGCGTAAGAAACGCCATCCTTTTCCAGGTTGACTGTTGCGACAAGCTTGCCTCCAACATCCTTCGTTGTGATTTTGACGGTATAAACTGTTTTGTCATAGGTGATCTTCGTGTCCTTGCCAGGCAGTTCACGGATGGTGAAAATATAGTTGCTGACCACGTTGCTGAAGGTACGATCCGGGAAAACCACGGATCCGTCCGCTTTGTTCCTGACTTCAGCAAGCACCTTGCCCTTTGCGTCCTTTAGCTGGAAGGCAAACTCCCCAGCTTTGAGGCTGCCGTTCTTCAACACTTTTGTAACCGTTAAAGGCACCTTGATCGCTTCGTAAACGGTGGGCGGCGGCACCCTATTTTGCCAAACATAGGTTTCTTTAGGGCCATTTGGAGCAGTGCCGGGATATAGAGCCCTTAACTGTGCGGTCGTATAGGTCGCGCCCTTGGGATCGGCCTCTGTGCCGCTCCCGACTGCCTGCCACAAACCGGTATAAACATCGTCATTGGGCGGGTTAAAACTGAAACCGTCGATGTCGTAAAATTTGAAATTGGGGTTCAGGATAATCACCTTTGGTTTGACCAGGAATACATTCTCAAAATTCCACGTGGGATTGGCCGGATCAGGGATGTAGAGGTTGTTCCAATTGGACAGGTCTAGCCTGGACATGTTGCCGCCAAAGGCGTAAGGAATCCGCGGGGGCGCAACCGGGTTCCAGCCCGCAATGCTGTAATCAAAAACATCAATGCCGTTAAACGCATAGTTTAAATCGACAACCTGGCTGACATTCCATGAGGAAAGATCCAGCAGCTCCTGGGCGGCAATCGATGCTCTGTAAAGAAAAGAGTCCATATTCTTCAGGCTGGCGGTCTGCCAAGCCTCAATGTCCCGCAAATTGTCCAAATACGAGGTTCGGAAAGCGTCATGCACGCTGGTAAAGCCGGACGCATCCCAGGTGCCAAGGCCGATGATCTTCATTGGGGCAGCTGAAGTGCCGCAATTTTGAAAGATTCCTCTGATCGTGTTCACGTTTTTAGTATTAAACCCCGAAACATCGATCGTCTGCAGTTTTCGGCATCCGAAAAACATAAATGAGATATCGCTTGCTTTGGAGGTGTCCAGCCCCCTCATGTCCATGTCGGTCGCCTGATTCAGCCCTGAGAACAGATAGGACGCGATTTTACCGGTCTTTGCTCCTGATTCAACAACTACAGAGGTAATCTGGCTTGCGTAGGCCAGCCATCCGGGCTTGTTGACGCTTGAATAATCGGGCATTTGGCCGGTCTTCACCGTCAGCACACCGCCCTCTATCGTCCATTGACAGGTACCGTACGCACCGCTGATGGGCGAAGCCAGGGCAAACGGTATCGCAAACAGATAAAGCAAGGCGGTAATGAGAGCAGAAAGAACGAATACCTTTCCCCTTTTGTTCACGGTTCTTCTCCTTTATGATCAGATTCTGATCAAATATGAATCAATTGCTTTTTTAGCGCTTGATTCCAGTCATTAAAACAATACGAAGGCTGCAGCGCTGCCCTTTATAGCAAAAGCAATCGCATTCCCATATGTTGGACATGACCAGTTAAACACCGTGGGTGTTCTCTTTTGCTATTTCAACCAAAACCGTGCAAAATCCTCCAGATTCGACTCAGTTTTCGTATAATTTTATACCATGGTCCAACAAATCGCGTCAAGGGGGGTATTGGAATCATACAAACGCGGCTTTTATGTCTGTTTGAGTATTTTCTCAGCCATTTTGTCCCATATTACACCTAATTGGGTACAGCCAGAGAACCGGAAATCAGAACGAACAGTAGAAAAGGATATAACACAAAACCCTGCCGTAATCGTGACAGGGTTCATTCATTGCAAAGAGTCTTCTTCCCGGTTCAGCAGAGAAGCAGATTTAAAGCCCCATCTCCTCCCCGATCAGGATGACCTTGATGCGGCCCTTGGGTTTTGAGAATCGGGTGATGACAAACTGGCAGCAGATGGTGGTGTCGGACAGGCAGTCGCTGCACTTGCCGGTGAGGGTGCAGGGGTTGCCGATTTTAAGCCGGACGTTGTTGGGCGGGGCCGCCAGGTGTCTGGCGCGGCTCAAAGCGCTGTCCAGATCGGGCGCCAGTTTGTTCATGGAGGCCAGGATGATGACGTTTTCAGGGCCGTAGCACAGGTAGGCGACACGGTTGGCGGTGCCGTCAATGTTGACCAGCTGGCCGTCCATGCTGATGGCGTTGGTGCTCATCAGGAAATAATCGCAGGTGATCAATTCGCGCTTTAATTGCTGCACTTCTTCCTTTGTTTTGTATTGCGTGCGGTCGATCACCTTGTAGTCCCCGGCTTTTACGGCGTCGATCAGCCCGGCTTCCGTCAGCGTCATTGAGCCGCCCCAGCCGATGGAAGAACCCTTTGGCATCAGTTCCAGCGCCTTTTGGACAGCGCTTTGCATATCCGGGCAGAAATATCCTTCCATCCCGCGCTTTTCCAGGTTCTTGATCAGGGTTTTGGCCGCAAGGTCATAAAACTGCTGTTTGGGTGTCATAAGCGCCTCCTATCTATTTGTGTATAATCAGTGTAGCACAAGAAGCGGAGCGAAGAAAGGCAGAGCAAGCAATAAATGGGAAAGAATGAGAAAACAAACGCCATGCGCATCCTGGATCAGAAGGGCATTTCCTATGAAACCAGAAGTTACGAGCATCAAAACGAAGCCCTGGACGCGGTAAAAGTAGCGGAGCTTCTGCAAGCAGATCCGTGGTCAGTTTTTAAAACCCTGGTGCTGATGGACGCGAAAAACACCTGCTATGTCTGCGTCATCCCGGGGCCTTGTGAACTGGATCTGAAGCGCGCTGCGGCCGCCTTCTGCGTAAAGAGCCTCAGGATGTTGCACGTGGACGAGTTAAAGCCATACACCGGCTACATCCGGGGCGGCTGCTCCCCCATCGGGATGAAAAAGCAGTACAAAACCCTCATCGACAGCACAGCCATAGACCTGCCTTTTCTTTTCGTGTCTGCGGGGCAGATTGGAACCCAGCTAAAGTTAAAACCATCAGACCTCCTGCGCGCAAGCGGCGCGGAATACGCGGAAATATCAAGAATATAAAAACAATACTTCATCAGCTTTAAGGCTAAAAATGCATGATGAGGCCCTCGGCACTTTTTTTGTGCATTTTTTCAAAACAGGCCTGCCGCGTGAAAAGCGGACGGTTTTTGATGTATTATAAGAACGTTGCTGTGCTGCCGGAATCACCGAAAGCGCGGCAGCCATGGTATATGGTGTTCGGCCAATATCCAATACAGGAGGTATGCAAATGAACAGGGTGCATAATTTTTCAGCGGGACCGGCGATACTCCCGGAAGAGGTGCTGCTGGAGGCAGCGGGAGAAATGATGGACTACGCCGGCAGCGGCATGTCCGTGATGGAGATGAGCCATCGCTCCAAGACCTTTGAGAGCATTTTAAATGAAACCAAGTCAAACATCCGGGCGCTTGCGGGCATTCCTGATGATTATTCTATTTTATTCCTGCAGGGCGGCGCGCACACCCAGTTCTCCATGGTGCCCCTGAACCTTGTTAAAAATGGTAAGGCGGACTATTTCATCACCGGAAACTGGGCGCAGAAGGCCGCCCAGGAAGCGGGGAACTTTATTTCAGTTCAGACCCCCTATTCCTCAAAGGAAAAGCAGTATACCTACATCCCGGATTTTTCCGCTTATGTGCCGGAAGATGACCTGGACTATGTGCACATCTGCGAAAACAACACCATCTTCGGCACCCAGTACAAGGCAGTGCCCAAGACCGGCAAGGTGCCCCTGGTGGCTGACCAGTCCTCCTGCATTTTTTCAAGGCCCTTCAACATCAGCGACTACGGCCTGATCTACGCAGGCGCGCAGAAGAACATCGGCCCTGCGGGGGTGACGCTGGTAATCATCAAAAAGGACCTGATCCGGGAAGAACTGCCGGGCAATGTGCCCCAGATGCTGCGCTATTACATCCACGACAAGAGCGATTCCATGCACAACACGCCGCCCACCTACGCCATTTACATCACGGGCAAGGTGATCAAGTGGCTGATTAAAAACGGCGGCCTTGCCGGCGCGCAGGAACGCAACGAGAAAAAGGCCGGGCTGCTGTATGACACGCTGGACAGCAGCAGCCTGTTCAAGGGCACCAGCGAAAAGGAAAGCCGTTCCCTGATGAACGTGACCTTCACCACCGGCAATGAGGAAACAGACGCCGCCTTTATCAAGGGCGCGGCCGCGCTCAACATTTCCGGGATCAAGGGCTACCGCACCGTGGGCGGGATGCGCGCAAGCATCTACAACGCCATGCCCTATGAAAGCGTCAAGGTGCTGACCGACTACATGAAGGAGTTTGAGAGAAAGCAATGAGCATGAAAGCAAGAAAATACGCGCTGCTGAACGATATTTCACCGCTTGGCATTCAGGAATTTGGCGAAAACTTTGAACTGACCAAGGATGTGAACGAGGCCGACCTGTGGCTGGTCAGGTCCGCGGAACTCAAGGACGCGGAGCTGCCCGACCGCCTGCGCGTGATCGCGAGGGCGGGCGCCGGGGTCAACAACATTCCCCTGGTGCGCTGCGCGCAAAAGGGCATTGTGGTGTTCAACACCCCGGGCGGAAACGCCAATGCCGTGGCGGAACTGGTGGTCGCCGGAATGCTTTTGGCCTCCCGCGGCATCATTGAGGGCATTAACTGGCTGAGGACGCAGCCTGCAGACGAGAAACTGCAGCAGGCGGCTGAAAAACAGAAGAAGATCTATTCAGGGCATGAGATCAGGGGAAAGAGACTGGTCGTTGTGGGCCTTGGCGCGGTGGGGCACCTGGTGGCAAACGCCGCTGTGGCCTTGGGCATGGAGGTCACAGGCTATGACCCGATGATGTCCATTGAGTACGCGTTGAAGCTGTCCCGGTCCGTGCATGTGGCAAAGCAGCTCAACGGCATCCTGGCAGACGCCGATTTTGTAAGCTTGAACCTGCCGCTGAACGACAAGACCAAGGGCCTGTTTGATGAAGTGATGATTTCCAGGATGAAGCCGGGCGCAGTGCTGCTGAACTTCGCGCGCGACCTGATCGTGGATGAGGAGGCGCTGGGCAAGGCGCTTCAAAGCGGCGCCATCAGGGGCTATGTGACGGATTTTGCCAACGAGAAGGTGATGAACTTCCCGAACACCATCGTCCTGCCCCATTTGGGCGCGGCGACGGAGGAATCCGAAGACAACTGCGCGGTGATGGCGGTGCTTGAGGCGCAGGACTACCTGAACAACGGCAACATCACCAATTCCGTCAACTTCCCGGCGATCAACCTGGGCAAGGCCGTGTTCCCCACCCGGGTCATGGTGCTGCACAACAACGTGCCCGGCATCCTCAGCAAGGTGACCACCCTGTTTGGGGAGGCGCACGTCAACATTGAGCAGATGGTGTCCGCCAGCCGCGGGGATTTCGCCTGCGCGCTGTTTGACACCTCTGTCATGGTTCAGCGCGAGTTCGCGATGCAATTGTCCACCATGCCGGGCATCCTGAAGGTGCGCGTCATTCACAGCGCAGAGGAAACGGTTTGATGGGTCAAAACGGCAGGGATCTCTGGCAGGGGCTTGGTATCGGCCCGGGAGATCTTCTGATCCCAAAACAAGCGTATTTAAACAGTTTCTGGCCCGTGGTTGCGCTTGACCAGTACACCTCCCAGCCCGAGGTCTGGGAGGAGGCGGAAAGGCGGATTGGGGAAAACCCCTCCACCCTAAGGCTGGTCGTGCCGGAAGCTTTTCTTGATGAAGCGGAGAAAAGAAGCGAAAAAGCCTGCCTGGCAATGGAAGACTACCTGAAGCGGGATCTGTTTGACAGGCTGGAGGACAGCTTTGTGCTGCTGGAGCGCGAGACCCAGTCCGGCAAGCGGATCGGCCTGGTGGTCTGCGTTGACCTGGAGGATTATGACTATCTTGAAGGCAACCAGCCCCTCATCCGCGCGACAGAGGAAACGGTGCAAAGCCGTATCCCCCCAAGGCTGAAGGTGAGGGAGCAGTCCAAGATGGAAGTGTCCCATGTGATGCTGCTGGCGGACGACCCGGAGGACAGCCTGATCGGCCCTTTGTACCAAAAACGCGAAACACTGAAAAAGATCTATGACTTGCCCCTGCTGATGGATGGCGGCCAGGTCAAGGGATGGCAGGTCAGGGACGAGGAAGACAAAAAGGCCCTGGCAGGGCGCGTGAAAGCCCTGAAAAACACGATACAGGACGGCGCGTTTCTGTTCGCGGTGGGCGACGGCAACCATTCCCTGGCAACGGCCAAGGCCTCCTGGGAGAAGCAGAAACAGGGCTTGAGCCCGGAAGAACAAAAGGATCACCCGGCGCGCTTTGCGATGGCGGAGCTGGTGAACCTGCACAGCGGGGCTCTGCTGTTTGAGCCCATCCACAGGATCGCCTTTGACAAAAGCAGGCAGGAACTGCTGGATATCCTTTCGCCGCTTTTACCTCAAAAGGCTGAGAGCAAGCCCGACCTGATCCTGCTGGATCAGGAGGGGGATTTGCCCATCAAAATCCATTGCGCCGGGGATGAGCTGGCGGTCGCGGCGGTGCAGCGTTTGCTGGATCAGGCTCAGTTAAAATTGGACTATGTGCACGGGGAGGACGCCCTGCGCGAGATCCGGAAAAAGCAGGGCGGCACCGGCATTTTGATGCCGGACTTTGAGAAAAGCCGGCTCTTCCCCACGGTGCAGCGGGATGGCAAACTGCCCAGGAAGACCTTTTCCATGGGCGAGGCAAACGAGAAACGCTTTTACCTGGAGGCCAGGCACATCAGGAACGACTGAGGCCGGGCGGCAAGGCCAAGTTAAAGCCAAATCTGCTTTTTTATGTTAAGATAATAACAACAAAGCAGGAGGTACCCAAATTGAAAAGAACGCTTGCCGCTTTGCTTGCCGCCTTGATGCTGTTGACCTTCCTTCCCCTTACTTCCCTGTCCGCCCGGGCTTGCACCGGTTTTGACATTGGCTGTTCCCTTTCCACTTCTTATGCCTATGTTGGCGAAGAAATCCAGTGGTGGGTTGAAAACGTACAAGGCACCGTACCAGACACAGGAGATTTTAAATACCGTTTTAACGTATACAGAAACGGTGTACTTTATAGTGAAGAGGAATACCACGACTTTTCAAATTGGAAAGTTTATTGTTTCACTTCTCCCGGCAGTTACTTTGTCAGGGTTTCAGTTAAAGGTAAACATTATACTGCGCAGAAAGATAGCTCTGTCATCAATGTCAAAGCACCTCCCCACAGGATCACCAAGGTGGAGCCCTTGGGCGCAACCAGCCTGAAGATCACCTGGAACAGGGTGCCCGGCGCAAGAAGCTATTGGCTGTTCCGCAGCACCGACCTGGACAGCTGGACCCTGGTCAGACATACCACGGGGACTTCCTGTTCCAACACCTACTTGAAGGCCGGGACACGGTATTTCTACAAGGTTTTCTACGACAGAGATGGGGTCTCCAACTGGCTTGCCAGCAGCATCGCCTCCGGCGTGCCCATGGCCAAGACCAGAATCACCAGCCTCACCTCCCCCTCAGCCAGGCGGATCAGGATGACATGGGCCAGGGCGGCGGGGGCCTCCGGCTACCAGGTAGCGATGGCGACCAGCCCAAACGGCATCTACAGGACGGTGCGCATCGTGACCGGCGGCACCACGGCCATCTTCTCAGGCGTCAAATCCGGCTCCGCGCTGTTCTTCAAGGTGCGGCCCTACAGGCGGATCTACACCACCACCTACTGGGGACAATACAGCGCGTACAGGAGCGTCAGGGTTAAATGATACTGAACCCTTTCGTTCAGCATTAGGATCGTCTTTTAATAGTCAACCGCGAAAACCGCCGGCCGCACAGGCCGGCGGTTTTCTTTGGTTCTGGAAAGGCGCGGCGCCCCTGATGATCGCCCTCAAGGGCATGTTATATTTGGCATCCTTTAAGCCCATTGACAAATCCTTTGTTTTGTGGTATGGCTTGCTTGGAAACATAAATTCTTTCTCTGCCTGACAATCCGCTGCTATCAATCCTTCAAAAGAACTGCGGGAGTTAAATTATTCTTTCAGGAACAACAGAACAAGGAGGTTAACATGAAAAGAATTCTTGCCGCAATGCTGACCGCCCTGATGCTGCTCACCCTCCTCCCTCTCGCCTCCGCGCCTGCCCGGGCTGAGTTTGATTTCTCTGTCCAAGCCACTGTTACTCACGCTTATGTCGGGGAAGACTTTTTCTGGCTGGTTCATCAATTGGAAGGAACCAGCACCTATTATCTGTTTGCTTTTGAAATCTACAGGGATGGTCAGTGTATCAAATCCGATCCGGATTTTGATGATGACTCCTGGAGGCCGTTTATCCCCACCTCACCCGGCAAATACAAGGCCAGGGTGTGTGTTATGGATGATCAGGGAAACTCAAAAACAAAGGAGAGCCCTGAGATCACTGTTTCCCCGCAGCTTAACACGTTCATCAAGGTTGAGCCTCTGGGCGCGACCAGCCTTAAAATCACCTGGAACAAGATCCCCGGCGTGACCCAGTACTATCTGTACCGCAGCACCAACAGGAAAACAGGCTGGGCTGAGATTATGTATTCCGTCGATTCACCTCCGCCCGCCTGCTATATTGATACCAGATTGAAAGCCGGCACACGGTATTTTTACAAAGTATGCTATGACCGCCCCGGAGCCATGGGCCCCTTCAGCCCTGTCGCTGCCGGCGTGCCCATGGCCAAGACCCGCATCACCAGCATCACCTCGCCCTCAGCCAGGCGGATCAGGATGACCTGGGCCAGGGCGGCGGGGGCCTCCGGTTACCAGGTGGCGATGGCGACCAGCGCGAACGGCAGCTACAGGACGGTGCGCATCGTGACCGGCGGCACCACCGCCATCTTCTCAGGCGTCAGGTCCGGCTCCGCCCTGTTCTTTAAGGTCAGGCCTTACAGGCGGATCTACACCACCACCTACTGGGGTCAATACAGCGCGTACAGAAGCATCAGGGTTAAGTGATACTGAACCCTTTCCTTCAGCATCAGGATCGTCTTTTATAGTCAACCGCGAAAACCGCCGGCCGCACAGGCCGGCGGCTTTCTTTTGGTTCCGGAAAGGCGCGGCGCCCTGATGACCGCCCTCAAGGGCATGTTGTATTTGGCGCCCTTTAAGCCCATTGACAAATCCCTTGTTTTGTGGTACGGATTGCTTAGAAATATTTGATTTTTTCTCTGCCTGACAATCTGCTGCTATCAATCCTTCAAAAGAGTTGCGGAAGTTAATTTGTTCTTTCCAGGAAAAATAAAATAAGGAGGATCACATGAAAAGAATTCTTGCCGCGATGCTAACCTCCCTGATGTTGATGACTTTCCTGCCCCTTGTCTCCCAGCCTGCCCGGGCTGGCCAAGTCGATTTCGACGTTTATTCTTCCGTTGATCCTGATGAAGCAGCCTATGTCGGCGAAACGATACGATGGATAATTGAGAATGTATACGGGGGAAGCGGGGATTTTCAGTACAATTTTTACGTCTACAAGAACGGTCAGCATTTTTCAGGAGAAGGGTGGCATGAGCTCAGGTACAGGGAATATATGTTCACCTCGCCCGGCAAATACAAGGTAGAGGCATTTATTTTTGATACGGTTAACAGAAAAGCATATCAAAAGTTCAGCGAGGAAATCACTGTCAAGGCGAGTGTCAACAGAATCACCAAGGTCGAGCCCTTGGGCCCAACCAGCCTCAGGATCACCTGGAACAAGGTACCCGGCGCGATAGAGTACTATCTTCTCCGCAGCACCGATATGAAAGGCTGGGAAATGATCAGG
This sequence comes from Bacillota bacterium, assembly GCA_030057655.1. Classification (GTDB taxonomy): domain Bacteria; phylum Bacillota; class Clostridia; order Christensenellales; family Aristaeellaceae; genus UBA6115. The sequence continues at coordinate 14,191 of JASGUQ010000039.1, forward strand.
AATACCACCAGCACCTCTTTTTCCAACACCTATTTAAAGGCCGGCACAAGGTATTTTTACAAGGTGCATTATTACAGGCCAGGTCTTAATTGGTGCGAGTTTAGCCCAGTTGTCGCGGGCGTGCCCATGGCCAAGACCCGCATCACCAGCCTCACCTCGCCCTCGGCCAGGCGGATCAGGATGACCTGGGCCAGGGCGGCGGGGGCCTCCGGCTACCAAGTGGCGATGGCGAGCAGGACTAACGGCAGCTACAAGTCAGTTCGCATCGTCACCGGCGGAACCACGGCCATCTTCTCAGGCGTCAAATCCGGCTCCACGCTGTTCTTTAAGGTGCGGCCTTACAGAAGGGTCTATGCCACCACCTACTGGGGCCAGTACAGCGCTCCAAGGGCTGTCAGGGTTAAGTAAAAAAGCGCCTCCATGCGTCCGGCGCGGTCCAATCCGGCCATTGTTCTGATTCTGCACCAATAAAGAAAAAAGGGGATGCCAAAATGAAAAGAGTTCTTGCGGCTTTGCTGGCCGTCCTGATGATGATCGCTGTTCTTCCAATCACCTCCCCGCCTGCCCAGGCTAAAGTCGATGATTTCACCATTTCCGCTTCCGTCACTTCAACCTATGTCGGCGAATTCATTCGCTGGACGGTGAGCAATGTGACAGGCGGCAGCGGGAACTACAAATACCAGTTTGTTTTCTACAAAAACGGTGATTATTTTGGTAGCAACTTCATGTCTGCAGATGCTTCCTGCGATTTTGTGCCGCCCTCGCCAGGCAGATACAAGGTTAAGGTAACAGTTTATGATGGGATGTTTGGTCTGCAAAAAGAAAGCGCCGAAGTCACTGTCAAGGCGCGCCCCATCCGGATCACCAAAGTTGAGCCCCTGGGCGCAACCAGCCTGAAAATCACCTGGGGCAAGGTGGAAGGTGCGACACTTTACGAGGTCTGGCGCAGCACCAGCATGAACTCAGGCTGGACGCTGGCCAAAAAGACCTTCGATACCTCCTTTTCCAATACCTATTTGACAGCAGGCACAAGATATTTCTACAAAGTGCGCTATTATGTGCCGAGTTTTGAATGGGATGATTACATCAGCGCGTTCAGCCCCGTCGCCGCGGGCGTGCCCATGGCGAAAACCCGCATCACCAGCCTTACCTCGCCCTCAGCCAGGCGGATCAGGATGACCTGGGCCAAGGCAGCGGGCGCCTCCGGCTACCAGGTGGCGATGGCGAGCAGGGCTAACGGCAGCTACAAGTCAGTTCGCATCGTCACCGGCGGCACCACCGCCATCTTCTCCGGCGTCAAGTCCGGCTCCACGCTGTTCTTTAAGGTGCGGCCTTACAGAAGGGTCTATACCACCACCTACTGGGGCCAATACAGCGCGTACAGGAGCGTCAGGGTTAAATAATCTGAGGACCAGCCATCAATAAAACGAAACACAGGAGGAAACAGAGATGAAAAAAATCCTTGCCGCAATGCTGACCGTCCTGATGTTGCTGACTTTCCTGCCCCTTGCCTCCCCGCCCGCCCGGGCTGTGCTTAACTTCTCTGTCAAGTGCACCGCTGGTACTGTCGCTTATGTTGGCGAAACCTTTGTTTGGTATGTTGATGACCTGCAAGGCAGCATCGGACCTTCCAAATACTCTTTTGATATAATCAAGGACGATATACTCATTGATGATGAAAGCTACCACACTGAAAGTTCCAGAATGTATACCCCCACTTCTCCCGGCAGGTACAAGGTTTGGGTAAATATTTTTAATAATCACACAGCATACGCTGAAATGAGCGCTGAAATCACTGTTTACGCACAAACTCACAAGATTACCAAGGTTGAGCCGCTGGGTCCCACCAGCCTGAAGATCTCCTGGACCAGTGTGCCTGGAGCGACCGAGTATTATTTGTACCGCAGCACCAATAAAAACTCTGGATGGGAATTTATCAAGACGATAAAGGGAACCTCCTTTTCCAACACTTATTTACAGGCAGGCACAAGGTATTTCTACAGGATGTGGTATAGAAGGTTAGGGGTCTGGGGTCCTATCTGTCCGGTTGTTTCCGGCGTGCCCATGGCGAAAACCCGCATCACGAGCATCACCTCGCCCTCAGCCAGGCGGATCAGGATGACCTGGGCAAAGGCAGCGGGGGCCTCCGGGTATCAGGTGGCGATGGCGAGCAGGGCTAACGGCAGCTACAAGTCAGTTCGCATCGTCACCGGCGGCACCACGGCCATCTTCTCCGGGGTCAGATCCGGCTCCACCCTGTTCTTTAAGGTGCGGCCTTACAGAAGGGTCTATACCACCACCTACTGGGGCCAATACAGCGCGTACAGGAGCGTCAGGGTTAAGTGATACTGAATTTCGTTCAGTATTAGAGTCGTCTTAATAGTCAACCGCGAAAACCGCCGGTCACACAGGCCGGCGGCTTTGTATGTGCATTTCTTCTTTAGAACAAGCTTGTTATCAGAACCAGAACAGGCGCGATCAGGATGGCGGGCAGAAGGTCCGCCACCTTGATTTTGGTGAGGCCCAGCATGTTGAGGCCCAGCGCGATGATGAGGAGGGAACCGGTGCAGGCCATCTCGCTGACCGCCTGGGGGGATAAAAGGGGGGCGATCAGCCCGGCCAGGAGGGCGATTAAGCCCTGGTAGACCAGAACGGCGAAGCCGGACAGGGCCACGCCAAAGCCCAGGGTGGAGGCCAGCATGATGGCCGCGACAAAGTCCAGGGCGGACTTGGCGTACAGGGTGGCGTTGTCCCCGCGCAGCCCCGCGTCCAGGGAGCCGGTGACCGCCATGGCGCCCACGCAGAAAAGCAGGGAGGCGGTGACAAAGCCCTCCGCCACCGAGCCGAAGCGGTCTTTGGACAGCTCCTGCACCTTTTCGCCCAGGCGGCTGATCTTGCCGTCGATGTCCAGCAGGGTGCCCAAAAGAGAGCCCAGCACCATCGCGGCGATGGTGAACAGCACGTTTTCACCCTTCAAGGCGCCCGAGATGCCGATGTACAGGACGCACAGCGCCAGGCCGGTCATGGCGGCGCGGTTTAATTTCTCCGTGAGCAGCTTGCCGCCCAAAAGGCCCAGGAAGCCGCCTAAAAACACGGCCACGGTATTGACCAATACACCCGTCATGCCTTGCTCCTACAGGATCAGTTCCGCGATCAGCACGGCCAGGCTGGCAGCGCCGGCCACGGTGATCAGCCCGCCGCCTTTGAGGGCGACCAGGACGGCGGAGAGAAAGCCCAGAAGGCCGGAGAGAAGATTGCCGGTTGAAAACACCATGTCCGGGAAGGCCATGGCCGCCAGGGTGGCAAAGGGCACAAAATCCAAAAACTGCTTTAAACGAGGGTTGGTGATGGGCCTTCTGATAAACAGGAAGGGCAGCGCGCGCACCAGAAAGGTGGTGAACGCGATGACCAGGATGTAGGTGAGCGCGTCAGGCATGATCGTCCTCCTTTTGAAGCGGGAAGACAAAGGCCGCGGCCCCCGCAACCAGAAGGGCCGCGATCGCCACGCGAAGGCCTGAGGAGAGGTCTTTTGTGAAGGGCAGGTAGTGAAGCAGCAGGCTTAAGCCCATGGCGGACAGGCAGACCAGAAGCACGGGCCTGCTTTTTTTGGCCGGGGGCACCACCACGGCGATGAACATCGCGTACAGGGCGACGCCGACCGCCTTTAACAGGATATCCGGCAGCAGCGCGCCAAAGACCGTGCCCAGGAAGGTGCCCAGCGCCCAGTTGGGGATGGTGACCGCCATCATGCCGTAGTAATACCGGGGATCAAGCGCCCCTTCCCGGCTGATGCCCAGGGCGAACAGCTCATCCGTGACGTCAAAGGCGATCAGCAGGCGCTGCAGAAGGCTGGCGTCCCGCCTGACCTTCTGGGTCAGGCCCACGGACATCAAAACATAGCGCAAATTGACCACCACCTGCGCGACAGCGGTCTCAAGCAGGGACACGCCGGCCGCCATGGCGGTGAAGCCTGCGAACTGGCCGGCCGAGGTGTTGGTGATCAGGGAGGCGAAGGCCGCCTGAAGGCCTGTGAGGCCCGCGCGGCGGGCAGCAATGCCCAGGGTAAAGGAAACAGCCAGGTAGCCCAGGGCCACCGGCAGGCCATCCTTCATGCCCTGTTGAAATTCCGTCTTCAAACAAACCTCCTGAGAGCAAGTTGTTCCAGTATACTTCGCGGGGGCCTGTTTTCTCAAGTATATTTGCAGGGCAGCAGCAAAAAAGCCCGATAAAAGACAAGCGCGCTTCAGGCCATCAGACGAAGGATACCGGCACGTCAAAACAGCGAAGCAAGCCTGAAAGCGCAAAAAAGACAAATTTTAATTGACGCGGCTCAGCCAATCATGTACACTGGTAGAAACAAATTCATGAATAACTGAGGAGGCTGCCATGAAGAAAAATATGACATTGACTGTTGTCCTGCTGGTGCTTGTCGCTGTGATCGCCATTGTTGGCTTTGTGCAAAAGAGCGATGTCCAGAAGAAACTGGACGAGGCCACTGCCCAAATCGCCACCCTGACCCAGGATGCGGAGGCCAAGGTTGCCGAAGCTGAAAGCAAGACCGCCCAGGCCGAGAGCATGATCGCGGAGGCAGACAGCAAGGCCGCTGAAGCCAAGGCTGAACTGGCCGCCTACAAAACCGAAGTGCAGACCAAGGCCAGCGAATTGAGAGACCAGATTGCCAGCCTGACCGACCAGACCCCGGCGCCGGAAGACAAGTACGGCTTTGGCCTGGTGACCAGGATCGGCTCCGTTGCGGAGGCCACAGCCGAGGAAGCCGGCGCGGCGCAGGTGGACACCACCGTGTGCGCCCTGGTGCTGGATGCCGAAGGCAAGATCAAATCCGCCAATTGGGATATGCAGCAGACCATGATCCAGTTTTCCGCGGAAGGCAAGCCTGTCGATTTGCCCGAAGCGCTCCTGACCAGGCTTGAAAAAGGCCCGGACAGCGAGCCCGCTGAAGACGCCGCCAGCAGCGACTGGAGCGCGCAGGTCGCGGCCTTTGCAGAGTATGTGAAGGGCAAGACGGTTGAAGAAGCGCTGAACATGCCTGTTGTTGAGCGCGAGGAAGACCAGGCGGTCATCCCCGATGTGGAAGAGCTGAAAGAGAGCGTGACCATCGCGGTGGGCGATCTGCTGGAAGCCCTGAGAAAGGCTGCTGAGAACGCGAAATAATCCAAAACACCAAAGAACCGGGAGTGACAGACAAATCGCTCCCGGTTTTTTGTTTTCAACTTTATCCAAAATTATTTGCCCTTCTTTTGCAGGGGCACCTGATCGCTGAAGCCGATGCCGATGATGTCCTGCTGCTTGCGCGCCTTCTGGTAGCCGGAATAGATGCCGGGGGACATAACCTCCTCCCCCATGAACAGCATGGCGGCGGTCTGCCCGCCATCCAGGGTATAGGCCTCATGGCAGCCTTCCTCCAGCAGGCGGTCCGCCACGAACTGGAGGTTGGCGCCGACGCTGCGCTTGTTGCGGCCTTCCACCATGATCCCCACAAAGCGGCCAGGGCCGATGACACCCAGGGCGCTCCTGGGCTCCAGGTAGGTGAAGGATTTGTCCAGCCTGTCGTCCTTGACCCTGTCTTTAAACAAAATGGGGCCAAAGGCGAACACGTCAAGGGCGCCGCGCGCCAGGTAGTTTGCCGCAGTAAAGGTTCCCGGCGTGTTCATTTCAACTTGGCCGTCCGGGAACAGCGCCAATTCGTCCAGCGGGGGCACGGCGGCGACTGGCTTTGTATAGGTGTTTTCATACAGCAGTTTGCCGTCCCGGATGATGAGGCCGGGGCGCTCCTTTTTGTACAGCCGCCAGGAAAACAGGTCCCCGTTTTGCGCGTAGACCACCCGGTGGTTTTGCGCGATCTGGGACGGGCGCATCTGGTATTTGGGGCTGCCCGGCTTGGCCATGAAGGCGCGGAAGTGCTGGCCGTCCCTGAAAGAGATGTGGGAGATGTACCAGACCAGGTTTTTGCGCCTGAAGGTGCCGGTGAAGCGCGAAATCTCAACCCGCAGGTCTTTTGAGATGTAGATCCACAGCCCGTTTTTCCTGTCAAAATGGATGAACTCCTGCTCAGCCTGCCCAGGGGACAGAAAGCCCTCGCTGTCAAGCGCGGGGTAGGCGGTAAAAGGCGCAGGGCCTTTTGCGATCAGTTCCTTCCCCTCCGCCGCTGCCTCAAAAAACGGGCATGTCAACAAAACAAAAACAAACAACAGGGTGGCAGCCGTGCCGGACAGCTTCAAAGCGAACTTTCTCATCCCGCCTCCTTTTTTGCCATCATACCGCGGCAAAGGCTGCCTGACAAGCAAAGCGATTGACCGGGGGCGCAAGGCACCTTATACTGAGGCAAACCAAAAGGGAGGTTTACATGCGCTATCTCAGCACACGCGGAAAAGGCGCCCCGGTCAGCGCCGGAAATGCCCTGCTTGACGGGGCGGCGAAGGACGGCGGGCTGTACGTGCCGGAAACCCTGCCCGATCTGTCCTTCCTGCTTGAGGGCAAGTTGACCTATCAAGAGCTGGCAGCCGCGGTATTTGAAGCCTTTTTTCCTGATTTTAACAGGAGCGACCTGATAAAAGCCTCGGAAAGCGCCTATCAAACGCAGTTTGACCATGAGGACGTGACCCCGCTTGTTCCGGTCGGGGACTGTTTCATCCTGGAATTGTTCCACGGGCCGACCTGCGCGTTTAAAGACATGGCGCTGCAGGCGCTGCCAAGGTTTTTGGGGATGGCGAGGGAGCGGCTGGACCCTCACAGCCACTACCTTGTCTTGACCGCGACCAGCGGGGACACCGGGAGCGCCGCGATGCGCGGGTTTTTGAACGTGCCCGGGTTTTCCGTGCTGGTCTATTACCCGGAACACGGGGTGAGCGCCGTTCAAAAAGCGCAGATGACGAGGATGCCCGGGGACAATGTGAAAGCGGTGGGCATCCTGGGCAATTTTGACGACGCCCAGGCCGGCGTCAAGGCGGCGTTTCAGATGAACCCGGACGAACTGCCGGACGGGCTGAAACTGACCAGCGCCAACTCCATCAACATCGGCCGGCTGATCCCGCAGATCGTCTATTACATCCATGCCTGCAGGCAGTTGAAGGAAAGCGGCGCATTAATGCCCGGTCAGGCGGTTGACTTTGTGGTGCCCAGCGGCAATTTTGGCGACATCTTTGCCGGCTACCTGGCAAAACAGGCGGGGATGCCGGTGGGGAAGCTGGTTTGCGCGTCCAACCGCAACAGCGTGCTGGCCGACTTCATCAAAACCGGTGTATACGACAGCCGCAGGGAACTGTACAAGACCCTCTCCCCCTCCATGGACATCCTGGTGTCCAGCAACCTGGAACGGCTGCTTTATTACGCGGCGGAGGGGGACGCGGACAAGGTGTCCGGCCTGATGCGGCAGCTGAAGGAAGAGGGCTGGTACAAGGCGGACGCGGACATGATGGCGCGCATCCGGGCGGATTTTAACGCTGCCTTCGCAGATGACGGGCAGGCGCTTGAAGCCATCAGGGAGGTTTTTTATAAGCATCATTACCTGATGGACCCGCACACCGCCACCGCCTTTCTGGCGAAGGACGTGTTAAAAGGGCGGGACAACCCCTGCGTGGTGCTGTCCACCGCCTCGCCCTTCAAGTTCCCGAAAGCCATTTTTAAGGCCCTGGATCATGACCTGCCGGAGGATGGACACGAGCAGCTAAAAGCCCTGTCCGAGCTGACCGGGGTTCCCGTCCCCCCTGCCCTGGAGAGCGTGATGGGCTTGCCTGAAAAGACGATAAAAGCCATCAAAAGGGATGAGGTCGTGGCGGATGTGAAAAGGAGGGCGCAAACATGGTCATAGTCCGCGTTCCGGCCACCACTGCCAACCTGGGCCCCGGCTTTGACTGCCTGGGGGCGGCGCTGTCCCTGTACGCGCGCTTCTCTTTTGAAAAGAGGGAAGCGGGCCTTGAGATCACGGGATGCAAGCCCGCCTATGCCAACAGCGAGAACCTGGTGTACAAAGCCTTTTGCCTGGCTTTGAAAGAAAACGGCTTACAGCCTGAAGGGGTGAGGATCCATCTGGATTCCGACATCCCGGTGTCCCGCGGCCTTGGCAGCAGCGCAGCCTGCGCGGCGGGCGGCATCCTGGGCGCATCCGCCTTGTACGGGCTTGACCTGAGCCGTGAAGCAGTCTTCCGCCTGGCAGCCGAACTGGAGGGGCACCCCGACAACGTGGCCCCCGCGATCTATGGCGGGCTTCGGGTGTCCCTGACCCAGGACGGCGTACCCCATTCCCTGCCCTCCCCCGTGCATCCTTCCCTGCGCTTCCTGGCGCTGATCCCGGACTTTCCCCTGGAGACCAAAAAGGCCCGGGCCGTCCTTCCCCAGACAGTCAGCCTTCAGGACGCCGTGTATAACCTGTCCAGAACCGCGTTTTTGTTAAAAGCGCTGGAAACGGGGGAAGCAGAGCAGATCCGCCTTGGCATGGGCGACAGGCTGCACCAGGACGCCCGGCTGCCCTTGATTGAAAACGGGTATGATTTAAAGGCGCGGCTGGAACAGGAAGGCGCAATCGCCGTCTTTATCTCCGGCGCCGGCCCCAGCCTGATGTGCCTGTACCAGGATCCCGGTTTCCCAGCGAAAGCGGAACAGATCATCAAGACCGCCTTCCCCCGGTTTTCCGTCCTGCCCCTTGACCTTTGCGCGCAGGGCGCGGTTATAGAAAGGATGAATTGAGATGACTCCCCAGCTTCAAGCGTTTATCGGCATCATGATCCCCTTTGTCGGGACCACCCTGGGCTCCTCCATGGTGATTTTTCTGAAGAACGAAATGAGCGCAAACCTGCGCAAGGTGCTTGTGGGTTTTGCTTCAGGCGTGATGATGGCGGCCTCCGTCTGGTCCCTGCTTTTGCCCGCCATTGACAAGGCGGAAGAAATGGGTGAAATCCCCTGGCTGTCGCCGGCCCTCGGGTTTTTGGCAGGGATGTTCTTTCTGCTGTTTTTGGACAGCGTGATCCCCCATCAGCATCTGGACTCGGACACACCGGAAGGCCTGCCCTCAAAAGCCAGGAAGAACACCATGCTGCTCCTGGCGGTGACGCTGCACAACATCCCGGAAGGCATGGCGGTGGGCGTGGTGTTCGCGGCCTTCCTGACCGGCAACAGCGATATCTCCTTCGCAAGCGCGCTGGCGCTGTCCATCGGGATCGCCATTCAGAACTTCCCCGAAGGGGCGATCGTGTCCATGCCGCTGAAAACAGAGAACACCAGCAAATGGAAGGCTTTCTGGCTTGGAACCATGTCAGGGGCGGTGGAGCCCATCGCCTCCCTGATCACCATCCTTTTAACAAGCCTGGTGGTGCCCATCCTGCCCTTTATGCTGGCTTTCGCCGCGGGCGCCATGATCTATGTGGTTGTGGAAGAACTGATCCCTGAACTGCAGGAAGGGGGGCATTCCAACATCGGCGTGATCGGCGTTGCCTTCGGGTTTACCATCATGATGATCCTGGACGTGGCGCTGGGGTAATACCCCTCAGTTCAAAGTAAGCTTTTCGATTTCCTGCGCGCTCATGCTGACCAGCAGGCTTTTCTCCCCAGTGTAGTGCACCAGCCCCGGGCCGCCGCCCGGGGTTTTCTTGACGAAACGCCTTTTGGTGTAATCCACCTGGGTCTGCGCCCCGCGCGCTTTTGAATAATAGCAGGCCAATTTGGCCGCCAGCAAAATGGTTTCCATGGGCGCCTGTTTGCCTGCGGAAGAGATGATGACGTGGGAGCCCGGGATGTCCTTGGCGTGCAGCCAAAGGTCGTCCATCGCGGCGGACTTCAAGAGCGCCTCGTTTTGCGTGCTGTTGCGGCCAATCTGGATGACAAAGCCCTGATCTGACACGGTTTTCAAGGGCTGACTGGGCTTGTCGCGGCGCTTGGCCTTAGCGCCGGTCTCCCGCCGCAGAAGGCCGGAATCTGAGAGGGCGCTCCTGATCTCGCTGATCTCCTGGGAAGAGGTCGCGTCCTCCAAAAAGTAAAGCGCTTCCTCCAACTGCCGGATGTCCAGCAAGGCTTTTTCTTTTTGATCGCCGGCCAGCTTGCGCGCGGTGTGCGCTTTTTTATACTTTTTAAAATACCGCTGCGCGTTCTGCGCGGGGCTTAAGGTCTCGTCCAGTTCGACAAGGAGGGTGCCCCCGGTATAATAATCATCCAGCGTGATGGCCTTGACCCCCTTTGGAACCCGGTGCAGGGAGGCGGTCAGCAATTCGCCCTTGATGCGCAGGGCTTCCAACTGCTCCTGCGTCAGGCTGTCTTCCTCCAATATCGCCAGCTTTTTCTCCGCGCGTTCGATCGCCTGGGTGATGGCCCTGCGCAGGCCGGAAGCGCGCTGGGCGAAGCGGTTCCTGAGGTCGCGCTCAAAATAAAGGGTCTCAACGCCCAGGGAGAGCGTGCCGACCGGCTTTTGAAGGGCGCTGTCCTGGGAGAGGAAGGGAAAAGGCAAAACTTCTTTGGGAAGGTTTTCCTCCTGATACAGGAGGGCGGGCTGGTACAGGGCTGGCAGGTGATGAAGCAGCTTCGCTGTCTCAGTGCTTAAATTCTGTTTGTCATAATCAACTACCCGCGCTTCCAGGTGTCCGGTTAAGCGAAACGCCAGCTCCTGCGCGGTGAGCGCGCCCAGGCCCGCGACATGGTGAAACAAAAACCGTTCCAGAAGGCCGTCATAGCCTTCCATGCGCGCAAAAATATTTTCTGCCGTGATGTCCTGCAAAGACAATTTGTCCTGCCTGGGCGGCATCACAAAGGGCAATCCAGGCAGCATCTGCCTGACCCGGCTCATCTCCAGCGTCACATGGCGCAGGGAATCCAGGATCCTGCCGTCCTGCACCATGGTAAGGTTGCAGTGCTTGCCCATGGCCTCAAAGTACATCAGGGTTTCCCTGGGATCGCCCATTTCGTCCAGGGAGGAGAAGGTCAAGAGGATCAGGCGGTCTGAAAACAACTGCTCAACGCGAAGCAAGCGGCCGCCCAAAAGGTGTTTTCTGGCCAGCATGCAGAACATCGGCGCCTGGGGCGGGTTTTCGTAGTTTTTTTCGGTCAGGTGGAGCCGGGCGTAGCCGGGGGTCGCGCAAAGGAGCAGGCGGGAGGAGACCCCGCCCGCGCGCAGGTGCAGGATCAGCATGTCACTATCCGGCTGGCTGATCTTGTCCACGCGTGCGTTTTCAAGGCGCGCATTCAATTCCTCCGCCAGAAAACCCATCAAGCATCCGTCCAAGCCTTTGACCGCCTTTCAAGTAAAATCCAGATCAATTATATCATAGACATAAAAAGACCGCCTGCCGAAAGACATGACAGGCGGTTTATATAAGAAGGTTTAACGGGGAATGTAGTTGCTCCTGATGTCGCGCATGGTCTGGATGCGCTGCTCGGCGTACAGCTTGGCTGCTTCCTGGCTGGTGATGTCCTTTTCCTTGGCCAGGGTCAGGATTTCAAGCAGGCGGTCATAGATGCGGGTGGTGTCGGCAATGGCGTTTTCCCGCTTGTAGCCCTTCATTTCGTGGGAGACGTTGATGATGCCGCCGGCGTTGGTGACAAAGTCCGGGCAGTAGACGATGCCGCGATCCTTGATCATGTTGCCGTGGACCACTTCATCCAGCAGCACGTTGTTGGCGCTGCCGCAGATGACAGGCGCCTTCAGCTGGGGTATGGAAGAATCATTGAGCGCCCCGCCCAGCGCGCAGGGGCAGAACACATCCACATCCTGGGAGAAGATCTCATCCGGCTTCACGAAGACGACCTCCGGATGCTCCTTTTTCATGCGGTCGATGTGCTTTGGGTTAATCTCGGTAAAATAGACTTTTTTGGCGCCCGCTTCCAGCAGGTAGCCGATGAGGTAGTAGCCGGTCTGGCCCGCGCCCTGCACAGCGAAGGTGTGCTGAGCGATGTCCGCGTCGCCAAACTTGAACATCAGCCCTGCCTTGATGCCGTTGAAGATGCCAAGCGCCGTGACTGGCGAAGGGTTGCCGGATTTGCCTTCCAGGCCAACGACGTGGTCGGTCTCCATGGCGATGTAACCCATGTCCTTGGTGGAGGTGTTGACGTCTTCCGCTGTGATGTAGCGGCCGTTCAGGCTCTGCACAAAGCGGCCAAGGGCGCGGAAGTAGGCCTCCGACTTGACCTTGGAGGCGTCCCCGATCAGCACGGTTTTCCCGCCGCCCAGGTTCAGCCCTGCGGCAGCGGACTTGTAGGTCATGCCGCGCGCCAGGCGCAGGCAGTCCACCAAGGCCTCTTCCTCGGATTTGTAGTTCCAGATGCGCGTGCCGCCCAGGGCCGGCCCCAGGACGGTGTTGTGGATGACCGTGATGCCCTTTAAGCCGGTTGGTTTATCATAAAAATAAATCACTTGCTCATACTGGTACTGCTGCATATGATCAAACATCTTAAACTCACTCATTTGGCATCCTCCATATATTTGATAGGGATATTATAATCCCGCCGCTTAATCTGTTCAAGATTTTTCCTTGTTCTGAACATAGATTTACGAGATTTACGCAGGAAGCGCTTCAAAGCCTCATTGCAAAAAAACGGATTTTCATGTATTCTTAAGATGAAATAAAACCAAAGCACAGACCTGACATAAAACTTGTGACTTCCCTGATCCTGCAGCAGGCATAAGCAAAGGCCCTAAGCAATGCTTTTTAAAGGCGGTGTACGGGTGAAAATCCTGGTGATGAATCTTGGTTCCACCTCAACAAAGCTGGCCATTTTTGAGGATGAGAACCCCATTGTGACGGAAACCATCCGCCACACACCGGAAGAATTGGCCCCCTATCCTGATATTTTAGCCCAGGAGGACTTCCGCAAGGAAAGGATCCTTGATTTTTTGCGGCAAAAAGGGGCGCCCCTGGACAGCATGGATGTGATCGCCACCCGGGGCGGGCTGATCCGCCCGGTGCCGGGCGGCGTCTTTTGGGTGGATGACAGCGTGGAAAAGGATGTGAGAAGCGGACTGTACGGCAAGCATTCCTCCAACACCGGCCTGCTGATCGCCAACGCCTGGAGCCGTGAGTATGGCATCCCCGCCGTGTTTACAGACGCGCCGGCTACCGATGAACTGATGGATGTGGCGCGCGTGTCCGGCTATCAGAGCATCTTCAGGCGCAGCATCTTTCACGCGCTCAACATGAAGCGCGTGGCCAGGCAATGTTGTAACAGCATCGGCATAAAGCCTGAGGACAGCCGGCTGATCATCGCGCACATGGGCGGGGGCGTGTCCGTCGCCGCGCTGAAAGGCCTTAAAGCCATTGATGTCAACGGCGCGACGGACGGGGACGGCCCCTTCTCCCCGGAGCGCAGCGGAAGCCTGCCTTTAAAGCAGGCGCTGAAAGTCGCCTATCAGAAGGCGAAAACCCCGGAGGAGGCCTTTGACCTGTTTTACAGGAAGGGCGGCCTGATCTCCTATTTTGGTACCAACAACGTGGCGGAACTGGTAAAACGATCAGAAACGGAAAAAGAAGTGGAGCTGGTGCTCCGCGGAATGCTGTACATGATCGCCAAGCAGATTGCCGCCATGGCCGTGCCGCTTGAAGGAAGGGTGGACCAGATCATCCTGACCGGCGGCATCGCCTATAACGCGGGCCTGATGGCGCAGTTGAGCGAAAAGGTCGGATTTATCGCCCCTGTGACCGTGACCCCGGGGGAGGATGAGCTGGCCGCGCTTGCGGAAGGCGCGCTGCGCTTCATGCGCGGCGAAGAGAAAGCGCGGCGCATTGATGAGTGAGAGCTTGCAGTTCATGCCGCCCAGGGAAAGAAGGCTGGTTGTCATCCTGGGCGCCTTTGGCACCGGCAAGACCGAGTTCGCGATCAACCTGGCCCTGAAACTGAGCATGCAGGGGCGGAGGACCGCGCTGGCCGACCTGGACCTGGTGAACCCTTACTTTCGCTCCAGGGAGAAGGAGAACCTGCTGAAAGACAAGGGCATCGCCCTCATCGCACCAAAGGGCGCCTTGAGGGACGCTGATCTGCCTTCCATCCCCTCATCTCTTAAGCAGCTTCTGTTTGATATGGATATGACCGGCGTTCTGGACATCGGCGGGGACAGAACAGGCGCCAGGGTGCTGGGCCAGTTTGCCGGGGAGATCGCCGCGCAAAATCCCGCTGTCTGGTATGTATACAACCATTCCCGCTTTGACAACCGGACAGCTGAAGCGGCGATAACAAGTCTAAGGCAGATTGAATCGCAGTCAGGGCTTTCCGTCAACGGCCTGGTGAACAACACCCACCTGCTGCGTGAAACCACCCTGGATACAGTCAAAAATGGCGCAAAAGGCGCGAAAGCGCTTTCAGACTTCATCAAATTGCCCCTGATCTGCCACTGCGTGAGCCGGGAAATCGCCGGCAGCAATCCGGGCGTCAGCCCGATGTTTGTAATGGACCTGCACATGAACCGTCCCTGGGAAGAAGCTTGAACTGATTAAAAGGAGACAAGAAACCCAAAGGAGAAGCGGATGAAACCTGAAGTCATCTTTAACCTGAACCGCTGCAAGGGCTGCGGGCTGTGCGTCAGCGTCTGCCCCAGGAAGATCCTGAAGCTGGACACAAGCGTCACCAACATCAAGGGCTACCACCCCTCCGTCATCTCTGACCAGAGCCAGTGCATCGCCTGCGGCAGCTGCGCCAGGGTGTGCCCGGATTCGGTGATCACGGTGCTCAAGCATGAGGAGGACACATAAAATGCAAAAAGAGCTGTGGAAAGGCAATGAGGCCATCGCGGAGGCCGCCATCCGCGCCGGATGCAGGGCATATTTTGGCTACCCCATCACCCCGCAAAACGAGATCCCCGAATACATGAGCAAGCGCATGCCGGAGTCCGGCGGCGTGTTTGTGCAGGCGGAAAGCGAGCTTGCCGCCATCAACATGGTGTATGGCGCGGCCGCCGCGGGCGCCAGGGCCATGACCTCCTCCTCCTCCCCCGGCATCAGTTTGATGCAGGAAGGCATCAGCTATCTGGTGGGCTCGGATTTGCCGGCTGTGATCGTGAACATGATGCGCGGCGGCCCCGGCCTTGGCACCATCCAGCCCGGACAGGCTGATTATTACCAGGCCACGCGAAGCCCCGGACATGGCGACGGGCACATGCCTGTATTGGCGCCCTCCGGCATTCAGGAGGCTGTGGACCTGATGTGGGACGCCTTTGAAATGGCGGACAAGTACCTGACCCCGGTGATGGTGGTGGCGGACGGGATGATCGGACAAATGATGGAGCCCATCGTCTGGAACAGAACGGAGCCCCTGCCCGAAGCGGATAAGCCCTGGGCCGCAAACGGGCGGGACGGCGAAGGACAGACGCACTTTGTATCCAGCCTGCGCCTGCAATCATCCGAAAACGAGCAATTTGTTCATACCCTGAAAGAAAAATACGAGGAAATCACAAAAAACGAGGTGCGCTATGAGGCGGTCGGCTGCAAGAACGCGGACATCCTGATCGCGGCCTTTGGCACCACGGCGCGCATCGCCTCCACCGCGATCCGGAAGCTGGAAAAAGAAGGCATCAGAGCCGGCCTTTTCAGGCCGATCACGCTTTGGCCCTTCCCCTATGAAGCGCTGAAGGAACTGGCCCTGCAGGAGAGCGTCAAGGCGGTTTTAACGGTGGAGATGAGTTTGGGCCAGATGCATGAGGACGTCAGGCTCTCGGTGCTTGATAAAAAGCCAACGCCTTTTTACGGGCGCACGGGCGGCATGGTGCCGGAGCCCAAAGACATTGCAGAGAAGGTCAGGGAAGTAATCAAGGAGGCGGGCAAATGACCCAGATCATCTATCAAAGAAGCAAGGGCTTAAAGGATGTGGAAACACATTACTGCCCGGGCTGCCATCATGGCATCATCCACAAGTTGATTGCGGAGGTGCTGGTGGAAATGGATCTTTTGGACACTGCCGTTGGCGTGTCCCCGGTGGGCTGTTCGGTGCTGGCGGGCAACTACCTTGACTGTGACTTTGTGGAGGCAGCGCACGGGCGCGCGCCTGCGGTGGCGACCGGCATCAAGCGCGTGCTTCCAAACCACCTGGTCTTTACCTACCAGGGGGATGGCGACCTGGCTTCCATCGGCGCAGGTGAGATCGTGCACGCGACAGCGCGCGGGGAGCACTTCACCACCATCTTCATCAACAACGCCATCTACGGCATGACAGGCGGGCAGATGGCGCCAACCACGCTCTTGGGGCAGAAGACAACCACCTCTCAGTCAGGCCGCGATCCCCTTCTTCACGGCAGACCGGTCAGGATGGCGGAGATGCTGTCCACCCTGGACGGCATGGCCTACTGCGAGCGCGTGACAGCGGCCAATATGCCGGAACTGAACAAAGCAAAGCGCGCGATCAAAAAAGCCTTCACCCTGCAGATGCAGGGCATCGGGCACACCTTTGTTGAGGTGCTGTCCGCCTGCCCCACCAACTGGGGCATGAGCCCGGCGGACGCCTCAGCCTGGGTAAAAAGCACCATGAGCCAGGTCTACCCCCTGGGGGTGAAGAAAGACATCACTGCGGAGGAAAAGCCATGACCCGGGAACTGATTATCGCCGGCTTCGGCGGCCAGGGCGTGATGGCCATGGGCAAGATGCTGATTGAAGCCGGGCTGAAAGAAAACTACCATGTATCCTGGGTGCCCAGCTATGGCCCTGAAATGCGCGGAGGCACCGCCAACTGCTCCGTCGTCATCTCCGATGAGCCCATCGGCTCCCCGGTGGTCACCCAGCCCAATGAATTGATCGTGATGAACAACCCCTCCCTGTCCAGGTTTGAGCCGCTGATGGAAGAAGGCGGTTTGATGCTGATCAACTCCTCCCATGTGGAGCAGACGCCCAAGCGCAGAGACCTTGATATCCGCTTTGTGCCCTGCATGGAAGAGGCGAACAGAATCGGCAATCCCAAGGTAGCCAACATGGTGATGCTGGGCGCTTACATCGCGGCCACCGGCGCTGTGAAAATGGATACCGTCAAAGAGATGCTGGGCGCGGTCTTCCATGGTTCCAAGGAACACCTGGAGGATTTGAACATCCAGGCGCTGGAGGCGGGCGCGAAATACATAAGCAGGAACTGACGCTGACCAATTATGCACATAAAAAAGCCAGGGAAACTTGGCTTTTTTATGTTGGGTTGATACAATGCAAGCATGAGGAATCTGGAAGGTGAGAAAATGTCGGTTGAGCGTGTGACGAAGTTCCTGCAGCCCCTGGGGTATGCGGACAGGGTGAAGGAGTTTGAGGTGTCCAGCGCCACCGTGCCGCTGGCAGCCCTGGCCTTGGGCGTCGCGGAAGCACGCATCGCCAAGACCCTGTCCTTTAAAATAGATGAGGAAAGGACGCTTCTGGTGGTCGCGGCCGGCGATGCCAGGATCGACAACCCCCTGTTCAAAGCCCGGTTTGGGATGAAGGCCCGGATGCTGAGCGCTGAGGAGGTTCAGAAAAGAACCGGGTATCTTCCGGGCGGCGTCTGTCCCTTTGACCTGTATGAAGGCGTCCGGCTTTGCCTGGATGAGAGCCTGAAACGCTTTGACACAGTCTACCCTGCCGCGGGCAGCGCCGCCAGCGCGGTAAAGCTCAGCCCTGAGGAACTGCATGATATCACGCAGGGCGAGTGGGTGAAGGTGTGCAAACTGCCCAATGAAACGGAGTAGTCCTTTGTCTTGATCAAAGCGATATGTAAAAAACAGGCCCGCACAAGCAAGCCTGTTTTGTTTTTGTGTGCAGTATTAAGCGTCTTCGCTGGGGGCGGCGGCTTCTTCAACCTCGGCGCCTTCGGCCTGATCTGTTTCCTCAGCGTCCGCCTGGACCCTCGGATAGGAAACGTTCAGGATCAGCCTGTCAGGCTCGGTTTCCACGGTCAGCCCTTCGGGCACTTCCAGGTCCGCGACCGTGATCTGATCGCCTGCCACCATCTTGCTCACGTCCACATCAATGGCCGGGGGGAAGTCGGTGGGAAGGCCGCGCACAGTGACCGTTTCCAGCTGCTGGAGCAATTCATACCCGGCATAAGTAACATCGTCCCTGCCGATGATGTTCAGCTGGATATCAGCCGTTGTTTCTTCTGTCAGCGAGACGCGCTGGAAGGTGACGTGAAGCCACTCGCGGCTGACCGGCGCGTACTGGATCTCCCTCACCATGGCGGGATAGGCAGTCTTCTTGTCTGCCTGCAGGTTGTAAATCCCGGTCATGCCAAACTTGTTGAGCGCTTTGCGGAACTCATCCCGGCTGATGGAAAAACTAAGCGAGTCCGCCCCCTTATATGACATGGAGCAGGGCAGAAAGCCGTCACGCCGCAGCTGCTTGATCGCGCCCTTGCTGCTGGGCTCGCGTTTTTGAATGGTCAAGGTGTTCTGTTTCTTCATAAATACCTCCTCAGTGTGTTTAAAAATGGTGCGCATGACCTTTTTGTTAGCAGGCCCAGCGCTTCTTTTCCTGATCCTTATTGATTATACCATTCGTGTCAAATCAACTCAAAGCCGGGATTAATACACCCTGATTTGCAGGGCGTTTGATTTTGGAAAGTTTTTGGGGGATGCTCAGCCCTTCTTCGCCCGGCTTTCGGCCCTGGCGCGCAGGCTGTGGTCCAGTTCGCGTTTGCGCATGCGGAGGGACTGGGGCGTGACCTCTAAGAGTTCGTCATCATCAATGAACTCCATGCACTCCTCCAGCGTCATGGGCCTGGCCGACACCAGGCGCATGCTTTCCTCTGCGGCGGCGGAGTTGCGGGTGTTGGTCACGTGCTTTTTGCGGCAGATGTTGACCACGATGTCGCCCGGGCGGCCGGACTGGCCGCAGATCATCCCGGCATAAACAGGGGTTTGTGCGCCAAAGAAAAGCGCGCCGCGCTCCTGCGCGCCAAAGAGACCGTATTGCGTGGATTCCCCGGTCTCAAAGCAGACCAGCGCGCCCACGTTGCGGTGCGGGATGTCCCCGCGGTAGGGCTCAAACCCGTCAAACACCGCGGCCATGATGCCCTCGCCCCGGGTGTCGGTCAAAAACTCGTTCCGGTAGCCAAAAAGTCCGCGGGAGGGGACGGAAAACTCCAGCCGGACCCGGTCCTGGCCCGCCATGGACTTCAGCACGCCGCGCCGCCTGCCCAGTTTCTCGATCACCGCTCCCGCCGCCACCGCGGGGACGTCCGCCCTTAGAAGCTCGATCGGCTCCATCAGCTGGCCGTTTTCCGTGTGCATGATGACCTCGGGCCTGGACACCTGAAACTCATAGCCCTGGCGGCGCATGGTCTCAATCAGCACGGACAGGTGCAGCTCCCCCCTGCCCTTCACGATGAACTGATCTGGGGTCTCGCCGTCAGAGACATGCAGGGACACGTCCGTCTGCGTCTCCTTGTACAGCCTGGCCCTTAGGTGGCGGCTGGTGACATAGGTGCCCTCGCGCCCGGCAAAGGGGCTGTCGTTGACGGAGAAGGTCATGGACACGGTGGGTTCGCCAATGGCCACAAAGGGCAGGGACTCCGGCTGCGCGGGGTCGCAGACCGTGTCGCCGATGTTGAGGTCGGCAAGGCCTGAAATGGCGATGATGTCGCCTGCTGAAGCTTCCTCCGCCGGCACGCGCTTTAGGCCGTCAAACACGGAGAGCTCCGTGACCTTGAAGGTGTCCCTGATCTCCTCATTCAGGTGGTTGACGCGCACCAGCGTCTCCTGGGGCTTAAGCCTCCCCCTTGTGATGCGGCCAATGCCGATGCGGCCGACATATTCATTGTAATCAACAGTTGAGATCAGCGTCTGGAAGGGGCCCTCCGGCTCGCACTCCGGCCCCGGGATATAGTTTAAAATGGCATCAAACAAGGGTTTTAAATCCTTGCCGGGCGCGTTCAGATCCGTAGTGGCCGTGCCAAGGCGCGCGGAGACGAACAGCACCGGCCGGGACAGCGTCTCCACATCGGCCTCCAGGTCGATCAGCAGGTCCAGCAGCTCGTCCACCACCTCGGCGCTCCTGGCGTCCGCCCTGTCCACCTTGTTGATGACCATCAAAACCGGCAGATTCAAATCCAGCGCCTTTTTTAACACAAAGCGCGTCTGCGGCATCGGGCCTTCAAAGGAGTCAGCCAGCAGCAGAACGCCGTCCACCATCTTCAGCACGCGCTCCACCTCGCCTGAGAAGTCCGCGTGGCCGGGCGTGTCCACGATGTTGATCTTGGTGTCCTGCCAGTGCACCGCCGTGTTCTTGGCCAGGATGGTGATGCCGCGCTCGCGCTCGATGTCGCCTGAGTCCATCACGCGCTCGCGCACCTGCTGGTTCTGGCGGAAGACGCCGGCCTGTCTGAGCATTTGGTCCACCAAGGTGGTCTTGCCGTGGTCGACATGGGCGATGATGGCGATGTTGCGGATATCGGGACGGATCATGGGCACCTCTTTCTTTTACAGGGGTCGATTTGGGGAGGATGGAGGGACGGCAGGGAGGAACGATGAGGGGGGATTCCCGGAAACTTTCTTGAAAGAAAGTTTCCGGACCTTCAAAGAACTTTAACCTTTGCCTGAGCTTTCATGGAGCGTGCTGTTTCTCTCAATGTTAGATTCCGGGTCAAGGGATGAAATCCCTTGTCGGGGAGTCTGAGGGGTGAAACCCCTCAGGGTCCTTCCCTTAACAGCAAAAGCGCATAAAAATGCCCCGGGCGCAATTGAGCCGGGGCAGATGGTTCGGGCAGGCAAAAGCATTGCCTGTTATCCAAACGCAAAAAGCCAGCCGGCAAAAGGACGGCTGTCCGGCGGCTCGCCGCGGCGGAAACGGTTGGTTGTTGCCTTATCTGAGAAAATCAAAATCTTGGTCTCCATCAGCTGTTTTGCGCGCTTCAGCGCAGGGTGATTATAGTCCCGGTACAGATCATGTGTCAAGACTGGTTCCCATATCGAACATGGTTTCGGCTTTTAGTCTTTGGCTTTTGGTTTTTGTAGGTTCTCATCAGTTATTATACTGAACGAACGAATAAATGCACCGATGGGCTGAGAGATTTTGATGGCTCCGCTAAGCCGAATGAACGAGGCGTAGTCACAGCCTACGTTGAGTGAATGAGGCAACGCGGAGGCGCAAAAGATCCAGTCCATCAAAGCATTTATGATTGAGTTCAGTATTATAGAAGCGGAATGCCGGCTTCGGCGCAGCCCTGCAGGGTCGCCTCATCCCAGTAGGAGGACTGCACCTCGCCGATGTGGGCCTTGCCCATCAGCAGCATGCACATGCGGCTTTGGCCGATGCCGCCGCCCATGGTGATTGGCATCTCGCCGTTCAGCAAAGCCTTGTGGAAGGGAAGCTCCCGGCGGTCATCGCAGCCTGATAGGCTGAGCTGCCTGTCAAGGGACTTGGGCGACACGCGGATGCCCATGCTGGACAGCTCCATGGCGCAGTGCAGGGTTTCGTGCCAGAAGAGGATGTCCCCATTTAATTCCCAGTCATCATAGTCCGGCGCGCGGCCGTCGTGCGGCTGGCCGGAGGCGAGCTTGCCGCCGATTTGCAGGATGCCGACCGACCGGTGCTGCCTGGTGATGCGGTCCTCCCGCTGCTTGGGGGTGAGGTCAGGCCAGAGGTCCTCCAACTCCTGGGTGGTGACAAAGGTCATGTCATGCTTAAACTTCTGGTGAAGACGGGGGTATTTCCACTTGAGCAGGTCATAGGTGCAGATGATGGCGGTCGTGATGTTCTGCATGGCGTCCTTCAAGGTCTCAAGGGTTCTGTCCTCATCCGTGATGACCTTTTCCCAGTCCCACTGGTCCACATAGATGGAATGGAGGTTGTCCAGCTCCTCATCCCGCCGGATGGCGTTCATGTCGGTATAAAGCCCTTCCCCCACCGGGAAATTGTACTGTTTCAGCGCCTGGCGCTTCCATTTGGCCAGGGAATGCACCACCTGGACCTCGCCGCCTGACTGCTTGACATCAAAGCTGACCGGGCGCTCAACGCCGTTTAAGTCGTCGTTCAGGCCGCTTTTTGCCTCCACAAACAAGGGCGCGGACACGCGCTTCAGGTTCAGGGCCTTGGTCAAAAAATCCGTAAAGGTCGCCTTGATCAAAGCGATGCCTTCCTGGGTCTCATAAAGGTTCAGGGTCGGGACATAGCCCTGGGGGATCTTCAGCCTGTTCATCAACTCACCTCAAAACAAAAACTTGGTTCAGTGTATACCAGAAGGGCTGGTTTGGCAAAAACCGCCCTGTGTTTTCTCTGTATATCAGATCTGTATCGGCAGCAAGAGCAGGATCACGCCAAACAGGGTGAGGAGGGCGCCATAGACCTCGCGGGAGGTCACCTTTTCCTTCAGGAAAAAGGCGGAGATCGGCAGGATCATCACCGGCATCAGGCTCATGAGCATGGAGGCCACGGCGACCTGGGTCATTTTGATGGCGATCATGGACATGACCATGCCAATCAGCGTGCCCAGGATTACGCTTGCCATGATGGTCAGCCTGCCGGAGCGGCTTTTGCATACGGCGGGCACAGTCGGCCACTGGCGCAGAAAAGTCAGCAGGATCATCATGCCAAGGTTGCCGCCGACCAGGCGGATCTGGGCGGCCGTGTAGGCGTCCAAATCGGCCATGCTCGCCTTTGAGAAGATGGCCCCGGTGACCTGCCCCAGGGTGGCAAGCACCGCAAAGAGCACGCCCAGCAAAAGATTTTTTGTCTGACCGGCTTGGTTTTTCCCCTGATCCAATGCCTTCGCGTTTTGCATGTCCGCCTGGATCACCCACATGATGCCTAAAACCGCAAGCAGGATGCCCAGGACATGCTTGATGGTGAGCATTTCACCCAAAAAAATGGAGCCTAAAAGAGCGGCGAAAATGGGGTTTGCTGAATAAATCAGCATCGCTTTCTTGGCGCCCAGGTTTTGATAGGCAGCGAACAAAAAGCCGTCCCCCAGGGAAAACCCTAAAAGCCCGGACATCATCAAAAGAAGCCACTGTCTGCCCGTGGCCTGAGGGATCAATCGGCCGTTGATGATGAGGGTCATCAGGCTGACGCCCAGAATGCCGCCCACCTTGGTCAGGAAATTCAAAGCCCAGGGCGAAAAGCCCTTGCCCTTTTTTTCCGTGACCAGGCCGCTGATGGTCCAGCTTAAAGCCGCAAGAAGCGCGGCGCCTTCACCGATGAAGTTCATACTGTATCTGCCTTTTTAACAATTACTTGTGCCGGGTGCCGGAGCGGCGCCTGCGCACGCCCTGGGGCTGCTTTTTCTCGATGGGTTTTTCACCGCGCAAATTGAACAGCTGATCGCGCAGCTTGGCCGCCTTCTCAAAGTCCAGGTTCTGGGCGGCGCTGAGCATCTGATCCTCAATGTGGCTGGCCAGGGCAAGCCTTTCCTCCTCCGACAGGCCCTGATCGCGGGCGTCCGTGTCGGTCAATTCCGCAATGGCGATCAGGTCGCGCACGGCGGAGGAGATGGTCTCCGGCGTGATGCCGTTGGCCTCGTTGTAGGCCTCCTGGATGGCGCGGCGGCGGTTGGTCTCGGCGATGGCGCGCATCATGGAATCCGTGGGCTTGTCCGCGTACATGATGACCCTGCCCTCCGTGTTGCGCGCGGCGCGGCCCACGGTTTGCACCAAACTGGTCTCCGACCGCAGGAAACCCTCCTTATCCGCGTCCAAAATGGCCACAAGCGCCACTTCAGGCAAGTCTAAACCCTCTCTTAAGAGGTTGATCCCCACCAGGATGTCATAAGCGCCCATGCGCAGATCGCGCAAGAGCTCCATGCGCTCCAGCGTCTTGATGTCGGAATGCAGGTAGCGCACGCGCAGGCCCAGTTCGCGCAGGTAGTCCGTCAGGCGCTCCGCCATGGCCTTGGTGAGGGTGGTGACCAGGACGCGGAAGCCCTTGTCCACCACCAGGTTGATCTCCCCCACCAGGTCGTCCACCTGGCCGGTGGCGGGGCGGACAATGATCTTGGGATCCAAAAGCCCGGTCGGCCGGATGATCTGCTCCACCGTCCTCTGGCTTTTTTCCGCCTCATACGGCCCCGGGGTGGCGGAGACAAAGACGGCCTGGGGGATGCGCTCCTCAAACTCCTCAAAGGTGAGGGGGCGGTTGTCAAAGGCGGAGGGCAGGCGGAAGCCGTAGTCCACCAGCTGGGTCTTGCGCGCGCGGTCGCCGTTGAACATGCCGCGGATCTGGGGCACGGTGACATGGCTTTCATCTATGAAGCAGATGAAGTCCTTCGGGAAATAATCCAGCAGGGAAAAAGGCGGGTCGCCCGGCTGCCTGCCGTCAAAATAGCGGCTGTAGTTCTCAATGCCGGAGACAAAGCCGATCTCCTTTAACATCTCGATGTCATAATTGGTGCGCTGGGCGAGGCGCTGCGCCTCCAGGAGCCGGCCTTCCTTCTCAAACCAGGCCACGCGCTCCTTCAAGTCCTTTTCAATCTCTTTGATCCCGCGCTCGCGCCCCTCCTCGCTGGTGGCGTAGTGGGTGGCGGGGTACAGGGCGGCGTGGGTCAGCTGGCGCAGGACGCGGCCGGTGGTAAGGGCGGTCTCTGAAACCTTCTCGATCTGATCGCCGAAAAAGTCGATCCGGAGGCCGTTTTCCTCCTCATTGACCGGGATGACGTCCACCACGTCCCCGCGCACGCGGAACATGCCGCGGGAAAGCGCGATGTCGTTGCGCTCATATTGAATATCCACCAGTTGACGAGCGAGCTGCTCCGGCGTCATGGTCATCCCGGGGCGGAGGGAGATCATCTGGCCCAGGTATTCCTCCGGGTCGCCCATGGAATAGATGCAGGACACCGAGGCCACGATGATGACGTCGCTGCGCTCCTTTAAGGCGGCGGTGGCGGAGTGTCGCAGGCGGTCGATCTCGTCGTTGATGGAGGCGTCCTTCTCGATGTAGGTGTCGGAGGAAGCGATGTAGGCCTCCGGCTGGTAGTAATCATAATAGCTGACAAAATACTCCACCGCGCTGTCCGGGAAAAAGGCGCGGAATTCCGCGCACAGCTGCGCTGCCAGCGTCTTGTTGTGCGCGATGACGAGGGTGGGTTTTTGCACCTTTTCAATGACGCTGGCCATGGTGAAGGTCTTGCCGGAGCCGGTGACGCCAAGAAGGGTCTGCCCGGTGAAGCCCTGCAAAAGCCCGTCCGCCAGGGCCGAAATGGCCTGGGGCTGATCCCCCCTGGCGGCGAAGGGCGCGACCAGTTTAAACTGATTCATGGATGATTTCCCTTTGTCAAATCGCCCAGTTCCCGTTTTTCAAAATGGAAACCAGGCTGCCGTCCGCCTTGACGCCAGTTACGTTCAGTTCAGGGCCGCCAACCATGAAATCCACATGGATGATGGACTGGTTCATGCCGGCTTCCTTTTTTTCTTCCGCCGTCATCTCGTTCCCCCTGACATGGTTTTCGCCATAGGCCTGGCCCAGGGCAAAGTGGCAGGCGGCGTTTTCATCAAATAGGGTGTTTTTGAACAGCAGACCGGTCTGGCTGATGGGCGAGTCATCCGGCACCAGGGCGACCTCGCCCAGGCGGCGGGAGCCCTCGTCCGTGTCCAGAAGATCGCCGAGGATATCTTTACCTGAAGTCGCGTTAAAATCAACCACCTTGCCGTCTTTAAAGACAAAGCTCATCCCTTCAATCAGGCGGCCGCGGGTGGACAGGGGCTTGGTGGCCTTCAAGGTGCCGTTGACCTTGAAGGCATGGGGCATGGTGAAGATCTCTTCAGTCGGAATGTTGGCCATGAATTTTTCCCCGCTCACTGATTGAGAGCCGCCGCCTATCCAAAGATGGCCCTCCGGCAATTCGACCGTCAGGTCGGTCCCGGGAGCCTGATAGATCAGTTTGACAAATTTTTGCTCGTTTAAGAATTGCTCACGCGCGCTCAGGCCTTTGTCATGCGCTTCCCAGGCGGCCACCGGGTCCTCCTGATCCACGCGGGTGACCTTGAAGATGCTTTCCCAGAGGGCAGCAACCGCCTCATCCTCAGACAAATCAGGGAAAACGCTTTTTGCCCAGGGCTTGGACGGCAGGGCGACAACGCACCACTTGACCCTGTTTTCCATCACGTACTTCATCACGTGCTCGCCCGCCCTGGCGGTCGTCATCTGCCAGCGTTTGATCCGGTCCGGGGAAACGGATTTGAGCAGTTCAGGGTTTGGAGCCCGGAGGCTCAGCAAATGGAAGTTGCTGTTGTAGGCGGCCTCGTTGAAGTCGGCAAAGAGCTTGGGAATGGAATCAAAGGCCTCCTCCGGCGCGTGCTCATAGCGGGCCAAGTCGATCTGATCGTCAGAAAAAGCCAGGTGGATGTGGTGAACGCCAAGCTCATGGGCTTGTTTCGCGATCTCCCGGCACAGGGGCAGGCCATCTTCGTTCACACGGATGATCAGGTTGTCCCCCGGCTTGACAGAAAGGCCGACCTTGAGGATCAGCCGCGCGTATTTGATCAGGTTTTCCTGCAGGTTCATGGTGTCCTCCCGAAAAATAGATTGCGGTTTTTTCACGCGAAGTGATTATACCTTATTTAACCGCTGTTTGCAGAAAAATCGGGTCATACAGACGCTTTTCCCAGGACATTCACAACTGGCGGATAATTTCCCCTTGCGTTTAAAAACATAATGTATACAGTATACTTTCCTGAAAAGATTGGTTTTTATACCTTCTTTTGACCTGAATTTTACATTTTTATCAGGAAATACAAGGGTTCTGGGGTTTTCAGGCCTTATATCGACCTGATTTGACAGGTCCAGCGACCTGTGTTATTGTGTAGTCGGGCCAAGGTAGGAAGACTGACAAAGAAGGCTCAGAAGGAGGGCGATTCACTGATTAACTTAGATAACGCACTGCCCTTCGTTGTATGCTTCGCCCGTTTAGATAACATCAAGCACTAAAATGAACTGGACCAGGTAAAAACTTGTTAGATCAGGAAGTAAACCACTAAAACCAAGGCTAAAAAACAAGTTGACCAAAACAGTTACTCCCCATCGGGGGAATATGATCGTTCCCGGGCGAAGCGACACACCATCTGGAACCAAGGTTATTTCAAACAGAAGGAAATCGAAGGCCCAGAACAACTGAATATGGAACCGATTGCCCGCCGCCTGAATCAAGGGGGCGGGTTTTGTTGTGCGCTTTAGCGCACAAAACAATGCTGCCGGTTTCGCGGCAGCATTGTTGAAGGAATGCTCTCTTATTTGACCCTGATCACCCGAATGGCGGACTCAGGTCCAAAATAAGCATAGGCGTAGAATTTTTTGTAGGGACGGATTTTAAAGTAGCAGGTAAGCCCGGATTTTAGCCCGCGGAAGGTGGCAGTGTTGGTAAACTGTGTCCTGACCGCCTTATAGGGGCCATTTCTCTTGGTGGCGAACATCACCTGATAACCGGCTGCGCCAACAGGCTTGTTCCAGGACAGGGTGACCATTCTTCTGCTGGGGGAAGCGATCTTGGTGATGGTCGGCCTGGCCATGGGGACGCCGGCAGCCCAGGTGCTCCAGGGGCTGGAGCCAAATTTCTGCCCGCCAATGAGGTCATAGGCCTCCACCTTAAAGAAGTAGCGGTTGCCTGCCTTGAGCCTGGTGATGTTGCGGGCAAGGGCGGTGGTACTTGTCAAAAGCGTATAGGAATCATTGGGCCTGGCGCTGATATAGATGTTGTACCCGCTGGCGCCGGCAACACGGGTCCAGGTCAGCTTCAGGGTGGTGGCGGACAAGGTCTCCACCTTGGTGATCTTGGGTGCGCGGCGGAAGGGCGCGTCAAAAGGCGCTGTAATCTCCCATTCAAGGTCGTCAAACTCAAACCCTGACAGGTCCAGGAGATCGGAAGTAAAGGTGGCAGAAGCGGTGTACACGCCGATGTCAGTGGCTGTGTTGTTTTCGTAGGCGACCTCTACTCCCTCCGGCAGGCCGGTCACAATGACGGATTTTTCCGTACCGTCAAAGGCGAAGGAGGTTGTTTCCTGCCAGGCGACATGGCTCATATCCACTGCGGGAACCGTGACCCTAACTTGAGCGGATTTTCCTGATCCATCCTGGGAAGAAGCTGTGATAACGGCTTCACCCGGAGCAACCGCCCTGATGCGGCCGGGGGATACGATCTTGACCACGGATTCATCGCTGCTGGTCCACTCAAGAGTCGGAATTGAGGGGTTAACAGGCTGAATGATGGGAGAGAGGTACTCGAATTCGCCCATCTTCAGGGTGATCTCCGGCTTGTCAAAATACATCTCCGTAATGAGGATGGGGTTTGGCGGCGGGCCGTCCGCAAGCGAAACAGTGAAGACGATCTGTTGGCTGAAATAAGTGTTGTTGTACACCATGTAAAGGTTCGCCACATAGTAACCAGGCTCGGTGAAGAAGAAAGCCTTCTCGTCTTCTGTGTCAGCCACCATTTCAACCGGGATGTCACTCCTAAAGAAAATGATGTAATTAAACAATTCTCCCAGGTTCGTGCCCGCCGGCGTCAATTCCGGCCTGGCAAGGGTAATCAAATGCCCGGCCAGCACATTGGTTTGCGGACTCAGGGGCGTCATGGCAGTGGGCAGGGTGCGGGTGTCGATCCTGACCGTAATGGTCATTTCGGTCTCATACCCGCCTGCTGAGGCGGTGAGGCGGAAGGTGCTCTCCCCGCTGTTTTCAAGCGCCGTGAAGCGGACATTACAATAGGGCTCGCTGGAATCAAGCAACTGCGCGGCGACTGCGTCGCCAGTTAAATTGGTCAGGGTATAGGTTACCTCACCCAAGGCGTAAGGGTAGTCTGTCAGATACGCATAATAAGTTATCTGCGGCGCAGACTGCGGTTCGCTGTCCGGCTGGGGCGGGGGATAGTTGATCGTCAGCTCTTCCGCGTCCTGTTCAAAGCGCAGCAGGGGACCCTCAGGCAAGGAACCGTCCGCGTTCTTTACGATAAGCAGCACATCAATGCCAATCCGGAAGGGGCCGTCCTCTTCCTCAAGGTAAATGGTCACATTGTAGTTGCCAGGCTCAAAAATGCGCACGCGCTGGCCGGCGTCCACATCGGCATTGTCCCAGAAATATCCAGTACCGCCAATGTTCATGGATAGAGCCCCACCGTCAATGCCGGTATCGCCCGGGTCAAACTGGGGTCTGGGCAGGGTAAACCATTCCTCCAGATCAATGGTGAAAACGCTTTGCTCAAGCGAGAGAGAAGCCGGGGCGCCAGAGGTGATGGTCAACTCAACCGGAATAACAGTGGTGTCACCGTCAAAAGCGCAGACAATCTCGTAATGGAAAACGCCCTCAACCAGGTCGCCTGCAACATCAAGCTCGTATTCCTCCTCAAGGCGATCCCTGCTAACCCAAAGCCAGCTTCTCAAATTGGGCGCGTCTGGATCCAGTTTGCGCAGCGACCAAATTCCCATGCCAAGGTCAGGAATCTTTTTAACCAGCCGGGTTCTGCCAACTGTGGAGGAAGATCCGTTTAAATACAGCGTCTGGCTAAGGCTGGTTGGGACAAAGTCATAGGGGTTGCCAGGCACTTCGCCTGACTCGTCAGCGACAACGAAAGTGATGTTCTTATAGAAGTAAAGGTTGCTATAACGCATACTTACTTCCGCGCTGTGGTATCCGGGTTCGCTGAAGGTGAAAACCAGGGCTGAGCCGTCATCATTCATCACGCCAGGATATTCACCCATGCCATCCTCTGTAAAAACTATGATGTCAAAGTCAAAATCAAACCTATCAAGCTCCTGATCAATCGGCAGAAGGTCCGGCCGATCAACCCAGATTTCCTCATTGACCACGCCTTCAAACACGCTGGGCATGTCAATGCCGGTGGGCAGCTTGATGTCCGGAACATGGATCAGGATGGGCACGCTGGCGGTGTGTCCGCCAACGGTGCAGACAAGCCTGGCTGTGGTGTCGCCAAAGCCGTTCACCTTAAAGCGAATGCTCACATGCTGGCCTGACCCCCAGGTTTCATCAATCTTGAAGTCGCTTGCGGAAGCACCAGCAACATTGTCAACCGTGTACACCGGCGTGCCATAAGCGCTTGGATTCAGCTTCAGGTTCGCGGACAAATAACCGCTCACAGTTTGACCTGTATAAAGGACTGTGGTCTCCAGCAATTCTTCTTCAAACTCGATCGGAGTGCCGGGAACCGTTCCGGAGGCGTCCTTCACCTCAACCACAAAATTCTTCTCAAGGTAAATGCCGCTGTAATACATGCTGGCCCTGCCTTGCAGGTAACCAGCCTGGTAGAAGGTCACATCATAACTGCCATCTTCCAGCTGTCTCGTATCCGCGCCATCAACATAAAGGTAGG
Source organism: Bacillota bacterium (assembly GCA_030057655.1). Classification (GTDB taxonomy): domain Bacteria; phylum Bacillota; class Clostridia; order Christensenellales; family Aristaeellaceae; genus UBA6115. The sequence continues at coordinate 44,365 of JASGUQ010000039.1, forward strand.
AACTGAAATCATCCGGGTTAAATCCTGTGTTTGCCGGGAGAAGGCCCGGGCGCGCGATGTTAATCGTTTCATTGATGCTGCTCTGGAAGACTGAGGGCATGTCAAGGGATGTGGGAACTGCCGCATCTGAAACAGTGATTTTTACAGGGATATTCTGGCTGAGCTCGCCCACCGTGTAGGTGAGGGTGGCCCTTGTGATGCCAGGCGCGACTGCTTTGCCAATCCTGAGTTCACACCATGTTGAGTCTGAATTGCTTATCCCCAAACTTTCAATGGCGCCGCCCGTCACATCGCTTAAAGACCAGGCGCCGACCCCATAGGCAGACACATCTGCCCACTGATTGATAGATCGATAGTATGAATAATTGTTCCCTGATTTGAGATATATCGTTTCTTCAATGCTCTCCTGTGAGAAATTAAAGGGAGTACCGGGAACATTGCCGGAAGCGTCTGCAACTTCAATCACAAATCTCTTCTGTATGTAAAGGCCAGACAAATTCATCCCAACGGTGCCGTGCAGATAACCTGCCTGATTGAAACTCACTTCATAAGTGTCGTTATCCAGCCACGTTATGTCTGCGCCATCAATATAATACAAGACAAAACTGAAGTCAGCTGCATCAAAGCCCGTATCAGCCGGGAGCAGACCCGGACGCTGGATGATAAGCGTTTCATTGATGCTGCTCTGAAAGCGCGAGGGCATATCAAGGTCTGTGGGCACTGCCGCGTCCGAAACGGTGATCTTGACAGGAATGTCCTGACTGATCTCGCCCGCTGTATAGGTAATGGTGGCGGTGGTGACGCCGACCGCAACTGCATTGCCGATTTCAACATGACACCATTCCGGGTTTGTACCATCTATCCTCAAGCTCTCAATGGCATCGCCCGTCACATTGCTTAAAGACCAGGTGCCGATGCCATAGGCAGACACATCTGCCCTCTGGAAGATCATTGTGTATGAGAAATTGTTCCACGAGTTGATGTATCGGGTTTCTTCAATGCTCTCCTGTGAGAAATCAAAGGGAGAACCCGGAACACTGCCGGAAGCGTCTGCCACTTCAACCACAAAAGGCTTCTCAAGGTAAAGACCAGGCAAACTCATCCAGGCGGTTCCCTGCAGATAACCTGCCTGAGTGAAACTCAATTTATAAGTGTCATTATCCAGCCATTCAACGTTCGCGCCATCAATATAACTCAAACTAAAATTGAAATCAGCCGGATTAAAACCCGTGTTCGCCGGGAGAAGGCCCGGGCGCGTGATGTTGAGCGTTTCGTTGATGCTGCTTTGGAAGACTGAGGGCATGTCAAGGGATGTGGGTACTGCCTCGTTTGAAATGGTGATTTTGACAGGAATGTTCTGGCTGAGTTCACCCGCTGTGTAGGTAAGGGTGGCGGTGGTGACCCCCGGCGCGATCATTTCGCCGATTTCAAGGATGCACTTTTCATGGGTTGACGCACCCAAGGTGAGGCTCTGAAATTCGCTGCCATTTACATTGCTCAAAGACCAGGTGCCAATGCCATGGGCAGACACATCTGCCCACTGATAAACCTCGATAGTATATGGATTATTGATATCTGAGTTGATATACCGTGTTTCTTCAACACTATCATGGGAAAAATTGAAGGGAGAACCCGGTACATTGCCGGAGGCGTCTGAAATAACAAAAGAAACGTTTTTTGTGAGGCAGATGTTCTCATACGACATCTCGACCAGGGCGGTATAGTAGCCAGGCTGGCTGAAATAGAACAGCCAGGCTTCATTGGCATGATCATAATCACTGGGTTCCTCGGACATGCCATCAGGCCCGTAGACAGATATGTCAAATGCAAAGTCCTTTTTATCCAACTGCTGATCAGAGGGCAGCAGGTCGGGCTTGTTCACCGTAATCAGTTCATTGACCTTGCCGGAAAACACGCTGGGCATGGAAAGGGCGGTGGGTACGATCATCTGCGGGACATGGATCGTGATGGGGAGGGTGCCCGTGTGTTCGCCGACAGTGCAAACAAGCGTTGCCATGGTGTCGCCATAGCCAAGCACATCAAAGGAGATTTCCACACTGTGTCCGGAAGCCCAGGTGTTAAAGCTGAAGTTGCCAACGGAGTCGCCTTCCAGGATTTGAACGCTGTACTCCGGCGTTCCATAGGCACTGACATCCGACTTCAGGTACGCATTCAACCAGGAACGCACGGTTTCGCCTGAGTAAAAGATGGTCTTCTCCAGCATCTCATCCATAAACTCAAGCAAAGTACCGGGAACAGTGCCGGAAGCGTCGCTTACTTCAACAATAAAATTCTTTGAAACATAAACATTGGAATAGGACATGGAAGCAAAGCCCTGCAAATAACCTGCTTCAGTGAAGGTTAAATCATAGCCGCCATTTCCCGACGGCTGCGTGTTCGCGCCATGAACACTCAAATAAAAACTAAAATTGGCCGCGTCAAGACCCGTGTCAGCCGGAAGCAGGCCGGGCCGGGGAATGTTGAGCGTTCCGTCAAAACTGCTCTGGAAGACAGAGGGCATGTCAAGGGATGTGGGCACTGTCGCGTTGGAAATGGTGATCGTAACAGGGATGTCCTGGCTGTACTCCCCTACCGAATAGGTGAGCGTGGCAGTAGTGACCCCGGGCGCGACCATTTCGCCAACCCGCAGATTGCAAAAGTCTGGGGACTGGCCGTCAATTTCCAGGCTTTCAACCGCTCCGCCTGATACATTGCTCAATGTCCATGTCCCGATGCCATGGGCAGACACATCTGCATACTGATAGATGCCGGTATAGAATGAAGCATTGTAGGAGTTGAAGTATCGCGTTTCTTCAATGCTGTCACGGGAAAAACTAAAAACAATGCCGCGCATGGCGCCGGCCATCAGCGCCATTCCCTCATCCGAAGCTGCTTCTTCCACATCGGAACTGTCAATGATATTCAGATAGAAGGGGCGGGCCTCTTCCCCTTCAAACAGGAAGGACAGGGTGGCTTCGCCCACCGCTTGAGCATTCAGCCAGGCGGCAAGCAAGGTAATGGTGCTGCCGGAAACACGGTAGTCCGTATCCGCATTGAGCCCTTCAATTCCCAGGAAAGCAGGCGCGCCTTCCAGGAGAGCAATGTCTATGTCTTTTTCCGGGGAAGCCAGGTCATACTCCGCCCTTTGCGGATCAAAGTAAACAGCAATGGTTTCCTCGCTCCGGTCTTCCTCCGGCGTTTCCCCAATTTCAGGTTCTTCGCCTTCAGGTTCTTCGCCTTCGGGTTCTTCGCCTTCGAGTTCTCCGGCTTCAGGCTCACCAGCCTCAGGCTCGCCGGCTTCAGGCTCACCAGCCTCAGGTTCGCCAGCTTCGGGTTCGCCGGCCTCAGGCTCGCCAGCTTCAGGCTCACCGGCTTCAGGCTCACCAGCCTCAGGCTCACCGGCTTCGGGTTCACCGGCTTCGGGTTCCCCAGTTTCAGGTTCACCAGCCTCAGGTTCGCCAGCTTCAGGTTCGCCAGCTTCAGGTTCACCAGCCTCAGGCTCACCGGCAGCAGGTTGTTCGGCTGGAGGTTGTTCCGCCGCTGGCTCCTCAGCCGCAGGTTCCTGAACAGCAGGCGGTTGATCAGGGGACTCTGACACAACAGGCTGCTGAGCAGGAGGATCTGACACAACAGGCTGCTGAGCAGGCGGTTCAACGGCAGGCACAGATGCAGCCTCCTCATTGGGCAGAGCCTGTTGTTCCGTCACAGAAGGATCCGCGGTTTCCGCCAGCATATCAAAGGGCATAACCCCCGCCAGCATCACAACGCAGAGCAGATAAGCTATAAATCGTTTCAGCATGACACCCTCCAGGTATTTTAATTAACACGCATTCGCATGGATTTACCGGTTATTTCGGCGGATCAAACTACAAGAATAATAGGATACACTAAATACAGGTGCAATACCCAATACAATTGCTATTATAACATTAAATATTCAAAATTCAATCGCGGGCTCATGTTATTTATGAATTTCCGCACATTTCCACAAAGATATTTAATTTTTAAAACTTTTTCCCTCCGTTCTGTGATTTCAGGATTTCAGATCATGCCCGTTTCATTGTATCAGCTTTGCCGCTATGGTAAACTGAAAGCAGAAAATGAGGAGGTTTGCCCGTGGCCGAGTTTTTTGAAGGCTTTTTTTCAACCCCGCAATTGACGCGCTGGATGGACGCCATGCCGCGCCGCTTCAGCTGCCGCGAGTTTGCTTCCCCTGCCGATCTTGCCCAGTTTTCCGCCCTGTCCTATACTGCCGCGCGCCTGAGCAAAAAGGGCATCCGCATGGAGCTGTTCCAGCAGGGGGCCAATGACCTGGTGGTGCCCCTGCCCCTTTTCCCCCGTTTTTCAGGGCTAATGCAGTACATGGTCATCTACGCCGACAAAGACCTTCAGCAGGCCGAGCTCAAGGCCGGTATCTGCGGGGAAGCCTTCCAGCTGGAGCTGGTCACCCAGGGGCTGCAGGGCTGCTGGATGACCGGGAACTACCGCAAATTGACCGCGGTTGAGCAAATGAAGGATAATGAAAAGGTGATGGCGGTGATGCCCTTTGGCGTTCCGAAGGACAAGGACGGCGCCAGCCGGAGTAAGCGCAAGATTTTGACCGCGTTTTCTAACGACGACCCCACCCTCTGGCCCTACTGGGCCTACCGCGCGGCTGAGGCGATCCGCTCCGCACCCAGCGCGCTCAACCGCCAGCCCTGGAAGATGAGCTTTTCAGGCAGCACGCTAAGTTTTGCCGGGAACAAGCATGACAGCATCGACACCGGCATCGCCATCACCCACCTGTTATGCGCCATGGCGGATCAGGAGTACAGCCTGCGCCTGGCGAGCGACAACAAGACCTATTTGATCAGCGTGAAGGACAACCATGAGCCTGTTTGACCTGATGGAACATAAGGAGACCCGCCCCCTGGCCGACCGGATGCGCCCCCGCAGCCTGGATGAGTTTTTAGGCCAGGAGCACCTGGTGGGCAAAGGGCGCCTGCTGCGCCGGGCGATCGAGGCGGATCAGCTGACCAGCAGCATTTTTTACGGCCCGCCCGGCTGCGGGAAGACCACCCTGGCCTTTGTGATCTCAAACACCACCAAGGGCTATTTTGAGCGCTTAAACGCGGTGACCAGCGGGGTCAGCGAGGTGCGCGAGGTGATCAAGTCCGCGCGCGAGCGCAAGAAGATGTACGGCCAGCACACCTACCTGCTGCTGGATGAGTGCCACCGCTGGAGCAAGGCTCAGTCCGACTCCATCCTGCCCGCGATTGAGGAAGGGACCATCCGCTTTATCGGCTCCACCACGGAAAACCCCATGATCGCGATGACCCCGGCCATCGTGAGCCGCTGCCGGGTGTTCCAGTTTTACAGGCTGAAGGATGAGGATGTTCTGCGCGCGCTTCGTGAAGCCATAACCGACTGCGAGCGCGGCCTTGGCAAGATGAACGTGACTGCAGACGAGGAGGCCCTGACCCATTGGGTGCAGGTGGCAGGCGGCGACGTCCGGACCGCGCTGAACGCCCTGGAGCTGGCCGCCCTCACCACGCCAACCGGGAAGGACGGCATCCACATCACCCGGCAGATCGCGGAAGACAGCATTCAGAAGCCCATGATCCGGGTGGATGAGACGTTGTATTATGATATGCTGTCCGCCTTTTGCAAGAGCCTGCGCGGGTCTGACCCGGACGCGGCAATGCTGTGGGCTTCGCGCCTGCTTTACGCGGGCTGTGACCCGCGGCTGATCTTAAGAAGGCTGATTGCGCACGCGAGCGAGGATGTCGGCCTGGCCGATCCGCAGGCCCTGGTGCAGGCCGTGTCCGCGATGCAGGCGCTTGAGTTTGTGGGGCTGCCGGAAGCGCGGCTTGCCATCAGCCAGGCCATCATCTACATCTGCATGGCGCCCAAATCCAATTCTGTTGTGGAAGCCATGACCGCTTCCATGCAGGACGCGGAGCGCGGGCAGTTGGGCGAAGTGCCTGTCAGCCTGCGCGATACGCACTACCAGGGCGCCTCCCGCCTGGGCAATGGCGAGGGCTATCTGTACCCCCACGATTTCCCCGGGCACTGGGTCAGACAGAACTACATGCCGGACGGCTTTGAGAACACCCGCTACTACACCCCGGGTGAACTGGGGTTTGAAAAAGACCTGCGCGTTAAGAAGGATGAAAAATGAACAAGCGTGAAGAGATCGTCAAGGCCATCCAGGACATGGGCATCCCCTTTGCCCTGTATGAGCATGAGCCCAAGTACACCATTGAGGACTGCCTGAAGACCCCGGAGTTAAATCAGGATCTGGCGACCATGCCCAAGAACGTCTTCCTGACCAACCGGCAGCAAACCAATTTTTACCTGCTGCTCCTGTCCCCTGAAAAGCCCTATCAGACGCGCGTGGTCAGCAAGCTTCTGGGCGTTTCCCGCCTCAGCTTCGCACAGAGCGAGCACCTGAGCGCCTATTTGCAGACGGACAAGGGCGCTGTGAGCCCGCTGAACCTGCTGTTTGACGAAAAGAAGCAGGTTCAGCTGGTGATCGACAAGGACCTGCTGGGTTTTGAGCGGCTCTGGTTTCATCCGGGCAGCAATGAGGCCTCCCTTGAAATGAATACCAGCGACTTTCTTAAGCGCTTCCTGCCCGCGCTTGGCGTTATGCCTGTTATCCTCACAATTGCAGTAGACGAGGGAGACTAAGATGCACTATCACTTCTTTGCCTACCTGTCCCGCATGAAGCTGATCCGCCGCTGGAGCCTGATGCGCAACCTGATCCCCGAAAACGACATGGAGCACGCCATGCAAGCCGCCATGATCGCCCACGCCATCGCCATCATCGGCAACACCCGCTACCAGCGCGACTACAACGCCGAGCACATCATGGCCCTGGCGCTGTTTCATGACATCTCCGAGGTCATCACCGGCGATTTGCCCACGCCTGTTAAGCACAACAACCCCAACATCAAGTCCGAATACCATAAATTAGAGCGCATGGCTGTTCAGCGCTTAAAGCAGATGCTGCCCCGCGACCTGCAGCCCGCCTATGAGCCCCTCATTTCGCCCGACACCGACACCCCGGACTGGCGCGTGGTCAAGGCTGCCGATCGCATCTGCGGCTACATCAAGTGTCTGGAGGAAACCAAGGCGGGCAACAACGAGTTCCTGGAAGCAAGGGAGAGCATTCACGCCGCCCTGCACAGCATTGACCTGCCCGAGGTGCAGGACTTTATCCGCGAGTTTGTGCCCGGGTTCGGGATGAGTTTGGATCAGATATCGAGGTAAAGAGAAAAAGGGGCGCGGGGAGGACGAGGAGGAAGATATAAGACGCGGGGATTTTTTCTGAAGAAAAAATTCCCCGGACCCCTTAAAAGACTTTAATCAGATGTTAAAAACAGATATTAAAAAACGCGTATTGGAAGGTACGCGTTTTAAAGGTTTTTTTAAAGGTAACCTTATCTCTCAGACCGCCGTTTCAGGGTAAGGAAGGCCGCGCCAAGAAGCAGGGAGGACGCGATGAGCGCGAGGATCAGGTTGATCTGATTATCGCCTGTGGCCGGCGCCTGCTTGACGTTGGTGAAGGCGATGCTGCCCGCGAAGGGAACGCCGTCGCGCTGGACATCCATTTTGTAGGTCAGCTTGGTGCCGCTGGCATCCGGCGTTGTGGTGATGATGACCTTGTACAGGGTTTTGTCATAGGCGACCTTTTTGAGGCTGCCCTTGACTTCCCGGATGTGGTAGACATAGCTGACCGCCTTGCTGAAGGTGCGGTCCGGGAAAACGATCTTCCCGTCAGCGCCGTTTTTGGCCGTGGCGATGCGCTTCATGTTGTTGTCGAGCAGTTCAAAGGTGAACTCCCCGCCCTTGAGCGTGCCGTTCTTGTAGACCTTCTTGGCAGTCAAAGGAACGTTCAGCGTCGGGAATACGCTGGCTGCTTTTACCGTGATGCGGAAGGTGGCATAGGGCTTTTCGATCTCGCCCTGGTTGTTGGCGTCGATGGCCTTCACATAAATGGTGGCGGTGCCCTGCGCCAGGGGCGTGAGCGTTCCGTCCGCGGCAACGCTGACCACGCCGGGGTCGTCCGACACATAGTAGAGCCTGGTGTCCGTGTTGACGGCATTGGACTCGCGGACACGGTTTGGAGCAAGCGCGGGGCTGACCGTGTAGGCGGCGGTCGCGGTGACGCCCAGGGCCTGGTTCTGCCCCATGGTCAAGGTGAGCGGGATCAGCTGCTGGCGGTTGATGGACGCGCCGTTATACAGCAGGTCGTCCGCCAGCTGGGTGAAGCGGCAGTTCTGGAAGGTGGCTTCACTGGAGCCGGTGACCTTGGCCGCCTGGGCTGCCAGGGGCACATACTGATCGTAGTTGAGCAGGCAGGAGGGATCCGCAGGGGCATAGTTCCCGTTGTACGGGTCGGTCTTGCGCAGGGGATCCGGGTCGGCCTGCGCGGGCACGCCTGAAACGGATTCCTGCATGGTGTAGCGCGCCAGCGCGTCAAAATCAAAATTGTACAGTTTGACATTGTAGGCAGCCGGGCCCAGGTCGAATGTCGCGTTGGCCTTGACAGGCACCTGGGGGCTCAGGGCTTCAGCGGACGCGGTCTGCGCGGTGACAGCGGTGATGTTGACCGGGTAATCCCTGAAGTCAGGCACGGTGAAACTGTCGATGTCATTGTCCTTGGCTACATACTTGATGTTGATCAGCGGCCGCTTACCCGCGGTTGTGCTGCTCAGGTTGCTGAAATAGGCCCTGCGGAGGGACTCAAACTGCTCAGGGATGGTGTTCGCGCCCGTGAAATTCTCATCCAGGATCCACACGTTTTCCTGGCGGTCAAAGATCGCCATGTATTGACCACCCACAAGGGAAGCAGGATCCGTATAGGTGTCGGAGGCCAGGATGGCGGGGGCAGACCCAAAAAAGTAGGAATAGCCGTTTACCCTGCTGTAATACAGGTAGCGGTAGGAGGCCGGCAGTGTGTTCAGGTTGTAACGGACATCCTGAATGTAGACCAGGGGCTGATGCAGGTTCAGGGTGTCGTCAATGATCATCTGGTTGAGCTTCAGATCAGGCAGGTTGCTTGTGGCGGCGTGCTCTATTTTGATGGGGTAGACCACCTGGCCGGCCGCGGCCTGGGTGGTGATGTCGCGCAGGTAGATGCCGTTTGACTGGTTGGAGGAGATAAAGCCCAGGCCGTTCTTGGTCAGCACGCTGGGCATAACGGTGAACCGCTCGATGTTTTTTTGCCCGGCGGAAGACAGGGCAGCGGGGGGCGCGTCATTGCTGGAGTAGAAGTTGAGCGCGACGTTTTTGTTATTAAAGTTCGCGGTCGCGCTGGCGCCCAGGTTTTGAACTGTGATGTCGCGCATCACCAAGTTGCTGGCGCCCTCTGAACCCGCGCCAGGCGCGTTGATGCTGAGCAGGTATTCGCCCCGGTTGCGGCCGCCAGTGGTGCCAATGGGATCATAGGGCAGCATTTCCCTGTTATTACCGTCAAAAATCAGGTTTTGGATATAGATGTTGGGCGCCATGAAAGTGTGGCGCAAGAGGGACTCGTCAAAGCCCTTAGCTACATAGGCGGAATAGGTCGAGCCGTAGTCCTTCAGCGGCGCGCGGACCAGGGTGGGCGCGCTGCCGTCCTGGCCGACGATGGAGATGTTGGTGTGGGTGCCGATCGCCGTGTAATCGCAGTCATCCCGGTAGGTTCCGCTGTCAATGATCCAGGTGGTGTTGCTTCTGTCGTTTGTCGCTGATTTATATGAGATCAGGCTGCCAAGCCCCGGGTTGCCCGCGTTGTTGAGGGCCGGGTTGTACGCGCCCAGGCGATGAACCTTGACGGAGTAGGAAGCGGTTTTCCCATTGATGGTGAAAGTTTTTGTGATGGTGCTGCCATCGGTGTAGCTGGGATCCTGGGTGACAAAATGATAGGCCAAAGTGATCCCGGGCGCCGCGTCATCATAGGAGTTGGTGGCTTCCTTGTACAGGGTTCCCGTGGTGCCGACCTGGTAAACCAGGTTGTTGTCCGTTGGCGGGGCGCCAGTCGTCAGAAGGGCTGCCTGGGCGGGGAGAAGCGACGACAGGACGAACAAAATCGATAACAACACAAGAACCCAGCGCTTCATACAAGAAACCTCCTTAAGATCACAGGGCTTTTAAGCTGTCCGCCGCCCATTTCTGAAATACCCAACTTTATCCGGGTTTACACCAATCAATCAGCTTTGCAGCTGATTGATCCTGATTGGCCGTCTTGCCAAATAACCCCTTTTAGCAGTATATGGTTCATCCTTGGCGGATGTCAACTCAATTTGTCCGGCTTCAACCATGGTTTTTGTAAAAACCCGCCTAATTTTCAGCTGATACTGAACGAATGAGTAAACGCACCGATAGGCTGAGCGATTTTGATGGCTCCGCTAAGCCGAAAGAACGAGGCGTAGTCGCAGCCTACGCTGAGTGAGAGAGGCAACGCGGAGGCGCAAAAGATCCGGCCTATCAAAGCGTTTATGATTGAGTTCAGTATGATGAAGGAAAAAGTCCCGTCATTCGCGTCAGGGAAGGACGATCTTCGGCTCCTTGTCGTTCTGGCGGTAGATGGTGAAGCGGCGGCCGATGACCTGAACCGGGCTGGCGCCGGTCAATTCACACAGTTCCTCACAGGCTTCCCGCGCGGTGAGCGGGGAGTTCTGCTGCACCGCGCACTTGACCAGTTCGCGGGCTTTCAACAGGTCGTAGGCTTCCTTCTGGGTGTTGGCGGTCACGCCGTCCTTGCCCACATACAGGGTGGTTTCCAGGGTATTGGCAAGGGAGCGCAGGTAGGCGCGCTGTTTTCCATTCAGTTCCATAAAATTCCTCTCAGTTTTAGTAAAGTTGTCAGGTAACTCAATCGTATTTACCCAATCCGGCAGATTTAATTTCTGAGATCCCCATTAAAGTCTTTTGAAAGGTTCGGAAAACTTTTCTTCAGAAAAGTTTTCTGACGTCCCCCTTAATCAATAAAATCAAACTCGATGCCATCCTGGCCCAGGCGGACCGTGTCCCCCTCCTGCGCGCCCAGTTCGCGCAGCTTGTCGATGACGCCGGAGGCCTTTAAAGTCTTGTGGAACCAGTTCATGCTCTCATAGTTGTCAAAATTGACCGCGTCGATCAGGTTGTCCATGGAGCCGCCGGTGACCACGTACAAGCCCTCCTCCTCCTTCACAGCCTCCCAGCCGCGCAGGCGCTCCTCCTCAAAGAAGGCTTCCTCGGGCAGCGGGGCGGACTCCGGCAGGGTGGAGAGCAGCTCCACAACCGCGTCCATCAGCGCGTCAAGGCCCTCGCCGGTCGCGGCGGAAACGGCAAAGAAGGGGCGCCCGCCCGCGGCGTTTTTAAGGTTGTCCAAATGCAGCGCGCTGTCCGGCAGGTCCATCTTGTTGGCGACGACGATCTGCGGGCGCTGGTCCAGGTCCTGATAGCGGCGCAGCTCCTCATTAACGGTGTTGAAATCATCCACAGGGTCGCGCCCCTCCTGGCCGGAGGCGTCCACCACATGGATCAAAAGCCGGGTGCGCTCCACATGGCGCAGGAAGGCAAAGCCCAGGCCCGCGCCTTCGCTGGCGTTCTCGATCAGGCCCGGGATGTCCGCGATGGCAAAGCTCTCCCCCTTGTGCTGGGCAATGCCCAGGTTGGGCGAAAGGGTGGTAAAGGGGTAGTTGGCGATCTTGGGCTGGGCGGCGGTGACGCGCGCTAAAAGGCTGCTTTTGCCGGCGTTGGGGAAGCCCACCAGGCCGACATCGGCAATGGTGCGCAGCTCCATCACAAACTCATGCCAGACCGTTTTGATGCCGGGCTTGGCAAAAGAGGGCGCCTGGCGGGTGGGCGTGGCGAAGCGGGCGTTGCCGTGGCCGCCGCGGCCGCCGTGCAGCAGGACGCGCTGCATGCCGCTCTCATGCATGTCCATGATGACGGCGCCGGTCTGCTTGTCACGGATGACGGTGCCCGCGGGCACCTTGATGACAAGGTCCTCCCCGTTTTTGCCGGTGCGGCGGGTGGAGGAGCCGGGCTCGCCGTTCCCTGCCTGGTACTTGGTCTTGTAGCGGAAGTCCATGAGCGTGTGCAGGTTGTGATCCGCCAAAAGGATGATGTCGCCGCCCTTGCCGCCGTCTCCGCCGTCCGGGCCGCCGTTTAATACAAATTTCTCGCGGTGGAAGGAAACGCAGCCGTTCCCCCCATCCCCCGCCTTCATGCGGATGACCGCCCTGTCCACAAAACTTGCCATGGGTCCCTCCTTGTGTTTGAGTGCAAGTATACCACGACAAGGGAAAACCGTCACGATTCAGAACAAGTTCAGTATGAATAAAAATAAACAAGAATACACAAGCAAGCTTGTATTAAACTTGAATGATTGAGCAAATGAATTGACCTTATTCTCAAAAATGTGAGTATATATAAGCAATAAATGTTCGATATGTATAAACAATAAATGTTCGAAGGGAATTTGACAGTGTATACAAATCAATGATAAAATGTTTTCTATAATTCTAGGTGCGATGTTTTTCTACCACAACACTCTGTGTTCTTTGAGGTGCTTATGAGAGTGATGCGAATTAGTTTCCCAGAATACTTAACAGAAGAAGAAATGTTCTACCAAGATATTTTGAGAAAATTATTAAACTATCTAGGAGACAACTCTGAGAAAAACCTATATATAGATATGACGGCTACAAAGCACATATCTCCGGGTATCTTGTGTCAATTATTATGCTTTCTGCAAATACTTAAAAAAAGGAAAAATTGTTTAGTTGCTATAGAGTTTGGACCTTCGAGAACTTTATCATCTTATCTTGGGCTAACTGGTTTCTTTTTGTTAGCTAACCTAGATAACTTAATAGATGTTACTGACATAATCAATTATGAGTCTCCAAACACATCTGCAAAATCTCAACAAATACAAAGGATTAATGAACTGGTAATTCCGTCGGCCAAAACATTGCCGCCCACAGACGAGAATAGAAAGTACTTACCTGAGAATGAACGTATTAAATTGATCAATGCTGTTAGTGATCTGTTTGATGCAAAGCAAGATATAAGAAGGCATTTACCACCAAGCATTGTAAATGATATATTACGTAGCTATAAAGGATTACTTGAGAATGCACACGAACATGCATTTGATGAGATAAATGATACTAAAGCATACTATACCTTCCAATACTATTCAAAAACTGGTCTTACCCTTTCCTTGAGTGATTGTGGGCCGGGGTTTTATTCGACATTGTTAAATCAGTATCGACCAGTTAAAGAGAATGCTCGTCAGGATAAAGTTTCTTTCTCGCATAAAATATTTTCTTACGACGAGTACCTTGAAGCAGCGAAAAAAAGTAATCAACGAGAATTAGTAGCAATTATTGAATCAATTTTTAAAAGGGCTAATGAAAACTATGGGTTACACTTTATTCTTTCGGAAATTGTAGGTAAGCTAAAAGGTACTGTATCAATACACTCTGTAAATACATTGTTAAAAATAACACCTAAGTTTTGGAATGAATATTTAAAACCAATGTTTGACTCTTTGGAGAATGCAACAGAATTAAGACTCGTTAATGTAAATCAAGAAAAGCTAAAGAGTATTGTATATGATGTAAAAGAACAGCAACGCTTAATTAAAGAAGGTGTTTTAAAATTTTATTCATATGATTTTACAGGCGTTCATATCACAGCTGAAGCAAAATTGAGTGGTGAGCAAAATGTTTAACTATGTTTACAGTCAAGGATCAGAAGGTGTTGAGTATGATTATGTTTCAATACATCAGAGCATCTTATTGTTTCGAATGCACAATGATTTTTTTGGAAAAATAAAATCGGGACCGGATAATTATAAATTTGGAGAAGATTACCAAAGTGGTATAATTTATAATGCAATAATTAAAGAGATTTCGAAAAGAGAAAAAAATAACGATTTATTAGTTTGGGATTCCAGATTGTGTCTAGACTTTGATGGGCGAGTAAACCAAAAAGTTAGTTACGATGCCATCCCCTTGGGAAATTATAAGAGTCTGCTTTTTCTTCATGTTAAAGAAAAACATAAGAATGAACTCATTGAACTTCGTAAAGGTCTTAATAAACTTTGCAAAAAGTCTTCTGCTGAATATATTTTAAAAGAAATCGGTCCTAATATAACTTTCATTTATGATAAAGAATCCGAATCAAAGGTTTTTGAAAAATACCCATGGATAGCGTTTGAGTTTGAAAATGAAAAAATTTTCAATAAAATTGATGATGATAATTCATTGTGGGTTCATCGTGCTCTATTTTCTGCAGAATCAACCAATATCTCCGATTACTACGAAAATTCTTCTTCCAATGTGTATGCAAATAGATATTTTAATGCCAAAATTGCTTTTTTGAACCCAAACCTATTATCTCGTATTGCATATTTAATGTCTTATCAACTATATGAAAAGTGTCGAGATGAGGTGGAAAAAGCTGATGCATTGATTTGTTCCAGTCTCAATGGCATGTGTCTATGTGTTGCGGTTGGAAATTTCTTAAATAAAAATGTTGTATATTTGAAAAATGTAGGTCCTAATATGACATTTCAAGACCATCAGATCATTGAAAGGATAATCAAGGCCAAAAATTATATCTATATTTTTGATTTTTCCTGCATGGGGATGGAATATAGCAGGACAAAAATGCTTTGTAACATGAAGTCCGCAAAAATACTTGCAGGAATGGGGATTTCCTATTATAAAATGCCGTCTGATAACAATAGTCATCTTCATGCACTTTATCAGATCAATAAGTATGATTCAGATTACTATAAATGCATTACTGAAAAAAACGATTCATCTAACGCATAGTAAAACTGATAACAACTTGCTAAAGGAGATTAAATATGTCGTATAAATCTTACTCACAGGCAGATAATTTTGCAAGTATCAAAGCCGTCAAGTTTCTAGAACGGAATGATGATCCTGGTTACAAATACTATTCGATGCTTTCTAAACTTGTAAATCATTTTGGTGAAAAACTCGACGAACAAACATGGTACAATAAGGTTGCT
Source organism: Bacillota bacterium (assembly GCA_030057655.1). Classification (GTDB taxonomy): domain Bacteria; phylum Bacillota; class Clostridia; order Christensenellales; family Aristaeellaceae; genus UBA6115. The sequence continues at coordinate 59,370 of JASGUQ010000039.1, forward strand.
TATACACCCCATAACTATCAGCATCACGTGATTACTGTTTTAAGAAATGCATCAGCAATACTATATGGCCTTAGACTACTACAAGATAATCCGGATATAAAACTTATAACTACTGGTGAGTTGTTTTGTTTGCTTTCTGCATGTGTTTTACATGACATAACAATGACATATAATCCTGAAAAACGTGATGTGCACGCATGGGAAGCGGCTCTAACAACTGCTGCAAGAACTTATGAAATTAAAGAAATGAATACTAAATTAATTGAAGAAATGACTACTAAATTAAAAAAGACAGTTAAAAAAATCGAAGTCTTAGGAGGAAGTGATCAGGAATCGTCAGAAAGGTCAGAAAAAACTAATTCTGTTATAAGAGAAATAGGAGATGCAATCAGTGGTGTAATTGAATTTACAGTTTCATCTGAAGACCTCAGAAAAACCATAGCGTTTACGATTTTAGGGCACAGTGATATAAAGACTGATAATGGCGAAAGAATAGATACTCTCGACCCAAGATGGTATGATGAATTGCAACTTGAAACGGACGGTGAGATTCTTCGTCCTCAGTTGCTAGCCGCATTACTCAGATGGGCTGACGAACTTGATTGCACTAAAAGTAGAATTGATGGCATAAAATCGGAAATACCTGAAGAATCTAAAGAATATTGGGATAAACTAAGAATTATTAGAAGAGTTGAGATTCTCCATCAAAACACAACGTTAATCCCATATTATCCTAGTTTTAAAGACAGTAGTAACAAAGAATATAATTTGGGGTTGCTAATTTCTGTAGAAAAAAAGTTAAATAAAGAACTAGATGTAATTAATAAAGTACTGTCTAATAATGACTTGAGAATAGGAGTAAGTCTGACTAAACCGCATATAGAATGGGGTGAGAAAAATAAAAATTTAAAAGATTCATATGATCTGAAAAAAAAAAGTGATGATCCTATAGAAAAACAAGAAACGAAAAATCCATTCGATTTGTCAGAAAAAGTTGAGTCTTTGCGACATAGTATAGTTGACGCAATTCGAAACAAAGGGTTAATGGAAGAAGGGCATTTTCTGATACATCAGGAACCAGATGTCTCCATTCGAAGCAGGATTGATATTGGACGATTATTTGATGATAGAACCTTGATAACGCAAATTTCGAGCGCTTTCGCAAATTGTATACTTTCAGGCAGTTTTGATCAGCCAGCAGAAAAATATAATGATATTGACGATTATGTGCTAATCGGTATAGCTCATAGCGGCGCTCAAATTGCAGCAGCAGTCGGCTCAGCGCTTGGCATTCCTTTTTCTTATATGATACCTCCATTTAAAGAGGAGCAACATAACGAGTGGGAGATAGGCTTATCGGATATTAATAAACTGAAAGAGAAGAAATTTGTCTTAATTTTAGGAACAACCCATACAGGTTATACAGCTTTCTATGCAAAAAAGAAGTTGGAAAGATATCTAAAAGAAAATAACGCTAAATATGATACTGTATCAAAAGTAATAGGAATCTTTGATAGAAGGCCAAAGCATACTAACACAACTAAGGTATATAATGCCGATGAGTACAATGTTGAGGCTGTTTATCTATTAGAAGAATTTCCTGTGGAAATATGTGCATGGTCTGGCGAAAAAGATTGTCCATATGAAAAATGTTGTATTCCAAATAAGAAAGGAGGAACCGAAGAAGATGCGTGTGATTAAACCTAGCTTTAGTTTTGAGCAAGAAGTCAATGGCGAAGCAATGTTACTGACTATTGAAAGGTATGGAAGAACATGTTACAAGAGTGAAAACAGAATAACCGAAGGTTCAGCAAGAAAGTTTGTTCAAAGCATCATTAAAAATGGTCATGAATCCGTTCTGGAACACGAAAAAATAACTGTTCGCCTAATTTGTGATCGTGGTGTTTCACATGAGATTGTACGGCACAGGATAGCAAGTTATAGTCAAGAAAGCACCCGTTACTGCAATTATGCAAACAATTCCGAAATTACATTAATTGATCCTTTTTTCTTTGATGTTAACAGTGAAAAGAGGAAAATCTGGCTAAAGGCGATGCAGGAATCAGAAACTGCATACATGAAACTGATAAGTTTGGGGGCAAGTCCACAAGAAGCAAGATCAGTCTTGCCAAATAGTTTAAAAACTGAAATTATCATAACAATGAACTTAAGAGAGTGGCGACATTTCTTTAAGCTCAGAACTGCAAGCGCAGCTCACCCACAAATGATTGAAGTAGCTCGACTTATGCTTGATGAGTTCAAAACAAAAGTCCCTGTAGTGTTTGATGATATCAAATATTAAAGTGTTCATTTGAATTCAAGAAGTATAAAAGCCCTTCCGAAATGGCAGGGCTTTTAAATATCAGTAAGTTATTAAAGTTCTTTGAAGGTTCGGAAACTTTCTTTCAAGAAAGTTTCCGAAGTCCCCCTTTAAAGTTCCCCTTATTAGTGACCTTACGGCGCAGCGGTGGAAAAGACCAGCTTGGTCATCATGGAGGTCAGGGCGTTTTGGAGCAGGGTCTGAAGCTGCTCGGACAGGGTGGCGCGCTGCTCGGCGGTGAGGGTGTCCACGCGGACGGCGCCGGCGGGGTCAATGCTGTCAATGCTCCAGGGCGGGGCGGTGTTGCCGGAAATGTCGCCCGTGACCTTGGCCTGGGTTTTCTCGTCCGTCCAGGTGAGGGCGCCGGTGAAATAGGTGGCGGAGCGGGAGTTGAACTTGCTGGTGAGGGTCAGTTTCAGGCTGACCAGCTGGGTGGCGTCCTCATCCTCCTTGGGGGTGAGGCGCAGGGAGAAATCAAAATCGCGGGAGGAGGTCTGGGCGGCCTGATCAACGGCCTCCTCGCCCGGGGTGTAAAGCAGGCTGAAGGCGTATTCCCGCGCGGTGACGGCGGATTGCTGATTGCCCACGGTGAAGGCATCGCCAATGTTTTCAGGCAGAACGGAGACCGTGCCCATGTAGCTGATCTCCCTGGTGTCCGCCTTCTCCCCGCCCTCATAGTTCAGGGTGATGACGGTCCCCTTGGTTTTCTGCGCGTCCTGAGGCAGCTTTTCAATGACGACGTCGGAGACCCCGCCGGTCGGATTGGCGGTGAAGGTGTACAGGATGCGGTCGATGCCGCGCACGCCGCCCATGGGCAGGGTGAGCTTGTTGGTGATGAGGTCGCCCTGGGTGTTCAGGACGCGCTCAGACTCCAGATTGCCTTTTAGCGGAAGCAGGTCCAGCGCCTGGGAGAAACTAGCGGCCATGGCGGGCTGCAGGTAGGCCGCGGCCTGCTTGGCGTCCATCTCGCGCGCCAGGAGGGCGAGCAGCGCCGTGTCGTTGTAGGCGTTTACCATCAGCTGCTTGATCTGCGCCTTGAGCTGGTCGGCGGGGACGGACAGGCTGACCTTGGTCAGCAAACTGCCGTCCTGGGTGGTGATCGTTTCGGTCTTGGTGTAGCCCTGGAGCCAGACGGAGAGCTTGCGGCTGTATTCATCCAGCTTGGCCTTGGCCTCGCCCTGCCAGGTGGACTCGGCGGTGTTGAGCTTGAGCAGGACGCCTTCAATGGGCGGCCAGGCCTGCTGATTGCCCGTGAGCAGCGCCGTCAGCACCCCGCCGTCGCGCTGGTCGATGTAGCGGTTGGCGCCAAAGAAGGAGGAGGTAAGCTGCTCATACTGCGGGTCCTTCAGCAGGCGGGCATCCCCAAGGGGCTGGCCGTTTTTCTGCAGGGTGAGCTGCAAATCCTCCTTGCCCTTTAAGGTGCCAACGCCGCTTAAGTAATTGAGGTTCAGCTCCGCGCCGGGCAAAAGGGTGTTGAGCATGGCGTTTGCGGCCTCGTCCAGAACGGAGAAGGCGCCGCCGGTTTTGTCCGTCTTCAGGGTCAGCTTGAATCCGGAGCCGTCTTTGACCTGCTTGAACAGCTTCTCATCCAGGGTGTACTCAGCGGCAAAAGCGCCGGTAAAGGGCAGCGCGAGGACAAGGGCGAGCAGCAGGGCGGTCAGTTTTTTCATGGTGTTTCCTCCTTGGTTGGTGGCGGTGTTGTTTCTTCATCAACGGTAAAAAGCCGGTCGGTGTCAATGGGAGCGACGGTTTGGCCGTCTGTTCGCCTGTCCCTGCCCAGGTCGTGCAGAAGGAGCAGGCGGGCCTCCTGCGGCAGGGCCAGGAGAAAGGATTTTAGCCGGGCGAGCAGCAGGGTCTTGACGTTCATGGCAGCCAGATCGACCTCTTCCCGGGTGGCGCTGTCCAAATCGACCTCCGCCATGCTGGGCGGGATCGCGAGCGCCTGGGCGGGCCGGCCTGAAAAATTCAAAATCAGGCCGTAAAGCGGGGTTTTGCCGGATGACTGCTCAAGCCTGAGATTGCCTTCAAGGTCAGCGCCCTGAAGCCTGAAATCAGGGGTCAGGGAATAGGTGAAACTGGCTTTTTCCTCCCCGGCGGTTTTGAGGGTTGAAGTGATCCCGCCGCTTAAGCGGTGGCCTTCGGCCTCCGGCAGGGTCTTCAGGTTTATTTCGCCTGTCAGGGTTTCGGTGTTCTTGCCGGAGACCGTTTTGTACTTCCAGTCGCCCAGAAGGCTGTCCTCCTGAAACCGGAGGGCGGTCTGAAACTCCAGCGTGTCCCTGCCTTTTGAGGCGGGGAATTTGAAGCTGAGGTAAAAGCCGGTGTCTGAATGACCGTAAAACAGGGTGAGTTTGCGCGCGGCCCCGCTCATTTTGAAAGCCCCGGTCAGTTGCAGGCCCAGGTCCTCGCCTTCTTTTGTCAGAAAACGCTTGAGGGTGAGCGCGCCAGCCGCTTCCAAGGAGCTGAAAGCAGCGCTGATCTGCTGAGCAGAAGCGGGCAGGAGGGCGGTGAGGGCCTCGTCTAATAGGGGAAGCAGCCGCGCCTTGCTGTCCTCAAAAACCTGCTGGGCTTCCTGCTTGTTGAGCGAATAGACCAGCTGGCTTGCGCCCTTGCCCACGTTTTTGATGGAGATGGAGGTTTTGACCGCCTTCTCATAGGGCTGAAGCACGGGCAGGGCGGCGTCCGCGAAAGCGCTGAGGGCGTCCCTCGCCTTGTCCGGCCTTGGCAAAGCCGGGCCAGCGCCCAGCAAAGCCTGCCAGGGCAGGGATGAAGCGGATGAATAGGCGGTGAAGGCCCCCTGATCCCCGGAAGAGACCAGCATCCTCCCCGCGTCCCCTGTCTGCTCCAGATACAGGGACAAAAGGGGCTTGTCCCCATGGTTTAAAATCAGCGCGCTTTCCCCGGCCTTCTCATGGGCCAAAAGCGACAGCTCCGCGTCCAACAGCCAGGACTTAAGGGCAGCCAGGCTTTCTTTCGCGAGGTCCGGCCAGTGAAGCAGCTCCGCCCTGATGTGAAGGGCATAGGGATCGCCGGAAGATAAGGTGGTAAAAAGGGGCTTGACCGCGGTTAGCGGCTGGGCCGAAGCGGAAGAAAGCAGGCAGAGCAGGGCCAGTGCCAGAATCCATAAACGGCGAATCAGGCGCATTCTATCCTCCCTTCTTTTGTTTCAGTCATCAAACGCCCGAAAAAAAGGCTTTCATGCATCCGGGGCATCATTTGTGTGCAGGGCCTCATAAAGCGCCCGGGCCGCAGGCAGGGTCATGCCGGGCACGGCCGCCAATTCATCAAGCTGCGCCTCCCTGATGCCCTTGATGGAGCGGAAGGCGGACAGGAGGGCGCGCCGCCTGGCAGGGCCAATGCCCGGCACCTCCTCCAGCCTGGAGCGCAGGCTGGCCTTGCCGCGCAGCTTCCGGTGATGGGTGATGCCAAAGCGGTGGGCCTCATCCCGCACGCGCTGAACCAGGTGCAGGGCGGGCGAATGCCTGTCCAGCAGGACAGGCTCATCCTGATCGGGGAGATAAATCTCTTCCAGGCGCTCTGCCAGGGCAAACATGGGCACATGAAGCCCCAAGCTGTCCCTGGCCATCAGGGCGAAAGCCAGCTGCTGGGGGCCGCCGTCCACCAGGATCAGGTCCGGCTCCGGCCAGGGGTTGTCCTTGTCTGAAATGCGCTTGAGCCTGCGGAGCAGGACCTCGTTCATGCTGGCGAAATCATTGGGGCCTTCCACGGTTTTGATGTTGAAATGGCGGTATTCCTTGCGTGCCGGCTCCCCATTGATAAAGACCACCATGCTGGCCACCGACTGGCTGCCCTGGGTGTTGGAGATGTCAAAGCCCTCAATGCGCCTTGGAACACTGTCAAGGCCCAGAACTTCCGCCAGCTCCCTGGACGCGCCGATGGTGCGCTCCTCCCGGACCTGCTGCCTGGCGTTGCGCTTTTGCAGAGCGTCCTCCGCGTTCTTCAGGGCGTTGTCCACCAATTTTAACTTGTCCCCGCGAAGGGGCACAGTCAGGGTGACGGCGCCGCCTTTTTTGTCCCGGAGCCAGGCTTCCGCCGTCGCGGGGTCCTGAATGGACTGGACGATCACCTCGCGGGCGGGCAGGCGTTCCTCATAAAACTGGGTGAGGAAGCTTTCGATCACCTCGTCCCTGGGCTCGCTGCCCTCCCTGGGCAGGGAGAATGACTGGGCCTCCAGCATCTTGCCGCCACGGATGAACAGCACCTGGGCCATGGCGTCCAGGCCGTCCTGGGCCAGGGCGATGACGTCCTGATCCACCTGCGCGGTCTGCAGGGCGTTTTGCTGCTCCATCAAGCCCATGATGTCCCGAATGCTGTCGCGCAGCTCCGCAGCGCGCTCAAACTGCATTTCTTTTGCCGCCTGGGCCATCTCGATCTGAAGGCGATCCACGACCGGCTTGTAGCGGCCCTTCAAAAAGGCGATGACCTCATTGACCAGGTTCATATACTCTTCCTGCGTGACATGGCCCGCGCAGGGCGCCAGGCACTGCCCCATCTCGTAGCTGATGCAGGGGCGTATCACAGAACTGGCCGGCAGTTTCAGGGTGCAGGTGCGCAGCGGGAAGCTGCGCCTTAAGATGCCCGTGACCTGGCGGATGGCGGAGGTGCCGTAATAGGGGCCAAAGTAGCGCGCGCCGTCGTTCTCCACCCGGCGGGCGACAGTCAGGCGCGGGAAGGGCTCGTTCAGGCTTAGACGGATGTAAGGATAGTGCTTGTCATCCATCAATTTGATGTTGTAATAAGGCCGGTGGCGCTTGATCAGGTTGCTTTCCAGCACCAGGGCCTCCAGATTGGTGGCGGCCAGGATGATGTCAAAATCATCCACGCGGTCCACCAGCGCCTGCACCTTGGCAGAATGGGGCTGGCTGCTGAAATAGCTGCGAACGCGGGAATTCAGGTTGACCGCTTTTCCGACATACAAAATCTCGCCCTTTCCCTTCATCAGGTAGCAGCCGGGGCTGTCCGGCAGCAGGGCGATCTTTTGTTTTAAGGTGTCATTGAGGCTGATGGACAATCAGCCTTCCATTTCCCCGGGCAGGGGGTCGTTAAAACGGGCCTTGATAACGGGGATCAGGCGCTCCGCCAGATCCTCGTCCACGGGCTCAAAATCCTCGATCTCTTCCCCGTCCTCATCCTTTGATATGGCGACGCGCATCACATACAAGGTCTGCTTGTCCGAAGCCTCGGGCTGAGGATTTTCCTCGTCATACTGCTTGAGCAGCACATATTCCTCGCCATTGTAGAAAAAATATTTTTCGACCGTGAGCAGCAGGCGGTTGCCGTCCTCGTCCGTGCCCTCAATGATGTCCAGGCGTTCTTCATCCGACATGACCGCGGCCCCCTTTCATGGATTGTGTATGGATGGATTATACCTTTTTTAAGGGGAGCTGACAACCAAAGCGGCGGTGAAGGCAGGCTGATTGCCGAAATTGGAAGAACAAGCAGAAGCCGCCTTATTCCTCAATTCCCGGAAAGTCGATCACATCAAAGGTCATGAACCCGATGCCCGCGGTCTCCACCCATTTGGGGTTGTACATCATCACCCAGCCGCTGAACAGGTACAAGCCGTAATCCATCTGGTCATCAAGGCCCACCCAATCTATGATGGGGCTGTTGAAGGCAGGGGATGCGTATACAGGCACCTTCACGCCCTCGTCAATGCCGCAGATCAGGGGATCGGTGAACCATTCGGTTCCGGGGATAATCAGTTCGCTTTGGGGCGGGACTTCGGGCAGCGGCTCTGTGATGAGGTGAAAAGGCCTGGTCAGTACACGGCCGTCCGGCAGAATCTCCGGGGCAAGGTAGCTGCTCCCCTTCATCTCATGGGGCTGGCCTGTTTCATCGGGCCCTTTTTCGCTGTCAGGCTGCTGGCTGTCATTTATGCCAGGGGTGGCCTGCGCCAATTGAGGCGTGTTGGTTTCCGCTGTGGCGCAGAAAGATATCAGGAGAAACGCCGTGAGCAGCAGGCAGAGTGTTTTTCTGTTCATTTTTGCCTCCTTTAGCGGCGAAACTGCAGTTCGTCCCCGCCGTCTTTGGGCAGGAAGAACAGGACATTCCCGGTCTGCGTTTCAAAGGCAATGTGGGTGTCAAACACATAGATGCTCTTGGCCGGGGTCTCTGACAGCCTTTCCGCGATCTCGGTTTCAGGCTTCAGGCGGTAGACCCTGTTGCTGTCCATTGGATTGATAAAATAAACATAATCTTTGTCCGCGTTGAGCGCCGCGGCCCTCAGCCCTTCCAGCACCTGGGGCGAGGAACCGTCAAGCCCCGCGCGGTAGAGCTGCTGAGCGGCATTTGAATAGTAGAGGGCCGGCCCGCCCTGAAAGAGCGCCGCGGTGTATGCGGTAACCGGGCCATCTGTCAGGAGCTGGGCTGTCTGGCCGTTCAGGGGCATCCGATAAAGGAGACGATCGTCCTTTCCGGTAAAATAGGCGTAGCCGTTGTAAGGAAAAGCGCTGCCCGCCAGCATTTCCCGCCCGTTTACATAAGCCCGCATGGTGTTTACTTTTCCATTTTTCAGGTCTGCCCGCTTCAAGAGCCCGCTTTGGATGTACAGGACGAGCTCATTGGTCACCGAAAGATTGCTGATTCTTTTTTTCAGCACCACCAGGGTGTCACGGCCTTTTTTTCCGATAGAATCCCGGATAATCCGCTGGACATACTGTTTTTTGGTAATGGTGGTAACGTTTTCCCTCGGGTCGTCAAAAATTGAGTATATCTTCTCCTCTTTTTTGGACAGATAACGATTAAAGTAGTACAGGTCTTTCCCCAGGGTGTCCAGGCAGTCGTACTCCACCGCGCCATAGGCTCTTTTCGCGCTCCTGAAGGGCGGGGCGGACTCCATCAGATAGCCTTTGGCGTCAACGTAAAACAGCCACCCGTATCCCATGGCCGCCTTCCCGCCGTTTGGCGCGTTGGCAACGCCCGTCAGGTCATCAAAGCCGGTGCCGGTCACCCTGGTGTCGGCGCCGCCGGTATTTAGCCCCATGTCGCCAAAGGCCATGACTGTCAGGGTGAAGGTGTCCGTGGTTTTAGCCGACGCCGCCTTGTCAGCCGCCTCCACCACGAATTTGTAGGTTCCCGCCTTTCGAGGCGTCCCGTAGATCAGCCCGTTCTCGTTCATGGCAAGCCCCATGGGAAGGCTGTGTTCCGCATCATCCCCCGGCACGAAGGAAAAGGTGACTGAGCCTGAACCGCTGGCCTTGATCTGCGTGGTGTAGTAAACGCCCTGCATGGCGTCTGGCAGCTCCCTGCCTGTGGTAAATTCCGGCGCCGCGGAAGAAAGACCGATCAGCGGCAGCAAGATCAGGACTGCGGCCAGAAAAAGAGTTGTTCTTTTCATAGACTACCTCCTTATGGGTTTTGTCGTTTATACCGGGAAGCGATTTACCCGGAAACGCATATCCGGCGCTTTCCGGGCAAGACAAAACATCGTTTTTGCAAAGGAGCGGTCTGGCGTCAGAGCCTGAGAGACAGAAGAGTAAACTGGGGGATCGTCGTTTTTAGTTTTCCAGGGTAGTTGTTACAGTGCGGTCTTTGGAAACAGCGCGGTTTTTTGAGCTTTCAATTTTCTTTCTTGTTGGTGTTATCATCTCAAAGTATCATGATTTTGTCAATGAAATAGCAGCAGCAACTTATTTTAACTGCATCATCACGCTAAACAGGATGATGCCCAGCGCGATTGCCGTAAAAACCACACAAACGATGTTGATCCAAGGCCTGTATTTTTTAAACCGGGTCAGGTTCAAAACTGCGATCATGGAAAAGAAGAAAAACGGCAGGGAAATCAGGCTTGCAAAGAACCAGGGGTTGAAATATCCTTCAACAAGCACATAGATATTCGATGCGACAAACCATGCATAGGTGAGAAGAAGCATCAGTGCCGCAGATATTACAGAGAGGCTGTGCTTGCGGCGGCTGAGACGAACCAGGGCGCCGACATTCCCCTCGCTCTTTGAACCGAATTTTGCGGGATGAAGCGGCGCTGTCAGAACAAAAATGACCAGCAGGCATAAGAACAGCGCGCTGGCTGCGGCGGTAAAAAGAATTTTTGGTGTGCGGTACGCGAGACGGCGGAGTTTCCCTGACATCTCCGTGAACGAATTGCCATAGATGGGTTTTGTTTCTGTTTCCTGCCCGCCCTGATAATAGACATCGCCAGAGAATCTGTTTCCGGAAGAACCCGCGTGCGAGTCGAGCAGCAGCACGATTGCGCCCTGTGCGGCGATGTTTTCGGCAATGTTTTTTACATCCAGTGTGACAGATTTTCCCTCAGCAGAATAAATCTTGATCAGTATTCCGCTGTTCCCAGGCAGGACAACAAAGTCGTTCTTCTTAGCGCCACAACTCCCGTTTGAGAGCAGGTCCGCTGACGGAATCGTGTTGAAGTCTTGACTGAACTTTTTATAGTCGATCCCATTGCTGTCAAATGATGTTGCCGGATGATAAAGATCCGGATTTTTTGAAAAAGACACAACAGAACCAGCGGCACAGCACAGGAACAGGATCAGCAATAAGATTTTCAATGTTTTCATCTTTAACATCCATCCCGCTTGTGTCCAAAGATGCAACTCAGCTTCATAGCAATGCCTCCATCTTTTTATAACTGATTTTTATCTTGCATAAGTTCCAATCACCGTCGCTTCCGCAAGCACCTTGTCTTTCAGCAGCTTCTTCATGGCGGGAAGCTTGAAACCGGCTTTCAGCTTCAGGGGTTCGGACAGCGCGTAGACCGTAAAGACATAGCGGTGCACGCCGGAGGGCGGCGTGGGCCCGCCGTATCCAAGGGTGCCAAAGTCATTTTTGCCCTGAATGACCTCCTTTGGCCAGTCAAGGCTTGCGTTTTCAGGGATCTCGCAGATTGAACCGTCAACTGGGATGTTGACAGCCAGCCAATGCACCCAATCGCCCCCGTCCGGATCGATCACGGTGATGGCAAGGGCGGCGGTGTTCTCCGGGATGTTGCTGATGGTTAAAGGCGGGGACAGCGAGGGGATGTTTTTCTTAATGAACTGTTCTCCCTTCGCGCCATAAGGCAAGCTAAGCGCGCCCTCCACAATGGCGGCGCTGGTCACGGTCATTTCCGGCAGCGGCGTCGGCTCTGCAGCGGATTCTGAAAAGGCGGTTAATCCTGACAGCAGAACAGAAAGGACGAGCAAAAACGGAATGATGCGTTTCATTTGATGATTCCTCCTTCATTCATTTGAAATCGTTTGGATAAATGGTGTAGTGTCTGATGTGCATTGAACTACTTCAGCAGGCGGGCCGTATTGAAGTAGATAACACCGTTTCCCTGAAAATTCACCAGCATTGCCAGCGTGTATTGATCAGGCAGCATCCATGCTTGCCAGGGGGAGGCTTCAATTTGAAGCAGCGTTTCAGAAGGCATGCCAAGCGTGGTTAACAACGCGGCAATCTGGCTGAAGTCTGTCAGATTTGCTTCTCCGTACATTTTGGAAAGAAGGGTGCGAAGCTCCTCATAAAACCCTCCCTTGGCATTGTCTTTTTGTACTTCTTGAGCAGCAAACACTAGTTGGTCGTCTTTGAATCCATACCCGGAAAACATTTCCCCCTGCTCCCATTTGACAGTTTTGGGGCTGTACAGGATCGGGATCGCTTCAAACATGGTGGCTTGCCTAACGTTGTCTTTTCCCAGCAGCGCAGTCACATCATCCATTGTCGAATCCCAGGTGATGTTCCCGGGCAGGGTGAAACGCTGGTCTGCTTCCGACCATTTGCCCAGCTGCGCTTGCAGGCTGCCGGAAGTTTCTTCTTCAAAGGACAGGGTGAGCGCCGCTATGTCCAGCGCCTTGGGGATGGCGAACAGATAGGTGAGGATACCGTCTTTTACTGTCGCTGCGCCGGGCTTGCAGATTTGGCCGCTTTCGTCCCTCAGGCAGGCGGATTCGTATAAAGCGTGCGACAGGGCCTCGTCAGCCGCCAGCGTTTCCGGCACCTTTATCCTAAGGGCGACGGCACGCTCGTCATCCTTCATGCCGGCAGGGGCAAACATGGGTTTTTCCTGTATCTCAACAAGCTGAATGCTGTAATCGCGCCAGGCATATTCGCCCGTTTCAAGGGCAAAGGACACAGGCAGCGAGAGGATGAAAAACAGAACAATGAGTATAGAAATTTTCTTTTTCATGATGGGCTTCTCCTTTAAATCATTGATGCAAATGGAACAGTTCATTGAAAACCCGGGTCAGCGCAGGCGGTACAGGAGGGCAAAAAGCACGATCACGATAAAAATGCCGCTCATCCACAGGTTCCATTTTTTAGCGCTGTTCAGCCGCTGCTGCGCGATGTCGTCAAAGGGATGCTTGGCAGCGCGCAGGGTCTTGACCAGCGGCACGATTCCCAGGAAATAACACCAGAAATTGAGGATGCTCCACAGCACCAGGCCGATTTTGACCGAACGCACGCGCTTTTTGCCGGGCTGGGGCTCGCGGTAATCTGTGTTGGGATTTTGCTCAAGCACGATGCCTGTTCCGGTTTTAAACAGCACGTCAACGCGCACGGGGCCGGAAGCAGGGGCGTCAAACTCGATCTCTTTTAACGCCACGCCCTCGCATACGGCGCTCAGGCGGTTATGGGCAAAGGCCAATTCGGTCTGGACAACCCCGCCGCTGCCCAGGGGCGTCAGCTCCCTGCCGTTTAGGGTGAGCCTGATCTTGTTGGCAGAGCCGATGATCCCTTGCTTGTGGACGATGTACAGTGCGCTGGGTGCGGCCAGCCTTTCAGCGGTGGCTTCCAACTGGGCGATCTGCTGCTGTTGCTCCTCAACCCGCTTGTTTTCCGCTTCCGCCTCAATCGGCGCCTGTCTGATGGCGCTGATCAGGGCAATGATCTCGCTGATGATGACCAGAACAATGATGCCGATAAACGCGATGGGCGGCAGTTTGATGCTTCCAAACAGAACGATGGTCCCGCCGTCATTCATGACGCCCACGCCCCAGACCAGAATACCGATTGACCAGATGAGATCATAGATCGCGCCCGCTTTTTTTGATTTCTTTCGGATGAAGCTGCCCAGGATCAAAAGCGGGATAAACAGGGTCATGGGGGACAATTCTGTACTTCTTCTCATGGAAGTATACTCCTTTTTATTGAATCGTTAAAGAGTTGAAAATGGCTTCCGTATGCGTCAGGGCTTCCTGACCCAAAAACAGGATCAGCAATGCGGTTCTTCCTTTGCCCAGGGCATAAAAGGCCAAAGGACCCGCTCCTGTCTGCCCGGTGATCAGCGCTGCTTTCCAGGGACCTATCGTGACCATTTCGGGCTTTGCCTCCACCTTGGTGGATTTTGGCAGGTATTGGATGGCCAGAGACGGGGCGAGGGCTTCCGTATAATCGGTGTCCAGCGTGCGCGCCCGAACCATGATCGTGTTGCCCTTTGTTTTGTCGATAAAAGCGATGCCGGTGTCCTGCTCCAGCATGTTGTAATTTTCAGGATACAACAGGGAATAATTCTTGCGCTCAAGCAGCATGTAGCCATCCCGGGCAAGCGGTTTTTCCGTATCGTTCACAACGATGGAGGAAAGAATGCTTTCCTGCGCGTCAAGGACAGCGTCGCCGATGAAGCGGAACACCAGCATGTGCGAACCGTCTGAAAGGTAGACCTGCTGCGCCTTCGTGCTCCCGGCCCAGGTGCCAAAAGCGCGGAAACCCTTGAGCGCGCCAAACTGCAGCATTTCATACTTCCCGCTTAATTTCAGGTTGCTTTTGCTGTTCTGTTGCTGTTTGATCAGGCTCTGGATGGTGGGCTCGTCCGTTTTCTCATCCCCGGTCAACACCATGAGATCAGTTGTGATAGAAAAAGCCTGGATGCCGCTGTCCTGCCTGCCGGGCACCTCCAGGAGCAGAGAGCCGTCTTTCGCGGTTCTCTGGTTCCATTTGGCGGGATACTGGAAGCTGAAAACTTCGTCCCGGTATTCCTTCATCTGCTCTGCCAGGGTCATGGGCAGGCTGAACAGGATCATCACCGCCAAAATAACTGAAACCGCTGTTTTTGATGTCCGTTGGATGTTTGAGTACATTGTATTTTCCTCCTTTTTGTTTAGCTTGTCTTAGTTGCCATCATCTTAACGGAAGGATCAAAAGAGAAAGCGTGCAAATTGCACAATTTGAAAAATATTTTACTGTGCAATTTGCACGCTTTTGATCCGAGCTTTTTTGTTATCATCGGATCAACGGTGAAAATCCTAAATAAAAGGAGGCAAGAGGGATGAACGCCAGGGGTGGCGAGACCGCTATAAAAATCACTCTGGGGTTTGCGCCGAAAAAAGCGTAAAAAACAATAACAGTTATAGGAGGAATTTTTATGGGTATTTTTGATTTTCTGAAGAAGAGCAAGGCGGCAAGTAAACCGTCCGCACCCGTCACCAAGGCGGCAAGTAAACCGTCCGCACCCGTCACCAAGGCGGCTGGTGAACCGTCCGCGCCCAGCACCAAGGCGCCGGGAACGTCCGCCGCAGTGACGCTTCCAGGCAGCGCGGCACCCTGTGATTGGGCTGAAAGCGCAGGGGATATATTGAACGCGATTAAAAACACCTGGGGCGTGACGGTCAAGCCTTACAGGATCAGCGAGCAGGACGCGCGGTCACTGGAGCGGCAATGCCCGATGGCCGGGGATTTGCGTTTCGAACAGGCTCAGTATGCCGTGGAGCAGTCCAAAAACAGCGTCTTCTGGCATGAATACGGTGCGTGGAATGATTTTGGGTACGCGAAGTTCCTCTACAAGGGAAGGCTGTACTACATCAACGTCTCCCCCACCATGAAGCTGACCCAATCGATGTACGACCGCTTGGGCGATTTGAACAACATGGCGAAGATACTGATCTGCCTTGCGCACAAGGCGGGGGTCGACCGCGAACAGCTGGTGCTTGTACTGGAAGGGGAACTGACGGATCAGAAATGATTCGGCGCGGAACAGGGAGGAGAAAATCATGAAAAAATATCAGGGGTTTCTAATGATGCTGCTTGTTTGCCTGCTGGTCTTTAGCGGCGCAGCGCGGGCGGACACGCTGGAGGAGGACATCAAAGCGCTGCATGAGGCGGACAGTTTTGACGCGCAGCTTGCTTTGCTTAACAAGATCGCGGTGGAAAACGCCGCTGAACTGGAGGTCGGCAGCTGGGACAACGACTTGAACGCCGATGCAGCGCCCGGATTGCCCGAGATGCTGAATCCAAAACATTGGGATAAAGTATATGCCGACTACCTGCCCGAGGCTGTTAAGGGACATAAATTCATCGCGCTATACTACCGCGATGGCGTTCCTGAGCCGGAAATTGCTGGAAATTTTTTAGCGCGTTTCCCTTCCGCCATGCGCGCCAAGTCTCTTGTTGAGGCGGAATACACGCTGATTGTACGCCATCAATATGTGCCCTCGGGGTACGAATACAGGCCGGCCGCCACCAGCTACCACAGCGATTACAGCGCGTATGTCGTCGATATGAAGTCTGGCGAAGTCACCCGCCTTTGGGGGCGTCGAAACAAAGCGAAGCTTGTCGGAAAAATCGGGGATCTGAACGGCGAAGAATTCTCGCAGCAGGAAATTTGGAACATGCTGCGCTCATATTTGTTCATTGAACCCCGGCATACCCAGGCTGACGGAACGGTGCTGCTGTTTGGCATCAACGGTGAAAACTGCTACCTCAAAGGGTTTGAGGGAAGGCTGACGGTGTTGGATTTGCCTGCCAGGGTAGACGGCTATAACGTCACAGAGATTTGCGGACATTGCTTTGAAAGAAACAATGACCTAACAACCGTCATTTTGCCTGAAGGGCTCAAGCATATCATGGACGATGCCTTTTCGGAGTGTTCCAACCTGCAAAGCATTGAACTGCCCAACACGCTGGAAACCATCGGTGAAAGAGCCTTTTCGCATGATAAACAGCTGCAGCGCATTGTTCTTCCAGATTCGCTTGTTTCAATAAGGAATAATGCCTTTTTTGGCTGTGATAAGCTTGCCCGGCTCGTGCTTGGCTCAGGTCTCACCACATTGCAGGAGACTGGCTTATGGACCTGCCGCAGCCTTGCCTGCTGCTATGTTCCGGCAAGCCTGACAATCAACTTGTCCGATGCGGGCATCAACGAATATACGGTGATCTATGCCCCGGAGGGCAGTTACGCCCTGGAATGGGCGGCAGAAAATGGCTACAGGCATGTTGTTTGTGATCATCCGGATAACATGCCTGACGCGGAATATATCACGCAGGAAGATTTTGAGTTTTGCGTCTTCAATGGCGAAGCGACGTTATGCTGCTACACAGGAAAGGACGCTCTGGTGACCATCCCTGAAACGGCAGGAGGCGCGCCTGTGACGCGCATCATGTATGGCGCATTCTTTGACGCAGAGAACCTAGAGAGCCTTTGGCTGCCAAAGAGCGTAAAGACGGTAGATGAGTACGGAGTACCACTCTATCACGATGGCCAGATTCATGCATATATTCCGGGTATGGAAACCAACCTTCGGAATGATTCCATAAAAAACGGTCACAAGACGGGAACGTTGATTCTGCACGCCCCCGAAGGCAGCCTTGCGCAGCGTTATGTGACGGAAAAAAACAGCAAGAAGCTGCTCTTTGAAGCCTGGGATGGAGGAGGCGATGATTCCGGCACAGGCTCTGTATCCGATGGAAGCGCCGTACCCGGCCTGAGTTCCGCACCTGATGCAAGTTCCATAGCCGACGCGCTGAAGTTGGCCAAAAAGGTTCAGCAGAATGTTGTTTCCTTCTGGAAAACCTGTGACCGGAAGGAGTACGCCTGGCTTGAGCGCGTGCCGGGCTATGACATCAGCAAGCCGGAGGCGGCAGGGGTGCTACGCATCACGCAGACACAGTTTGACGAGCTGGCGCTGCTGCTGGGCGGCAAGGACGGCGTGGCTGCCGCTTTCGCGACCATTGTGAACACCCAGTTCAGCCAGCCTTACGCCAAGGCGGCAGAAAAGACGGCGCAGAGTGATCTCTTGAGCCCTGCCAGCGATGGTTCCTGCGCCATTGTTGTGCTGGCTTACCAAACGGACATTGTGCTGGCCGTTCTTCAGGGGGACGGCAGCGCGCAGGCTGCCCTGATCTGCTCTACGCCCAAAATCATTCAGACGCTCTCCCCCGAATCCATCCTGAAAATCGCGGCGGATTTCGGCATCACGGAGGGCGAATGCGCTGTGTACAGGGGTGATGAACTTTTGGTATTATTGAACAAATAAGAAGGAGGGCGGATCATTTGTCCAAATCATCCGGCTTTCTGGACTATTATCAACAGACACTCAGGGAGTGGGTGACCGGCGCGGACATCCCGCCGGACATCAAGGAACAGTTTGTCTTTGAAAGCCTTGTCAAGCAGCAGGAAGGGCGGGAGATGTACTTTGTCACCCGTGTTTCAGACGGCAAGCGCGCCGTGCTGCGGGTGACAGAAGAAGGAAAAGCGGAAGACATCCGGGCTGAAAAGGAGATCCTGCAAAGGCTTAACCATCCCGCCATCCCAAAACTGATGGGCGCCTGGGAACACAGAGGGCGCGGCTATCTGGCAAGGGAATGTTTTGAAGGGGAGGATCTGCACAGCTTTGTGCGCAAGCACGGCCCCATGAGCTTTGAGCAGCTGGCCGGCACAGCGCTGGCCCTGTGCGATATACTGACATATTTGCATGAGCAAGCGCCGCCTGTTATCCACAGGGACATCAAGCCGGAAAACATCATCCTCACCAGCGAAAGGGAGATCCGGCTGATCGACTTTGGCATCGCCCGAACCTTCCGGGAAGATACCACCACCGATACCTTGGTCATCGGCACCAAGCCCTACATGGCGCCCGAGCAGTTTGGCAGCGAACAGAGCGACAACCGGGCGGACATCTATGCCCTGGGCATGGTGATGCTGTTTCTGGCCGCCGGCAAGCCGGACAGGCAGCTTTTGAAAACTGCCTGCCCCTACAAAGCATTGGTGCCGGTCATTGAAAAATGCATCCGCAAAGACCGCGATCAGCGCTTCCAAACAGCCGCCCAGTTAAAGCGGCGCATCCTTTGGGTGCGCCGGGGCATGACCCGCAAAACGCTGCTTTTGTCAGGCCTTGTCCTGCTGCTGGCGGGGACGCTCGCGCTCGGGCTGACGCTTGGAAAAAAACAAGGTTTTGAGCAGGGGGTGGCCTCCATCCTGGATACGCCCGCTGTGATCAACCGCCCCTTTACCCCGGAGGAACTCAATGAACCCCTTTCCTTTGAAAGCGAATACCTGAACCTGGCGGTGCGCAACATCCTGAACAAAGCAGAAGACGACAAAACCATTTGCCGCTATGAGGTCAACAGCCGCATTGACGATCTTCGCGTCTATGGCACTTACATCCTGCATCCGGATATCACAGATGGGTTTTTCAAAACCCACCTGGACAAAAACAACGTTCGATATACCACCGGTTCCGGCATCTGGATTGATGCCAGGGGCGATATCAGCGCCCTGGACGAGATCCCCAACATGTATTATCTGCGCACGCTGGAATTAACCAGCCAGTTTATATCAGACTTATCACCCCTTGCGGGCATGAAACTGACCCGGCTGAACCTGGCCAACAACTTTGTGGGAAACCTGCTGCCGCTCAAGGACATGGTGTCCCTCACCGCGCTGGACGTCTGCCAAAATCCGCTCAGGGACCTGCGGCCCATCAGCCGCCTTCTGTCCTTGCGGGAGCTTGACATCAGCCAGACCCAGGTGACAGACCTTGCGCCGATCAAGGATCTGACCAAACTGGAGACCCTGGCCTTGGCCTATTGCGATGTGCGGGACCTCTCTGTTCTGGCAGGCCTTCCTAACCTGAAGGAGGTGGACCTCAGCCACACCGGGGTGACCGACTTAAGCCCGCTGCTAAGGCAGGAAAAGCCCATTACGGTGCATTGCGCCGGGCTTAAAGAGGAGGTAACCAAAGCGGTGCGCGGTAACCCGGGCATCATTCTGGACGAAACAGGCGCTCAGGAGCAGGCAGATTTCTCATCCGAGGAATGAGGAATCAAAAGCGGATTGAAAGAATTGCAAAAAACCCGTCCCCAGGCAGAAAACAGAGGCCTGGTACAAGGGTTACAGTTCTTCCAGGCCGTTGTCAGCAAGCAGCTGCTGTGTGGCGGTGATGTCATAGCCGTGGCTGATGGCGTACACCAGCGCGGCGTCCCTTATTTTCAGCGGGTAAAGGATCCCTTTTTTCAGGAACTTGAGCAGGCTCTGGGTCTCGTCCAGGTTCAGCTCCATGGCAAGCGCCAGGCGGATGTAGTAATCCCGGTTGCGGGCGGTTCTGGTGCCGTTGAGCAGTTGAAAGGCCAGGTTCGCTTTGTCGCTCAGCCCAGCCAGGTCGATCACCTGCCGGCGGCTTAAGCCGCGTTCTTCCAGCAGCCGGGCAAAATAGGTGTTGACGCTTTCCTTGGTCATGCTGTCGTTCATTTCCTCGCTCAGCGTCTCAAAATCCCGCGCCTGGCGAAGTTTTTGCTCCAGATCCGCGGTTCTGTCCCCGTCCCCGGCAAAATCCGTCCAGGCCTCCTCCGAGTCGCCCAAAGGCGTCAGGTCATGCTGATCCAAAAGCAGCTGGGTGTCCATCAGGGAGTAGCCTTCCCTGAGCGCGTACATGACAGCGGCATCCCGCTTGCGCAGGACATAAAGCGCGCCGATGCCCAGGAAGCTCAGCATGCTCTGCGTCTCTTCCACCGTCAGGCCCAGCCCAAAGGCCAGCTGGATGTAGTAATCCCGCCGCCCTGCCCGCTCGCCCTTGAGGATCTGGCGGCCGAAATCCTTGTCCAATTCGGCGCGGCGCACGACCTCCCCGGTTTGCAGCCCGCGGCTCTCCATCAGGCGGGCAAAATACTCCCGCACTGAGGAAGACAGAAGCTGGTGGCGGATGGCGTCCATGCCCTGGTCAAAACCAGCGCAATCCAAAAGAACGGCCTGCGCCTGCATGGTCAGGGAAGGGATTTGGGAAGCGCTTGCAGGCTGATCCTGATCCTGCTGCGGTTTCATTGCTGTGCCACCTCCTGGCTGTATACAAGAGTGCTGGCGAAAGTATAGCAAAACGCTTATAATTAGTAAATAACTGATTGGTTTTCGCGTTCTTTCATGCCTGGTTTCTGTTTAAACAAGATCAAAGAAAAAAGGAGGTGAAGGGTTTGGGGGAAGATTTTAACGCCTTCTACCAGGATTTGCTGAATCAGGAAGTCACCGCAAGCTGGCCGGAACCCCTGCGGGCAGATTATGTGCCGGTATCCTGCCTGTCGGCCAATGACACCGGCGGCATTTTCCTTGTGTCAAGACGGGCTGACGGCATCAAGGGCGTCCTGCGCATTTCAGCAGGGCAAACCTCGGAAGACGCTGCCGCTGAGTACCGGATATTGAGCCAGCTAAACGATCCCCGCATTCCCAAGGCCCTTTTCTTCCTGGAGGATCAGGGGACAGGTTACCTTGTCCGGCAATACATGGAAGGGCAAACGCTGAAAGAATACGTGAACACGCATGGCGCGCTCAGCGAGAAGGAGATTATCAGCATCGCGCTTTCAATCTGCGACATCCTCAGCCTCCTGCACAATCAATCCCCGCCCGTCATTCACCGGGATATCAAGCCCGAAAACATCATCATCGCGCCGGATGGCGAAATCCGGCTGGTGGACTTTGGCATTGCCCGGGTCTTCAGGGAGAATGCAACCAGCGATACAGTGGCCATCGGCACGCGCCCTTACATGGCGCCGGAGCAATTCGGCGGCACCCAGACCGACGCGCGAAGCGACCTGTACGCCCTGGGTGTTGTGATGATCTTCCTGGCCACGTTGAAACACGACCGGACCAACATCGCAAAGCGGTTTCCATATCCCAGGTTGGCCCCTGTTGTCAGCCGGCTGGTGAAGGCGGATCCGGAATTCCGCTACCAGAACGCGGCTGAACTGCAGCGGGCGCTTCTTTATGTACAGCGCGGGGGCAGGCGGCGTGTGGTTTGGAGCGCAGCGGGGGCTGCTCTGCTGCTTGCGCTGTTCTTTGCAGGATATGCGGTCGGGCACAGATTCGGGCGGACAGAGGGAATCGGGGAAGGAAGACTGCTTGGAAACGAGGAAGGGTACTCAGCCGGTTTGGAAGAAGGGAAACGGCTGGGATACGCCCAGCATCAGGAGGAAGCGCAGCTTGAGCGTTTCAGGAACCTGGACGACAAGGCTGCCCTTTACTTTGACGCCAATGAGGAGCCGCGGGGCAACCAGCCCGGCAACCTGCTCCACGGCGGGCGGGCCGTGACGGATCAGGAAAACATCTATTATGCGGGAAAAGAACGCATCATCCGCATGAAGCATGACGGCACCGGCATGTCCGCGTTTTGTGACATGGCCGCTTCCAGCCTGAACATTTGGGAGGATGCCCTGTATTTTGCTGCCCAGGGCGGCATCTGGCGCGCTGGCCTGAAGGATGGAAAACCGGAACTGCTGGTGGACACCCGGGCTGAAAGCCTCATTGTTTCAGGAGGACGCCTGTATTACCGCAATCAACTGGACGCGGGAAAGCTTTACACCGCCGACCTGAACGGCGTGAACCATCAAAAGGTAAGCGAGGAACGCCCGCTGTTTTACCTGAACATCCAGCGCGGCACGGCCTATTTCGCGTCAGACGACCCCGGCACAAATGTGCGCAAGCTCTATCGCATGGATTTGTCTGAAGGAAACGCTCAACCCGTCCTGATATACGACGGCGATGCGCATTGGCTGCAGGTGCAGGGCGACTACCTGTACTTTATCCGCCACACGCCGCAGGGTTCCGTGCTGTCGCGCATGCGGCTGGACGGCAGCGAGCGCATGGACTTTGAGGGGATCAATGTGCGCGTCTATAACGCGACGGACCGCGGCATCTTTTTTGCCGACAGCATCAGCGACGATCTGCGCAGGGTCTCGCTGGACGGCAAAACGGTGACGAGCCTCAGCCCCGCGTTCGCCAACAGCATCAACATCGCGGGCAATTGGGTGTTTTACCTGGATACGAACGACAAACTTCACCGCATGAGCCTGGACGGCGCGAACGATCTGATCCTGCAAGACTGACAATAACGCAAACATCACATTATTTTTCAAACAACGGGAACAGGTCTGAGGTTAAAGGAGGCATCTTCATGAACAAAAGCAAAGCGGCGCTGGCATGGTTATGCATGTTGCTCATGATTTTCAGCTTGAACGCTTCCGCGATCACGCTGAATGACGCGGACATTGAGCATCCCTACTTTCCCTGGCGGGATTACACGTTCAAACTGGCGCTTGTCTCCAGCGACGCCGATCAGGTGAACGATCAGAACGCCAACCTGGTGCTGAGGTTTGAAAGCGCGGCGGAGGATTTTGCGCTGGAAGACGTCAAAACATTTTCGGAGGAGTTTTTTCTGAGTTTCAGCATTGAAAAGAGCACGGAGTACGGCCCCTCCGCTTACCGGATAACGGAAAGCGCCTCTGAAGAAAAATGCAGGGCTTTTGAATTGCTTTATAACCTGGACGATGACAGCTGGGAAGAGGAATTGAACCTGAGGATCGGTAAACAGGGCATGGCGCAACGGATCATTGTCAGAATCTTTCCAAACAAGGCCGCCGCCAAACGCAGTGAAAAACCAACCCCCTCCCCTTCAATCAACATGGAAAAAGAGCTGCTTCCCGGGCTGATCCGTGTCAAACCCGGCATGGGATTTATGCAGGCTGACGATTTGGCCAAGCAATACGATGCAAAGCGCTTCAATGACATGCCGCTTTATATGCCCAAATCTCCCCAGCCCCTCAACGCCTATCTGGCGACCCATCCGGATTGCGAGGTTGGCATCAACAGGGACGGCATGTATCAGGTCAGCGAAAAGGGGCTGTCCGCCATCGCCGCTTACCTGAAGGAATGGATGGGAGAAATCAGGGAGCAGTCCCGCGGGGCGATCCAGTTTGTTGAAAATCCGGACGAGGCGGATCTTTTGATCCTTGCCAGACAAAGCTATTTCTTTCACGCAAACTACCGGGTTCTGGGCGCCATCGCCAAGGGGTATGGCTGCCATGTCCTGCTGCAGGCAAAGCGGCTGACTGCCGGCAAGAAGAGCCCCGCCGCTGTATTGGATTTAAGAAATGTCCCGGGCGATCGGGTATCCCTCAGCGGGACCGGAGATTTCTGGATGCGCCCGCCAGAATTGAAAGGAACAGATGAGTTAAGCCGGTTCGTGAATGAAATCCTCATCTGGTACGGCCTTGGCGCCCATGCCGCGCGTTCTGAAGAAGGGGCCGCGGCCGTACAGCAGGCCCTGATCAAGCGCGGCCTGCTTTCGGGCAAGCCAAGCGGGGTTTTTGACGCGCAGACAAAGGAGGCTGTCATGCAGCTGCAAGCCCTCAAGGGGCTGGCGGTGACCGGCGAGGTGGACGAAAAAACTTTAATCGCGCTGTATTATGACGAGTAAATAAGCTCCGGGGGAATGATTTGTCCATTAAATGGATTCTTTCTTGATGTTTTAGGTTCCAAAAATACGAAAAATAGGGTAGACTCTGTGCACTGGCGTCTGAAGCCGGGGGCAAGCGCAGGGGGGCTTTGCCCCTGTGTCCGCTAAACGGTAAAAGACGCCGCCAAAAGAATGCCACGATCGTTTGTATGGGGAGGAGAAAAAATCTGATGACTGATGGGCAGCTGGTTTCTGTTTTGCCGTCTGAACGGCAGCTAAGGCTTCAAAACATGGAGTTTTACGCCTTTGTTCACTTTACCGTGAACACGTTTACGGACCGGGAATGGGGCGACGGAACGGAAAGCCCGGAGATCTTCAATCCTGCCCGGCTGGACGCGAACCAGTGGGTGAGCGCGATCAAGGATGCCGGCATGACCGGCCTGATCTTGACCTGCAAGCACCATGACGGCTTTTGCCTCTGGCCCAGCCGGTACACCGATCACAGCGTTGCGGCAAGCCCCTGGAAAAACGGGGAAGGGGACGTTGTGCGCGAGGTGGCGGATGCCTGCAAAAAAGAAGGAATCAGCTTTGGCGTCTACCTGTCCCCCTGGGACCGGCATGACCTGCGTTACGGCTCTGGAAAGCCTTATGACAATTATTTTGTTGACCAGCTGACCGAGCTTCTGACCAGCTATGGGGACGTCTTCTGCGTGTGGTTTGACGGGGCCTGCGGGGAAGGGCCGAACGGGAAAAAACAGAATTACGACTGGGATCGCTATTACAAAACCGTCCGGGAACTGCAGCCGAATGCCAGCATTTCCGTGTGCGGGCCGGACGTCCGCTGGTGCGGGAATGAAGCCGGGCACACGCGGGAGTCGGAGTGGAGCGTTGTGCCCCGCAGAATGGCGGATACGGAAAAGGTCGCGTCCAAAAGCCAGCAGGCGGATGACGATGCCTTCCGCCTGCGCCCTATCTCTGCCCAGGACCAGGACCTTGGAAGCCGCGAAGCCCTCAAGGGCGAAACGGACCTGATCTGGTATCCCGCCGAGGTCAACACCTCCATCCGTCCGGGCTGGTTCTGGCATGCGTCTGAGGATGATCAAGTCAAGCCGCTGGAGAAGCTGATCGACATCTACGAGAAATCGGTCGGAGGGAACGCGACCTTCCTGCTCAACATCCCGCCCACAACAGACGGCCTTTTCCATCAAAACGATGTGGCGCGGCTGAAGGAGCTTGGGGATTACATCCGCAATTCCTACGGCATCAATCTTTTGGAGAGCTGCATCGTGGCGGAAGCCGAGGCGCCAAGCGCCGGCCATGAAATCCGGCAGATTTTGAAAAATGATGGAAAAACCTATTACATGCCCAAGGGTGACGTGAACCCGGTGATCCTGACATTCAAATGGGAGAAACCTGTTCAGATTGACCGGCTCGTGCTGCGCGAGCAGCTGAGGCTGAGCCAGCGCGTGGAGCGTTTCCGGATCGATGTGCTTCAGGGAGATTCCTGGGTGATCAAAGCAAGGGGAACCGTCATCGGGCATAAAAAAATCATTGTGATGGATCAGACCGTCACAAAGGGTTTGAGGATCGTTATTGAGGACAGCCGCTGCGCTCCGGCGATCCAGTTCATCGGCGCTTATGGGCCGCAGGACTTTTCTGCGGACGAGTAAAAAGATAAACCCATACTACTGCACAAGCAAAGGGACCGCGGCGCGGTCCCTTCCCTGTTCTTATCAGGCTTTTATTCCAATCATACTGAACGAATGAGTAAATGCACAGATGGGCTGAGAGATTTTGATGGCTCCGCTAAGCCGAAAGAGCGAGGCGTAGCCGCAGTCCTACGCTGAGTGAAGGAGGCAACGCGGAGGCGCAAAAGATCCGGCGCATCAAAGCATTTACGATTGAATTCAGTATCAGTATTACAAAAAGGTCTCCATGCTCTGGCTTCTTCTGAGGGAGAACAGGCCCAGGGAGGCGAACACCACCAGGAAGCCGGTGAGAGCCAAAAGGTCTGTGCGCTGAACCAGGAGCGACTGGCCTTTTTGGATGAGCGTCATGGCGTCGTTGGCCCAGTAGTGGGGGGTGATCATGGCCAGTTTCTGCATAAAGGGCGGCATCAGCCACAGCGGCCAGAAACTGCCGCCCAGCATGGCGAAGATGGTGGTCACAATGGGAATGAGCGAGGAATAAACTACCCGGGATTTGACCGTCAGGGCCAGGAAAAGCCCAAAAAAGATCCAGATCAGCCCGTAGTAAAACCACAGCAGGTACATCAAAAACGAGGTCTTGACCGGCATCACAAAGCGGGTGATCAGATACAGCCCCAGGAGGTTCAAAATCAGGAAGATCACGGCGGTCATGAAATTGGCTATCAGGAAGGTGAATTTGCCCACCGGCGCCTGGCGCACCCGGCCCAGGGTATTCCAGTGTTTTTCATCCAGGATCAGGCTGGTGGCCTGCATCATGCTCATGGCCAGAACGTAGAACAGGAAGCCGCTGGCAAAGTTCAGCGCCTGGTTGACCTCGCCCGTGGTGATGCGCTGCATCTTGAGCTGAAAGCCGCTGGAATCAGTTTCCTTCATGGCCTCCACCAGGGCCTGGGCGCTTTCAGGCTGCTTGATGTCCCTGAGCTGGGCAAGGCTGGACAGGGTGATGTCGATGCCTGCTTTCAGGCTGCCGGTTATTTCCTGACCCTTTAAAGTGCGGATCGGTATCTCAAGATCACGCGCTTGCATGAAATCCGCTTCAAAGCCAGCGGGAATCATCACCACCGCGTCAGCCTTCCCTTTCACCAGGAGTTCATCAACATCTGCCCCTTCCACAGTTTGCACCTGGCTGCCATCCTCGGACAGAAGGCCAATGAGCGTTTCTGACAGCAGGGTCTTGTCATGGTCCACCACGCTGATGTTCATCCTGGCGTTTTGGGACGAGTTGTTGAGCAGCCCCAGGGAAAACAGCGCCATGGGAAGAATCAGCAGCATAAAAAGCATGCCTTTCCGGGCCAGAATGATCCGGCAGTTGTTTTTAATCAGCGGCCACAAGGTCACTTCCCTCCTCTCTTCTAAAAAGCAAATAGGCGATCAGGAGCATGATCAGCCCCAAGACAAGAAACTTGATACTGGCCGACAGCACGGCACCGGTCTCGCCCTGATAGATATACTGAAACAAACCTTCGTTGATCCAGCCAAGGGGCGAGATGCGGTACATGGCTTCAAAAACCGCGTTGTCCAAAGGCAGCGCCGTGTAGCCCCGGCCCATAAACACAAAGATGGAGGTGAACAGGCTGAGAAAAGTTGACGCGGTCCCGGCCTTGCGCAGCACCTGGTAAACAGCCACCCCAAAGGAAGTGACAAACACCGCCAGGGGGACCAGCATCAGCATCACCATGCCGATGTTGCGGTAGTCGATGCCGTAAGCGAAATGGTTGATCAATACCAGCACCAGCGCCTGCAGCAAAATGATCCCGCAGGCCGCCGTTGTTTTCACAAAAAACACCTGGTTCATGGGGTAGGGAGAGGCCTTCAGGCGCAGCGCCGTCCTGGCGGATTTTTCCAAAGCCAGCAGGGACATGGCCTGAATGGAGCCGTACATGATGATCATGGTGAGCATCGTGACCCCGTAGTAGCCAAAGGAATCGGGCTCATTTGCACCGTCAATGCCCTCCACGGCGGTAAAACTTTTAAACTGCGGGGCCATCTGTTTAAGTTTGCCTTCCTTGATGGCCAGCATCGACAAATTGGCCTGCTTGGTGAAGGCGGTGGCGTACATTTTTACCAGCATCGCCTCAATGCTGCCTGGATCATCGCTGTGAAGGATCAGGTCCCTTCCTTTCAGCTCCACATATTCCTTCAGCGTTCCCGCGGCCACGCGGCGGTCCACCTCCGCCTGATCTGTTTTCTCAAAGGTAATGCCGCTTTTTTGACTGTTGGCGATAAAAACATCCGACAGCATGCTGCCCTCCGACACGATGGGCATCCTCACCTCGGGCAGATCAAGGGTATTGCCGCTTGCGGAAGACAGGGCGGTGCCCAGCACCCAGGTGAGGACCACCGGAAACAGCAGCATGAGCAGCAGCGTTTCAGGCGCCATGATCAGGTGCAGCGCTTCTTTTTTCAAAAATCTCAGTGTGCGCATCCTAACCTCCTAATCTCTTAAGCGTTTGCCGGTCAGGGTCAGGAACACATCCTCCAGGTTGGGTTCCTCAGTGGCCAGGTCCAGGATCTCGATGTGATGTTCGGCCAAGATATCCAGAATGCTCCGCAGCTGGCTGTTTTTGTTGCTGCAGCGGAAACGCAGGACGTTTCCTGAAACATCGATCTGTTCCACCCCGCTGACGCCGCGCAAATCCTCAAGAGGTGGCATTCCCTTCACCTTGAGGTTGATGAACCAGTGCTCCTCAATCAGCCCGCGCAGCTCCGACAGGTTGCCCTGGGCGACGATCTGCCCCATGTCCATGATGGCGATGCGGTTGCACAGCTGCTCCGCCTCCTCCATGTAGTGGGTGGTGTAAACAATGGTCATCCCCTCCTTGTTGAGTTTCAGGATGGACTCCATGATGTGGTTGCGGCTCTGAGGGTCAATGCCCACGGTGGGTTCATCCAGGATCAGGATCTTGGGCCGGTGCACCAGGCCGCAGGCGATGTTGAGCCGGCGCTTCATGCCGCCGGAAAAGGTCTTTACCTTGCTCTTGGCCTTGTCCTCCAGACCCACCAGCGCCAGGGTCTCCATGGCCTGGCGTTTGAGCGCGGCGCCTTTTAAGCCGTACAGCGCGCCAAAGAAGCTGACATTTTGATAGGCTGTCAGGTCGTTGTAGATCGCCAGATCCTGGGGCACGATGCCCAGGAGGTGCTTTGCCTGTTGAAGGGACTTGTCCAGGTCCAGGCCGTCAATGGTGACCGTGCCCCCGTCCTTTCTGATGAGTCCGGTGATGATATTGATGGTGGTGGACTTGCCCGCGCCGTTTGGCCCGAGCAGCCCGTAGATCTCCCCCGGGCTGACAGAAAAGCTGATGTCGCTCACTGCCAGGTTGTCCCCATACCGTTTAACCAGTTTAGATACTTTCAGCATGATCAATTCCTCCTTATGCTGTGATGATAAACAAAAAAAGGGCGGCTTCCCAGTCAGGAAAGTCACCCCCGGGCATGACGAAAGTCACATTTTAAAGTTCGCCCTTGATATGGCTGATGGCGATCTGGGTGCGGTGGGAAAGGCCGGATTTGGCCAGGATTGTGGAGATGTGGTTTTTAACGGTGCCTTCTGAAATAAAAAGGGTGTCGGCGATCTGGCGGTTGGAAAGCCCCTGGGCGATGGCGGCCACCACCTCGCTCTCGCGCTCGGACAGCTCGGCCAATTTGGTTTGCCCCTCCGGCTTCATGCTGCGCCTTAAGGCTTCCATGGCCACGGCGTCAAACACGCTTTTCCCCTGGTACAGCTGCACGATCGCCTGCACGATGGCCTGGGGCTTCGCGCTTTTCAAAAGGTAGCCGTGGGCGCCGGCCCTCAGCGCGCGCACGATCTCGGCATCGTCATCAAAGGTGGTCAGCACCAGCACCCGGGTTTTCTCCGCGACCTCCTCCAGCACATCCAGCCCGCTTTTGACCGGCATGCGCAAATCCAGCAGCATCACGTCGCACTGCGCCGCCCACAAGAGGGCGTCCAGGCCGTTTTCCCCCTGGCCCACGATATGGATGCCTTCCTTGCCTTCCAGCAGGATTTTCAGGGACTCCCTGATCAGCGCGTCGTCATCAATGACCGCTACCCGTATCATCCTGCGCCTCCCTTCTGGGGATCAGGGTGATCACCCGCATCCCCTGATCGTTTTGCAAAAGCAGGCTGCCGCCGTATTCCGCCGCCCGCTCCCGCATGCCGCCAATGCCCATCCCCTCAGCAGGGTTTTCACAGCCCCGGCCGTTGTCGCGCACCTCCAGGCGCACCACGCCCGGCAGGGCCTGCAGGCGGATGTTCACCTGTGTCGCGCCGGAATGGCGGATGATGTTGGTAAGCCCTTCCCTTAGGTTGCCCAGGATCACCTGCCAGATCCCGGCAGGCAGATCATCCAGCGACCCTTCCTCATCAAAAACGGTGAAAATGCCGCTGTCCAGGCGGAAACGATCCACCATCGCCCGCATCTCCGCGGCTTTGAGCGCGGGCACATCCGCGCGCATCTGGTGCACCGCTTCGCGCACCTGGGAAATGCCCTCCCGCATCATGCCGGTGGCGCTGTTCAAAAGGCTTTTGGCCCTGTCCGGGTCATCATCCAGCAACTCAGCCGCGGCCTCCAACTGCAAAATGGAGGCCGTCATGCTGTGCCCCAGCAGGTCATGGATCTGCTGGGCGATGGCGCGGCGCTCCTCCAGCCTGAGGTTGAGGGCGATCTGGCTGTCGTAATTTTCCTTGAGGAAAAGATAGCGGAGGTTGTTTTTCTGGTTCACCTTCAGTTGGGTGTTTTCCCGGGTGAGGGTCAGCCTCTGTTCCTCGCGCCTGGAAAGAAACACATATAAAACCGCGTAAAACAGGTAGGCCAGCGCCAGGATCTCCGGCTGATAGGGCCACAGGAAGTACAGCAGCCCCACATTGACCGCGGTAAACGCGGGGTGTACCGCCAGCGCCAGCACCCGGGCGGCAAAGAAAAACAGCAGCAGCACCAGGATCATTTCAAACCCCTGGAAGACGTGCAGGGCGTAGGCGCCGTAGGCCGTCAGGATCACCGCGTCCGTCAGCATCAAAAACAGCTTCACCCTGCCCTCACCTCCCCCTGGTATCAAATCCGTTCTTTAAGAGAGATTATAATTCATCTAAGACCTCATTAAACTCGCGTTTTGAATTTGGAATTTCACATTTGCATTGTTCTATGCATTTTAAAGCAAAACTAATCCGTTCTATCTCCCCATTAAAACAGAGAATAGCTTCATCATACACCCCTTTTCCCGAGGCTTCGTTTAGGGTGAAATCACATTCCGGATTTATATTGCTACTATTAAACACAAGAAATAGTTTCTGTGCTGCCTCTTTCTTTTCTTTGGATTCAATTACTGATTCTTTGTAACCAAAATGCCTGCAAGTTATAGTTATTATCCTATGAAAAGGCAAATAGAGACCGTCAATTGTTAAACTAGAAAGGAATTCCTCATTTTTTAATATTTCGAGGTTCATTTTGTAATAAATTTTTTGAAAAACATTTATAATGTCCTCGTCATTTTCTTTGTATAGCTCTTCTAATTTCTCAAGCATTGGCAGTAGTATATTAGTACTGAAACGTTCTCTTTGCAAATCAGCCAGCATCGGCAAAAATGCAGATCTTTCTGTTGCATGAAGCATGTCCTTTCCGATCCAAGGCAACAATAGTCTTTTTTGTTTTTCATCACTCAATTGTGTAGTGTATAAGGCGGCAAAGTATTCCTGAAAGGATCGATGAGAAAACCTGTATTTTAGGCCCTCAAAAACCAGCATGCAAACCGAACTGGTTAAATCTTTTATATAACTAAGTGCTTCAAAACTCTTTTTAGTTGAAATCTTCTTTTGCGCAGCGCAAATATAGTCTATCAGATTACTTTCACAAAATTCATAATCGCTTTTGAAATACGATTTGAAACAAAAATAGGAAAAAATCTTCTTAAAATCATCATAATCTAAACCTGAGCGGATATCCCGTTTATATGCACCTTTTGTAGCATCGTGTGTATGAAATAGTGTTGTAAAGGCTTGTTCATAAAAATCATTTAAATTGTCTGGTATTGTAACGCTATTCGTATAAGTAATCAGCATTATTGTTAGAAGCAATGGAATTGATGCAAAAGATTTATGTTTTTTATATAAAGAATCATCTAGGTCATGATAAAATCTGCTCTTGATGCTTTCATCGTACTCTAACTTATTTATAAGAGATAACGCCTGCTGCTTGCTTAGCGGCAAAGCTTTAAGTTCGCAAAAATCAGACCAACCAATAAATTGATCCTGTGGCCGTGATGAGATAATATAGCTGTTCTCCTGATATTTATTACATACATTAATTATATCTTGTGTTACCTGCTGACTAAGATCGTTCCGAACCTCGTCAAATCCATCCAATAAAAATAAATACTTTCCTGCTTCTAAACTATACAAAAAGTATTTCTTTTCTAATGTAAAACCATGCGAGCAAAGAGAAGAATAGATAAAGTCAATAATACTGTTTTCTTTATAATCGACATTGTTCAGCCCCCGTAATTCGATCAGGACAGGAACCAAGTCTTGTGTTTCTATGCAGTTCAAAAACAAATGCTTCAGCAGCATTGACTTCCCAATACCGCCTGTGCCTGTAATTATTAACTTGCTTCCATAAGCAAGCACATTTCCGACCACGGATGTATCAACAATTTTTCTACCTAGACATAAGCCAATGCATTCATAAAATGAATAAATGTCTTTCGGTTCATGCCTGTAAAGCAGGGTTTTTACTTTTGCATTTCGTTGCCTTGTGTTGCTCAAATACTTTTTATACGCATTGCCAAAATCAACCGCTAATTCCTTTGACATGTCTTTAAGGTACTTTTTGCATTTGCTGAGAAAGTTTTTTAAAAAGCTATCTACAAGCGTAGCTATAGCCTGTGCAACGACATTTTCTTCAATAGATCCCATTGATGCCTCCATAATAGTGTAGAATCAGTTCATATGTTAATATCCTTTGGGATATACATACAATTATATGAATAATGTCTTTAGAATCAAGCAATTAATCATATTAGTCAATGCATCAGTGGCGTAAACTCTCACTATGACAAGGCTGCTTGTTCGCAGCCTTGTCAACTTATCTGTGCTTAAGATGTGGGAATACCATCGCATTCACTGAAGAAAAACAAGTTATAGATACCGGTCAACAGGAGAAAAGGAACTGAGCGCGTCCTGTTAACTTGGATTCTCTGTAACCTCCTCGCGCGGGGCATTTTCTAAATCAACAATGGTATATTCGCCCTCCGCCTCGCCCGGCACCTTCAGTTTTACGCCTGCGGTGTCGCTGTCGGCCTTGCCGCTGATGAAGAACAGCAGTTCAAAGGCGTCCTGCTCCTCCCTGATCTTTGGGAAACCGCCGCCCTCAGGAAATTCCAGCCCCCTCACGCGCCATACTTCCGCCTTGTATTCTTTGCCGTTTTCAGTCAGGAGGCGGAAGGCAAAGCTGTGCTCTTTAATGTCCTCTGTTTTGATTGTGCCGTCCGCGCAAGCCAGCTTGACCATGATCATCTTGCCCCCGCTGGGTGTGTCCCGGTGATCCACCACCTTCGGGTCCGCTGTGACAAGCGCCACATTGATCGTGTAGTTCAGCCAGGAAAATGTCGTGCCGGATTCCGCCAGCGTGCCTGTTGCAAAAGAAAGCGCCGCCAGGAGGATGAGAAGCCATGCCAGCCTCTTGGTGATTTGATGACTCATATTCATTGTTGAGTGCTCCTTTCAATAATCATATGAATTGCCTGACTCCATTCAAGCAGATCGCTGCGCGGAAAGGGCGTGCAAATTGCACACTCCGGTTTTTTGTTTTGTTTATTCCTGCTTGATGTCCCGGTACAGCACGATGCACAAAACTGCGGAAACAAGCGGTAAAGCCAGCATAAAAAACTCCCAAATGCCGTCGATCTGAAAAACGCTGTACCCGTTTTGGATGCTGCGGATCACATGGTAGACAAGCGAACTGAGGCTTGCGGCGCAGCCGGCCAGCGCCGCCCAGGCATGGCGCAGCCAAACCAGAACGCAGGTGATAAGGCTGCCGATAACAAGAATCCATACATAAATGGTCGTAGAAGGCAGGAAAGATGTATCTGCCGGAGGAAACAGCGCGTCGATAAAGGAATAGCTCAGCGTAAAGCCGGGGACATAGATGATGCTTTTGCCCAGCAGCACGCACAGAACCGCGGCGAGTGACAAGAGGGTAATGGTGATGCGGAGTTTTTTGCTTGTGTTCATGGGGGAGCCTCCTTAATTTAATTTGGATGGGGTGTTTTCGCTTTTCAAATTGCAGAACCAAGCGCCAGCATGTCGATCTTTGCCTTCCATTCATGCGGCAGATGAACTGCATGGCCCTATTCAAGCAGATCGCCGAACGAAAAAGGCGTGCAAATTGCACAGTGAAATTCTTTTTACCATTTAGAAACTTTACTCTTTTTTAGACGCATCATTAGATCATCTTCAGTCTCCCAAACAATCGTTGATTTTGTTGAATATCAAAATGAGGCTTCTTGGCTCCCTCGAATTCCTCTTTCCTACAACAAATGATGACTTGTTTACCTTTGTCAAGGGCATATTCTTTGTCACTCACTCCAGCGAAGGTGAAATATCCTGATATGCCATGTAGCCTCGGTCTACATGGCCACGCGCACTTCTGCTGGACGAAAATGCGGGTTTTCGCAAAAACGTTCAATATGAGATTGCAAAGCAATCCCGTATCGGGTATTATAATGATGAACAAAACTGCGCTTTCCCGCAAATATGTCCATTAGGAGGGCGGAAACATGGTAGTGAAAAGAGATATATATTTGAACAAACTCATTAGCAAGAAACACAATGGCCTTATCAAGGTCGTTACTGGTGTACGTCGCTGTGGAAAGTCCTTTCTGCTGTTCAATCTTTTCAAGGAGCATCTTCGCTCGGAAGGAGTGGACAGCAATCACATCATCGAAATAGCGTTTGACGCATTTGAGAACAAACGGTTTCAAGACCCCTATGTGTTGATGCCATATCTGAAAGAACAGATTGCTGATGACGGGATGCACTATGTTCTTCTTGACGAGGTACAGCTTTTAGGCGAGTTTGAAGCCGTGCTTAACAGCCTCATCCGTAAAAAAAACGTAGATGTGTATGTGACTGGAAGTAACGCCAGATTTCTGTCTAAGGATGTCATTACTGAGTTTAGAGGACGTGGCGACGAGATTCATATGTTTCCGCTGAATTTTTCTGAATTTATGTCGGTTTACTCCGGTACAAAGCAGGACGGCTGGAATGAGTATATGCTTTACGGCGGATTGCCCCTTGTCCTTCGTTTTGAAAAGCCTGAGGAAAAAATTGCTTTTCTGAAATCGCTTTTTGAAGAAACATATATTTCGGATATCGTAGGAAGACATAAAATTCGCAACCGTGCTGAACTGGAGGATTTGCTGAATATTCTATCCTCCGCCATTGGCTCTCTCACTAACCCGACCAAGCTGTCTGCTACCTTCAAAAGTGTCAAGCAAAAGACCATCAGCAAGACGACCATTGCCAAATACATCGACTATCTGCGGGATGCGTTTCTAATTGACAGTGCGGTGCGCTACGATATCAAGGGGAAGAAATATATCAACACCCCGGTCAAATACTACTTCACCGATATCGGACTTCGCAATGCGCGGTTAAACTTCCGTCAACTGGAGGAAACCCACACCATGGAGAATATCATTTTCAACGAGTTAAGAATACGAGGATTTAATGTAGATGTAGGTGTTGTGGTAGTGAATAGTACCAACAAGGATGGTGCCAGCATCCGCAAGCAGCTTGAAATAGATTTTGTGTGCAATAAGGGTTCAAAACGCTTCTATATTCAATCTGCTTACGCCATACCCAACCAAGGGAAAATGGAGCAGGAACAACGCTCATTGATGCTGACAGGCGATGGGTTCAAGAAGATCATCATTACAAA
>JASGUQ010000040.1 GCA_030057655.1 Bacillota bacterium
ATGCAGTACTACCTGTCCCCGGTGGCGACCGCCTATGAGTATATCCCCGAGTACTTGAGGGACAACCCCGCCATTCGCATCCCGAAAGAGATCCTGGGCGAAACCGAGTTCATCATGGACCTTGGCGAGTACGAGAGCAAATACCAGGAGATTTGGGCGGAGTTCAAACTGCAGTAAGGTATAATACTGATTCCAATCTTTATTGCATCGTCGCGCCGGGTCTTTGGTCGCCCTGCTGTGTCAGTCAACCTCAACGTAGCTTAGGCTACGCCATCGGTTTCCTTCCTTGCAGGACAATAAAATCCCTCGCCGCTTTGGATGCAATAAAGCTTTACATCAGTATTACTATTGATTTGTTCCTTAACGAGACCCAACTACATAAGTGCCTACTGAACAACTCAACTCCCTGTATTTCACAAGCATTCTGGGCTGATGCATGATAAACTGGCGCAGGGAAGGAAACCGATGGCGCAACCTAAGCTACGTTGAGGTTGATTGACGCAGCAGGGCGATCAAAGACCCGGCGCGACGATGCAATAAAGATTGGAATCAGTATTAGGGAGGTATCGGAGGGTGAAACCCTCCGATGGTAATCTGCGAAAGCCTCATGTGCGGTGCCGCAGGTTTGGGCTTTAGACCAAACGTTCCGCGAATTTCTGCCGACCGTGAGCATCAGCGAACAGGCAGAAATTCCCGTTTCCTCCTAACTCAAAGAAGTGTCCGCAGACACTTCTTTGACACGTAAACGCCCGGGGGATTTTTCCTCCGGGCGCGTTGTTTTGTCTTTTCTCTTATACTGATGTAAAGCGTTATTGCATCCAAAGCGGCGAGAGGTTATGCCGTCCTGCAAGGAAGGAAACCGAGGGCGTAGCCTAAGCTACGTTGAGGTTGACTGACACAGCAGGGCGACATAAGATCTGGCGCGACGATGCAATAACGATTGGAATCAGTATTAATCACTGAAAAGCAGGAATTCAGTCATGACGTAGCCTGTACGGGTACCGATCTGGATCTTGCTCCATTCGTCGATCTCCTCCAGCACGATGACTTCCGTGCCATAAGGAATCTTCATCAGCAGTTTCGCATTTTTCTTCGGTTCCTTGCGTACATTGAGCGGCCCTTTGTTGCTTGTAACGACGGTGGCTTTGCGCTCCTGCGGAACTTCCGGGGTGGCTTCAGCCTGCTGCGTGGGTTCGGCTGTCGGCTCCTGCGTGGGTTGCAGGGTGGGGACCGGTGTGGGTTCCGGGGTGGGCACAGGGGTGGGCTCCAAAGTTGGGACGGGGGTAGGTTCCGGGGTTGAAACCGGAACAGAAACTGTCTCTGTTTGCTCAGGCTGCTCCTGCGTATCTGTGACCGTGAGCAGTTCCTCCTCCGGGGCAGGCGTCGGCTCAGGGCTGTAGCCCGGAACGTATTCGCCGTACAGTATAGCCAGCATCAGGCTGTCCGCGATGCCGTCAACCGGGAGGCCCTTCGCTTCTTCAAACGCCATCACCAGGGGGATGGTGTTCTCCTGGAAACGGCTGTTGAACTTCTTGGTGCGGATGAAACCCTGCTCGTACAGCGCCTGCTTCATTTTGCGCACTTCCTCGCCGCTGTCGCCCAGCTTCAGCAGCGTGTACTTGGGCAATTGACCCATGACATCGTAATAAGCCTGGGTGTTGGCATCGTGCTTGTTGTCATACTTGACAACGGTGTCTTCGCCATTGATGGAGATCCAGGTTTTGCCCGGATGCAGAAAGATCTCTTCGCCGTTCTGGTCATAGAAGACCGTTCTGCTCTGCATGCTGGCGCGGTACCAGCCGCCGGCGATGTATTTGCCGCCGATAAAGATGTCGGCAGCGCCGCTGCCCACGATATTTGGAAGCAGCGGGTTCTGGGAACGCTTGTTGAAAGCCAGCTTGGTGCGCTGGATAATGATGTTGCTGTAGTGCAGGGTGGCGTCGGGATCAAGGTAGTCCGTATAGATCCCCTTGGCCGTCAGGCGCAGGTAGTAATCCTTCTCCGCATCATAGAAATAGGTGGCCTCTGTGGACTCGTTTTTCTTGTGGGTAACGGTGATCTTGTACGCATCCGGGCCTTCATAGGTGGCATTCGCGTCAAACAGGAAGGGACGCGGCTGGAAGGGATAATTGGGATCGGGTACCTGAGCCAGCAGCTGCTGTACCTGGCCGGACACATTGTGGGGCGCCCTGTGGTACTTGACCCTGGGGAAGAGAGCGGCGTACTTGTTGCCGATGCCATCCATCTCCAAGCCTTTGGCGGGAACGCCGAATTTACGGATCACTTCGCGGAAGTTGCTGCCCTCAGCGGTCTGCTCGCCGTAGTGGAGCAAAAGAGCATCCCACTCCTCACGCAGTTCCGCGTGCATGACGCGGGCTGAGCGGACAGGGCCCGCTTCCTGCGGGATGTTATCGGAGAACAGGGCTGTGAGCCTGGTCCAGCCGTTGCCGGAGATGGGCAATTCATACATGATGTCCGCATGGGTCAAACCCCACTGGGGCAGTGCGCCCAGGTTGTTGTCGATCTGGCAAAGGACGACGACATAGCGCCCATCCTCCTTGGGCAAGCCTGTGGTGGGGCTGATGCCCGAGATGACAGGGTTGTTGGGGACGCTGCCATCCGCCTTCTTGCCTTTGAATTTGATGTCACGGGTCATGACCGTTGGAATAACGGTGTTGATGACGCCGTCTTCTGAAACCTCTGCTGCTTCCTCGGCCAAAGCCAGAG
The DNA here is from genome assembly GCA_030057655.1 of Bacillota bacterium. GTDB lineage: Bacteria > Bacillota > Clostridia > Christensenellales > Aristaeellaceae > UBA6115. The sequence continues at coordinate 2,728 of JASGUQ010000040.1, forward strand.
GAGCCAGCATCACAAACAGCAGGAGGAGCGCGATAATCTTCTTCATAACTAAATTCCTTTCACCGGAATGGACTTATTTTATCAGATGGCAGGAGAACAATGCAAATCAGAAGGATTCCTCAACTTCCCCTTCGCTGACGACCACGAGGGAGGGCGCGTTTTTGTCATAGATGAGGTGCAGGAAGGTGTCGTTGTTGGACCAGGTCATATCGCCGTTCTTCATGACCATGACCGGATCGGCATAGCGGTTGTACAGGGAAATGAAAGCGGCATAGAAGGACAGCTCATTGTTAAAGACATACTCGACTCTGTTAAGCCCATCCTCAAATTGGAAGGTGATCTTCGCCGGGATGCGGAAGACGGTGCCGTCTTTGATGACAACCTGCCCGTTTTCTTCCTCAGCGCCCTCAATGCCCAAAGCATTTTCCAAGCTGTCGCCCCACACAAGGTCCATCAGCGCGTCATGGTTGTTGTCATAGGCTGTCTCAAGCGAATAGCCTGTCAGGCCATGCACATAGGCTTCGCGTTCAGCGGTAACGTCCGCATATTCCTTGGTCAAACGCAGCAGCCGCCAAACACCGTCAACCTCGATAAAGTTGTAGCGCTCAAAATAATACTCGTGGAAATCCTTCTCCTCCACATAAAACTGCATGACGCGGTAGTTGTACAGTTCCTCGCCGATGCGGACGGTAAACTCCACATAGTTGTCAGAAAACTCGCTGAAATCCTCTTCCTCAAACCCAGGAATAGAGGCCAACTCCGCGTAACCCTCCGCTCCGCCAAAGCCGTTGAGCAGTTTGAGGGCCTTGACCTTGTCCTCGCGGGAGAGTTCCTCCAAATACGCCTGATAGGACTCCAGCGCGCCGGTCGTGACAAAAACCAGGGGAGGAACCCCGCCGTCCTTGCCTTCCGCGCTGTCCAGCATCGCGTTGATGGCTGTATCCAGATCGGGCATTTTAGCGAAGTCCGGTTCAGCAGGGTTGGTGAGAAGGCCCCTGTACGGCGTCTGCGGATCTACGATCTGATAGTAGGTGAAGCCATAGATCTTAAAGAAAGGCATGTCGTTGACATAGCCGATGGTCATCGGCTCGCCAACCTCAGGGTGGGTGAAGGTCATCCCCAGCGCCAGAGCGGACAGGGAAGCCAGCGCCAAGACCAGCGCCAGCGCCAGAGCAAGCAGTTTTTTCATTTCAGTTTCTCCTTGTTGTTTTATTCATTAGTCCGGATACAGCAGAAAATCACGGACTGCCTTTTTCTCTTTTTCCATGTCCGAGACCTGGACCACCAGGTGCATGTTGACGCGCTTGGTCTTAAAGGGGGTGGAGGGGGAGCGCTGGTAGACAATCTCCATATCAAGGCCGCCCTGCAGCACCGCCTGGGCAAACATGAGCAGGTCATACACCGGCATGTTGGTCGATATCATCGGCAGGATGTCGCTGGCAACAGCAACCGCTTCATTTAAGCCCATCTGCGGCAGGCGCTTTAGGATGGCGGAGATGACCCGCATCTGCCGCTCATTGCGCTGGGCGTTTGACTCGATGGGATTAATCTCCATGTCCCTGACGCGCATGAAAGCCTGGGCCTGCTTGCCGTCAAAATGGTGCATGCCAGGTTTGGCCTTGGGAACGATCAGGGGAGAAGCGTTGACCACCTTCAGCTCGTCCTCAAAAATCTCAACATCAATACCGCCCAGGCTGTCGATGATGCCGATGGCGCTTGGGATATCCACCTGCATGTAGTAGGCAAGATCGGTATTAAACAAGCCGTTGATGGTATCCATCGCCATCTTCGAACCGCCAAAATAGGTGGCGGTGGACAGCTTGTTGATGCCGTGATCGCCTGGCAGGGTAACCTGATAGTCGCGTTCCACGCTCAATACACGCACCTTCCCGGAACCGGGCAGGATGGTCAGGATCAAGATCGCGTCCGCACGGCTTAAGGTTTCATCTTCCGACACGGTGCGATATCCCAGTTTGTCCGTACCCAGCAAGAGGATGCGCATGGGTTTTAAAGCCTCAGCGCAACTTGAAAACGGCGCAGCAAGCAAGGCTGCGATCAGGGCGATAAAGACCAGGCTTGATAATCTTTTTTTAGTGAAAAAAGATCGCATAGGCTTCTCAATACAGCATGTAGCCGAGCAGGCGTTTGTTCATCAGTGCCAATCTTTCTTTGTCAGACAGCACGCGCCTGAGCTTTGAAACATTCAACCGCTCAAGCAGCACCGCACCGTCCACATTGGAGAGGTCCCGCACGGTCTGCGCGCTGCAGCCCAAGTGGCCGCCGGGGACAACCGTGATGTTTTTGTCCTTGAGTTCCGCGTTCAGCTTTTTAGCCACTTCTTCAATGATCTTCAGATCCATGGCGCCGGTCAGCAGCACGGAGCTGCCCGGCTCCAGCAAGCCTTCCAGGTTGGCCGCGACCACAGAAATCGCCTCTTTTTCGTTTTGCAGCAGGTTGTCCCCCGCCAGACGGTTCTTCAGGGCAGTCAGCAGGTATCCCTTTTTCGGTTTGACGCCTCCCAGGAAGGGAATGCTGAGCTGTTCCTGCACCTGAAGGGCATACTGCAGGGGAAATTTTGCCAGATAGGAGAAAGCGGCGACAACAAGGCCAATGATAAAGCCCAAAACAAAGGCAAATACCGCGTTTTTAAACGCATGTTTGAACAGAGAGGGCTTATCAGCGCTCAATTTGTCATATTCTTTTTTTAGACCGCTGATCTGAGACATCGTGGTGGTGTACAGGCTGCGCTTTTCCGCCTGTTTTGCGGCCAGATCACTGTCCGCCACCTGAAGGAGGCTGTCGTCCAGCACGGTCAAAGTATGGGGAGCAATGAGCCCCTCCAGGAGGGACTGCTGGCTCTTTAAAAAATCAAACACTTTTTTGGCTGCCAGTTGGGGGTCCAGGTCCTTGGTGCCAATGACGCTGATGGTGATCAGCCCTTCATCGCCTTCCAGCCTCTCCTGCTGGGCATAACGCTTGGCGCTGACCATTTCACGCAAATAAGCGTCTTCTATTTTGTTTGGCAGCAGATCGCTGAACAACTCGCCCAAGTCGGCGCTTTCAAACAGGATCAGATAACGGCTGACCAACTGCGTAATCTGGGAACGGCCCACATCAACAACGCCCAGGGTGCGCTGATTTCTAAGTTCCAGATTGAAGTAATCAGGCTTGACGGATACAGAAAAGGTAAGGGTGGCAACCTGTTTGTTGCTGGGGTCCACTGTCATTAACAGGCTGTTGCTGTTGTATTTCTCAGCAGCATCCGCGATCGCGGTCTTCGCCTCAATCTCCGACTGCTTAGCAGCAAGATCGGCATTGTGGGAAGCCAATTCCGAATTGTAGTTGCCCGTCAATTTGCTGATTGCGCCGGACTGGCTGAAGTAGCTGAAGCCGCCAATCAACAGCGCCAGCACAAGGCCAAGAGCAACCATCATCTTCCAACGGTTCAAAAGCGCGATCAGCAATTCCTTGGGGGTGAGTTCAATCTGACGCATGTCAGGCATCCTCCTTTAAAGCCTCTTTGGGCTGTGTCTTTTCTTCTTCCTGTCTGATGGCCTCTTTGTTGACCTCTTCAGCGTCATGGTAGGTGGGCACCGCCTTTTTGACCGCCTCTACAAGGGCATCTTTGGCCTTGCTTGAAAGAGCATCCTTTAAAAGATTCAGTTTTTCCTGAACTTCCTCGCGGGAAAGCCCGGACTCCCGCTCAATAAAGATGCGCTGGTCATCAGTCTGCAGCTGGCTGGTCTTGTCCACCAGGATCTCCTCATAGAGCTTTTCGCCCGGCCTCAGGCCGATCTCCTGGATGTCGATCTCCTTATAGGGGATATAACCGCTCAGACGGATCAGATTCTCCGCCAGATCAAGGATCTTGACCTGGGAACCCATGTTCAGCACATAGATGTCCCCTTTTTCAGCGCGGCAGCCGGTCTGCAGCACCAGTTGGGCTGCTTCTGAAATCATCATGAAATAGCGGACGATGCGCTTGTCCGTGACCGTGACAGGGCCGCCAGCCTTGATCTGATTGAGGAAGAGCGGGATAACTGAGCCGTTTGAGTTGAGCACGTTGCCAAAGCGCACCGCTACAAAGGCGGTCTGGCTGTCCTTGCGGCTTTGGACGATCATCTCGCACAGGCGCTTGGACGCGCCCATGATGTTTGTGGGGTTGACCGCCTTGTCGGTCGAAATCAGAATAAAGCGCTTGACGCCGTGCTCCTCCGCGGAAGTAACCAGGTTGTAGGTGCCAAAAACGTTGTTTTTGATGGCTTCCTCGGGGTTGTGCTCCATCAGGGGCACATGCTTGTGCGCAGCCGCGTGGAACACGAAAGAGGGCTTGTAGCGATCCATGACCTCATCGATCTTGTTCTTGTCCCTGACAGAAGCGATCTCGACCCGCACCTTGACGGATGATTTCCTTGCATTCAGCTCATTTTGAAGATCATAGACGCTGTTTTCATAGATGTCCAGGAGCACAAGGGTGTCCGGTTCCATAACCAAAAGCTGGCGGCACAGCTCGCTCCCGATGGAGCCGCCGGCGCCTGTAACCAGGATGGTCTGCCCCTTGTAATACTCGCCCTTGTTATGACCCAGGTTGGAAATCTTTTTACGGGGCAAAAGATCCTCAATGTTGATTTCACGGATGGTCTTGGACTGGCCGTCATCCAGCAGGCGATCTGCCGGAAAATCATAGATGAGCACGTTGCGGCCGAACTGCTTATAAAAAACAAATAATTTTTGAAGAAACTCCGCGTCCTTGTCCGGAATGGTGATCACAAAGGTGTCCACGTTCATTTTTTGCGCAGTGAGGGCGATGGATTCGTCCTCCGGGTAAACCCTGAGATTCAGGATGAAATTGCCAATTTTCCCCGGGTGATTGTCCAGGAAGCAGACCGGCAGGTACTTGGCGTTTTTGTCACTCAAGAGCTCCCTGGCCAGCTGGATGCCCATTTCGCTTGCGCCAACGATGGCAATGCGGGTCTGCAAGGGTCCGTCGATCAGCTTGCTGTTTTTGTCCTTCAGTTTGCTGATCTTAAAGGGACTGCGGTCAACAGCGCGTCGCCACTGATACAGGAACCTTAAGGTCAGGGTAAAAATAAGCGACATCGCCACCACGGCGAGGGTATGGATGGCGGAGATCTTCCAAACCATAAAAGTATTGCTGATCAGGAAATACAAGCCGCCGCCAAGGGTGTCTGCAAATATAAAAAGCAGGTAGGCCGACTCATTGGCATACCGCCAGGACTGGGAATATACACGAAAAAGAAGGCGCATCAAAAAAATGCAGCCCATCAGGATAGCCCCATGAATAACCTTTGTCTGGGTGGTCAAACGCATGGCCGAACTGGGATAAATGCCGAATACCAGCGCGATGGCGACGACCAGGCTGACCAGATCAATCAGGATCAGAACCGCGTGCCTGGCGCGTCTGCCGGAGGGAAAACGAAGCTTCACAAAACAATCTCCTTCGCCCAAGGGTGCGTATAGTGTACCACTTGCGGCAAAGAATTGCCACAAGCAGCAGGCCTTACAGGATGCTTCTGATCCCGGAAATGACCTTGTTGATGTCTTCCCCGCTCAGATAAGGGTGCATGGGAAGGCTGAGAACACGCCCTGTCAGGGAAGTTGTCACAGGGAAACGATCATCCCCAAGCCCCATATCCGCGTAAGCAGTCTGCTGATGCAGGCCGCGCGGATAATAGACCATGGTCGGTATTTTTAATTCCACCAGTTTGGCCTTGAGCATGTCGCGCTGCGCCCTGTCTTTGAGCAGGATGGTGTATTGCGCCCAGCTTGAGTAGTAGCCTTCCGGGATCAGGGGCGTTATGACCAGATCCTGTAAGCCCTCGGTGTACTTGCGCGCGGCTTCATTGACTGCGTCCAGTTCATAGGAAACAAAGGCTTCAAATTTTGGCAGGAGAATGGCCGCCTGCAGGGTGTCCAGCCTGGAGTTCATGCCGATTAACTGGTTGTCGTATTTGTCCTCCGGGGACCTGCCCTGCGCCCTGAGGGAGCGCAGATGGACATCCATTTGATCGTCATTTGTGAAGATGGCACCGCCATCCCCGTAGCATCCCAGGGGCTTGGCCGGGAAAAAGGAGGTGGTGGCCGCGTCGCCAAAGGAGCAGACCCTTTGCCCCCTGATTGCGCCGCCAAAGCCCTGCGCGCCGTCTTCCATCACCAGAAGGCCATACTTGTCCGCGATCTTTTGAATGCGGTCATAATCCGCGGGCAGGCCAAACAGATCCACAGGCACGATGACCTTCGGAGTGAGTTTGCCTTCCTTTAAGACTTCCTCAATGGCCTTTTCAAGGCTGTCCGGGCAGATGTTGAAGGTGCGCTCATCCACATCCACCAGGATGGCCGTGGCGCCCAGGATGGAAGCGCTGCCGGCGGAAGCGAAAAAGGTGAAGTCAGAGGTAAAGACAGCGTCCCCCTCCCCCACGCCCCAGGCCATCAGCAGCAACTGCAAGGCGTCGGTTCCATTGGCGCAGGACACGCAGTGCTTAACGCCCACAAAGTCCGCCAGCTTGTCCTCCAGCTCCTTGACTTCCGGGCCAAAGATAAACTTGCTGCCGGCCATGACCTCCTGCACCCTGCGGTCGATCTCCGGCTTCAGGCGCTGATACTGGGCGCCCAGATCACGGAATTGCATGCTTATACCTCCAATAACTGTCCGTTGTTCAGTTCATAGCTTCGTCCGCATTTGGCGCAGGTGAAACCGTTTTTCAGCGGCTGTCCGCATTCGCAGACCCAGCCGATCTGTTTTGCCGGGACGCCGGCCATGAGCGCGTGCGCAGGCACATCCTTGGTAACGACTGCGCCGGAGGCGATCAGCGCCCATTCGCCGATGGTGTTGCCGCAAACGATGGTGGCGTTGCCGCCGATGGACGCGCCGCGCTTGATGAGCGTCTTCACAAAGCCCTGAGGCCCCTTGGGATACTTGGCGCGCGGCGTCAAGTCGTTGGTAAAAACGCAGGAGGGGCCGCAAAAAACATAGTCCTCCAATTCGACCCCTTCATACACCGCCACATTGTTCTGGATCCTGCAGCTGTTCCCGATTTTGACGTTGTTGCTGATGTTGACATTTTGCCCCAGGGAACAGTTTTCGCCGATCACGGCGCCTTTTTGGACATGGCAAAAATGCCAGATCTTGGTGCCGGCGCCAATGGACACCGGCTCGTCGATATAACTGCTCTCGTGCACAAAATATGGCTTATCCATCTTTAGTTCCCTGCCTTGTCAAAGCGCCCGGCAAAATCAAGGGAGGAGCAGGAATCAAGGGGCAATTTTACCGGCTTGCCGGTGGCGGCTGACTGGTAGATGGCCAGCACCAGTTCCAGCGCGCGCTTGCCCGCGTGCGCGTCCACATAAGGCGCGCGGTCGTTGAGAATCGCGTCCGCGACATCGGCGTACAGGGGGGTGTGGCCAAAGCCATAGACATTCGGCGGGTTCTCATGGTGTTCGCGTTTGATGGTCTCTGGGTCATCCAGGGCGTCTGAGAAGTTCCACTCGTCGATCACGTTGACCGACTGGCCGCCGGCCTTGACGGTGCCCTTCTCGCCGAAGATGTACAGGGTTTCCTCCAGGTTCTTCGGATAGATGTTGGTGGTACCCTCGACCAGGCCATAGGCGCCGTTTTTAAAGCGGATGAGCGCCAGGCCCAGATCCTCCGCCTGAATGTAGGGATGGTTCAATTTATCGGTGTAGGCGAACACCTCATCGATCTCGTCCCCCATCATCCACCGCAGCAGGTCGATGTTGTGGATGCACTGGTTCATCAGCGCGCCGCCGTCCTGCTCCCAGGTGCCGCGCCACTTGGCCCTGGCGTAATACTCCCAGCCGCGGTTCCAGCGGATGTGGGCCGCGCCGTGAAACAGCCGACCAAAGCGTTTCTTTTCGATCGCGTCCCTGATGACGCGGATGGACTTGTTGAAACGGTTCTGGTGGCAGGCGGAGACCTTGACCCCTTTTTCTTCTGCCAGAGCAATGATCTTGTCGGCATCCTCAATGGACAGCGCGATGGGCTTTTCAATGATCAGGTTGCAGCCCGCTTCAATGCAGTCAAAAGCGATGGGCGCGTGCTTGCCCGATTCCGTGCAGATGGCGACCAGATCCAGCTTCTCATTTTTAAGCATGTCCCGGTAATCCGTGTATTGTTTGACTGTCTTGGGCAACTCAAACTTGAGTATCTTGTCCGTCATGTTTTCCGGCGCGATATCGCAGATGGCCACGATGTCAAAGCCGTTTTCCTTGGCAGCGGCGATGTGGTTGGGTGAAATCCGGCCGCAGCCGATCAGGGCGTAGGCGATTCTCTTGCTCATTTTCACACATTCCTTTCCCATTGTTTATCGAAGAAGCGAAGTGATCTTTTCACACGCGCGCCCGTCTCCAAAAGGCTGATAGGCAGGATCGATGCGCATTTCTTTGGACAAGGCGGCGATGATCCGGTCTTTGTCCGGGGCGGATAATTGGTTGCGATTGTCCACCATGGTTTCAGGCCAGCAGACGAAATCCAGCACGGACACGCACTGAACCCCGGCAAAAAAGGCCTCGCGCTGCACGCCGCCGGAATCGGTCACGACCTGTTTGGCGTGGCTGACCATGTAAATGGAGGAAAGATAACCCACCGGCTGGACAAACAGGATCTGTTTGTAGCCCTTCTCCCCCATCAGTTTGATGACATCGCCCCGGTTTCTGGGGTGCACAGGATAGACTGTGGGCGCGTCCAGGCTGTCCATGGCCTGCAGGATCTGATCCAGCTTGTTCAGGTCGTCCGTGTTCTCCTGGCGATGGCAGGTCATGTAATAGAAATCACGCGGCAGGGTCAGCGCATTCCCGTCCAGGTCAAACAGATCGTTGAGGGGGCGGTTCTCGCTGACGTCCTTGTAATAAAGGTAGGCGTCAAACATCGGGTCGCCGACCAGGTGAGCGCCGTTTTGAAGGTTTTCCTTTTTCAGTTCCTCCATCGCACTCTGGACGCAGGCAAAGCGCCAGGTGGAAACATGGTCGGTCAGGATGCGGTTGACTTCCTCCGGGTTTTTGAGCGTACCCACACGGTTGCCGGCCTCCACATGCGCCAGGGGGATCTGCAGCTTCACCGCGGCCAGGGCCGCCGCCAGGGTGGAGTTGGTGTCCCCATAGACCAAAACCTTGTCCGGCTTTTCCTTCTGCATGACCTCTTCAAGCGCGACCAGCATCCTGGCCGTCATTACCGCGTGGCTGCCGCCCGCGATACCCAGGTTGTAATCCGGGCGCGGGATATCCAGCTCGGTAAAAAACACCTCGGACATGTTGGCGTCATAATGCTGTCCTGTATGAACAAGGACCTCCTTCTGCTCCTTCCTCAGTACCCGGGAAAGCGCGGCGGCCTTGATGAACTGCGGGCGGGCGCCCACGACTGTCAAAATCAAACTGTTCCTCCTTCAGACGGGATCGCGCGGGTCTTGCGCGAATACCACCATAACATAAAAAAGTAGATCAGATAAACCAGGGACTTGAAAATGGATACAGCCCAGAGAAAGGACTCGATGGGATAGGACTGCCATTTGGCCAGAAGAAAAGCGGAAACAGATGCCGCAAGGAGAAGCCCTTGAAGGAGCGCGTCAGTGCGTTGCTTGCCACAGATCATGTACCCGGGAGAAACGGCAGTCGCGATGAAGCGGACGAGGAACATTGGCGTTAAAATCTTGATGTATTCGCCGGCCACTTCCCAGCCGGGGCCAAAGGCCCAGCGGCTCAAAGGCGGGGCAAAAAAGAACATCACGATGCCCATGGGCAGGGCCACAGCCGACAAGAACAGGGACATGCGGGTGAAGGTTCTTTTGAAGGTGCCTGTCTTGTTGTACTCGCTGGAGGCGTCCGCCATGAAGATCCTGCCCACATTGGCGCTGATCAGGGCCAGGGGCAGGCCCAAAATGCGCATGGACATGGAGTAATAGGCCAGGAGGCGGAACTCAAACAGGGCTTCAATAAAGAAAGTGATGGAAGAAAAACTGAGGCTGTTGACAAAATAGGAAGGCGCGGTGAACAGCGGATAGCGGTAGTTCTCCTTCGCGACCGCATTGACCTCCGAGGCCGGGATCGCCTTGATCTCCGGGATCTCCGGCTTGATCTCTTTTGCTTGGCGCCTGATGCCCGCTGCGTTTCCGGCCACAAAGCTGAACAGCAGCCCGGGAGCGCCCAAGCCCAGAAGGCCTGAGAGCACATTGCCCAGATTCTGGAAAACAGAGCGGTACACGCCCACAGCCGCGATGGTTTTGTAATCCTTGCGGCGGTTGTTGTATGCAGTCAGGGTCTGGATGAGGGCAACGCTCAACAGGGTCAAAAACACAAAGACCGCGATCAACAGGGCCGGGTAATTGTCCTTGGAGAAAAAGACGATGTACAGGTAGCTGCCGATGCCGATCAGAACGCTCAAGGCAATGCCCACGATCAGGGACAGTTTGATGAGGGCGCGCACCTTGCGCTCGTTTTCTTCCACCACGATGCCGTTGTTGTAAGCACCGTTGATGCCGGCCTGAAAGGTGTTGACAATGGACAGGGCAAAAGCGAAAAGCGCCAGCTCATACTCGCTCAACAGGCGGGTCAAAATCGGAGAAACCAGAACCGCCAGCAGCTGCGCGATGATGGTGCCGGTTGAAAGCATCATCAGGGAGCGGAAAAACCGGTTATTTTTCAGTTTGCGCAGAATGGCGCTCAAGCCTGCTCCTCCTCTTTGGGCATCAGGGTTTTTAAAAGCCTGGCTGGATTGCCCGCGATGACGCAATGCCCCGCTTGAAAACTTTTGGTCACCACAGCGCCCGCGCCGACCACCGTCCCCTCCCCCAGGGTCACGCCGGGAAGGATGACGCAGTTCATGCCGATCCAGCAGCGGTCTGAGATCACAATGTCGCTGCCGGGCAATTTAACGTCCAGATCAGCGGGATCATGGTTTTCAGTGATGAGGCCGACATTGTTGGCGATGTAGACATCTTTCCCGATATGGATGTCCGCGTTGGGATTTTGAAAGTAGCAGCCCCTGCCCATCAAGCAGTTGAGGCTGGACGGGTCAATGTGCAGCCTTTTGTGGTTCTGGATGATGTTGTATTTGGAAGAGGGCCAGGGCTGTCCGGTAAACAGCTTGCGCGGCAGGGATTTGAGCGCCCAGAGGTAGCCCGCCCGGTACTTGGTGAACCACTTGCCGGACAGCCATTTGTCCTGATAAAACAGGCGCAGGAAAACGCGAAGGGCACGCAAAAGCAGGGTTTTCATGGCTTCTCACCCCCGGCGGTGCGCAGCATCTTTTCGGCGATCCGTTCATAGGAATACTGCTGCTTTTCCTCTTCGATCAAGGTGCTTTTGACATGGCCTGAAGATTGTTTTTCAAGGTAACGCTCATGAAGCCAGCCGTACAGCGCGGGGAAATCCGCATCATGGTCCGCTTCCTCGTACACAAAGCCCGCTTTCACGGTCTCCATCATGCGGCCAAGCTCGCTCCCGCTCAAATCCCCGTTGATGAGGGTAAGGACAGGCCGGGAGAGCATCAGGGTCTCAAAGGCCTTTCCGGTTAAAATGCCCTGGTCCTGCTTGGTGTTGTGGGAGCAGATGACCAGGATGTCTGAAGACTGTTGCATAAAAAGCGCGGTCTGGCGATCCACCCGGCCGAGGCTGACAATGATGTCTTCCAGGCCGAACGGCCGGGCAAACCCCCTTAAAATTTCAAGGTCGCTGCCCGCGAAGCGGAAGACCAGATCCTCTTTTTTGAAGACGCCTTTCTGGATCAGCGCGCCCAGGGCGGAAAACAGCGCGCTCAGGTCGCGCTTGCCGCCGTACAGCCCGCCGGCATAGGCGAAGATCAGCTGATCCTTTTCGCCCGCAAAAGAAAGGCTTGTCTTTGGTTTATCATCAAGCGCGGACAGGTCCGAGGGATCAAAGCCGTTTGAAACCCAGTGCAGAACGCCCCTTTCATCAGCAAGCGGGAACTTCTGCATGATATCCCCTGCCACAACCGTGACAGCATCGGCCCTCTTTTCTACCCGGCGCTGCAAAAACCGGTTGATCAAGCGCTGAAATCCCGGCTGCCATTCATAGACCATAGGGTCACGGAAGTCCGCGACCCACCTTTTCGCCAAGCCATTTTTGCGGGCATAGGCAGCGACCCAGTGGGTGGCCACATTGGGATAACTGGAAATGACGGCGTCAAACCCGTCTTTTTTAAACCGCTGTTTTAAAACAGACTTTGCCCTGTTTGCCCAGAGCATGTCGGACAAGGTGGTGTAGGCGAAGCGCAGAAAGAGTTTAAATCCCTTTCCCTGCGGAGTTTGCATAGCCGGAACAGCCGCCTTGCTGTCCTTATAGCGCTGCCTGATCTTGCCATAAGCGCTGCCATAGGAGACCAGAACCCGGTCCACCTGATCCATCTCGCCGCCTTTTAACAGAGGGTCCTGCGGCTCATTTTCAGGAACAGGCGGCATCAGGACGGTGACCTGATGGCCTTGGCGGATCAGGTACTTGGCTATTTTGGAAGGGCGGATGCTTCCAATGACGTTTTTGGGCGCGAAGGCCGTGACGACAAACAAGATCTTACTCATACAGCAAGCCCTCCGGCGACCAGGCCCTTGAAAGCCGGCGTTCCTTGAACCGGAGTCCTTCCTGGATCGGTATTTTTTCCGCCATTGCCATCATTATGACCGACAAGACCCAATAAGGCAAACGCCTCATGCCAAAGCCGGCAAAACCATAGACATAGTAAGCAAAGGGCAAAATCAGCAGGAAGGGATCATGCCAGAGTTTTTTGATCATGCGATAGGTGAACAAAACGAAAATAATCACACCGATCAGGCCGGACATGCCGATGATCTCCAGATAGGTGTTGTGAAACTCGGATATGCCGTCATTGGAATGGGTCCCGTCCCCCAGGCCGAAAAGAAAGTTTTTGCGCAGAGGATCCAGAACATAGGCGAACAGCTGGAAGCGGTGCAGACCGTTGGGGTCCTTGGCAACCCAGTTATAGAATTTCTGATAAAGCTGCGTGAAAGCCACCATCACCACCAGCAGGGAAAAACCGGCGAGCAGGATCACAGTGATCTGACGGTTCCTGACGCTCCGCTTCAACAGCAGGAAAAGGAGCACAGCGCCCACCGCGTAAGCCGCTGCCATCGCCATCCAAGCGGTGGTTGAGCGGGTCAGGAAGAGATAATACAGGTGAGCAAGCATGCAGGCGGCGTGCAGCAGTTTTTTGGGCAGGCTTAATTTGACGCGGCAGAGGAAATAAAAGGAAACAAACATCATTCCCAGAGATAAGATCGCCATCTGATGGGGATTGCGGCCGCCGCCGGTGTAGCGCACACGGGCGTACCACAGCCTGGCCCCGAAAAAGTAAGGTGACACCACACGGCTGTATACCAGAAGAAACAGATACCAGACCGCGGAAAGAACCACCACGGTTTCAAGGATGCTGAGGATGCCCCTTAAAGAATGCTTTTTCATGCCGGCGTAGACGCCCAGGGAAATATACAGCATGAAAAACCAGGTGAACAGGCCGTCAACCCCAGAGGACTCCCTTGGATAAAAAATGAGGCAATACAGCATGCCCGCGGTGACGGTCAGATAAAACAGGAGCCAGAAACGGATGAGGTAGTTCTTGAGCCCGCCTTCAAAAAAGCCGCGGATGTACTTGGTGCTCCAGAGCATGCACAGAAGTTCGCTGGGGCCGATTTTCCAAACGCGCAGCTCGGTCATGGGCGCCAAAACAAGGCCCAGAATGAGAAGATAGTCAAACAGAGCGATGCCGTTTCGGCGGACAACTTTAAAACTCGACATCATTTTTAATCATCCTGAATTTACCGCTTCCTTCCCGTGGGATCTCATCGACATGCCGGATTTCGACCTTGAGATCCGGGCCGAACTTGTGCAAAAACTCACTCCTGAGCAGGTCGTCATAGGTTTCGTTGTACAGCGCTTTGTCAACCTCTAAAAGCACCGTGACCTTGTCCATGACGCTCTGCTGAAACTGAGCCCTGATGACGGAATTCGGCATGTTCTTGAGCAAGTTTGAAACATTGCCGGCATTGACTTTGGCGCCTTCGGGCGTGTACAGAAAGTCCAGCCGGCGTCCCCTGATCTCTTCCACCATGGGCGCCTGCATGCCGCAGGGGCAGGCCTGCCCTTCCGGAGAAAAGACCATGCTGTCCCCGATGCGGTAGCGGATCAGGGGCGTGGCGTAAGTAGTGAAGCTGGTGACCAGCACCTCATCCCCTTCGCCAAAATGCTCAAAAACGCCGCTGGCCAGGTCCATGTGAAGGCGCTGGTGCGGGCAATCCGTCACAAAAGGCGCGCCTTCGCTTGAAGCGTACTGATCATAGACCTTGCAGGAGAAAATCTCCTCAAGCAGCGCGCGCCCGGAAGGGGTGAGGGTCTCCGAAGTCGGGAAAATGGCCTTCAACTGAAAGCCCGGCTGGATGCCTTTGCGCTTCATGTAGTTGGCCAGATCCAGCATGCAGGTGAAGAAGCCATCCAGGGCGTCCGGCTTGAAGCGGTTGAGGCTGTCCAGATAATAAGGAATGTTCTCCTCCGTTAAAAAGAAGGAGGAGTAGATCATCTGCTTGCAGGCGCGGTTGTAGCGCCAGAAGACCTTGCTTTTTTGCCCGGGGGGCACAATGTGCTTGCCATTAAAGGTCGCGCGCTTCATCTGGAGGTGCTCAAACCCCACGCGGGACTTGAAGTGATCCAGGGTCGCCATGCGGCGCATGCTGTCCTCAATCCGGTGGCGGACGACCAGGGACTTGCCGGTGGTGCCGCCGGTATGCTCCTCTACGGTGTTTGCCTTGTCCGTAATGACATCCTCGATGTTCTTGCGGAGCATCTCTTTATCCACAATTGGCAGTTTCTTTAAATCCTCTACGGTTTTAAAGGACGCTAAGTCAACGCCGGCATAGAGCTCGCGATAAAACCTGCTGTTTTTAACCGCGTAATTAAGCAGTTTCATCAGTTCGCTGAACTGGTAATCCTGCTGCTTTTGAAGCGGCCAGGTGTCAAAATCCTTCAAAAAGGCGCGGTAATCATGATAAACCTGGCCGTAGCGGGTGCTGTTTTTCTGATAGCCCGCGACAGAGGTCATGAGATTCTGCCAGAAGATCGGCGAATGCTCATACACCTTCTCCAAAAAACTCATTTCATCAGCCCCTTGTAATAACTGATCGCGGCGATGAGGCCGCGCTCAAAATCCCACTCCGGTTCATAGCCCAAAAGCGTCCTGGCCTTGGTGATATCCGCGTTGCTGTGCTTGATGTCGCCCTTGCGGTCAGGGCCGTAATGGGGCTTGATGTGTTCCTTGCCCAGCAGCTTCGCGATCTTATGATAGATGTCTTCCAGCTTTTCACGCCCGCCGTAGGCAATGTTGAAAGCCTGGCCGGAAGCCTCTTCAGGAGCCAGGCAGGCCTTGAAATTGGCCTCCAGAACGTTGTCGATGTAGGTAAAGTCCCGGCTCTGCTCGCCGTCGCCGTTGATGGTGGGCGCCTGATCTTTGAGAAGAAGGCTGACAAACTTGGGGATGACCGCGGCATAAGCGCCGTTTGGGTCCTGCCTTCTGCCAAAGACATTGAAGTACCTGAGCCCAATGGTCGGAAGGCCGTAAAGCTTGGTGTACAGCGCGGCATACTGCTCGTTGACATGTTTGGTCAGCGCGTAAGGGGACAGCAGGCGCCCTTCCCGGCCCTCGGTTTTGGGCAGGGTGGGTTCATCCCCGTAGACAGAGGAACTGGAGGCGTAGACAAATTTTTTGACCTTGTTTTGCCTGGCGGCTTCCAGCATGTTCAGGGTGCCCTTGATGTTGACCTCTTCATAGAACAAGGGCATCTCGATGCTGCGCGGCACGCTGCCCCAGGCGGCCTGGTGCAGCACATAATCCACGCCCTCGCAGGCTTTCATGCATTCTTCCAGGTTTCTGATGTCGTATTTCAGCAGGGTGAACAGCGGGTTTGACAGAAAAGGCGCGATGTTGTCGCGGCTGCCGGTGGAGAAATTGTCCAGGCAGCGCACTTGAAAGCCGCGCTCAAGCAGCGCCTCAACCAGGTTTGAGCCGATGAAGCCCGCGCCCCCCGTGACCAGAAAGGTGCTGCCCTTTTCAAAGGGCACATCCTGATAACCCATTACAGCCTCCAGTAGAGATAACCGGCCTGCTCAAAGGCGTCCCTGTCCAGCAGGCCTTTCAGGTCCAGCAGCACTTTGTTGCCGGAATTGTAGAAACGGTTCATCCGCTCAAGCGTTAAGGACTTGAACTCATCATGGGCGACCGCCAGAACAATGGCGTCCATGCCGGAGATCTGATCCATGTCCACAAACTCGATCCCATACTCGCGCATGGCTTCCTCGCTGTCCGCCTGGGGGTCCGCGATCAGGGCGGTGATGCCGTATTCCTTGAGCTCGTTGTAGACATCAATAATGCGGGTGTTGCGGGTGTCGGGGCAGTTTTCCTTGAAGGTAAAGCCCAGAATGGCCACCTTGGCGCCCTTGACATGGCGGTCGGAACGGATGAGGCACTTGACCAGGTTTTCAGCGACATACTTGCCCATGTCGTCATTGATGCGGCGGCCTGACAGGATGATCTGGCTGTGGTAGCCCACCTGTTCCGCCTTGTAGGTCAGGTAATAGGGGTCAACGCCGATGCAGTGCCCGCCGACCAGGCCCGGGTAGAACTTGAGGAAGTTCCACTTGGTGCCGGCTGCTTCCAAGACGGACTTGGTGTCAATGCCCAGCTTGTTAAAGATGATGGACAGTTCGTTCATAAAGGCGATGTTGATGTCCCGCTGGCTGTTCTCAATGACCTTGGCCGCTTCCGCGACCTTGATGGACTTGGCGCGGTACACGCCCGCGTCCACAACCAGTTCATATACCCTGGCAACTATATCCAAGGTTTCCTCGTCCATGCCGGACACGACCTTGATGATGGTCTCCAGGCGGTGCACCTTGTCGCCGGGGTTGATGCGCTCAGGCGAGTAGCCGATTTTAAAATCCACGCCGCATTTGAGGCCCGATTCCTCCTCAAGAATGGGAATGCAGATGTCTTCCGTCACACCGGGATAGACCGTGGACTCGTAGACCACAACGGAGCCCGGGGTCAACTGCTGCCCCAGCGTGCGGCTGGCGCTGATGACCGGGGACAGATCCGGGGTATGGTCATCGCGGACAGGGGTGGGCACAGCCACGATATGAAACTTGGCCTTACGAAGATCCGCCGCGTCAGAGGTAAAATGAACGGTGGTGTTTTTGATCACCTCATCCCCCACCTCGCGGGTCGGGTCAACGCCGCTTTTGTACAGATCGATCTTGTGCGGGCTGATGACAAAGCCAATGACGTCGACCTTTTTGGCAAAAGCGACCGCTATGGGCATGCCGACATAACCCAGACCCACGAGGGACAGTTTTTCTTCCCTGGCGACCAGTTTTTCGTAAAGTTTCTTCATGGTGTGTTTGTTTCCTCCTGTATCGTTGCGATTTCCTCAAGGTAGGCTTTGATAATGATGTTCCTGTCAAAGGAACGCTCCACTTTTTCCCGGCCGTTTTTGCCCATTTGCGCTCTCTCGCGGTTGGTGAGCAGGGTGAAACGCTTCATAGCGGAAAGCAGGCTGCCCGCGTCCATGGGTTCGCAGCCAAAGCCGCTGACGCCTTCGTCAAAGGTTTCCGCGCAGCCGGGAATCCGGCTGGCAATGACCGGGCGGCCTGTGGAAGCGGCTTCCAGAAGCACATTGGCCATGCCTTCGTGATAGGAAGGCAGAACCAGGCAGTGGCAGGCCTTGATCTGCTCATGGATGTCGCTTCTGAACCCAAGAAAAGTGATTCCATCGGCGTCCTGCAAGCGGCCTGCGTAATCCTCCTCCGCCTCGCCAATCAGCGTGAGGGAAGCGTTGACCCCGCTCCCCCTGAGCGCTTTCATCGCGTCAAGCAGTTCCCCAACACCCTTGTTTTTGGTGATCCTGCCGATAAAGAGAAAGCGAAGGCCGTTTTCCTCAGCCGGATAAGGCTCAAAAGGATGATCCTCCAGGTTGACGCCGGAGCCAGGAATCAGCCGGGTCTTGCCCTGGATGACCTGGGTGGAGGTCAAAGCGTTCAGGTTGTGCTCATTCTGGAAAAACACACAGCGTGCTTTCTTCAGGCCGATCCTGTGCAGGGTGAGCACGATGTTTTTAAGCAGGCCTCCCTTTTCCACCGCCGTGCCAAGCCCGGTGATGTTGGCGATCTGCGGGACGCGCCGCAGGCGGCAGGCCAGCCCGCCATACACATTGGGCTTGACAGTATATGTTAGCACAACCTGGGGCTTAAAGTCAGCCAGGTGCCTGAAATAATGCAAAAAAAGCAAAAAATCGCTGAAAGGGTTCATGCCGCGGCGTTCAAGCGGGATGTCAGCGACCTGACAGCCCAAAGAAACAAAGTGTTCCGAATACCTTCCTTCGGGCATCACGATCAGAACTTGATGGACGGCAGCCAGTTTTTGAACCAACTCCCTCCGGAAGCGGTAAAGGCCGACATCGTTGTTGGCAAAAATCGCGATCCTCATCTGTCAGCCGCCTTGAAGGAGACCGGAACGCCCACATAGGTTCCTGGCTTGTCCAGGTTTTTAATGACAACGCCGCCAGCGCCGATGACGCACCAGGGGCAAATTGTGACATCGTTGATAACAGCTCCGCCGATCCCTATCCAGGTGCCCTTGCCCAAAGTGACATTGCCCGCCAGGCGCGCGCCCGGGGACACGTGGACAAAATCCGAAAGCGCGCAGTCGTGATCCACGGAGGCGGAGGTGTTGATGACGCAGTGGCTGCCGATCACAGCGCCTACATTGACGACAGCGCCGGCCATCACCGCGCTGCCCTCCCCGAGAACGGCGCCGGGGGCGATCACAGCGCTTTTGTGAACAGCCGTCGCAAAGCGCAAAACTCCTTTAAAGCGCTCAGCGATCTCCATTCTGGTTTTGTTGTCGCCAATGCCGATGATGAATTCTGCGCTGTCCTTAAACCGCGGGGCGTCCTCAACCTTGCCCAGCACATTTGTATCAGGCCCGCAGGTGGCATGGTCATCCAGAAAGCCCGGCACCTCGCGCCCCGAGCTTCTTAAAATGTCCGCAATCACGCGGCCATGGCCGCCAGCGCCGATGATGATTACTTTTTCAGGCATCTTTCACCTTTTGGCCGGTAAAGGGCTGCATGGTCTGACCTTCAGACTGGTTGATTCCCTCCCTGGCAAGGACGTTTTTGACAGTCATCCAGATGATCTTAAGGTCCAAAGAAAAGCTGAGATGATCCACATAGAAAACATCCAGCTTGAACTTTTCCTCCCAAGAGAGCGCGTTGCGGCCGTTGACCTGGGCCCAGCCGGAAATGCCCGGCCTGACCTCGTGCCGCCTTGACTGCTCCAAACTGTACAGCGGCAGGTAGGACATCAAAAGCGGACGCGGGCCGATGAAGGACATGTCACCCTTTAAGATGTTGAACAACTGGGGCAGCTCGTCAATGGACAGGGAACGCAGGATCCTGCCCAGGCGGGTCAAACGCTCCATGTCGCTCTTCTGCGGCTGTTCCGGCGGATTCTGCGGCAGCATGGAACGCAGTTTATACAGCATAAATGGTTTGCCGTTTTTTCCAGGGCGTTTTTGGACGAAAAAAACAGAGCCGCCGGACTCCAATTTGATCAGCAGCATCGCAGGCAGCAGAACCAGGGCGGACGGGATCAGCAAAACAAGCGCGAAGAGGATGTCCAAAAGGCGCTTCACAAAGACCGCGTAGAAAGTTCTCTTTTTTACAGGCATTTTTAACGCAGATTCCTATTCAATATCGCTCAGACTAAAAGCAGGACCGGATGATTTCAATAACGCGCTCCTGGGTTTCAGGCGTCATCTTGATGTCAGAAGGCAGGCAGAAACCGCGGCTGAACAGATCCGCGCCCACATCCTCTTCATTGGCTGTGAAGAAAGCGTTTTTCGCGTAATACGGCTGCAGGTGCATGGGCTTCCAGAGGGGGCGCCCCTCGATGTTGTGCTCGTTTAAGCGGTTTAAGACATCCATTGGGGTGACCTTGCAGCCCTGATTGATCAAAGCGCAGGACAGCCAGAAGTTGGGTTCGCTCTCCTTAAGATAGGGGTTCATGGACAGGGGCAAGCCCTGTAAACCAGAGAGATAGCGCAGATAGATCTCTTTCTTTAAGCGTTTGTGCTCATCCAGCCACATCAATTGGCCCCGGCCGATGCCGGCGACCACATTGCTCATGCGGTAGTTGTAGCCAAGCTCGCTGTGCTGGTACCAAGGGGCAGGGTCGCGCGCCTGGGTGGACCAGAAGCGGGCTTTCCTGACAGCCTCTTCATCAGAGGACAGGAGCATGCCGCCGCCGGAAGTGGTGATGATCTTGTTGCCGTTAAAGCTGATGGCGGCGTGCACGCCAAAGCCGCCGGTCTGCTTGCCTTTATAGGTGGCGCCCAGGCTTTCGGCGGCGTCCTCCATGAGAGGAACATCATATTTTTCACACAGCGCGATGATCTCATCCAGTTTGGCTGGAGAACCGTATAAATGCGCCAGCATGACCGCCTTGGGCTTGCGCCTTTCATAGGAGTTTCCATCATAATATTTCAGCGCTTTTTCAAGGGCCAGGGGATCCATGTTCCAGCTGTCGCGCTCCGAATCAATGAACACCTGCGTGCCGTTTTCATAAGAGACGGGGTTGACGGTGGCCGCAAAGGTCAGGTCCGAGCAAAGCACGATGTCGTCCCTTGAAACCCCCGCCAGCCTTACGATCAAATGCAAGGCCGCCGTACCGGACACCAAAGCAAGGGACGCCCTGACATCCAGATATTCGGCGACTTCCTTTTCAAATTGATCCACATTCGGGCCAAGCGGGGCGACCCAGTTGGTGTCAAACGCTTCCTGAATAAAACGCATCTCATCCTGATGCATGGTCGGAGAGGAGAGGTAGACTCTTTCTTCCACAGTGTTTGGCCTCCGGAACAGTGCTGCGGTCAATCACGGAGCAAAATCGACCGGTCAAAAAACATGCAAACATCTTTTTGACCCTGTTATTATAGCACGGCAGTTCGGATTTAACCACCTTGATGGCAGCGGATGAAACACGGGAAAGATCCACGGGCAAAATTATACGATGACAAAATTATGCGGTGTTTCCACTTGAATCCTTTTCCTATCTTTGCTATACTCCAACCACACAGGTATACTTTCCGGATTGTATGTATAGGAGGTACCACATGAAAAAAAGAATTTTATCCGTCCTGCTCGCCAGCCTGATGCTGGTTGGATTGCTCCCAATAATCAGCGTGCTGGCTGGCCCCCCCACCAATGTGGGCTGCACCACTTTGCAGCAGACCGTGTTTGTCGGCGATACCATCACCTGGACTGTCAGCGCGGACGTAACGCCTAAAGACAATTACCAGACGCGCATTGATGTTGTGGTCAACGGCGTCACCGAGTTCAACGAACCCTTTAACGGCAAAAAAGGCCCAGCTCAGCATAGTCATGTGGCGATGATAGCAGGCAAAACTCAGGCCAAGGGCTATGCCCAGGATCTTGGCGACAACACCATAGCCAGTGTGCTGTCAGCTTCTGTTGATGTTAAACTGAAGCCCGGCCCCGTCGTTACCAGCGTGTCCTCCATCAACCATACCGCACTGACGGTCAAGTGGGCAGCCATTACGGGCGCTGCCGGTTACAAGATTTTTACCTCGGCCAATCCCGCCGGTCCCTACACCCTGAAGCGTTATGCCACCGGCACCAGCGCACCCATCAGTTTCTTAACGCCCGGTCAGCGTGTGTTCATCAAGGTATCCGCTTACATCGAGTCCAACGGAACCAAGTATGACCTGACTGAGCAAGGCCCCTACAAAATCGGTGTTCCTGTCGGCACTGCTTCTATCACAAAGATTGAGAACTATGCTGCTGGTCGTGTTCGTCTGACTTGGAAGGTAGCTCCTGGAGCAACAGGTTATGAAGTATGGCGCAGCACCAGCCCGACAACCGGTTTCGTCCGTATCAGAAACGCGAACATCACATCGCATATTGATACCAACCTGGTTCGTGGCCGCTCCTATTACTATAAGATCATGCCTTATGCCCGTATATTTGCTGTTAACTATTATGGACAATGGAGTATGTTGAGAAGCATCAGGCTCACTAAATAAAAATCAAACGATCACACACAACATCCCCCGGTAATAACCCGGGGGGTGTTTTTTTCATCAAAAACATTCCTGGCGGGTTTTTAGTGTAATCTGTATGGGTGATGAACCATATTGAGCAAAGAGATCAAAAACCGCCAGGCAGCGGAGATCCTAAAAGGGGCAGGAAATGTCTGAAAATAGCAGATTCTCTTTACTCATGGCCTGCTCATTTTGTTATAATCAGGTTGCGTCCTAAACCGCAGCCTGGTTTTTTGTGCGAAGTATCATGCCGGAGGTCAGTCTATGCAGGAGCCTTTGTTTTATCATCTGAACAACGCCCACCTTGAAGAGGTGGCGGACGAGCACGTTCATTCTGGGGATAACATCATCTGTTACCTGGATCAGGAGCAGCTGAAGACCTGGCAGGCTGCGCTTGGCATTGATGAGAATGTGCTGCTGGATCTGTCAAATGAAAAAGTGGTTTTTCGCTCAAGTCTGGACGTCTACGCGGACACCAGCGTCGGCTACATCAACATCATTAACGTGGATGACCTGGAAAGCGAGATGGACCGCATCATGTTCATCATCAAGAGAAATTTGCTTTGCATGGTCAGCATTGAGGACAGGGACAACAGCGAGCGGCTGATGTTTCAAAAAATCATCGAACAGGAAAAGCAGAAAACCAACCTGGCCAAGATTTTCTACCGCTATTTGGAGCGTTTGCTCAAGGGCGGCAACAGCAAGCTGGAAGTCATTGAGGACAAGCTGCTCTCGTTGGAGGACGAGGTGGTCCATGGCCGGGCGGACGAAGGGCTCAACAAGGTCATTTACAGATACCGCAGACAGTTGTCGCTTATCCGCAATTATTACGAACAATTGGTGGACATCGCGGGCGAACTGGAGGAAAACGAAAACAATGTCTATGACAAAAAGGGAAGGGCCTATTTTCGCGTGCTCTGCGACAAGGGCGACCGGCTGGTGAGCGGCGTCCGTGCGCTTGATGAAAGCCTGACCAGCATCCGGGAAATGTTGGACGCCAGCCTGAACTACAACCTGAACAGCATCATGAAAACATTTACCCTGATCACGGCGGTTTTCCTGCCCCTGACCCTCATCGTGGGGTGGTTTGGCATGAACTTCAAGCATATGCCAGAGTTGGAATGGCGCTATGCCTATCCCCTGCTGATCGTGGTCTGCGTTTTGATCGTTCTGGGTATTCTAATCTATTTTAAAAAAAGAAAATGGATGTAAACTTTATTAGTTTTCCAGCGCTTCCTGGGACTCCATCAACTGCAGGAGTCCCTCTATTTTTTTGATGCCTGCTGCAAGCGCTTCTTTCTCGTCTGATTTTGGCAGGTGAATCAACAGGCTGGTCCGTTTTCCTGCTTGCAGGCTCATCCCGCGCCCGATCTTGCTTAAAGCCAGGTACAGTTTCACAGGATCCACAGCGTACTGGGGATGGAAGCGCAGCACCAGGGCATCCCTGTTAAACCTGACCTGGTCAACGCCCAGGGAGTTGGCCAGGGCGCGCAGACGCGCGATATGGATCAGGTTAATGACCGGCTCCTCCGGATCGCCGAAGCGGTCGATCAGGTCGCTAATCAGTTCCGCTTCATCCCCTGCGTTTCTGAGCATCGCGATGCGCTTGTAGATCTCAATCCGCTGCGTTTCGCCCGGCACATAGGTTTCAGGCAGAAAGGCGTTCACATTCAGGTCCACCCGGGTCTCAAGTTCGCTCTGTCTGATGCCGGACAAGTCGCCCTGGGCTTCCCGGATCGCTTCCTCGATCATTTTGACATACATGTCATAGCCGACAGCGGCGACCTGACCGGATTGCTCCGGGCCAAAGATGTTGCCCGCGCCCCTGATCTCAAGGTCACGCATCGCGATCCTGAATCCCGCGCCAAAGGCGGTGAATTCCTTGATGGCGGACAGGCGTTTTTCCGCGGTCTCGCTGATCGCCTTGTCCGCTTTGACGGTGAAAAAGGCGTAGGCCACCCGGCTGCTGCGCCCCACCCGCCCGCGCAACTGGTACAATTGCGACAGGCCGAAACGGTCCGCGTCATACACGATCAGCGTGTTCGCGTTCTGGATGTCAAGCCCGTTTTCAATGATGGTGCTGCACAGGAGGACATCGTGCTTGGCCTCATAAAACTCATGCATCACGTCTTCCAGCAGCCGCTCCGGCATTTGACCGTGGGCGACCGCGATCTTCGCTTCCGGGATCAGCTGGCGCAGGTGGGCGGCCATGCGCTCAATGTCAGAAACCCGGTTGTACAGGAAATACATCTGTCCGCCGCGGTTCATTTCCCGTGTCACCGCGTCCCGGATCAGGCCGTCCCGGTAATCCACCACGAAGGTGGACACCGGAAAGCGCTCCTCCGGCGGCGTTTCCAGAATGCTCATGTCCCTTACGCCCACCATGCTCATGTGCAGCGTCCGGGGGATCGGGGTGGCGCTTAAGGTCAGGACATCCACGATGGTCTTGATGTTTTTGATCTGCTCCTTGTGCCGGACGCCAAAGCGCTGTTCCTCATCAATGATCAAAAGCCCCAGGTTTTTAAAAGCCACATCCTTGGAGAGCAAACGGTGGGTGCCCACCAGAATGTCCACCTTGCCTTCGCGGGCTTTCGCGATGGTTTGCCTGTTTTCCCCGGCGCTTCTGAAGCGGCTCACAAAATCGATGTTCACCGGAAACCCTGAGAAGCGTTTGGTCAGGGTGCGCACATGCTGTTGCACCAGGATGGTGGTGGGCGCGAGGAAGGCCACCTGCTTGCCGTTCATCACCGCGCGGAAGGCCGCGCGCATCGCGACCTCTGTCTTGCCGTAGCCCACATCCCCGCACAGCAGGCGATCCATGTTGTAGGGCCTTTCCATGTCTTCCAGCACTTCTTTGACCGCCTGATCCTGATCGGGTGTCAGCTCATGCTCAAACTGGTCATAAAACTGGCCCTCAAAGGGCTCAGAAGGCTCAAAGGCATAGCCCGGGGTGGACTGCCTTGCCGCGTACAGCTTCACCAGATCAAAAGCAAGCTGCTTGAGGCCTGACTTGACTTTGCTTTTTTGTCTGGACCAGGCATTGCTGCTCAGGTCGTTAAGCGCGGGCGCGGTGTCCGGGTTTCCGATGTATTTCTGCACCCGGTCAAACTGGTCCGCGGGCACGTACAATTTGTCGCTGCCCCTGTACTGGATAAACAGGTAATCCCGCCAGACGCCCTCTGACTGCAGCCTGACCGTGCCCTGGTATATGCCGATGCCATGGTGGTCATGCACCACGTAATCGCCGATGGAAAGATCGGTAAACGCCTCGATCCGCTGGCCCGCGGTCTGGGTCTTTCTGGTTTTGGTGCGCGCAGCGCCAAACAGGTCATTGGGCGAAAGAACGACCAGGCCAGCCTCCTCGCAGATAAAGCCTTCTGAAAAACCGATGTCATACAGCCGCGCCTGTGCCTGGCGGGCGGTTTCCTCCCTGGTCGCGGCGCTGATGCCCTGAGATGCCAGCGCCGCTGCA
Source organism: Bacillota bacterium (assembly GCA_030057655.1). Classification (GTDB taxonomy): domain Bacteria; phylum Bacillota; class Clostridia; order Christensenellales; family Aristaeellaceae; genus UBA6115. Next base: position 28,365 of record JASGUQ010000040.1, read on the forward strand.
AGGCGGTCGCTTCTGGATTCGCCGCCGGTCAGCATCAGGATCTGGTAGTTCTTCTCCTGCCAGTCCCTGATGTCCTCCGCCAGCGCCTGGACGCGCCCCCTGTAGCTCTCCGGCCGTTTCCCGGTCAGCTGCAGGGCCTTTTCAGGGGCCAATCCGCCCATGCCAAGCAGCAGCTCCATCACGGTCAGAAGCTTGCCTTGTTTTAGCTTTTTCTCAACTTCCTCCCTGGTAAAAAGGAGAGAAGCCTGCTTCGCGTGCGCCATGCCGTTTTCAAGCGCGCTCCTGTACAGCTCCAAAAAGCCCTGCACATGATCGTCCATCCGCTGCATCGCACGTTCCGACGTGTCCACAAGCAGAACCGCTTCCGGCAGCCAGTCCAGCAGCGAGGCATCTTCCGGAAACAGCAAATGGGACCACAGCTCCGCGTCCTCCACCGTGCCTGATTCCAAAAGATCCTCTTCCCGCGGCAGTATGGGCCCGTCCAGCCAGGTATCTTTGAAACCTTCATCGGCGTCCGTCTGAAGCGCCTCTCTTAATCTAAAGGCGGCTTCCTGACGGTGGTTTTCCGGCACCAGGAATTCGTTGGCGGCGGGGATGAGCACGCTGTCCATTTTATTCTGGCTGCGCTGGGTCAGGGGGTCAAAGCTGCGGATGCTGTCGATCTCCACATCAAAGAACTCCACCCGCGCAGGGGCGTCCAGCGTGGGCGGATAGATGTCCAGTATGTCGCCGCGCAGCGCAAACTGCCCCCTGCCCTCCACCAGATCCACACGCTCATATCCGATTGAAACAAGGGACTTGGCCACCTCGCCCGGCTCGTTATGATCACCCGGGCTTAATTTTATCAGCGTCTCGTTATACCAGGTTTTTGGCATCAGGCGCTGCTGCAGCGCCTCAACAGAGCAGATGATCAACCGGGCTTCACCCGAAGCGATGCTGTGAAGCGTGGTGATGCGCTGCCAGTCCGTCTCCCGGCTGCGCACCGCTGACAGGAAGCGCAGTTCGCTGGCCTGCAAAAAAACAGCCTGTCCGGGCATCAGGACAGCCGCGTCATCCATCGCGACCCTCGCGGCGCGCTCATTGGGCAGGATGTAGATCACCTGCCGGGTTTCAGACAGGGCAGCAGCGAACATCAGGCGCTGGCCGGGCGTCATGTCATATAGCGCGCCAACCCGCTTTTGTTCAAGCAGGTTCAGCGCTTCGGCCGCGGCCTTTGTTTCAAGAAGCCGCCCTGTCGGGCCTTTATTCATCCTTTTCCTCAGGCAAGGCCGCGGAAGTCTTTTCCCGGCTTTTGGTGTTGTACAGGTTCATGGTTTTCTCAATGCCGTTTTCAAGGAAGCAGACCCCGGCTTTGGCTGCCAGAGTGATCGCCTCCCGGATCTTATCTTTTTCCTCGCCTTTGTCCCAGCGGGACAGCACCCAGTCCTTTAGATCCCACGACGCCGGGGGAGCGCCAACGCCGATGCGCGCCCGGGGAAAGTTCTGGCTCGCGGCCATTTGGATGATGCTGCGCCAGCCGTTGTGCGTTCCAGCGCCCCCATGCATCCGGACACGCATCGCGCCGGGCGGCAAGTCAATGTCGTCTGAAAACACCAGGATATCCTCCGGCTCCAGCTTGTACCAGTGCATCAGTTCAACCATGGCTTCCCCGGACAGGTTCATATAGGTGGCGGGCTTAAACAGCACCACGCGCTCGCCCTTGTACCGCCCTTCCGTCACCAGGCCTTTGAACTGCCGTTTGAAACCTGCCAAGCCCAGGAGTCTCGCGGCTTCGTCCAGCGCTAAAAACCCGACGTTGTGCCGGGTCAATTCATATTCAGGGCCTGGGTTTCCCAGGCCGACCAGGGCTTTCATCACTTATCTCCTTGCTCAAAAATCCATTTGGCGGGCTTTAACTTCATGGGTTCCTTCACGCCGTCGCCGGTGAAGGTGATCAGGGGCCATTCCGGCAGGTCTGAGAGCGGATTTTCCCGTTCCTTTGCCAGTACGAAGGAGAGGCCGACTACCTTGGTTTTAAACTCCTTCATCAGCTCGATCATGCCCAGGGCAGTTCCGCCGTTCCTGATAAAATCATCCACGATCAGCGCCCGCTGGCCTTCTGCGATCGCCCGGCGGCCAAGGGACATGGTCTCAATCCCGCCCTTGCCGTCGGGGAAGCTGATGTTGACCGCGCTGCCCTCATATACCCGGCTGGATCTTCTGGCGATCACCAGGGGGACGTTCAGGGCTTCCGCCGTCATCATGGCAACCGGGATACCTTTTGTTTCCATGGTCAAAACAAAGTCCACGCCCAGTTCATAGCAGGGCCTCGCGATGATGCAGGCCATTTTCCTGGTGATCTCCGGGTTGCTCAGCAGATCAGAGGAATACAGGAACCCGCCCGGCAGCGCCCGGTCCGGATCGTTTAATTTGTCCGCCAGCATGGAAAGCAGCTCCTGCGCTTCCTTCCAGGAGATTAAGGGGCGGAAACGCACGCCGCCGGCAGCGCCGGTCACGGTGGTCACCTGACCCAAATCATATGTCGACAGCGCGTTTTGGATCAGCGCGATGTCCTCTGACACCGTGGACTTTGCAGCTTTAAACCGGTCACAAAAAACCTGGTAGGAAAGCACCTTGTTGGGATTGTCCACCAGCATTCTGGTCATCGCCGCCAGGCGTTCACTCCGCTTCACCTTGTCCATAAAACACACCTCGATCTTGTTCACCACAGTTTACCACAAGATGGGAACAATTTCAGTCGTTAATTAAAAATTGTTCGTCTTTTGAAGCGTTGCCGCAGAAACAAACAACCTTAAAATTTGCGCTTGAATTCCTTTCCGGCTGATGATATACTAATCGGGCGTTTAAAACGCACGCGGGGCATTAGCACAGTTGGTAGCGCGCGACATTCGCATTGTCGAGGTCAGGAGTTCGAATCTCCTATGCTCCACCAAAACCTCTTGAGAAATCGAGGGGTTTTATTTTACCAGCATTCAGAATGCAACCTCCCCAACAAAAGAAAAACCCGCAGGAGTTTTCAAAGATAAAACAGAATGCTATAATCTCGGAGTTCACGTTGTTGATGTGAGCAAGAGGAACCTGCATCGCAGCAGATTATTCCGGAATAATAAGGAGCGTAGAAACAGAATGATTATTGGAACCGTGAGAGAAAGAAAGCAGCATGAGTACCGCGTCGGCCTGACACCTGACAACGTCGCCGCTTATGTGAAAAATGGCCATCAGGTTATTGTTGAAACCGGCGCGGGAGAGGGCGCGGGGTTTCCCGATGCAGAATACACGGAATCAGGAGCGACAATCGTCAATACGATGGAAGAGGTCTACAATTCCGTTGACATGCTGGTGAAAGTAAAAGAACCGCTGCCCAATGAATATCCGCTCCTGCGCCCCGGGTTGATTCTTTTTGCGTATCTCCATCTGGCCGCTGACAGGCAGCAGGCGGAGGCGATCAAAACAAAGCGCGTAAAAGCCGTCGCGTATGAGACGATTGAGGAGCACGGCACTTTGCCCTGTCTGCGCCCGATGTCTGAGATCGCGGGAAGGCTTTCCATCCAGGAAGGGGCAAAGTATATCGAAAGCGCCTATGGCGGGCGCGGCATCCTGCTTGGCGGCATTCCCGGCGTGGAACGCGGAAATGTGGTCATTATCGGCGGCGGCACGGTCGGCACCTATGCGGCAAAAGCCGCCGTCGGCATGGGCGCGCACGTCACCGTGCTTGACATTAATCTGAATCGCCTGGTTTATCTGGAGGACATCTTTGGCACCGGGATCTCCACGCTGTACGCGTCCGAAAAGAACATCAAAAAAGCGATTTCGGAAGCAGACCTTGCGGTGGGTACGGTCCTGGTTCCCGGCAGCGCCACCCCCAAACTGGTGCGCCGCGAACACTTAAAACTCATGAAGCGCGGCGCAGTGATCGTCGATGTCGCGATTGACCAGGGCGGATGCTTTGAAACTTCGCATGTGACCTATCATGATGACCCCGTGTTTATCGAGGAGGGCGTTGTGCATTACTGTGTGGGCAATATGCCCGGCGCCGTTCCAAGGACTTCAACGATCGCGCTGACCAACGCTACGCTGCGTTACGGACTGCAGATCGCTGACCTGGGGCTGGAAGAAGCCGCGAGAAGAAGCCTTCCCATTGCCAAGGGCGTCAACTACTACGACGGAAAATGCACGAACGCAGGTGTGGCGAAGGCATTGGGTGAAGACTACCACGACCTGGCCAGCTTCATAGAGTCAGTGTAACAAGTCCTTTTTTGCCCATCTGGCTCTCAAACAACCGCTTGAATCTATGCTTTGTGAAGGGTTTGGGCGGTTTTTTATATGGCGCGGTGGTGTTTCTGTGACGCCAGGCGGCATCAATCAGTGTTTTTCTGAACAAAGCATCATGGCGTTGACTGCAACAGCCAATCAAATCTGCTTGCACATCTGGCTTAACAGGCTTATTTTCTCAAACCGGTCAGGATGAAAATCTGGAAAGTTTTTTTTGATTTAAGGATGCACTTATTGAGCCATTCATGTTACAATGCATAAAAACAAATACAAAGGAGGAGAAACCCATATGAAAAAACGCATCATTTCCCTGATCCTGTCCCTGGTCATGCTGTTGTCGCTTGCTGTTGGCGTCACGGCAGAGACCTTTGAAGGCGAAAGCAAGGGCTACGGCGGCGTTCTGAAGGTGGCAGTGACCATCGAAGAAGGCAAGCTGACCAATATTGAAGTGCTGGAGTCACATGAGACGGCCGGCATTTCAGATCCCGCTTTCGCGAAAGTTCCTGAAGCCATTATCGAACATCAGACCGTAGCGGTGGACACCGTTACCGGCTGCACCCTCTCCAGCAAAGCCCTGATCGAAGCGGTTACAGCCGCATGGCTTGCTTCCGGCGCTGCCCTGGAAGACATTTCCAAGGAAGTGGTTGTCGAAGCGGGAGAAAAAGAACTTGAAACCAAGACAGCCGACGTCGTCATCATCGGCGCAGGCGGATCGGGCATGACGGCAGCGGTTGAAGTGCTGCGCGCAGGAGGCAGCGTGCTGCTGGTTGACAAGATGCCCTCCATTGGAGGCAACACCATCGCTGCTGGCTCTGCCCTCAACGCCGCGGGCAGCGACATTCAAAAGACCGGCACCATGGCCGCTTCCAGCATTGAAGTGATCGAAGACCTGCTAGCGCTTGAACCCAAGGATGACAACATGAAGCGCTGGCAGGAGAATATCCGCAAGGAACTGGACGCCTACATCGCTTCCGGCGCTACCTACGTGTTTGATACAGTGGATCTTCACAAACTGCAAACCTATGTGGGCGGTGACTATGTGGCTAACACGGCCCTGCTGGATGTTTTCGGCGACGGGGCGCCCGGCGCTCTTGAATACCTGAAAGAACTTGGTATGGAATGGCAGCCAAGAATCACAGCGGCCGTCGGCGCAACCTGGCAGCGCTCCCACCAGCCCGCCCGTACCTTTGGCGGCGCTGGCAGCGACTTTGTCCTTCCCCAGTACGAGTTTGTGAAGGCCAATGGCGGCGAAATCGTACTTGAACACAAGGCTGAAGAACTGATCATGGAAGACGGCCGTGTTGTGGGCGTCAAGGGCACTGCCAATGACGGAACCCCCTTTGAATACCGCGCCAACAAGAGCGTCATCCTCGCGACAGGCGGCTTTGGCGCCAATGTCGAGATGCGCCAGAAATACAACAAGTTCTGGGCCACCCTGGACGAGAATGTTCCCACCACCAACCAGCCCTGCGCAACCGGCGACGGCATCGGCATGGCGCTGGCTGTCGGCGCCAACCTGGTGGGTATGGAATGGATCCAGATAATCCCCGCCGGCGATGCCAGCCTGTCCGCTTCAGTGGCCAATGAAATGTACATCAACGCCGAAGGCAACCGCTTTATCGCTGAAGACGAGCGCCGTGACGTTCTTTCAGGCGCCATCCTTAAACAGACCGATACCTTCTGCTGGAAGGTGTCCAGCGGCTATTCCGTGGATGATATTCAAGGCGGCATTGACTACAAGGGCAACAAGATCGTTGACCTGGTAACAGCCGGCAAGGGTTATCTGGGCGATACGATTGAAGATCTGGCCAATCAGATTGGCGTGGACGCAGCCAACCTGCAGGCCGCAGCCGACGCTTTCAACAAGGCCTTTAAAGGCGAAGCAGAAGATCCCTTTGGCCGCAAGCTCTTTGAGTATCCCATGGACAAGGGGCCGTACTACGCGACCCGGAGTTATGCCAAGGTTCACCATACCATGGGCGGCGTTGAAATCAACACCAACTGTGAAGTGCTGGACACCAACGGCAAGCCCATTCCCGGCCTCTTTGCCTGCGGCGAAGTGACCGGCGGCATCCACGGCGGCAACCGCCTGGGCGGCAACGCGATCGCGGACATCATCGTGTTTGGCCAGATTGCCGGGCAGAATGCTGTGAAATAAGGTTTCATTCAGTTTATAACAACAGAACCAGGCATTCGGTTCGCCCAACCTGTTGGCAAATCCCCGGCTGGTCATTCAGCCGGGGATTTGTTGTTTCGTCCTACATAGACTAATACAAAGAACAAAATAAGAACAGCAAAAAACCAGCATCAGCTTCAAATCAAGAAAAACCATCATGAAGCAATGAGGGCCTCATTCTTAAAGAACGCTTCAAAGCCGTCTCTATTCATTATTTATGCTGATTATGTCGTAAAAACGCATCAACGGCAATGAAGAGACTGGAATTTAGAGTTATGCGCGCTCCCCGGCCGGGGCAATTTGCCTCCGGCAAATCTCTTGAATGCTCCTGCGTCAATCACTTGACAAGCCCCCTTTCCTTTGCGATAATGGCATCAGTTGGTATGAAATTTACCAAATAGAATGTTTTTAATGCGCAAGCGCTGTTTGTAGTATATTAGTTTGACACAGGATGTTTCATCCGAGACCCGTATATCGTTCATTGCCCGGGGTGTCCGGGTAAAAATATTCAATTTAGAAAGGGAGGAATCAAATGAAAAGGCTTATTACTGTTCTGATCGCCATGGCAATGCTGCTGGGACTCATGTCCGCGGCGGTTGCCGAGGAACCCGCCTTTGACCTGAAAGGAAACACCGTCAAAGTGCGTCTGTGGGACAGCCCCAACCCGTATGACGAGGCAACCGATGAGGTGCAAAAGGCTGAATGGCTGCCCCGTTATGAGGCAATTAAACAAAAATACAACGTCAACTTTGAGTTCTACACCTCTCCCAGCGAGTATGACGACATGCCTGCCGAGTGGATCCAGTCTGTAACAGCCGGCGCCCCGGTCTGGCACATTACCAACAACCTTTCTGTCATGTGGCTGCCCAACCTGGTGCGCAACAACGCGCTCAGCGACATCTCAGCCCCCCTGGCGGACATCGTCATGCCTGAGGTCTTTAAGGACATTGGCAAGTTTGGCGATGGCGGCTACGGCTACATCACCGGTTTCCCGGGCCCTGAGCCCCTGGTTTTCAACCGCAAGATGATCCTGGATGCCGGCATGGCGAAGGATCCTGCCGAAATGTTCATGGAAGGCAAATGGAGCTATGACGACGCCTATGCCTACCTGACCGAGCTTCAGTCCAAACTGCCCGAAGGCGACTACGCCTTCTTCATCGATCCCATGTACTGGGGCCTGTACGCGCCGCCGGCCAACGGCGGAGCCCTGGCCATCCGTCAGGATTATTCCGTGGGCGTTGCGGACGACACCTTTATTGAGTCCATCGAGTTCTTAAAGAAACTGGTGGACGCGGGTGTTGTGCGCCCTGCCAACGTAACTGAAGACGGCAAGAAAGACTACTGGGGAACGCCGGCCGCTACCTTTGACGTAGGCGTTGAGGTGGCCATGACCCACCGCGCCCTTTGGCAGATGGGCACCCTGAACTCCAACAACCTGGATTGGGGCATCGTACCCTATCCCTGGGGCTCCGGCGTCAGCTTTGGCACCCCCGGCGATATTGAGACCATCGAGGGCTACCATTCCATGTACTATGACGCGGGCATCACCGGATCCGTCCTGGCCGGCGTTGAAGCCGATTTCCCGGGCCTGGAGAAGGATTATGTCATCGCGGCGCTCACCAACCTGACCTATGACCTGTTCTTCACAGAGGAAGCCCAGGCTGATATCGCGGCCATGGCTGCCCCCGATTACGAGCCGGAGATGCAGCTGGATCCCTTCCCCAGCATGGAAGACGCAGAATGCTATCAGTGGATGCGCGAGCGCATCATCTTCAACCCCATCGCGACCATGCAAAACGCCGGCCTGGGCAAGTCCTACGGCGGTGAAACAACCCTGTACGGCCTGCTGCGCAAGCCCTTTGAGGACAACCTCCCTGTCCGCTCCACCATGGAAGCGGCAGCCCCTGAGATAGAGTCCAGCCTTCGGGACGCGGGCATCCTGAAATAAGCCCCTTTCCCGGCACGGGTTCCCCCGTGCCGGGTTTTTCTATACCATTTTTGCGTAAAAACACATCGGAGGAATCTCTCCGTTGTCCAATTTGACGGAAACCCTATTATTTTCAGGTACTTGATAAGGTGGTGAGTTGTTCATGAAAAAATTGCTGCTGGCCCTTTCGCTGCTGATCTGCCTGTGCCTGTGCATATCGGCCCTGGGGCAAGAGCAAGTATCATACGCAACCTGGCGATTGGGAGTGAGCGAAACCCCGCCGGGGGTGACGCCCCTTTCCGTTCCCCTGGATGCAGCAGTCGCCCAGGACATGCCCGGCTTTGAACTGCTGCCTGACGGCAGTTTATCCACAGGCGGGCAGGGTTCCGTCCTGTTTGAAGTGGATGTGCCGGAAGAAGCGCTGTATGAAATACAGGTGGAGTATATGCCGGGATCAGGCGGAGGCAGCGACATCCAGCGCAGCGTGCTGATCAACGGCTGCCTGCCCTTTATGGAAGCCGAAGGCCTTGTGTTTCATCGTCTGTGGAATGACGCAAACCGGGATTATCAAACCGTGGAAGGCAACCAGCCCTTCCCTTCCCAGGTTGAAGTTCCGGCATTCCGCACCGTTCGCCTGAGCGATCCCCTGGGATATGTGGTTCGCCCGTTTCTGTTCCAGTTCAAACAGGGCGTCAACAGCATCGTTTTCCAGTCCATTCAGGACGGGATGATCATCAAAAGCCTTCAGTTGATGCCGCCAGAAAAATTGCCGGAATATCAGGATTATTTGCAAACAGCTTTGCAGGCAGGCCTGAATTATTCGCAAACCGCGCCGGTTCAAATCGAGGCTGAGGAAGCTGCCGTTAAATCCAGCCCCAGCCTTTACCCGCTGAACGACCGCACCTCACCCAAAACCACGCCGTACCACCCCAGCTACATCGTGCTCAACAGCATTGGCGGCAGCGCCTGGAACACCCCGGGAGATTTTATCGCCTGGGATATTGAGGCACCGGAAGAGGGCCTTTACCGCCTTGGGCTCAGGTTTAAGCAAAGCACCCTCAGGGGCATGTATGCCGCCAGAAGCCTGCGCATCAACGGACAGGTTCCTTTTTCAGAGGCAGAGGAGCTGCGTTTCTACCATGGCAACGGGTTCCAGTTTGGCGTGCTGGGGGATGATAAAACCACAGAAGGCGGCTACTGGTTCCACCTGCAAAAAGGCGTCAACCGCATTGAGCTGGCAGTGGCGCTGGGCGACCTGGGCGATGTGCTCAGCCAGATTGATGACGCCACCGCGGACTTGAACAGCCTGTACCGGGACATCATCGCCATCACTGGCACCGCCCCTGACGTTAACCGCAACTATCAGCTCTTCCTGCGCGTGCCTGGGTTGCAGGACAACCTGATCCAGATGAAGGAGCGCCTGACCCAGATCCATGAGGCCTTAAGCGCCCTGATCGGCGAAGGCAACGAGCGGGCCGCGGGCCTGACGCGCCTGCTCTCCCTGATGGACGACCTGATCGAAGGGGAAGAACAGGTGGTCAAAAACCTGTCCTCCTTTAAAGAAAGCATCACCAGCATGGGCAAGTCCGTGCTTGACCTGAAGGATTCACCAATGGTGCTGGACTGGCTGATGCTGCTGGGCAAGGATACCCCGGAGATTGATGTCAGCGGAAGCTTTGGGGACAAAGTGAACCACAGCATCGGGGCTTTCCTGGGCTCTTTCACCAATGATTACAACGTGTCCGATCAGAAGCAAACAGACAGCGACCAGCCGGTCATTGATGTCTGGGTCTCTTCCGGCCGGGATCAGTTTCAGGTGATCCGCCGGCTGATCAACGAAAGCTTTACCCCGCTGACCGGCATCCGGGTCAATTTGCGCCTGATCGGAACGGACGTGCTTTTGCCTGCCACCTTCACCGGCACAGGGCCGGAGGTTGCGCTGCAAATCGGCAACACCGCGCCGGTTAATTTCGCCTTCCGTGGAGCTGCCTTGGATTTAATGGAGTTTTCTGATATCGATACGGTGCTGGAGCACTTTTTGCCGGCTTCCCTTGGCAGCTACCGCTATGAAGGAGGCCTGTACGCCCTGCCTGATCAGATGAGTTTCCCTGTTCTGTACTACCGGAAGGACATTTTAAATCAGCTGGGCATTGATGTGCCTGAAACCTGGACAGATCTGATTGAACTGATTCCTGAACTGCAAAAAGGCAACATGGAGATCTACCTGGACACCAACCCGCCCCAGACCCTGGGCGCGGCTGTGAGCATGGGCAATGCCCGTCCGGTCAACACCGTGTTCCTGTCCCGCCTGCTGCAAACCGGCGGCCAGATATACAGCCCCGGCGGGGAGCGCTGCCTGTTTGATTCGGAAGAAGCCAACCTTGCCTTCCGCTGGTGGACACAGTTTTACACCCAGCACGGGTTCCCCCGGGACATCGACTTTATCACCCGTTTCCGCCTGGGCGAGGTGCCGCTTGGCATTGTGGATCTGTCCGCCTACAACGCCCTGGCCGTGTCCGCGCCTGAAATCCGCAACCAGTGGTCCATCGCCAAAGTGCCCGGCACAGAGCTGGAGGACGGCACCATCAGCCACGCGGTCCCCTGCGTCACAGGCGCCTCCATGATCATCAAAAACATCGCTGAAGCCAGAGGCACCAAAGAAGCCTCCTGGGAATTCTTAAAATGGTGGACCAGCCAGGACACCCAAAGCAAATACGCCCGGGAAATGGAAGCCATCCTTGGCCCTGCGGGGCGTTACCTGGTCTCCAACCTGGAAAGCTACAAGGCCGCCAGCTGGCCGCTTGACATCAAGCAAACCCTGATGGAGGTGCTGGATGACCTGCACGGCGTGCCCGAGGTCCCCGGCGGCTACATCACCGGCCGTTACCTGAACAACGCTTTCCTGTCGGTGATCACCGCATATGAAAACCCCTCTGATGTGCTGTTTGAAAATGTGGTGCAGATCAACGATGAAATTGCAGCCAAGCGCGCAGAATTTGGTTTAACGACCGATCAAGCAGAAGGGGGGGAAGCGCAGTGAGCAAACCAATGAAATCAACAGTAGGCAAGATGAGCGCCTGGGATTTCCGCCGTCAGGAAATAATCAGAAGCAGACAGCTCTATGCCATGATTGCGCCGTATTTCCTGCTGTTTACCGCCTTCACGGTGATTCCCGTGCTGGTGTCCATCGTGTACAGCTTTACGCAATTCAATGTGCTGCAGCCTGCGAAATTCATCGGCCTTGAAAACTACACCAGGCTGTTTCTGGACGATCCTGTTTTCCTGAAAGCCATTCAAAACACCCTGATCATGGCCATCATCATCGGCCCCATCGGTTACATGATGTCCTTTATCATGGCCTGGCTGTTAAATGAATTGCCCGCCAAACTCCGCACCCTGCTGACGGTAATCTTTTACGCGCCCAGCATTTCAGGCAACGCCTATGTCGTGTTTCGCCAGCTTTTCTCGGGGGACTCCTACGGCTTCGTCAACGCCCAGCTGCTTAAGATGGGCCTGATCTACAAGCCCATCCTCTGGCTGGCCGATGAAAAATACATGATGGCGATCGTGATCTTTGTTTCCCTCTGGATGAGCCTTGGCGTCGGCTTCCTGTCCTTCATCGCCGGCTTGCAGGGAGTGGACAAATCACAATACGAAGCCGCCGAGGTGGACGGGGTCAAAAACCGCTGGCAGGAACTGTGGTTCATCACCCTTCCCAACATGCGGCCTCAGCTGATGTTCGGCGCGGTCATGTCTGTGACCAACGCGCTGGCCGTGGCCGATGTCACCGTGGCTTTGACCGGTTTCCCCTCGCCCAATTACGCGACCCACACCATCATCAACCACTTGAACGACTACGGCATCATCCGCATGGAGATGGGCTACGCGAGCGCCATTGCGGTCTTGCTCTTCTTCTCCATGCTCTTCATCAACCGTTTTGTGCAAAAGGTGCTCAGAAAGGTAGGAACCTGATGAACAGCACTCATTTGACAAAAAAGCAGCAAAAGCAGCTGGACAAAGCCCGGCGCAAATCCATGAAGGGCGTCAAGATCAAGCACAAATCCAAGTTCGCAAAAGCCCTCACCAAGGGCCGCAGCAACCGTAGCGTTAAAGGCAGCCTGACGCTGCTGGCCTGTCTGTTCGTGTTTTCCCTGATCATGCTCTTCCCGGTTGTTTTCCTGGTCAGCAACGCCTTTAAGCCGATCAACGAGCTGTTTATTTTCCCGCCCAAGCTCTTTGTGATCCAGCCCACGCTGGACAACTTCGCTGATCTGTTTGACCTGTTGAGCGATTCGCTGATCCCCTTCTCCCGCTACCTGTTTAACACCCTGTTCATTGTGCTGGCAGGTTCGGTGGGGCATATCCTGATTTCCTCCATGGCAGCCTTCCCCTTGGCGAAATTCCGTTTTCCGGGGTCCAAGCTGCTGTCCAACATCGTCACCCTGTCCCTGATGTTCACCGCGGCGGTCACCGCCGTGCCCAACTACATCATCATGAGCAAGCTGGGCTTTGTGGACACCTACTGGTCCATCATCCTGCCCGCCTTTTCCATGTCCCTGGGCTTGTTCCTGATGAAAAACTTCATGGAGCAGGTGCCGGACGCGCTGATCGACGCTGCCCAGATTGACGGGTCAACGTATTTCACCATGCTCTGGCGCATTGTGATGCCGGCGGTCAAGCCTGCCTGGATTACCTTGTTCATCGTGTCTTTCCAGACGCTTTGGGGCAACACGGCAGGCAACTTCATTTACACTGAGAACATGAAGCCGCTGCCGGCCATGCTCACCCAGATCGCCAGTTCAGGCGTGGCCAGGGCAGGGGTGGTATCGGCCACTTCGCTGATCATGTTCATCGTACCGGTTGTTGTGTTCATCATTTCACAATCCAACGTGCTGGAGACCATGTCCACCTCCGGCATCAAAGAGTAAGGAGGGGTGTTGACATGAAACATTTGCGTCGCCTCCTGCCCCTTTTCCTGGTGTTCCTGCTCATCATGCCGGCCAGCGCCGATGTTGCGCTCGCCCCCGGCAGCTACCTCTATTCACCCTATCAGGATGCGGTAGCATCAGTCCCCGCGTATGAACACCATCGTTCCATCTACTTAAAAGACCTGCGCGGGGCCGAGTCCCTGGCCAACCTGAAGGATGCCTGGGTGGCGGATGACCGGATCTTCGTCCTGCGGGACGGCGAGCTTCTGATCCTGGACTTGAATTTTAATTTGGTCCGGTCGATCAGAACATACCTGGACAAGGAAGGCAAGGAACACCGCCTGAGCGGCGGCAACGGCATCGCCGTGTGCAAGGACGGGGATTATTACATCGCCCGCAGCATACAGGGCGACATCCTGCATTTCTCATCAGACCACAAACTGGTCCGGGTAATCGGGCGTCCCCGCATCCCCGGCTTTGAAAATGTGGCCTACAAGCCCATTAAGCTGGCCGTAGACGAGGCAAAGCGCATCTACGTGGTGGCTCAGGGCATGTATGAAGGCATTGTCGAACTGAGCCCGGACGGGGAATTCTCCAGGTTTTACGGCGTCAACCGCGTCAAGTTCTCCTTTGCGCAGTTCTTCTGGCGCATTTTCGCAACCAGAGAACAGCTGCAGCGGCAGCAGCTTTGGCTGCCCACCGACTTTACGAACCTGTGCATCGACAGCAGGGGGTTCATCTTCGCCACCATCCAGGACAGCCAGGGTGAGATCATCAAGCGCCTGAACGCCAAGGGTGAAAACATCCTGCGCCCGATTGAAGGCAACTACCCTGAAGGAGACGTGCTGTTTAACCCGTCCGGCGTCGGAATCCCAACCGGCCCATCCGCGTTCATCGCGGTGGACAGCAACCCATACGGCGTGTTCATCGCGCTGGATCAAAAACGAAACCGCATTTTCGCCTACAACGAGGATGGCAGGCCGCTGTACATCATCGGCGGTCCGGGACAGCATGAAGGCCTGTTCCGAAACCCTGTGGACCTGGACTTTGTGGGCGAATACATCATGGTGCTGGATGCCCTTTCCCAATCCATCGACATCTACGCGCCAACGGCCTACGGCCAAGCCATTCATAACGCGGTGCGTCAGCAATATGTCTTTAATTATGAGGAAGCTGCCAAGCATTGGCGGCGTACCCTGGACTTTAACCACAACTTTACCCTGGCCTATTCCGGAATTGGCAGGAGCCTGCTTCGTGCCGGCCAGTATGATCAGGCCATGGAGTATTTGCGCATGGGTTCCGACCGCGAATACTACTCAAAGGCATTTGAGAAAGTACGGGACCGGGAATTGAAAATCTGGCTGATGCCGGTGCTGCTGGGCTTGATCGTCCTCTCGGCCTTGGTAAAGATCTTCAAGTGGCAACGTAAAAAGAGAAGTGGAAAGGGGGAAGCGCACACATGAGTGAGGTGCATACCAACAATAAAACCCGGGCAGATTCAGCCTTAATGAATTTGCTTGGACGCTTCAAAAACGATTTTTGGTCCTTCCCGCTTTATATCCTGGGCCGGCCTTTTAAGGGCTTTGACGAAATGAAGTACGAAGGACGGGGCAGCCTGGGGTTTGCCATTGTCATCTTTTTCCTCAGCGCCCTGATGAACATCGTGGAGTTCGTCTACTGCGGTTTCCTGGTCAACTACAACAATCCTTACCAGATCAACAGCTTGTTTTTGGCCCTGGTCACCATCTTCCCCGTGCTCCTTTTCATGGTAGCCAACTGGTCTGTCACCACCCTGCTGGAAGGCAAGGGACGAATGAAGGATATTTTCATGGTGATGATGTACGCCATGTTCCCCTTCCTGCTGCTGCGCCTGATCAGCCTGGTGCTCACCAATGTGCTCACCCTGGATGAAATGATGATTTCCAGCACGCTGACGGGGATTGGCTCTGTGCTTTTCTTCGTCTACACCTTCATCGGGCTGGTGGTGGTGCACGAGTACGGGCTTGGCGCCGGCGTTGGTTCCATCCTGCTGACCCTAATAGCGATGATGATCATTGTGTTCATCCTGATGCTCTTCTTTACCCTGGTGGCTGACCTGGTTGATTTTGTCACCGTGTTCGGCCGCGAACTGATGCTGAAATACTTTTAGAAAGGAGAGGAGAAACAGATGAAACGAAGCTTATTCGCCCTCTCCTGTCTCATGATACTGCTCATGCTGGTAAGCCCGGCGCTGGCCAGCGATGCAGTGCTTCAGATAGAGAAAGACGGCGCAAAACTGCAGCTGGATCCCAGCAACATGCTGATCAGCTTCACGCCCCCGGGCAGCGACACAGCGTATGAAGCCTGGGTCAAGCAATCTGATTCCGGCAGCCGCGCCATGCAAAACCTTCAAAAATCCCTCCTGTCCGTGCAATACATTACAAACGCCCGCACAGGCACCAGCTTGTCCATGGACAGCTATTCCATGTGCGTGGACCTGGGAGAGGCCAAGTACGAAGAGCTGGAAAACGGTTTCCGCATCCGCCTGTCCATTGGCCCAAACGAGCTGGTCATTGACGACCTGCCCAAAGCCATCCCGGTCAGCACCTATAACGAACGCCTGCGGCCTCACTGGAGCGAGCGCAACGACAAGCTGTTTAAAAGCAACTACCGCGTTGTGCCGCGCGAGGAAGGCGAGAGCATGTTTGTCCGGGTCAAGGACGACCTGGGCCGCTTGGCCATCTCTCAACTGTACAAATTGTTCTTTGAAACGGGCGAATACACCCTGGAAGACCGGGACAAGGACAACGAGGCCTATGGCTATGTGGTGGAATACGTCAACCCCAAGATCATCCTTGCGATGGACTTCCAAATCGACCAGGGGGATCTGCTGGTTTCAGTGCCCCTGTCTGAATTGTCCAACACAAAAGACAATGACGTCGTATCTTTGGACCTGCTGCCCTATTTCCTGAGTGAAACTCAAGGGAAAAAAGGCTATCTCTTTGTGCCCGACGGCTCCGGCGCGCTGATCAATTTTGACAACCAGCGTTTGGGCATCGCGGCTTATTCTGCCCCGGTCTATGGTGAAGACCTCCTGATTCGGGCAGATGAGTACCGCCCATCCTCCTCATCATCGATTTCTTTGCCTGTCTACGGGATCAAAACCGAAGAGGGGGCTGCGATGTGCATCATCGAAGAGGGGGCGGAGCTTGCCAACATCACAGCGGCTGTTTCCGGCCACAGCGACGAGTTTAACCGGATCTACTCCACCTTTACTTTGCGCGACATCGAGCGGGTGGCCATGGGCGGCAACAAAACAGTCACCACCCCCCGGTACGCGGAGGATGTCTACCAAGGCACGCTGAAGCTTCGCTATAAGTTTATGCCGGGCGCAGACAAGGGCTATGCCGACATGGCCTTTGCTTACAAGAACTACCTGAAAGATCAGGGCGTTTTGAAAGCGCAGGAGAACTGGGCCGAACACGCGCCCCTTCAAATTGAGCTGATCGGCGCTGTCCAAAAGCAGAAGTTCTTCCTGGGCATCCCCTATCAATCCACTGTGACAGCCACAAGCATTGAACAGGCAAACAGCATCTACGACAAGATCAAGCAATCTGGCGCCCAAAACGTCCAGCTGCTGTACTCCGGTTTGTTCCGCCAGGGCGTCAAGCACGCGAACCTGAACCCGGCCAGGCTGGAAAATGGCATCGGCAGCGCTACGCAGCTTAAGGAGCTGTCCCAGAAAATGAAAGCGGCGGGAGACAGCCTGTACCCTGTTGCGTATCTGGGACGGGTCTACAGCGTCCGTGGTTTTTCCACATTCAGCAATGCGGCCAGGCTGCACGACGGCAGCGTTGCCAGGGTGTTTGAGCCATTTGAACCCCAGCTTCGGGGAGTCAGCGTAAAGAACAGCGCTTACATCTCGCCGGCCTACCTGCCTGAATACGCGCAGGGCGTACAAAACAGCCTGTCTGAATACGGCGCATCCGGGCTTGCGGTTCATGACCTGGGGAACACCCTGGTGGGCACTTACAAGCGGCGGGGCCACATCTCCCCCATCCATTCCGTCCCTTATTATCAACAAAGCCTGGATACCCTGGCGAAAAACCCGCTGATGCTGGACACCCCAAACGCCTACGCATTGCCCTACGCGAGCAGCGTCAGCAACCTGCCCACACAATCCAGCGACTACAAACTGTTTAATTTCTCGGTGCCCTTCCTGCAGTTGGTGTATGACGGCATGTTACCCTATGCGGGCACATCCTGGAACCTGAGGCCGCAGCAGCTCCCCCAGCTGCTTCTGCTGGAAGCCATTGAAAGCAGAACGGCGCCAAGGTTTACCCTGACCTATGAGGAACCCACCATCTTCCATGATACCGGGGACCTGGACTTTACAGGCTATTTTGCCACCTGGTATCAGGACAGCCTGCCCCATGTCCTTGAAGCCTGGAAGGCCTATGATGATTTCTATCAGCAAGTCAAGGGCGCCAGGATCACGGGGCATGAGATCCTGGGGGATACGGTTCGCGCGACCCATTATGACAATGGCAAGACCGTGCTGGTGAACTATGGCGAAAGAAGGAAAAGCGCCCTGGGCGCTTCGATACCCGGCTTCAGCTATGTCATCCAAGGAGGTGAAAACCCATGAAAACCGCCAGAAGAGGCTGGTATTACCGGCTAAGTTTTCCTAAAAAAACTGCGCTGTGGGGCTTCATTTTCCTGTTGCCCTGGCTGCTGGGGTTTCTGCTGCTCTTTTTGGTGCCCATGGTACAGACTTTTCAGTTCAGCTTTAACAACCTGGAGATCATCCCCACCGGCGGCATCAAATTGACGCCAGTCGGGCTTGAGAATTACCGCCACGCCCTGCTGGTGGACCCCAACTTTAACCCCGCCCTGGTCAATACCCTGATTGAGGTTTTCCTCTATACCCCGCTGATCATCATTTTCTCCTTGCTGTGCGCTATTTTGCTCAACGGCAAGTTCCGGGGCCGGGCAGTGGCGCGCGCCATCTTCTTCATTCCCATCATCATGGCCACAGGCCTGATGATGCAGCGGGTCACCAACCTGTCCGGTCAAATGCAGGGCGCGGCCGAAAGCAGCAATGTGTACGGCGCCGGTTTCATTGCCGAATTGCTGTTCAACCTCGGCATCGGCAAACAGCTGGTGCAGTACCTGCTGGATATGGTCAACCGCATCTTTGAGATCGTCTCCCTTTCCGGTATACAAATTCTTATCTTCCTGTCCGCCTTGCAGGCCATTTCCCCTTCCCTGTACGAGGTGGCAAAGATTGAAGGCGCCACTGCTTATGAAACCTTCTGGAAGGTTACGGTGGTCATGGTGTCACCCATGATCCTCACCTGTACCATCTACACCATGAGCGATCTCTTTGCCCGAAGCGACATCATGACCCTGGTCTACAACCTGGCCTTCCGTCAGTCACGCTTTGGCCTGAGCACCGCCATGAGCAGCATTTACCTGCTGCTGTCCGTCCTCAGCATTGGCTTGATGGCCCTGCTGATTAGAAAGGTGGTGTTCTATTATGACTAATCGGGCTTTGACGCAAAAAACTCCTCTGGACAAGATACGCCTCAGAGAAAGGCGCAAGATCAAAGCGAAAAACAAAGCACGTTCTTTTGTGGTGAACCTTTTTCGCTACGCCCTCATTGTCTGCCTGAGCTACCTGATCCTGGCCCCCATCCTGATCAACATTTCCACAGCCTTTACCTATCCCCAGGACCTGGGATTGTCCTCCTCCGTTTGGATTCCCAACCGCTTTTCTCTGGAGAATTGGCATGTGGCGATGCTGACCATTAACTACAAGGAAGCGCTGCCCTATACCATTGTGCAAACAGCGATCATCACCCTGCTGCAGACCCTTTGCGCGATGCTGGCAGCCTATTCCTTCGCACGGCTCAAATTCCCCGGCCGCGGCCTGCTCTTTGCCCTGGTGGTCTTTACCATCATCGTGCCGCCCCAAACATTTATGCTTCCCCAGTATGTCTATTTCCGGAACTTTGATTTTCTGGGCATTTTTACAGCCCTGACCGGAAAACCGCTCAACCTTCTGGGCAATCCCGCTTCCCTGGTGCTGATCAATGTGCTGGGGCAGGGTTTAAAAGGCGGTTTGTTCGTCTACATCTTCAGGCAGACTTACAGAGGCCTGCCCAAGGCGCTTGAAGAAGCGGCCTATGTGGATGGCGCCGGTTTCATGCGCACCTTCTGGGGCATTGTGGTGCCCTCCTCCTCCTCCGGTCTGCTGACCGTGCTGGTTCTGTCCTTTGTGTGGAACTGGAACGACGCCTATTACATCCGCCTCTTTGACGCCAACAACACCCGGAACCTGATGCTCGCCTATACAAGGGCCGTCGGCTCGGTGGACGAAGCCATCTCAAGAATCAGCACACAGGTGCCCGCCCACTACGCTTTCCTGCAAAAGAACCCCATTTATGAAGCTGCCATCGGTAAAACCGCGGCCTTGCTGGTCTTCCTGCCCCTGGTCATCATGTACTTGTTTGTCCAGCGCCGGTTTGTGCAGGGCGTGGAGCGCAGCGGTATCGCAGGAGACTGATTTTTGCCAAGCCCGCATGATTGCCGGCAGTGCAATCATGAACAAAACAACCTATGAATACCAGAAAATTGCCTTCGACAACGGAGGCAATTTTCTTATGGGCTGGGTATTAACTAAAAGTTAAAAGTCCCGGCTGGTTAGCCAGGACTTAAACGGTTATTATACTGTAGTTTCTTATGCCTGGAGCAGTTCCTTGACCTTGTCCAGAAAGCCTTTGCGGCTTTCATATTCCTTGCCGCTGCTAATCTTGTCAAACTCGCGGAGCAGCTCCTTTTGCTTTTCGTTGAGTTTTTTGGGAATTTCAACCTTGACCCTGACGACCAGGTCACCCCTCGCTGTGCCGTGCAGCTGCTGGACGCCCTCACCCCTGATCCTGAAAAGCGCGCCATCCTGGGTGCCTTCCGGAATCTTGTGGGAAACCTTGCCCTTTAAGGTTGGAATATCAACCGTGGCGCCAAGGGCCGCCTGGGTGAATGAGATGGGCATCTCCAGATAAAGCGTGGTGCCTTCGCGCCTGAACAGCTTGTGGGGCTTGACGGAAATGGCGATCAGGAGGTCGCCGTTGGGGCCGTTGTTAAGGCCGGGTTCGCCCTGGCCGGACATGACAAAAACCTGGCCATCATCCGCGCCCGGGGGGATGGTGAAGTTGGCGGTGCGCTTCCTGCGCACGCGGCCCGATCCCTTGCAGGTGTCGCAGGGGTTTTTGATGGTCTGGCCCGTGCCGCCGCAGGCGGTGCAGGTGCGCAGGGTGACCATGAAGCCGGAGCCGGAGCGGATCTGTCCAGTGCCCTTACAGACGGAGCAGGTCTCCGGCGCGCTGCCGTCCTTCCCCCCTGTCCCCTTGCAGGTGTCGCAGTTTTCCGCGCGCATAAAATCAATGGACTTTGACGTGCCAAAGACGGCCTCCTCAAACTCGATCCTGAGGTTGACCTGGATGTCGCGTCCGCGCATGGGCGCGTTGCGCCGCTGTCCGCGCGTCGCTCCGCCGCCAAACAACTGGTCAAAGATGGAATCAAAGCCGCCGAAGCTGCCGGCGTCAAAACCGCCGAAACCTCCAAAGCCGCCCATTTGCGGCGGGCCGTCCATGCCAAACTGGTCATAAGTGGCGCGCTTCTGCGGATCCGAGAGGACCTCATTGGCCTCGTTGATCTCCCGGAAGCGTGCTTCTGCTGTTTTATCGTTAGGGTGCAAATCGGGATGGGATTCCTTGGCCAGTTTGCGGTAGGCGCGTTTGATCTCCTCCGCTGTGGCCTTTTTATCTACCCCAAGCACCTCGTAATAGTCTCTTTTTTTTGCCATAGTCTCCTCTTGCGGCAAAATGCCGGTCTTTATTTTCTCTGACGGCTTTTGCAGCTATATAAACAGGCTCAAGCCGGTCGCTTGGACCGGCTTGAACCCGGGAACTTAGTGTACGTCGCCTTCGACGTCTACGCTGCCGTCCGGATTGGTCTGCGGTCCTTCCTGTGTATAGTCGCCGGGGTTGGGCTGGCCTTCCTGGCTCTGGTAGAGCTTGCCGAACACCTCATAGATCTTCTGGGTGGCCTGATCCATGGCTGTCTTGATGGCCGCGGCGTCGCCGCCTTCGCGCACCTTTTTGAAAGCGTCAAGCTCTGCCTGAACGGTCGCCTTGTCTTCCTCAGACAGCTTGTCGCCGTTCTCACGCAGCTGCTTTTCGATCTCGTACTGGAAGGAGTCGGCGCGGTTCAAGGTCTCGACCTCTTCCTTGCGGCGCTTGTCTTCCTCGGCGAACTGCTCCGCTTCCTTGACGCGCTGGTTGATCTCGTCCTCAGTCAGGTTGGTGGAAGCGGTGATGGTGACGTTCTGGGTGTTGCCGGTGCCCAGATCCTTAGCGGTGACGGAAACAATGCCGTTCTTGTCGATGTTGAACTTGACCTCGATCTGCGGCACGCCGCGGGGAGCGGCGGGGATGCCGGTCAGCTGGAAGCGGCCAAGGGTCTTGTTGTCATACGCCATGGGGCGCTCGCCCTGCAGGACGTGGATCTCAACAGTGGTCTGCCCGTCAGCGGCGGTGGAGAACACCTGTGATTTCTCCGTGGGGATGGTGGTGTTGCGCTCGATGAGGCGGGTAAAGATGTGGCCTTCCGTCTCAATGCCCAGGCTCAGGGGCGTGACATCCAGAAGGAGGACGTCTTTAACCTCGCCGCCCAGGACGCCTGCTTGGATGGCGGCGCCGATGGCAACGCACTCGTCCGGGTTGATGCCCTTGAAAGGCTCTTTGCCGGTGATGTTCTTCACCGCTTCCTGAACCGCGGGGATGCGGGTGGAGCCGCCGACCAGGATGACTTTCTCAACCTGGGACGCGGTGAGGCCGGCATCCTTCAAAGCGGTCTGCATGGGCCCGATGGTGCGCTCGACCAGGTCATGGGTCAGCTCGTTAAACTTGGCGCGGGTCAGGGTGATGTCCAGGTGCTTGGGGCCATTGGCGTCCGCGGTGATAAAGGGCAGGTTGATGTTGGCGGCCATGACGCCGGACAGGTCGATCTTCGCCTTTTCTGCGGCTTCCTTTAAGCGCTGCAGGGCCATGCGGTCCTTCTTAAGGTCGATGCCGTTTTCCTGCTTGAAGACTTCTGCGATGTAGTCGACCAGCCTGTCGTCAAAGTCGTCGCCGCCCAGCTTGGTGTCGCCGTTGGTGGCCAGCACCTCAAACACGCCGTCGCCGATCTCCAGAATGGAGACGTCAAAGGTGCCGCCGCCCAGGTCATAGACCAGAATCTTGTGGGAATCGTCCTTGTCCAGGCCATAGGCCAGGGAAGCCGCAGTGGGCTCGTTGATGATGCGCAGAACGTCCAAACCCGCGATGCGGCCTGCGTCCTTGGTGGCCTGACGCTGGGAGTCGGAGAAGTAAGCGGGCACGGTGATGACAGCCTGGGTGACGGTTTCGCCCAGATAGCTCTCAGCGTCCTTCTTCAGTTTCTGCAGCACCATGGCGGAGATCTCCTGGGGGGTGTAATCCTTGCCGTCAATGCTGACTTTAAAGTTGGTGCCCATCTGGCGCTTGACGGAAGAGATGGTGCGCTCGGGGTTGGTGATGGCCTGACGCTTCGCGATCTGGCCGACAAGGCGCTCGCCTTCCTTGGTGAAAGCGACCACAGACGGGGTGGTCCTGGCGCCTTCGGAGCTGGGGATGACGACCGGTTCGCCGCCTTCCATCACAGCGACGACAGAGTTGGTGGTTCCAAGGTCAATACCGATGATTTTAGCCATAATAGTTTTCCTCCAATAATATCTTAAATGTTGATTGATGGTTGATTGAGTCAGCCCGCGACCACGCGCACCATGGCATGCCGCAGGACCGTTTCGCCCATGATGTAGCCTTTGAGTACCACATCGCAGACTGTTCCGGGTTCGCCTTCTTCCGGGCCGGCCTGGGCGATCGCCTCTTCCAGCTTGGGATCAAAGGGCTCGCCCAAACGGTTGATGGTGGTGACACCCCGCTGTTCCAGAACGGTCATGAGCTGACGATGGACCAGGGAGACACCCTGATAAAGAGGGTCTTCCGTGCGCGGCTCTTGCAGGGCGCGCTCCAGGTTGTCACAGACCGGGAGAAGCGTCTTAATGAAGGCGCGGGCGCCGTCATCAAAGCTTTCCGCGGAGACCTGGCGGTTGCGGCGGCGGAAGTTGTCAAAATCCGCCTGGACGCGCTGCGCCATTTGAAGGTACTCGTCCCTCTGTTTGATCACCTGGGCCAAGTCCTCGGCTTCCGGCACGTCCTGATCGGTTTGCGTTTCGGACGATTCAGCCGATTCGGGCGTAAGGGGCGTTTCCGTCCCAAGTTCCTGGTCTTGTTGTTTCTTCTTAGACATTGATGTCCTCCGTGATTGATTTCAGCCTAACGGGCCTGAAGCACGTCGCTCATGACCCGGCTGATAAGCCTGAGGGTGCTGATCATGCGGCCGTAAGGCATGCGCGTGGGCCCGATGAGGCCAATGGCGCCTTTTTGACCGCGGCTCAGCTTGTACTGGGAAATCAGAACGCTGCAATCCTCCATCTCCTTGATGCCGTTCTCCGGCCCGATGTGGACAGAAATGCTCTCATTGCTGCCCTGGCGGATCAATTCCAGAAGGCGTTCCTTGTTTTCCAGTGAGGAAAGAAACTGCCTGGCCTTGCCCGCGTCCTGGTACTCCGGAAAGCCCAGGATGTTGTGGGTGCCGGAGATGGTGAGGTTGTCCTCCGTGTTCTGCTTCGCTATCTGCTCCGCCAGATCCAGAATGCCTTTTAGCACCTGAGGGTCCCCAGGGGCGTTGTCGGCAAACGCTGTCAGCGCGGTCTGCACCTCCTGAAGGGTTCGGCCTGCAAACTGCTCAGTCAGCATGCGGCTGATGGCATAGAGGGCGTCCGCGTCCAGGGAGCTGGATACCCGCACCATGCTGTCCCTGATAATGCCGCCGTCCGTCACAATGACCAGAAGGGCCAGGGCGGTGGACACAGGCACCAGCTGCAACGAGGTGATGCGCAGGTCTGCCTGGCGGGGGAGCATGACCAGGGATGTGTAGCCGGTTAATTCTGTCAGCGCCTGAGCGGTTGAACGAACCACATCCTCAAGGTGGCTCATTTGAGCCAGGTACTTGCTGCGGATCTCCTCTTCCTCAAGAACAGGTTCCGGCTCATGGGAGAGCAGATGATCCACATACAGCCGGTAGGCGCTCACTTTCGGCACGCGGCCGGCTGAAATGTGCGGCTGGCTTAGGTACCCCAATTCCTCAAGGTCGCTCATCTCGTTACGGATGGTGGCGCTGGAGAGGTTTGACAGGTACTTGCGCGCGATCGTGCGCGAACCGACCGGCTCGGCAGTCTGGACGTAGTCGTCAATAATGGCTTTCAGGATGCGTCTTTTGCGCTCTTCCACTTGACAACTACCTCCTTTTCTTCCGGTTGTTAGCACTCGGATGCGTTGAGTGCTAACTCAAGACAAAGATACCATGCAATCCGCGCTTTGTCAACATTTTAAGCGATAATGGAAAAACATTTTTGGAACCGATCGGAAAACAGTGAAAAACAGCCTCATACTGAACGAATGAGTAAACGCACCGATAGGCTTAGCGGAGACGAAAAAGATCCGGCCTATCAAAGCGTTTATGATTGAGTTCAGTATCAAAACGGCTTGAGCGCTCTTGTGATAACCGAAGAATCTTGATAGGATTGTGTTAAAGAAGGATGTGCTTCATGAAACAATATATAGAAAGGAGACTATATAATGAACGAATTTGACCAGACACTGGTTTTTGATGAACAAGAACTGGAAGAAGGGTTAAAACTGATGGAGTCCGTGATCGGCGGGCGATGGAATCCGCTGATCCTTTTTGAGCTGGAGCAGGGCGCCAGGACCTATACCGACATCAAAAACAACATCGATTATATCAGCGATACCGAACTGCAGAGAAAGTTAAGCGCGCTGATCGACAGCAAACTGGTAATAAAAGAAAACGCGGCGGAAACCAGAAAAAGCGAGTACGCCCTTACCCCCTATGGCGCTGATATCACGCACACCCTGCACCACATCATGGACATCTCCATCAAGCACAGGGCGATGGCATAAACACGCGGGCAGATCCTGTCCCAGTAAATTCTGTGAAAGATTTAGTATGAACAAAGTGTAAAACCTTTGATTTTACTTGAGTTTTCCTTTGATTTTGGTGCTCCGGCATCGAATGAGGCTGATATTTTTGGCGTTTTGCGTGGTATAATAAGTATGCTTAACAATCCAACTAAAAGGAGGACTTTATGACAAACACCGGAAAAAAACTGACAGCCCTGCTGGTTGCCTTGATGATGCTGCTCAGCATTGTCCCGGCATTGGCGGAAGCGCCTGCTGGCGAAACCCCATTTGACAGAATTCTCAAATCCGGAAAGAACCTGAAATCTGAGGTGACCATCCAGTTGAATCCTCAGGCCGGCGCCCTGATCTCCAGCATGAGCGGAAGCCAGCCCGACGAGGAAAGCATGAAGGTTTTCCAAGCCATCTCCGATGCGATCAGCAAGTTAAAGGCCACCTTCATTGCCTCCGCGAGCGGCGTTTCCGGCGTGGTCGGAACCGACAAGGGTGATTTGATTGACATGCAGATGTCTTATAATCAGGACGGCAGCGACCTGAAGATGACCAGCAGCATGCTGCCCGGCGTCTATATGACGGTCGATCCTGAGATGATGGCGAAGTTTGCCAGCCAGGCAAACATCCAGGCAAGCCTCCAAGCCATTGACCAGGAAAAAGTCATGGAGAAGGCCCAGGCTTATCTGGACGTCGTGACGAATGAAGTCGGCAAGATCCAGCAGGCTTCCGGCAGCGAAGAAGGAAGTTTTGACACGCCTTACGGCACTTTTAAGAAGTGCACCAAGGTGACCATCACCAGCCAGATGGTGGCCGGGCTGATGACCAAACTGGGCGAAGTGTACGCGAAGGACGAGGACCTGCAGGCCAAGGTCAAAGAGATGGTCCTTGCCAGTGAAGCCATGAACAGCGGCATGCAGCATCCCCAGGGCGGCGAAACCGCTGAGCCCAAGGAATACAAAGACCCGATCCTTGATATGCTAGAATCTTCCAAGAGCGCCTTTGACAGCGAAGATCAGCCCCTGTTTGACCTGGTTGTTTATGAAAACGAAAACTCCGTCTATGTTGACCTTGCAAACCTGCCGGATAACCCCCAGCCCTTCAACGTGCAGGTTCATGTCGTAACGGAAGAAACCACGGCCAATGTGAACGTGAAGTATATGCTGGCCGGCTTCAATTACACGGCTGAAGGCGAAACGCCCGAACCCACCGACTGGGTTGCGCTTGAGCAGAACATTCTGTCCGGCGCGGATTCAAGCGCTATGCTGGTGGAAGTCAAAGTGAACGCTGTCAGCGAAACCGAAACCAAAAACAAGACCGCTATGACAATCACCCTTGCGAGCGCCGGGATGTCCGCAAGCATCAGCATCAATTCCGCCGTCAACATTGAAACCATGGAAAGCAGCAGCGAGCTTGCCTTGTCCATGATGATGCCCGATCCGCTTTTGAAGATCACCATGAACTCAGCGCCCACGGATGAGCAGCCGGTCGCTCCTGTTGTTGAAGGCATGAAGGAAGTTGTCCTCAAAGAAGAGATGTCGGAAGAAGACCAGAAACTTCTGATGGAAGCCTCAGCCAACATGGCTCCTGCTCTGCTTGAAAAACTGCAAACGGCACTGCCTGATGAAGCCCCCAGCATCCTTCAGTTGATCCAGAACAGCATGGGCGGTTCACAGGAATCCGAAATGCCCGAACCCAGCGTTGAATCCGAAAGCAAGTAAAGCACAGTAAAACCTCACTTCCTGATTGAAACGGAGCCGAAAGGTTCCGTTTCTTGTTTTCAGCGCTTGCGAAGCGTGGCTGAAAATAGGTATACTCTTCTATGCAAGGAGTGAATGACATGAATGAAAAAGATTTAAAAGAGACCTTTTTGTCTTCTAAAACGGAGTTCGTGGGCAAGATCATCACAGTGGAACAGTGGCGCGTGTCCCTGCCCAACGGACAGGAAGCAGGGCGCGAAATCGTTAAACACAATGGCGCCGCTGCAGTGGTGCCGGTCGACAGCAGGGGCATCGTAACCCTGGTGAAGCAGCACAGGGTGGCCATAGACAGGATCACGCTTGAAGTGCCGGCCGGGAAACTGGACGCGCCGGATGAAGATCCCTTTCTGTGCGCCAAGCGCGAACTGGAGGAGGAAACAGGGCTGGTCGCTGGAAAATGGCAGAAAATGGCCCATGTGGTGACGACGCCTGGTTTTTGTACGGAGCGCATCGCCCTGTACCTGGCAACCGATCTGACCCAGGGCAGGCAGCACATGGATCCGGATGAATTTTTAAACCTGGTGAAGATGCCCTTGAACGATGCGGTCATGATGGTGGAAGCGGGACAAATCGAAGACGCGAAGACCTGCCTTGCTCTTTTGATGGCGCATCGGATCCTGAATCAGCCCAGTTACCTGTGGCAGGAGGGCGCGCACAGCAAAGCCTCTTTCAAGGATGCTTACCCGCAGGCCAAGGGTTAAGAAGCTTGTGAGCATGTATCAAAAAACGCCCTGGTTTTTAAAGCAACTGAAGTTTACAGGCGCCGGGGCAGACGCAAACGAGATCAGGACAGAGAGGCTGCTGCTGCGCCCGCTCAGGTACAGGGACGCAAAAGACTTTTATGAGTATGCCAAGGATGAGCAGGTGGCCAGATATGTGCTGTGGGACGCGCACACCAGCTTAAACCAGACCAAAGCCATCCTGCGCAGCCAGATGATGCAGTGCCGCCAGGAAGGCTTGTTGACCATGGCCATCACCATGAAAGAAACCAGGCGCATGGTGGGCACCATCGGCCTGGTGAACAGGGACTGGGACAACCACACGGCGGAGGTCGGCTTTTCCCTGGCGCGAGCCGTTTGGGGACAGGGCCTGATGACAGAAGCGCTCACAGCCTACCTGCGGTTTATTTTTGACCAAAACATCATCCACCGGATCGAAGCGCTGCATGATGTGGACAACCCCGCTTCGGGTAAGGTGATGAAAAAGGCCGGGATGAAGGAAGAAGGCCTGCTGAAGGAGCGCATTTATTATAAAATGCGCTATGCTTCAGTCCGGCTGTACGCAGCCATTCGGGATGAGTGGCTGAGGGAGAACGCAGCGCGGTAAATATCACGATGCAAATTCACCGGTATCAATCAGACACCACCAGAAGGGTGGAGGAATAAGTTCAGAAGGGGGATGGTTGTTAGATGATCGTTGAATACATCGGGGACACCTACAAGGTGTCGCTAAAAAAAGGCAAACATTATGAAACCGACGGCCTTGACCATGGAATGTATTTGATTGTTGACGAAACCGGGGAAGCTTTTGGATTTCCTGCCTCTGAATTTAAGGTCATCCAAGAGTAAAGAGTTCTGAACAGCATTGCTGCTGTTTTTGTTCAATCAGCATCGTTTTTGACAGGAGGCCGATTCCCGTCAGCCAACCTTGTTCAGCGCATTCTTTAAGCCAGTCAAAATCTCAAGCGGGGCGGCGTGAAAAACCTCAAAATTATAGGTGCCCGCATAAGAAAGCGCGATGAGACGCTCAAAAATAGCGAGCCACCTGAGGCTTCCAGTCCCCGGCACCCAGTGGCATTCATCCTGTCCAATCAGGTAATCGGACAGGTGGGTGTTGATGACCCATCTGCCGCAGCGCTCCAGAAAGTCTTCCGGAGCCTCATAGAAAAGGTGGGTGGTGTCCATGCAAATATCGCAAAGCACACCATCCCGGGTGAGCAGCGCCATTTCCTGCGAGGTTCGTCCAAGGCAGGTTCGCGGCAAATTTTCAAGGGCCAGGCGCTTGCCGCAGCTTTTGGCCATCGCGCTCAGATCTTTCAAACTTTCCTGGCAGGCGCTGATGTGTTCTGACCTTTCATTTTCAGGAATAGGTTCAAAGCTGGGGTGAACAACAAGGTTGGTGCCGTCCAGCGGTTCCAGCATCTGAAACAAGGCCAGGTGGGCCTCGATCGCCGGGAGACGGATGCTCTGATCCGGAGAAGAGATGTCCCAATAGCGGCCAAAAGGGATGTGCCAGGAAGCGATCCTGAGGCCCGAATTCCTGATCGCGTCATATGCCGTTTTGATGTAAGGCTTCAGGATGCCTAAATCAATGGGGTCATGATAATAGGTGGGCAGACAGCACTCCGCAGCCGTGAACCCGGCTTTTTTATACTGCTCCGCTTTGTTTAAGTGAGCCTGATCCAGGCTGATACTCAGGTCAAGTTCCAGTCCAAGCAGATTCAATGCAAAAAATCTCCCAAAAGGTACGGGAGCCCGCCGACAAGGGCGGGCTCCCCCATGAAACTTAGAACTTATTGAACGGCGTCCTTGGCGTCCTGATAGATCTTGACGACCTCTTCAATGCCCAGGGACTTCAGCTGTTCGATGAAGGCGGGGTACTCGGCCTCGATGTCTCCCTGACCGGTCAGCCAGGCGACCTCCTGCTCAACCATGGCGTTGCGAAGTGGCGTCATCAGAACCGCGATGCGCTCGTTGGCCTCAGAAGAAAGGACGACGCTGGGATAGAACTCCTTCACGGCAAACGGCGCGTAAATGGAGGACAGGCGGTATTTCAGGTCGGTCCTCTTGGAGCCAGTGTTGCCATTCGGGTAGATGGTGTCAAACTTTTCAACCATCTGATCGGTCAAGAGCCCCGGCAGGCCGCGGGTGGTGGTCTGCAGCAGCCACTCATCGCCGTTGACGCCCTCGGGCGGCGCGATGCGAGTCCAGCTGCCATCCTCATTCTTTCTGGTGTGGGTGCCAAACTGACCCCAGATCTCCTGGATGCTGTTGTCCGGCGTATACAGGTAGTCCGCCCACTTCAGAAGCAGTTCGGGATTTTCCACGGTGGAAGCGATGCACAGGCGGTTGGTGTTGATGCCGGCGGCCTGGTTCTCCCAGAGCACGGTGCCATCCGGCCCCTTGAGCGGGGGCAGCGGCACATACTCCTCATCCCCTGTGCCCAGCTCGTTGTCTTCACCCAGGATGCGGGCATTGCCCACAGTGGAGCTGCCGGTCCAGTCGATGAACACGCCGTAGACAGGGGTCTCTTCAAGGCCCTTGGCGTAGTAGCGCTTGGCGTCCTGGGTGTAGGCTTCAGGGTCGATCAGGCCGGCGTCCCACAAGCCGCGGATGTACTTGGCAGCCTGGATGTAGCGCTCATCCTGGATGGCGTAGAAGGCCTTGCCTTCCTGGACGTTGAGCTGGCTGGCCATGCCGATGATGCCAAAGGGAGCGTACAGAAGGGCGGAGGGCGTCTCAGCCCAGCCTTTGTAGACAAAGGACAGCGGGATCTCGTCCGCCTGGCCGTTGCCGTTAGGATCCTTTTCTTTAAAGGCGGTCAAAACGGCCTGCAGCTCTTCCGTGGTGGTGGGCATCTCAAGGCCCAGCTTGTCCAGCCAGGTCTTGTTGATGAAGGCTGTGGTCTTCACATACACGCCGTTGCCGGGCCAGACTGAATACATGTTGACCTGCGGGAGGCCATAGATCTTGCCGTCCGGCATGGTGACTGCCGTTTTGACAGCGGGCATGGCTTCCAGGATGGCGGAGAAATTGGGCATATGCTCCAGGTAATCGGATACGGGGAGCAGCGCGCCTGCCATACCGTAGGTCAGCACCTGGGAGTTGTCCAGGGTGTTGACAAAGACATCAGGCAGATCGCCGGAAGCAAAAGTGGTCGCGATGCGCTCCGCCTTGGAGGTGGAGGGCACAACAGTCCAATCAAACTTGACGTTGGTTTCCTTTTCGCGCTCAAGGTAGAGCGACTTGGTGCTGGCGTCGCCGGTATCCAGGGCATGCTGGACCACCATGGCCGTATAGGTGACCGGGGTCTCGGTTAGGGGCAGCTGGGGCTCTGTGATCACCGGTTCCGCGGCTGCGCTGAGAGCGGACAGCAGCAACAGAGCGCAAAGCAACAGGGATGTCAGTCTTTTCATTTGTTTACCTCCATGATTTATTCACAATCAGCCCTTTACAGAGCCAATCATTACGCCTTTGACAAAATGCTTTTCAACAAAGGGGAAGATGATGAGCAAGGGCAAGGTGCCCGCGACGACAACAATGTATTTAACGGATTCCGAAATGCGGAGCAATTCCACCACAGCGGTCGCGTTCTCGATGTTTTCGCCGGTCCTCGCGCTTTGCATGGCCACCTCAGCCTTCAAAAGGATATCGCGAAGTACCAGCTGCAAAGGGTACATCTCTTCTTTGGTAATATAGAGCATGGCGTTCCAGTAGGACAGCCAGTGTCCCACCGCGTAGAACAGGCCGATGACCGCGATGATGGCTGTGGAATTGGGCAGGACGATCCTGATGAAAAAGCCGATGTTGTTGCAGCCGTCGATATGGGCGGCATCCTGCAGTTCATCCGGAATGGATGTGGTGAGGAAGGTGCGGGTGATGATCAGGTTCCAGGTGGAGATGGCGCCGGGCAGCACCAAAGCGCCGATGGTGTTGAGCAGCTTCAGATCTTTAACAAGCAGGTAGGTGGGGATCATGCCGCCGCCGAAGAACATGGTCACCAGCACCATCCAGTTGAGAGGTTTTCTGAGCGCAAACGTCTTGCGGGAGAGGACAAAAGCGCCAGTCATTGTGAGGACAAGATTGATAAGGGTGCCAATGGTCGTGTAGACAGCCGTGTTGGCGTATCCGCGCCAGAGGGCTTCATTCTCCATGACACGCTTGAACCCCTCGTAGTTGGAACCTGTCGGCAAAAGCAGCACGCGCCCGGCGAAGACCTCGGAAGGCGAGGAGATGGCCGAGATAAAGACCAGGTACATCGGGTAAAAGAAGATCAGCGTCAAAACCAGCAAAATCAGCCCATTGATCAGGTCAAAACGCCAGTCGCCCTGAATTTTCGACTGCTTGATCCAGGATTTCTTCTTCATCTTGTCCATCAGCCCGCCTCCCTTACAGGATGCCGCTGCCGGAAACGCGCCTGGAAAGCGTGTTGGCGAACAGCAGCAAAATGAAGTTGACCACGGAATTGAACATGCCGATGGCTGAGGAATAGGAATACTGACCGGAAATCAGGCCGGCTTTGTATGAATAGGTGGACACGATCTCCGTCACAGAGATGTTGGTGGCGCTTTGCATCAGGTAGACCTTCTCATGCCCCACGCTCATCAGCCCGCCGATGGCCAATATCAGGGTGATGGACATGGTTGGCAGGATGGACGGGATATCAATGTGCCAAACGCGCTGAAACTTGCTTGCGCCGTCCACTGTGGCTGCCTCATACAGCTCCGGATTGACGCTGGTGAGGGCGCCGGTGTAGATGATGGTGCTCCAGCCCGCGCCCTGCCAGATGCCGGAGATCAGGTAGGTGGGCAAAAAGGAGGACGCTTTGTTGAAGTCGATCGCCTCGCCGCCAAGGGCCCTGATAATCTGGTTGATGGCGCCAACCTGGTTGTTGGTGAACAGGGCCAGCATGCCCACAACAACGACCGTGGACACAAAGTGCGGCATGTAAAAGACAGTCTGCACGGTCTTTCTGATGCGCTGAGACGGCATGGCGTTGAACATGAGCGCCAGAATGATGGGAAGAGGATAACTGAAGATCAGAGATGAAATGGAGATACGCAGGGTGTTTCCGATGTACTGAAAGCTGGACGGCAGGCTCAGAAAATTGATGAAATGTTTAAATCCGACAAACTTGCTCCCTGCCATGCCGCGCCAGGGGTTGTAATCCATAAAGGCAATCTGCAGGCCGTACATGGGGCCATAGCAGAAGATGATGTAATACACCACCATGGGCACCGCCATGAGGTAGAGATCCCAGTTGCGGACCGCATCCCGCTTTAAGTAGCGCCAATAACGCAAAATCTTTCGTCTCCTCCCTTTATGTTGCCCATGTTGTCAGATTAACACAGTTTTAGATTTAATTCCATGCACAAATGTTCAGAATTGTAAATTCCCGATATATTTCATGAAAAAGGCTTGAAAAGCGACCATTTAAGCGTGTTTTTGACAAACACCCCGTTTCTGAACAAATCAGTAAGAAGAAATTGCGGCCTTGCCCCCATAAACAGCGGCGCGGTTGAAGCAAACCCGCAATTGTGGTAGGATAAAGTGAGTCTGATTGCAGGAGGTCGCCAATGCAAAAAAAGTTGCTTTTGCTGATGCTCTCAGCCATTTTTCTGTTCACGCTGTTTCCAGCAGTACATGCCGAAACCAACAACTATACCTTCAGCGATGTTCACGCTGCCCTCACCCTGCCCGAAGGCGTCTATCAGACTGTGCTGACGCCCGAAAACCTGGCACAGAACGAGGACTTTATCCAGTCCCAGGGCGGCAGCGTCGCCACCTGGGAGGCGGATTTTAAGGCGCGCGGCATTCTCCTTCAGGCTTATGACACCGCAAACGACCGCATCCTTCTGGTCACAGCCCTCAAGGATGTGGACGGGCAGAACCTGTTTGACATCAACGAACATCCAACCGATGTGCGCGCCCGCTACCGCATCTCGCACGGCGCTTCAGGCTCGTACAACATCTTGGGCTACCGCTATGACTCTGTTTCCTGGAAAAGCTATAAGGACATCGGTCGCTTCCTCCAACTGCGCTATCAGTACCGCTTGAACGGGAGCGTAGCCCACCGGGGCTATCAGCGCCGCACCATCCGCAACGGCCACACCATCACGGTGGACATGCAGGTTTATGGCCGCCAGCTGAACGCCCAGGACAATGCCGCGCTCAACAAGGTCTTCAACACCTTCACTTTTTCCCAGATTTTGCCCATGCCCGTTCTACCGATCTCACTGGACGAAACGCAGACTGCCCCTGCTGAAACAGGCAACGCCACCTTTACCATGAAGGGCAAGACCAAGCCCGAGGCCACCCTTCACGCTGTCCTGATTTCCTTTTCCAACAACACCACCAAGGTCTTTGACGCAAAAGCCAATAAAGCCGGTAAATATTCACTGAAAATCACGCTGCCGGGCGAGGACGTCTATGTGATGACCCTGACAGTGCGCAAGGAAGGGCTTGAAGACTTCAGCAAATCCTACAATATTCTCTATAAAGAAGGGATCCTGCCTGTACAGATTATTTCAGCGCCGCCTGAAACCTATTCCGGCAACCAGCTGACGCTCTCCGGCATCACCTCAGAAGCCGGGGTCACAGCTGCCCTCACGGTCAACGGCGTTTCTACAAGCAAAAAAGTGGCCCGGAACAAGGAATTTGCTTTTGACATTGATACCACAAAGGAAGGGACCTATGACATCCGCCTGGTGCTTTCCAAACGCAACTTTGAAGACCGCGTGTTCACCTACACCACCCAGAAGACCGTGAGCCAGGAAGCAAAGCAGGAGGCTGAAAGGTCGCAGGCGCTGCGTCCCGCATACGCTGATCTGATTGCCAACCCCAACAACTATGACGGCAAGCTGCTCCGTTTTGAAGGAACTTTGATTGAAAAGCAGAATGAAACGGATTCCTGGGTCCTGCGCTTTGCCATCAGGAAGACCAACGCCGGGTTTGAGGACATCCTGCTGATCACCACCGACACGGAACCCGACCTGCCGCTTAACACGGCGGCAGCGGTCTATGGCGTTATGACCGGCATGAACATTTCAACAGACGCGGACGGCAAGGAATATTCTTTGCCCAAGTTGACTTTGAACCACTTGAGCGCGCTTTGATCGCAAACCAATCAGAACAATAAAACAAAGGTGGGGGGAAACAGACATGGATAATTTTTTGTCGGATTGGGACGAGAATCTGAACAGCATGCCCTATGGTCCTCTTGGCATCATTGCCATGCGGGGTATGGATACCCTTGGCGCCAATGTCAATGAGTATCTTCTGAAATGGCATGAGCTTCAGAATCTGCAGGATGAGGAATTCTATACCTCGCCCGGACTTGGGAGGGATGATTTTCTTGTTGAAGCGGTCTGCCCTCGTTTTGGTACAGGAGAAGGAAAGGGTGTTATCCGTGAGAGTGTCCGCGGATTGGACATTTATATTCTGATCGACGTCTGCGCTTACAACATCAGGTATCGGATGTATGACCTTGAGGTGCCCATGTCCCCTGATGATCACTTCCAGGACCTCAAGCGCATCATCGCGGCCATCGCCGGCAAGGCGAAGCGCGTCAATGTCATCATGCCCATGCTTTACGAATCCCGCCAGCACCGCCGCAACACGCGCGAAAGCCTGGACTGCGCCATGGCGCTGCAGGAGCTGGAGCATATGGGCGTCGCCAACATCATCACCTTTGACGCCCATGATCCCCGTGTGATGAACGCGGTTCCCCTTTGCGGTTTTGAAAATGTTCAGCCCACCTACCAGATGCTCAAGGCCCTTTTGCGCTCGGTCAAGGACCTGCGCATTGATAAGGAACACATGATGATCGTCAGCCCTGATGAAGGCGCTGTAAACCGCAACATCTATTATTCTTCCGTGATGGCCCTTGAACTGGGCATGTTCTATAAGCGGCGTGACTACACAACGATCGTTTCCGGGCGCAACCCGATTGTCGCCCATGAGTACCTGGGCGAGTCGGTTGAAGGCAAAGACATCATCGTGGCCGATGACATCCTTTCCTCCGGCGACTCCTTGCTGGATCTGGCGAGAGAGCTTAAAAAGCGCAAGGCAAACCGTATTTTCTGCATTGTGACCTTTGCCTTCTTCACAAACGGCATTCAGGACTTTGAAAAGGCTTACCAGCAGGGTATCATCTCCAAGGTTATTACCACCAACCTGTCCTATATCAAGCCTGAGCTTAAAGAGACCAAATGGTTTGTGGAAGCGGATCTGAGCAAATACATTTCTTACCTCATCGCGACCCTGAACCATGACCGCAGCCTCTCCGCGCTGCTGAACCCCTACAACCGCATCAAATCTCTGATGTCCCGCTACCGCGCGGAACAGGCAGCCAGCGGAATCCGCCTGATTTAGATTTTTGGGAGAGCTCATGCAGCCGGATGAAAACAACTTGCCCGTAAATGAGGAGCAGCCGCGCAAGAAACAGGGCATCCTTGAAAAATCAAAAGGCTTCCTTCAGTCAGCCGTTGACTCCATCTCCGGCAAGGATCTGCCAAAGCTGGTTGAGGAATTTACCCGGGACATGGTCGTCATAGCAGAAGGCTTGTCAGAGGATCAGGCGGCGCTACGCGGCGCGCTCACACTTCAAGGTGAGGAGCAGGATGAACTCT
This sequence comes from Bacillota bacterium, assembly GCA_030057655.1. GTDB lineage: Bacteria > Bacillota > Clostridia > Christensenellales > Aristaeellaceae > UBA6115. The sequence continues at coordinate 64,890 of JASGUQ010000040.1, forward strand.
CTGAGCGCTTGCGCGAACAGGAAAAGAAGCTGAACGAGCTTCAAAAGAAAGTTGACGCCTTAACCTTAAGGAATGAAAAGCGGAAAAAAGGCGAGACCGGCCTGGTCTATGTCCTGCGCCAGGCCACCTGGCTGGCGGCCGTCATCGGCGGTTTCTGGCTGGCGGTCACCCTTGTCCGCGCATTGGTAAAATAAGATGAATTATCAGGAAATGCTCAAAACCTATCAGGATCGAAACCGCAGCACGCTGACTGACGGCATCACCACCGCCCTCTCCTACGCGGATGAGGTTTCTGTCAGTTTGGGTCTTCTGGAGGACACCGGGCTGTTAAGCGAGGTCCTGGACACGATCTCTTTCAGCCTGCCCTTCGCCGTCATTGCCATTACCGAACAGGGCGCTGTGGTTCTTGGCAAAAAGACGCAGAAGGCCGCCCTGCAGGACGGCTCCTACCGCATGCTGAAGACAGGAGCCGGCATGGCAGCCGGCGCCGCTGCCATCGCGGCCGGCCTTGGCGCGCTGCCTGCCGTGCCCATCGCCGTTGGAACCCGCCTGATGGTGGATAAGTACCGCAACCAGGCGCTGACCGCATATCGCGTGAAGCAGCGTACCCAGCGCCTGAAGGCGCTTGTGAAGCAACGGGGCTGGGACAGGGACGAAGCCGAAGAAATGAAAAATTAACATGGATTAAAAACAACTGTTTATACTGATGTAAAGCTTTATTGCATCCAAAGCGGCGTGAGATTATGTCGCCCTGCAAGGAAGAAAACCGAAGGCGTAGCCTGAGCTACGTTGAGGTTGACTGACACAGCAGGGCGGCATAAGATCCGGCGCGACGATGCAATAAAGATTGGAATCAGTATTATTTAAAAGAGAGCCGCCATTTCTGGCAGCTCTCTTTTAAAATCGTTTGCTGTATCAGTTCCGCAGTTATCAGCTTCTCTATCAGAACTTCAGCGGGTTCAGGCGGACTGAGGGGCCCATGGTGGTGCTCAGATAGAGGGAGCGCAGGTAGACGCCCTTGGCGGTGCTGGGCTTGGCCTTGATGACCGCGTCCATCAGGGTGGTCAGGTTCTCGACCAGCTTTTCATCCTCAAAGGACACCTTGCCGATGGGGCAGTGCGCGATGGCGGTCTTGTCGATGCGGTACTCAACCTTACCGCCTTTGATGTCCGCAATGGCCTTGGCGACGTCGGTGGTCACGGTGCCGGACTTGGGGTTGGGCATCAAGCCCTTTGGTCCCAGGATGCGGCCGATCTTGCCGACCACGCCCATCATGTCCGGGGTGGCAACGCAGACGTCAAAATCAAACCAGTTTTCTGTGCGGATCTTCTCGACCAGATCGGCATCGCCGACATAGTCAGCGCCTGCGGCCCTGGCTTCTTCAGCCTTTTCGCCCTTGGCGAACACCAGGACGCGCACAACGCGGCCTGTTCCATGGGGCAGAACGACCGCGCCGCGAACCTGCTGGTCAGCATGGCGGGGGTCGACGCCCAGGCGGATGGAGAGTTCGACGGTTTCGTCAAACTTGGCTTTGCCAGTCTGTTTGACCAGCGCGATGGCTTCCGCCGGATCATAGAGTTTGTTCTCGTCAATGAGTTTTTTGGACTCAAGGTATTTCTTGCCGTGTTTCATGTTTTGTTCCTCCCTGTGGTATTAGCGGCGCGATGTCCTCCCACAATGTTTCCTTTATTCCTCGACAGTTACGCCCATGCTGCGGGCAGTGCCTTTGACCATGCTCATCGCGGCTTCGATGCTGGCAGCGTTCAGATCCACCATTTTGGTGGTCGCAATCTCGCGCAGTTGATCCTTGGAAAGCTGAGCAACCTTGGTCTTGTTGGGTTTATCACTGCCGCTTTCGATGTTCAGCGCTTTTTTGATCAGCACCGGAACCGGCGGCGTTTTGGTGATAAAGGTAAAGGAACGGTCTGAATACACCGTGATAACGACCGGGATGATGTAACCGGCCTGTTTGGCAGTGCGCTCGTTAAATTCCTTACAGAAACCGGGGATGTTGACGCCGTGCTGGCCGAGGGCCGGGCCGATCGGGGGCGCGGGGGTGGCTTTCGCGGCGTTGACTTGCAGTTTGATGACTGCGGCTACTTTCTTTGCCATTTTATTTGGCTCCTCCTAAAGTGATGTGGTCATGGCGGCGCTTGCGCGCCTCCCACGGGGACAGATCCGGATGAATCAGACGACCTTTTCAGCCTGATCCAAATCGATTTCTACCTGCATCTCGCGGCCCAGGAACATCTTCACCTTGACCTGCAGTTTGCCGCGGACTACGTCCACGACCTCCACAACGCCGGTAAAGTTCTCAAGGGGGCCGGAGAGAATGCGGACTTCTTCACCAACGACAAGTTTGGTCGCTTCCGCCTGCGGCTGGCTGTTCATCATGGTCTCAAACTCTTCGTCCGTCAGGGGAACGGGTTTGCTCTCAGGGCCCACAAAGCCTGTGACGCCGCGCGTGTTGCGCACGACATACCAGGATTCGCTGGTGATGATCATTTTGACCAGTACATAGCCGGGGAAGGTCTTGTGCTGGGTGATGACGCGCTTGCCGTTCTTGATCTCGGCTACTTCCTCAATGGGCACCTGAACCTCCTGGATCAAATGCTGCATGCGGTTATTTTCCGCAGCTTTCTCCAGGTTGTCCTTGACCTTGTTTTCATAGCCGGAATAGGTATGGACGACATACCACTTTGGCAAGTTCGTGTTTTGGTCTAAATCCTGTTGCGGCATTGCTTCTCCTATCAGCCTGCCCAGCTGCTCAGCAGCTTGATGACTTCAGTGGAGCCCATGTCCAATAGGCCGATGACCACGCCCATGAACGCCATGAACGCGAGAACCAGCAGGGTGGAGTTGATGAGGTTCTCTTTGGTCGGCCAGGTTACCTTGCGCAGTTCACGCCAGGTATCCTTAAAGGGCTTTGCGATGTTCGCAGGCAAGTTCTTAAAGAAGTTGAGTACCTTGTTATCAGAGCCCTTCTTCTCCTTGTTAGACGGAGTGCGTTTCTGTTTATCTTCAGACATCACGCTTACCTCGTTTCACGGTGCGCAGTGTGCTTTTTGCAAAAACGGCAATACTTGTTGTACTCCAGGCGATCGGGAGTGTTCTTCTTGTTTTTGATCGTGTTGTAGTTGCGCTGCTTGCACTCAGTGCAGGCCAGTACAATGTTGGAACGCGCTTCCTTAACTGCCATGGTTTACACCTCTTTCTGTCAGACCCAAGAGGGCTTGTTATTCAATCACGCGAGCAACAGCGCCGGAGCCGACGGTGTGGCCGCCTTCGCGGATGGCGAAGCGCAGACCCTGCTCAATCGCGATGGGGGTGATCAGCGTGACTTCCATCTGCACGTTGTCGCCGGGCATCACCATCTCAACGCCTTCGGGCATCTTGATGGAGCCGGTCACGTCCGTGGTGCGGAAGTAGAACTGGGGACGGTAGCCGTTGAAGAACGGGGTGTGGCGGCCGCCTTCGTCCTTGGTCA